>NZ_JBYOJO010000010.1:0-276756 GCF_057798955.1 Cupriavidus sp. 207A1 | reverse complement strand
CGCTTCCATGCCGATCTCGGGGCGCCAGCCCAGCT
Organism: Cupriavidus sp. 207A1; assembly: GCF_057798955.1. NCBI lineage: Bacteria > Pseudomonadati > Pseudomonadota > Betaproteobacteria > Burkholderiales > Burkholderiaceae > Cupriavidus > Cupriavidus sp. 207A1. The sequence goes on along the minus strand of NZ_JBYOJO010000010.1, from coordinate 276,721 downwards.
CCTCGATGGTGTTGTCGATCTTCGGCACGCGGTGCTGCACGTCCTGGTAGCCCTTGCCGTAGAAGTCGCCCGACGAGGTCTCGACGATTTGGGTGAGGCGCGCCTGCTGCGCGTATTCCGGGTAGTCGGCGGCCATCTTCAGCATCATCTCGGCGAGCTCGCGCACCGAGTGGATATTGTCCGGGTTGCCGATGTTGTAGATCTTGCCGCTGGCCACGCCGCCGGGATTCTCGATGATGCGCATCAGCGCGCTGATGCCGTCGGCGATGTCGGCGAAGGCCCGTTGCTGCGCGCCGCCGTCGACCAGCCTGATCGGTTCGCCGCGCACGATATGGCCCAGGAACTGCGTCACCACGCGCGACGAGCCTTCCTTCGATTCGAAGATCGAGTCCAGCCCCGCGCCGATCCAGTTGAAGGGGCGGAACAGCGTGTAATTGAGCCCTTGCTCCATGCCATAGGCATGGATCACGCGGTCCATCAGCTGCTTGGAGCAGGCGTAGATCCAGCGCGGCTTGTTGATCGGGCCGTAGACCAGCGGCGAGGCGTCGGGGTCGAATTCCTCGTCGCCGCACATGCCGTAGACCTCGGAGGTCGACGGGAACACCAGGTGCTTGCGGTACTTGACCGCGGCGCGCACGATCGGCAGGTTGGCCTCGAAGTCCAGCTCGAACACGCGCAGCGGCTGGCGCACGTAGGTGGCCGGGGTGGCGATGGCGACCAGCGGCAGCACCACGTCGCACTTGCGGATGTTGTACTCGATCCACTCCTTGTTGATGGTGATGTCGCCCTCGAAGAAATGCATGCGCGGGTGGTCGACGAGGTCGCCCAGGCGGTCCGTGTTCATGTCCATGCCGTAGACCTCCCACGGCGTGGTTTCCAGGATGCGGCGCGTCAGGTGGTGGCCGATGAAGCCGTTGACGCCGAGAATCAGGACCTTTTTCATCGGTTTCCCTCGTCGGACTGTTCGGTATGGAGATGCAGGGCAAGCGCCTGCGGCGTGACGGCAGCGCCGTCCGGTGCCGCTAGCCGCGTGACGATGACCAGGCCGCCGTCGCCGCACACGCCGATGACCTGGCCGTCGCGCACCTGCAGGCCGGTTGGCGTGCCGGCGGGAGTCGACGGCACCGCACCCGGCAGCGGCCGGCGTGCCTGCGCCACGATGAAGCGCTGCCCGCCAACTTCCGTGAACGCGCCGGGGTAGGGCGGTGCGACCGCGCGGATCAGGTTGTAGACCTCGGCGGCGGGCCGGTTCCAGTCGATGCGGCCGTCCTCGGGCTTGCGCCCCGAGTAATAGCTGCCTTCGGCCAGCCGGTTCGGGCGGCGCGGCGTCTGTCCTGCCATCATCGCGGGCAGCGCGCGCCACAGCGTCTGCTCGGCCGCCACGGTGACCTTCGCGAACACTTCGCCGGCGGTATCGTCGGGCAGGATCGGCACGGCGGTCTGGTCGACGATATCGCCCGCGTCGGGCCTGGCTTCCATCACGTGCAGCGTGGCGCCGGTCTCGGTTTCGCCGTGCAGCACCGCCCAGTTGACCGGCACGCGGCCGCGGTACTTCGGCAGCAGCGAGCCGTGCATGTTGAACGCGCCCCCCGGTGCCAGCGCCAGCACGCCGGCGGGGATCATGGCGCGATAGTAGAACGAGAAGATGACATCCGGGCGCGCGTCGCGCACGGCCTGGGCGATGGCGGGATCGGTCGGGTCCTCGCCATAGAGGAACGGCATGCCCAACTCGGCGGCGGTGTCCGCCACGTGGCGGAACCAGATGTTCTCGTCGGGCCGGTCGCGGTGGGTGATCACCAGCGCCACCTCCACGCCGCGCGCATGCAGCACGCGCAGGCAGCGGTCGCCGACATTGTGGTAGGCAAAGACGACGGCGCGCATCACGGCTCCACGGTGCGGGCCGGGTCGGCCTCGAGAATGGCCTTGATGCGGTAGCGCGGGCGGTCGCGCACTTCCTGGTAGATGCGGCCGACGTATTCGCCCAGCAGGCCCACGCCGAACAGCAGGATGCCGATCAGGAAGAAGTTCATGGCGAACAGCGTGAACAGCCCCTGTACTTCGGAACCCAGCACGAAGCGCCGCACCAGCAGCACCACGAACAGCACCCCGGACAGCAGCGACAGCAAGGTGCCGATGGCCGAGAACCACTGCAGCGGCACGATCGAGAAACCGGTGACCAGGTCGAAATTCAGGCGGATCAGCTGGTACAGCGAGTATTTCGATTCACCCGCGTGGCGCTGCTCGTGTCCGACTTCGATCTCGACCGGGTTCGAGGCAAAGGTGTATGCCAGCGCCGGGATGAAGGTATTGACCTCGCGGCACGCATTGATGGTGTCGATCACGCTGCGGTCATAGGCGCGCAGCATGCAGCCCTGGTCCGTCATGCGGATCCTGGTGATGCGCTCGCGCAGCCGGTTCATCGCACGCGAGGCATAGCGGCGGAACGCGGTGTCGTTGCGCTGGCGGCGGATGGTGCCGACGTAGTCATGGCCGGCGCGCATGGTCTCGACCAGGCGCGGGATTTCCTCGGGGGGATTCTGCAGGTCGGCGTCGAGCGTGATCACGATCTTGCCGCGGGTGTGCTCGAAGCCCGCCAGGATCGCCATGTGCTGGCCGAAGTTGCCATTGAACAGCACCACCCGGGTCACGTCCGGGCGCTTGTGGAACTGCGCCGCCAGCAGCTGCGCCGAGCGGTCGACGCTGCCGTCGTTGATGAAGATGATCTCGTAGGATTCGCCGAGACCATCCAGCGCCGGATAGAGGCGATCGAACAGGGCTTGCAGCCCGTCTTCTTCGTTGTAGACCGGAATGACGACCGAGACCTGGACCGGGCTCATTGGGAAAGACGTTTGCATGTTTCGCTGAGGATTGCGCAGACCCGCTCCACGTCCGAGGCTTGCATCGCCGGGAACAGCGGCAGCGTGACGATGCCGCGCCCGATGCGCTCGGCGTGCGGCAGCATGCCTTCGCGCCAGCCGAGTGAGCGGTAGTAAGTGAAAAGATGGACCGGCGGGTAGTGCACGCCGGTGCCGATGCCGCGCTCGCGCATGGCTTCCATGAGCTTCTGCCGCGCCTGTGCCGGCCCGCCCCGCATGCGCTCGGTCGGCAGCACCACCTGGAACATGTGCCAGTTGGTGGTGGCCGCCTGCGGGTCCAGCGCCTGCGGCAGTTCGATGCCGAGGGCCTGCAGGCCGCTGTCGGCGGCGCAACGGAAATAGGTGTCGGCCAGTTCGGCGCGGCGAGCGGTGATGGCATCGAGCCGCTCCAGCTGGGCCAGGCCGACCGCGGCGTTGACATCGGTCAGGTTGAACTTGCCGCCCGGCTCTTCGACATCCATGCCGTCCAGGCCGGTGCGGATCACGCCCTGCAGCCGCAGGCGCTCGGCGCGCACGGCTTCCTCGGGCGTGTTCATCACCAGGCAGCCGCCTTCGATGGTGGTGATGTTCTTGTTGGCCTGGAAGCTGAAGCTGACCAGGTCGCCGAAGGCGCCGATGCGCTGGCCGCGCCAGCGCGAGTCGATCGCCTGGGCCGCGTCTTCGATCACGCGCAGCCCGTGCCTGGCGGCGATCGCGTACAGGCGCTCCATGTCGACCGGCAGGCCGGACAGGTAGACCGGCATGATGGCGCGCGTGCGCGGCGTGATGGCGGCCTCGACCGCATCGAGGTCCAGGTTGCGCGTGCGCGGGTCGATGTCGACGAACACCGGTTTCGCCCCCACGGCCACCACCACGTTGGCGGTGGCGACCCACGTGATCGGCGTGGTGATGACTTCATCGCCGGGGCCGATGGCGGCGATGCGCAGCGCGATTTCCATCGTTGCCGAGCCGTTGGCGAAGGTGCGCACCGGGCGCCCGCCGAACAGGTCGGACAGCGCGGCCTCGAAGGCCTGCATCTTCGGTCCGGAGGTGATCCAGCCCGAGGCCAGCACCTTGCCGACCTCGGCAATGGCGGCGGCGTCGATCTCGGGCCGCACAAACGGCAGGAAGGCGGGAGCGGAAGCGGTCATGGCAGGCGAAGGAGGCGGCGGCGGTCAGGCCAGGCGAAGGTGCGTACAGCCTTCAGGAGCGGGCGATCAGGAAGACGCCCGCCAGTATCAGCAGGATGCCGGCCACGCGCAAGGGGCCGATGATCTCGCCGAACAGCCACCAGGCCGCGAGCGCATTGACCACATAGCCCAGCGACAGCATCGGATAGGCGATCGACACATCGACGCGCGACAGGCCCACGATCCAGACGCCCACGCTGACCACGTACAGCGTGAGCCCGGCCAGCACCGGCCATTGCGTCAGCACGCGCACGGCCGTGACCAGCAGCGTGCCGCGATCCAGCGTGATGGCGCCGACGGCGTTGACGCCGGCCTTGAGCAGCAGCTGCGCCGCCGCATTCAGCAGCACGCCGGTCAGGATGAAAGCAAAGGTGGAAAGCGTCATGGCAAGGCGGTTGGCGGATTACGGTGCTTGCGTCTGTGCTGGCTGTCCGGGCAGGGCGAAATTGGCGACCGCCACGCGCCGGCGGTCGCCGGCGATCTTGTGCATCGGCACGCCGCGCGCGGCCAGCGCGGCGTTGGTCTGCGGCGCATTGATCGCCACCGCGCGCTGGCCGTCCTGCCAGCGCGCGAGGAACTGGTCGACGCTCGGGATCCACTTCTGCGGCTCTCGTCTGATGCCGAATTCGAGTTCGTCCGGATGCTCGACCAGGATCGTCGTGCGGCGCAGGTAAAACGGCAGCGTGTGGTCCAGCAGCCGCACGCTGTACAGCGGCATGTCCGGCGCCAGCACGGCATTGATCGCGGGCACCAGGTCAGCGCCGGAACTCGGCCGGCCCATCACTTCGTGGGCGCGCAGTCCGACCGTGGCGCAGACCAACATGGCCAGCGCATAGGCCACTACGCTGGGGAGCACGCCGCGGGTGCGCAGCAGCCGGCGAGCCAGCAGCGCGCCGCCCAGCATCACGGCAAAGGCGACTGCGAGCCATGCGGCAAACTCACGATACACCGCATTGGGCGTGCCCGGCTTTTCCATCATGCCGACGAACGGGATCGCGATCAGCCCGATCACGCCGAGCGCAACCATGGCATTGACCTGCCAGCGCCACGCGCGTTCCGTGGTGGTATCCAGCGCCACGCCGGCAAGCAGCGCCAGCGCCGGGAACACCGGCACGATATAGCCCGGCAGCTTGGAGCCGGACAGGCTGAAGAAAACGAAGATCGCCACCGCCCACAGCCCGGCCAGCAGCGCCGGCTGGAACGGGCGCGGCGCATTGCCGCGCGCCACCCCGGCGCGTTCGCGCACCGCCTGCCACATCTGCGGCACCAGGCCCAGCCAGGGGAGGAAGCCGCCCAGCAGCAGCGGCACGAAGAACCAGAGCGCGCCCTCGCGGTGGTGCACGTTGGAGGTGTAGCGCTGCCAGTGCTCGTGGATAAAGAAGAAGCGCAGGAACTCCGGGTTGCGTTCGGACACCAGCCAGAACCACGGCACCGTGACCGCCAGCAGCACCGCGATGCCGGCCAGCAGATGCAGGCGGCCCCACAGCTTCCAGTCGCGCGTCGCCAGCGTATAGACCACCAGCACCAGGCCGGGCAAGGCCAGGCCGACCAGGCCCTTGACCAGCACCGCCACCCCCATCGCCGCCCAGCACGCCAGCATCCAGTTGCGCCGCACGGCCGGCGTGGCCGCCGGATGCTGGGCCAGCAGCATGCAGGCGAGCACGCATGCCATGGCAGCGGACAGCGTCATGTCGAGCGAATTGAAGTGGCCGGCGACATTCCACATCGGCGTCGACACCAGCACCAGCCCGGTCAGCATCGCCACGCGGCAGCCGTACCAGCGGGCCGCGGCCAGCATCGACACGCCGATGCCGAGCATGCCGGACAACGCCACGCACAGGCGCGCCTGCCAGTCGCCGACGCCAAACAGGGTGTAGGCCAGCGCCGTCACCCACATGTGGAAGGGCGGTTTCTCGAAATACTTGAGTTCGTGGTAGCGGATCGTGACCCAGTCGCCGGTGGCGACCATCTCGCGGGCAATCTCGGCGTAGCGGCCTTCATCGGAGCGCAGCAGGTGGCGCATGTCCAGGGTACCGAACCAGACCAGCAGGATCAGCAGGCCAACCAGCATGACGGTACTTGCGGTGGCTCCGATGGACGGCGCGGCGACAAACCGCGAGGTCGATGAACTACGCATGGATCTCCTGGAAAAGCGCGGCGAACCAGGTCTCAGGCGTCGCGTGGCGATGAGGAAGCCATCACAACGCAGAGCCGGGCCTGGCGGTGGACACCGGACCGGAATGTCCGCGCGAGCGCACTGCAGGCGCGCCGTGACCGCGAGGCGCCCGGAACGCCACAACCGCTGGAATACGCGAGGCGCGCAATGGTAGCACGGCGGCCAAGTCACTCCGGACGGATGCCGGAAGTGGCGGCGGCGCCCGTTGTTTGTGAAATGAGATGTATAAAGCATATGTGGCCGACCGAACCGGTGAAGGAGCCCCGGCATCGTCGTCGGCATGGCTGTTAGACCGACGACGGCGTGAAATGACCAGTTACATGCGCAACAAAAACGCCATAATTCCGAGGTGATGCAGTCAGATATCAGCGGGACGGGCGCCGATTCCGGGCGCGGGACAATCCAGACGGGGATCGACGTGAAGACAGGGGTTCAGCAAATCCGGCAGGCCGGCCTGTTGGCGTGCGCGGCGGCGTTCGTGGCGTTGTTTGGGACGCTCTCCGCCCAACCCGCCGGCGCCCAGGGCATGGCGGTGCTGCCCGGCACCGGCGGCATCGCCCAGGCAGCGGCAAGCCAGGCGCAGGCCGCCGCCGCGGCGGTGCTGTGCAACGCGCCGTGGTTCCGCTCCGGCTCTCATGTGCAGATGGAAGGCGACGGCGTGATGCCGATGTCGATCCGCATGACCCTGCGCGATGTAAAGCGCAGCCCGACCGGGTGCCGCGCCCAGCTCGAGGTCAATTCCAAGTCGGCGCTGTCGGCGCTGATGGGGCCGCCGGTGATCACCAACCAGGTCCATGAGGTGGTGATCGAGCGCAGTGCGCCCGAGGCGCAAACCAGCATCGAAAGCCAGCATGCCATCATCAACGCGCGCGCCCGCTATGCCCGCATGTATGGCGAGGCGGCGTTCCGCGGCAAGGGGGTGTTCAACTACGCCGGCCTGGACCTGCGCGAAGGCACCACGCTGGAGGGCGAAGTATTTAGTTCCAGCGTCTCGCTGAAGGTCTATCCGCTGGGCTCCGATGAAGCGGTCAGCACCATGGACGCGCAGCGGGCCACCATCCATATCGGTTCGCGCCACGTGGGCAGGCTGCAGATGCTCGACACCCTGATGGGCCGCAAGGAATGCCAGCCGATTTCCTACGACAAGCGCACCTCGCTGGGGCCGCTGATGATCGGTGGCGAACTGGTGCAGGTCGAGCCCACCGTGATGCACGTCACCGACTGGTACTGCCCGGCCGAGGCTTTCGTGCTGCGCACCGAGGTGCGCCAGGACGACAAGGTGCAGCGCGTCGATGTCACCGCGCTGGAGCGCGACACGCAGGCGCCTTAGCAGATGCCGTGGCCGGCGCCATGGCCACCTAGCCCGCGAGGGCACAAAAAAACCCGCCGCGGCGGGTTTTCTTGTATCCGGGGCAGCCGTGGTTCAGCTGGCAGCCGGAGCGGGGGTGGCTTTCTTCTTGCTGCTCTTGTTGTTCTTTTTCTTGGTGCCTTGCTTGGCCGGCTTCTTGTCGGCGGCGGACGGGTCGGTCAGGTCGGTGCGGGTGCTCTTGTTCGCGCCCTGGCTGTACGGATCGAACTTGTCGCCGGCCTTGGCGCCCTGGCTGTACGGGTCGAACTTCTCGCCCGACTTGGCACCCTGGGAATACGGATCGAACTGCTGCTTGCCGCCGGTTTGTGCCTGCACGGCCAGCGAAGCGGCGCCAAGGCAGAGTGCGATCGCGGTCGCGACGAACTTGTTCATGGATTCTCCTGAGATATGCCGCCGTCGGGCGGTCGTGTCTTTGGCCTGCCCTGCACAGGGATGGCTCGGGCCAGTGTCGCCAACATCCTTCACGACTGTCAACTTGGGGCTTGCCCGGCGCGACAACCTCATGGAAACCCTGAATTGCGGCGCCAGCGCGATTGCGCATGGCGCCGCCGGCGCGCCTTATTCGGTGACCGCGTCGGACGGATGCTTCCAGGCCGCGCGCACCTCGCCCGAAGGCGCCAGCGCCAGGTTGATGCCGCGGCTGCCGATGGGCTGCTGGAACCAGCGCTGCTGCAGCGTCTTGACTTCGGGGCCGGCGAAGGTGGTGGCCAGGGTCTGGTCGACCAGTCGCTTCCATTCCGGATCGGCCTTGGACAGCATCAGCGCGTTCTGCTCGACCGACAGCGCCGGGCCGACGATGACGTATTGCGAAGGATCCTTGGCGCGCGCGCGCAGTCCGGCCAGCAGCACATCGTCCATCACGAAGGCCTGGGCCCGGCCCGATTCCAGCAGCAGGAACGATTCGCCGTGGTCCTTGGCGTAGACGTCGTGATAGCCGTACTGGCCCTTGAAGCGGCGCACGTGGCGGTCGCCGGTCGAGCCCGCGCTGGTGACCACGGTCTTGCCGCGCAGGTCGCCGAACGAGCGGATGCCCGAGTCGGCGCGGACCAGCATGCGCACCGTCGACACATAGTGCGAGACGCTGAACGCAACCTGCTTCTGGCGCTCGAGCGAGTTGGTGTTGGGGGCGCAATCCAGGTCGACCAGCCCGTTCACCACCGCCGGAATGCGGTTCTGCGGCGTCAGCGGCATCCAGCGCACCTTCAGGTCCTTCAGGCCCAGCTTCTGGCGCGCCGCCTCGGCCGCGCGCAGGCACAGGTCGACGGCATAGCCGGCCGGCTGGCCCTTGTCGTCGGCAAACGAGAACGGCAGCGCCGATTCGCGGTAGCCCAGCACGATGGTGCCGGCGTCGCGGATCTTGTCGAGCACCGGGCTTTGGGCGTGCGCCGCGGCCGGGGCCAGCATGGCGGCGGCGCCGGCGGCGAGCAGGATTGCCGCGAGCGGGCGGAGGGCGCGGGGAAGGCGGGCGGCCAGGGCAGGCAAGGCGAAGGCGGTCATGCGGGGAAACTGAGAAGCAGCCGGCAATCCGGCGAAGACGTTAGGGTATACCCCGGTCCGCCCAAGGCGAAGGACATTGTCGTCATAAGCAAATTCCCAGGCACGGCTGCGGTTTCCCGCCTTGGTTGCACGCGTGAAACGCCAAACGGATGAGGCGTTCCCGGGCATTGGAAGCGCCGGTAGCGCCATTCGGACGATGGGCGCCGGTGTCCGGCTCACCTACGCTTGCGAAAAACGACATGGCAACGGGACAGGGGGGCACGATGGCAGCAAGCAATCGCGGGCGCACGTCGATGGCGGCAGGTGCCATCGCCCGGCTGCAGCCCGGTCCACTGTCGCGCTGACACCGGGGCCTGTGCCATGCACGCAGCGGCCACGCCGGCGCGCGAGATCCGGGATGATGCCGCGGGTCGGTCCCGCGACGCGCGTCCCGACGATGCGCTGCTGGACTGCGTGCTCTGGCTGGCCCGGCACTTCCACCAGCCGGCCTCGGCGCAAGCCGTGGTGGCCGGGCTGCCACTGGAGGACCATCGCCTGACCCCCGCGTTGTGCGCGCGTGCCGCCGCGCGAGCCGGCCTTTGCGCGCGGCTGGTACGGCGCAAGCCCGACGAGATTCCTGACCGCGTCCTGCCGGCGATCCTGCTGCTGGACCAGGGCGGGGCCTGCATCCTGGTGCGCCGCGAAGAGGCGGGCATGCTGGTGGTGGTGCTGCCCGAGTTCGGTGACGGCGAACAGGCCGTGCGTGGCGAAGAACTGCTGGCGCGCTACACCGGCTACGCCATCTTTGCGCGGCCCGCGTACCGGTCGGAGGGCGCCCGGGCAGGTATCGATGCCGCGCCCGCTCACGCGCCTGATCACGCGCCTGATCGCGCACCGCAGGCATGGTTCTGGGGCGTGATGCGGCAGGCCTGGCCGGTCTATGGCGAGGTGTTGGTGGCTTCCTGGCTGCTGAGCCTGTTTGCGCTGGTGATGCCGCTGTTCACCATGAACGTTTATGACCGCGTGGTGCCGAACCATGCGCTCGTGACCCTGTGGGCGCTTGCGGTGGGCGTCGGCCTGGTGCTGCTGTTCGAACTCGCCATGCGCATGCTGCGCGGCTACTTTGTCGACGTGGCCGGCAAGCGCATCGACGTGACGGTATCCGCCACGCTGTTCGAGAAAGTGCTGGGCATCGAGATGAAGTCACGGCCCGCCTCGGTCGGCAGCCTCAGCAGCCAGTTGCAGGAATTCGAATCGGTGCGCGATTTCCTGACCTCCGCCACCATCACCACGCTGATCGACCTGCCGTTTGCCGCGGTTTTCATCGCCGCGATGTTCTGGGTGGGCGGCCCGCTCGCATGGGTGCCGCTGCTGACGGTGCCCCTGGTGCTGGGCCTCAGCCTGGCGCTGCAGGGGCCGCTGTCGCGCGCGGTGCGCGCCAGCAGTGCCTGCGCGGCACAGCGGCAGGCGGCGCTGGTGGAGACACTGGTGGGGCTGGAGACCATCAAGACCACCGGAGCGGAAGGTGTCGCGCAGCGACAGTGGGAGCAGGTGGTCGGGCAGATGGCAAGGCTGGCGCTGCGCGCGCGCTGGTTGTCGGCGTGCGTCATCAACGCTGCGCTGTTCGCGCAGCAGGCCGCCACGCTCGGGGTGGTCGTCATTGGCGTCTACCAGATCGCCGACGACCGCCTCACCATGGGCGGGCTGATCGCCTGCACCCTCCTGGCGGGGCGTGCGCTGGCGCCGCTGTCGCAGATGGCCGGGCTGACCACGCGCTATCACCAGGCGCGCACCGCGCTGGCCGCCCTCGACCGGACCATGGCGTTGCCGGTCGAGCGCCCGCCCGGCAGGCATTTCCTGCACCGCCCGCCCTTGCGCGGCGAGATCGAATTCCGCGCGGTCAGCTTCCGCTATCCCGGCCGCGACGGTGCCGCGCTCGACGGTGTGTCATTCCGCATTGCCAGCGGCGAGCGGGTCGGGCTGATCGGCCGCATCGGCTCGGGCAAGACCACCATCGAAAAGCTGATCCTGGGCCTGTATCCGCCCGATGCCGGCGCGGTGCTGATCGACGGCGCCGAGGTGCGCCAGCTCGACCCGGCGGCGCTGCGGCGCGATATCGGTTATGTGCCGCAGGACGTGATGCTGTTCAGCGGCACGGTGCGCGACAACATCGTGATCGGCGCGCCCTACGCCGACGATGCCGCCGTGCTGCGCGCCGCGCGCCTGGGCGGCGTCAGCGATTTCATCGAGCGCCTGCCACAGGGCTATGACCTGCGCCTGGGCGAGCGCGGCGAGGGGCTTTCTGGCGGACAGCGGCAGGCCATCGCCATCGCGCGCGCGGAGCTGTTGCAGCCGCCGGTGCTGCTGTTCGACGAACCCAGCAGTGCCATGGACAACCGCACCGAAGAGCAGTTCAAGGCGCGGCTCGCGGCAGCGCTAGGCGAGCGCACGCTGTTGCTGGTGACCCATCGCGGCTCGCTGCTGAGCCTGGTCGATCGCCTGATCGTGATGGACCAGGGCCGCATCGTCGCGGACGGGCCCAAGGCCGAGGTGCTGAACGCGCTCGCGGGGAGAAAGCTCCATGTCGCCTCGGCCTGAGCCCCGCACCCTTGCGCGCCGCGTGGCCGCCGCGCTGCGGCCGCACGCCGACGACTCCGCATTCATGGATCCTCGCGACGAAGCGGCGCTGGCGCGGCCACGCTGGTTCGCGCACTGGATCCTGTGGTGCGCCGCGGTCTTCGTCATCGTGGCGCTGAGCTGGGCGGCGCTGGCGCGGGTCGATGAGGTGGCAGTGGGCGAGGGCAAGGTGATTCCGTCTAGCCAGGTGCAGGTGGTGCAGAACCTGGAAGGCGGGATCGTGGCGCAGATCCTGGTCCGGCCCGGACAGGTGGTCGACAAGGGCCAGCCGCTGATGCGGATCGACGATACGCGCTTCACCGCCTCGTACCAGGAAGGCCGTACCAAGGACGATGCGCTGGTGGCGCGCATCGCGCGCCTGAGTGCCGAGGCCGCTGGCACCGATTTCGGCGCCGGTGCGGGCGGCGGCGACGGCGATGCGCGCCGTTTCGTGGCCGAGGAACGCGCGCTGTTCGACTCGCGCAAGCATGCGCTGGAAGCGAACCTGGCCGTGCTGCGCCAGCAGTCGGAGCAGCGCCGGCAGGAGCTGGCTGAAAAGCGCTCGCGCGAGCAGCAACTGCGGCAGAGCCATCGCCTGGTGGCGCAGGAGTTGGCGATGATGCGGCCGATGGTGGCGCAGGGCGTGGTCTCCGATGTCGACGTGCTGCGGCTGGAGCGGCAGACCAATGACCTCAAAGGGGAGCTCGACGCGTCGCGGCTGGCGATGCCGCGCCTCGAAGCGGCCTATCGCGAGAGCCAGCAGAAGCTCGACGAAGCGAGTGCGCATTTCCGCGCCGAGGCCATGCGCGAACTCAACCAGGCCAAGGCCGAGCAGGCAGCGCTGAGCGCGACCAACACGGCCTTGCAGGACCGGGTCGATCGCACCCTGGTGCGCTCGCCGCTGGCCGGGATTGTCAAGCAGCTCAAGGTCAACACCGTGGGTGGCGTGGTCCAGCCCGGCATGGACCTGGTGGAAATCGTGCCGCTCGAAGACACCTTGCTGGTCGAGGCGCGCGTGCGTCCGGCCGACATCGCCTTCCTGCGGCCGGGCCAGCCCGCCGTGGTCAAGCTGTCGGCCTACGACTTCTCCATCTATGGTGGCTTTGCCGGCACCGTCGAACATATCAGCGCCGATACGCTCACGCCAGAACGGCCCGGCGAGCGTCCCGAGAGCTATTACCTGGTGCGCGTGCGCACCCGCGACAACCGGCCGGCGGGAAGTGCGGTGCAGGTGCCGATCCTGCCCGGCATGGTCGCCACGGTGGATGTACTGACGGGCCAGAAGACGGTGCTCCATTACCTGCTCAAGCCCATCATCAAGACCCGGGACATGGCGTTCCGTGAAAGATAGGGCCCGCGCTCGCACGCGAGCCTTTTGCAACCATAACAAGCAAGGCATGGCCACCAGGCCTGCATTGAGGACGGAGAGAGAACGACCATGGCAACCGTGACTGGCACCAACGGCAGCGACAGCCTCACCGGCACCGCAAGCAGCGACACCATTCTGAGCGGCAACGGCAACGACTATGTCAGCGCCGGCGATGGCAGCGACTATGTCGACGCCGGCAATGGCGACGACATTGTCGAGGGTGGCGATGGCAACGACACGCTGCTGGGGGCCAACGGCAAGGATCGCGTGTTCGGCGGGCGCGGCAACGACAGCCTGTCCGGCGGCAACGGCACCGACGCGGTCTATGGCGGCAGCGGCGACGACGTGATTGGCAGCGCCGACGGCGCGTCGACGCTCTACAGCGGCGACAACGGCGGCGATACGCTGTATGGCGACGGCTACGACAGCCATGCCGACTATCTGCTCGGGCGCGGACATGAGTCGGCCCAGCCCGGCAATGACCGCATCCAGGGCGGCAACGGCGACGACCTGATCTTTGGCGACAATGGCGACGGCGCGGTCGTCGGCGGCGACGACATCATCGCCGGTGGCAATGGCAGGGACAGCGTCTACGGCGAAGGCGGCAACGACACCATCGCCGGCGGGGGCGGCGGCGACGCGCTGAGGGGCGGCAGCGGCCGCGACACCTTCGTCTACAACGCTGTCGCCGATTCCACCGCGGCCGCCATGGACGTCATCGCCGACTTCCAGCGCGTCACGGATCGCCTGGACTTGCGCCCGGTGCTGGGCGACACCGGCTTCCAGTGGGGCGGCCTGACGCCGACGGCCCATGGTGCCTGGTACCAGCAATCGGGCGGCAACACCTATGTCTACGTCGATATCGATGGCAATCCCGCCACGGCCGAAATGGTGATTCGCCTTGACGGCCTGCACGACCTGACCAAATCCGATTTTGCCGGCTACGACAACCATGCCCCGACCGCCGCGGCCGATGCCAACGCCATCGGCGAAGATAACCATCCGAACCCGGTTACCGGCAACGTGCTGGCCAATGACAGCGACGTCGACGCCGGCAATGTGCTGGCCGTAGCCAGTCCCGGCACCTATGTCGGCCAGTACGGCACGCTGCAGATCAACGCCGACGGCAGCTACAGCTACATCCTGGACAACGGCAATCCGCTGGTCCAGTCGCTGCGCCTTGGCGACCATGTCGATGAGTCGTTCGGCTACAGCGTAACGGATGGCCAGGCCTCGGCGGCGTCGACGCTGAGCATCCGGATCACCGGCACCAACGATGCGGCGGCCATCACCGCATCGGCGAGCGAAGACACGGCCGTGACGGAAGCCGGTGGCGTGGCGAACGCCACGGCGGGGGATGCCTCGGCCAGCGGCACGCTGACCGTGGCCGATGTCGACAACGGCGAGGCTCACTTCGCGGCCGTTCCGTCGGACAGCCTGGTCGGGCAATACGGCACATTCACGTTCAACACCACCACCGGCGCCTGGACTTACACGCTGGATAACAGCAAGGCCGATGCGCTGATCGCCGGGCAGCAGGTCAGCGATGCGCTCACGGTGTGGTCGGCCGACCAGACCGCGCAGCAGACCATCACGGTCAATATCACCGGCACCAACGATACGGCGACCATCACCGCATCGGCGAGCGAAGACACGGCCGTGACGGAAGCCGGTGGCGTGGCGAACGCCACGGCGGGCGATGCCTCGGCCAGCGGCACGCTGACCGTGGCCGATGTCGACAGCGGCGAGGCTCACTTCGCGGCCGTGCCGCCGGACAGCCTGGTCGGGCAATACGGCACGTTCACGTTCAACAGCACCACGGGCGCCTGGACTTACACGCTGGATAACAGCAAGGCCGATGCGCTGATCGCCGGGCAGCAGGTGAGCGATGCGCTCACGGTGTCATCGGCCGACCAGACCGCGAACCAGACCATCACGGTCAATATCACCGGCACCAACGATGCGGCGGCCATCACCGCATCGGCGAGCGAAGACACGGCCGTGACGGAAGCCGGCGGCGTGGCGAACGCCACGGCAGGCGATGCCTCGGCCAGCGGCACGCTGACCGTGGCCGATGTCGACAGCGGCGAGGCTCACTTCTCGGCCGTTCCGCCGGACAGCCTGGTCGGGCAATACGGCACATTCACGTTCAACACCACCACCGGCGCCTGGACTTACACGCTGGATAACAGCAAGGCCGATGCGCTGATCGCCGGGCAGCAGGTGAGCGATGCGCTCACGGTGTCATCGGCCGACCAGAGCGCGCAGCAGACCATCACGGTCAATATCGTGGGCGCCAACGATGCCGTCATCAACAGCGTTCCGGGGGCGCAGTCGGTCAGTGAAGACGCGCCGCTGCTATTCAGCACCGCCACCGGCAATGCGCTCGGCTTCTTCGATGCGGACGGCAGCAGCCACACGGTGACGCTGACGGCGAGCCGGGGCACGATTACGCTGAACGGCACGGCGGGATTGCAGTTTCTTGCCGGCGATGGCAGCGCCGACGGCACCATGACCTTCACTGGCAGTGACGCGGCCATTCGCGCCGCGCTGGATGGCCTGCAGTTTGCCGGCGACAAGGACTATGCCGGCGCCGCGTCGCTGCAGGTGCAGACCAGCGACGGGGCCACGGCCGACATCGATACCGTGGCGATCGCGATCCAGCCGGTCAACGATGCGCCGGTGGCAGCCGCGGACGTGGTCTATGTCTCGAACAACACCGGCAGCATCCTGATACCGGTCAGTGCGCTGCTCGCCAATGACGGCGATGTCGATGGCCGGGCACTGTCGATCACCGGCCTGAGCGGCGCCACGGGCGCGGTCAGCAACCTGGGGTTCGCGCCCGGCACCAATAACAGCTACATCATGTTCGACTCCGACAACTCGGCCGCGGGCAGCTTCAGCTATACCGTTTCCGATGGCGCGGGCGGCAGCAGCACGGCGACGGTGTCGGTCAAGGTCTCGTCGACGAACGGCGCAGCCACGGTGACGCTGGCAAGCCAGACCTACCAGGCTTCCTACCTCGACGGTGGCAGCAACACCGATGCGCTGACCGGAGCCGCGGCCAGCGACGTCTTCATCGGCGGCTTGGCGAGTGACACATTGCGCGGCGGCGCGGGCGATGACGTGCTGCGAGGCGGCGCCGGGGACGATACGCTCGATGGCGGCGCCGGCATCGACATGCTGGACCTGTCCGATGCCGGCAGCGGGCTGGCCTTCACGTTGGTCCAGAGCACCAGCGCGACGTCGGTCAATCTTGGCAGCGTCAACCTTGGGAACGATACCTACAGCAACATGGAGGGCGTGATCGGGTCGCGGTTCAACGATACGCTGACCGGCAGCGGCGCCAATGACATCCTGCGCGGCGGCGCGGGCAACGACACCCTCGATGGCGGCGCGGGCATCGACCTGCTGGATTTCTCCGATGCTACCGGCGCGATCGATTTCACCCTGGTCCAGAGCAGCAGCGCGACCTCGGTCAATCTTGGCAGCGTCAATCTGGGCACCGACAGCTACAAGGGCATGGAAGGCGTGATTGGATCGGCCTTCAACGACAGCATCACGGGCTCGGCCGGCAACGATGTGCTGCGGGGTGGCGCCGGCGATGACCATTTGGCCGGCGGCGCGGGCAATGACCTGCTGGTCGGCGGTGCCGGGAGCGACACGCTCGCGGGCGGCGCAGGCAGCGATACCTTCCGCTTCCTGCGCGCCGAGGCCGCTTCGGTCGATACGATCACTGACTTCGACCTCGCGCCGGCGTCGGCAGGGGGTGATGTGCTGGACCTGTCGGAGCTGCTGTCGGGCGTCAGCGTGACCGGCGCCAATGTGGCGCAATTCGTGCGTCTGGCCGAAGTCGATGGCAATACCGTGGTCAGCCTGGACCGGGACGGCGGCGGCAGCGCCGCCGCGTTCCAGGATGTCGCCGTGCTGCAGGGGGTGGTGGGACTGGACCTGAATACGCTGCTGAGCAACGGCAACATCCATACGGCCTGAGCCAGCCACCGGCAGGAGGCGGGGCAGGGGGGAGAGGGCAAGAGAGACGGCAACACGCGGCAACGCAGGACGGCGGCAACGCTGCCGGCAGTATCAAAACCATAATAAGCGGGTAGGGCGCCGCGTTCGGACGCGTGCAGCGCACGAGCGCGGTGTACCCGGCAGGGGGAAGCATGACGACGACATGGTGCCGGCTGGCACCCGTGCTGCCATGGCTGGCGCTGGGGCTGGCGCTGGCGCTGGCGCTGCCGCGGCACGCGGGCGGCCAGGCGCTGCCCCAGGCGGTCGACCTGGCCGTGCACAGCAATCCCGAAGTGCTGGCCGCGGGCAGCCGCCGCCTGGCTGCCGACGAGGGGCTGAAGCAGGCGCGTGCCGGCTACCTGCCGCGGATCGATATCGGCGGCGCCACCGGCCGCGTGCGGCTGGACAGCCAAAGCAGCCGCGTGGCTGGAATGTCGGACGCCTCGTATGGCCGCCATGCCGCCGACGTCACCATCACGCAGATGCTGTTCGACGGTTTCGGCGTGAGCAGCGATGTCGAGCGCCAGGGCGCCCGGATCGACGGCGCGGCCTACCGGGTCGGCGCCAGCGCGGAAGACATCGCGCTGCGCACCGTCGGGGTCTATGTCGAGGTGCTGCGCCGGCAGGAGACGGTGGCGATCGGCATCGCCAACCTCGAGGCGCACCAGCATATCCATGACCAGATCAGGCTTGGCGCCGATAACGGCGTGCTGCGCCGGGCCGACCTCTACCAGGCCGAAAGCCGGCTGGCGCTGGCCAAGGCCAGCCTGCGGGCGGAACAAGGCGCGCTGCAGGATGCCGAGGCGGCGTTCGTGCGCGTGGTCGGGACGACACCGCAGCGCTTGTCCCGGCCGGAATCGCTGGCCGCCGTCCTGCCCGCAACCGAGCGCGAGGCGCAGCAAGTAGCCGGTGCCAGCCACCCTGCACTGGGCGCGGGCCAGGCCGATATCGCCGAAGCCGAGGCCGCACGCGCGCTGGCGCGCTCGGCCTTGTGGCCAAGGCTGGAGCTCGAGGTGGGCGGGGCACGCGACCGCGACCGTGTGCTGGGCACCACCGACGAGCGCCGGGTGATGCTGCGTGTGCGCTATAACGTGTTCCGCGGCAATGCCGACAAGGCGCGCATCAGCGAGGCTGGCTTTCAGATCCAGGAAGCCGAGCAGAACCTGGAACGGCTGCGGCGGCAGGTGCAGGAAAACGTGTCGCTGGCTTATAACGCCAACCGTACCGCGCAGGACCGCCTGGTCAGTCTGCAGCAATATGTGCAGGCAAGCGATGCCACGCGGCTCAGCTACGGCAGGCAATTCCGCATCGGGCAGCGCAGCCTGCTGGACCTGCTCAATGCGGAGAACGAGTACTTCAGCGCCCGCACCGCCTTTGTGACGGGCCAGTACACCGAACTCGCCAGCCAGTACCGCATCCTGGCGGGCATGGGGCTGCTGCTGGCGACACTCAATGTCGCGCCCCCCGGCGAGGCGCTGGCACAGGGCGGGACACGCACGGGGCAGCGCTAGCATGCGGGGCTCGCATGCCGCTGCCAGATGGCTGGCCGACGCATTGCTCATGGCAGCGTGCGCCGCCGCTCAGCACAATGAAAAGGCCCTAACCGGAGCCTTTCATGTCACGCACTTTTTCCCTGGAATCGGAATGCCTTGGCCTGCGGCTGCGCGCCGGCACGGAACTGGTCTGCCGCGGCGGCAACCTGTGGCTGACCTTCGAGGTGCCGGGGCGGCCGTCGCCCGATGTGTTGCTGGCGCCGGGCGAGCGCCATCGGCTGCAAGCGGACGCCGAGGTCTTTGTAGCGGCGCTGCACGGTGCGGGCCCGGCGCTGTGCCGGATCGAAGCGCCACCGCGCCGGGCCGGCCCGCTGCGGTTCAGCTGGCTGCGGCGCGCGCGGGCGACTTGACCGTGTGCGCGGCTTCCTGGCAGATCCACTGCGCCACGCGCCTGACGTCGGCGCGCGGCTGCGCGGCGGCCTGGATCAGCCAGTAGGCGTTAGGGCTTGGCGGCGCTTGCCGCGCGGTCGGCACCAGCGCCAGCTGGCCGCCGTCGACCAGCGGCCGCACCAGTTCGAGCCGGCCCAGCGCGACGCCTTGCCCCGCCAGCGCCGCGTGGATGACCTGGTCATACTGGTTGAAGCGCAGCATGCCGCGCTGGCTGGCCTGGCGCAGGTCGCGCGCGGCCAGCCAACTGCGCCATTGCAGCCACGGGCGCGGATCGTCGAATTCCAGCAGCGGCAGCTGCAGCAGCGCATCGCTGTGCGGCCCGAGCGCGGCCAGCAGCGACGAATGCGCGATCGGGGCGATGTGCTCGCCGAACAGGCGCACGGCATCGGGCGGCGCCGCGGCGTCGCGGCAATAGCGCACCGCAAGGTCGATGCCCTCTTCGCGCAGGTCGCTGATACGGTTGCTGGCCGACAGGCGCACATCCAGGTGCGGGTGGGCCTTCTGCAGGCTGCCCAGCCGTGGCAGCAGCCACAGGCCGGTCACGCCGATGCTGGCGGTGACGGTGACCGGCTGCCGGCCCTCGCTGCGGCGCACCTCGGCCACCACGTCCTGCAGCTGCTGCAGCGCGCTGTCGGCACTGCGAAACAGGCGCTCGCCCTCGGCGGTGAAGGCGACGCCGCGATGCTTGCGCACGAACAGCTGCACCTTCAGCTGCGCCTCCAGCGCATGGATCTGGCGGCTTACCGCCGACTGGGTCAGGCACAGGTCATCCGCCGCCTGCGTAATGCTCATGCGTCGGCCGACGGCGACGAAGCCCTTGAGCAGATCGAGCGAGAACAGGCGAACCAGCGGGATGGACATGCAGTGAACTCCGGGCAGACGCGCGATTCTGCATTACAGCACGATCCGGGATGCTCCTGCCATGCGAGGTGCGCATGGCAGGACGACCTAAAGATCGGTTGAAGGAAGATCTGGCGCCGCGTGCAATAGAGCCATTGCGCCTGCGGGCACCATTGATCGAAAAGAGGCTGTCATGACCATCCACCCGCCACGCTCGTCCGCTTCCATCCACTCGGCCGGGCTTGCCACGCCCTGGTGGCGGCAACTGTGGGTGCTGGTGCTGGCCGGTGGCGTGCTGATGGGGGTGGCGCTGGGCGTGCGCCATGTGCAAGGACTGTTCATGCTGCCCATCATTGCCGAGCGCGGCTGGACCCGCGAGACCTTCGCGTTCGCCATGGCGGTGCAGAACCTGGCCTGGGGGCTGGCGCAGCCCTTCACCGGCATGCTGGCCGACCGCTACGGCTCGTGGAAGGTGATGGCGGGCGGGCTGGCGCTGTATGCCGTGGGGCTCTATGGGATGACGCAGGCGCATACGTCGACGGCGCTGGTGTGGTCGGCGGGCCTTTGCCTCGGCGTGGCCTTGTCCGGCAGCACCTTCGGCGTGGTCTACGGCGCGCTCAGCCGGATGACGGGGGCCAACCAGCGCAGCCGCGCGCTTGGACTGGCCGGCGCCGTCGGCGGCGTCGCCCAGTTTGCGCTGGTGCCGGGCGTACAGACGCTGCTGGCGCGGACAGGATGGGCGGGTACGCTGCTGCTGCTTGCCGTGGCACTGGCCGTGCTGTTGCCTCTGGCCCTTCCGTTCCAGGACCGCGGCGCGGCGGCGCCGGACCACCGCGCGGCGGACGGGGCCGGGGGCCAGCCGCTGAGCGCCGCCGTGCGCGAGGCCTTCGGCCATTCGGGCTTCTGGCTGCTCAACCTGGGCTTTCTTGCGTGCGGCTTCCAGCTTGCCTTCATCGCCAGCCACCTGCCGGCCTATCTGCTGGACCGCGGCATGCGCCCGGCCGACGGCATGGCGGCACTCGCCATCATCGCGCTGGCCAACGTGGCCGGTGTCTATGTGTGCGGGCTGCTGGGCGGGCGTCACAGCAAGAAGTACCTGCTCGCCGGCATCTACCTCGCGCGCACCGCGGCGATGGCAATGTTCCTGCTGCTGCCGCTGAGCCCGGCGACGCTGTACGCCTTCAGTGCGGCGATGGGGTTGCTGTGGCTGGGCACGGTGCCGTTGACCAACGGCATCCTGGCCCAGGTGTTCGGCGTGCGCTATCTCGCCACGCTGTTCGGCTTCGTGTTCCTGGGCCATCAGCTCGGCTCGTTCATGGGCGTGTGGCTCGGCGGGCTGGTGTTCGAGCTGACCCGCTCGTACGACGCGGTCTGGTACGGCGCCATGGCGCTGGGTATCGTCGCCGCGGCGCTGCATTCGCCGATCGACGACCGCCAGATCGCCCGCACCGGTCTGGCGCCGGCACGGCCATGAGGCGGCCCGGCGCAACCGCGCTCGCCGCCTGGCTGTCGGTACTCGGTGGCGCGGTCGTATGCGCCGTGGCGCTGGCGGAGTGGCTCGATCCGGCCCATGCCCAGGCGTGGATCGCGCTGCTGGCGTTGTGCCAATAACCCCGACCACCGCCGCTACCACGGCGCGGCGGAGGTCGAACTCGCAACAAGCAGGGCCACTGTGTAACCAACCCGCACAATGTATGTATTGCGCCACATTGAGGAGTGGCGCAGCGGGTAGAATCGCGCCTTCCGTGCCCTTTGCATCCTCCCTATAACAATGAGCTCCCGCCCGTCGCGCCTGCCGTGCATCGACGCCCTCAAAGCCGTCAGTTCGCAACTGATCGTCCTGCACCACCTCGCCTTCTATGGACCGATGTCCGACGCCGCCTACCAACTGGCGCCGGGGCTGGTGGACTGGCTCCATGACTACGCCCGCATCGCGGTACAGGTGTTCCTGGTGATCAGCGGCTTCCTGGCGGCGCGCAGCCTGGCGCCCGACGGACGGCTGGAGATCCGCCAGCACCCGCTGTCGCTGCTGTGGCGCCGTTACCAGAAACTGGTGGTGCCGTTTGCCGCGGCGATCCTGCTCAGCATTGCCGGCGCCGCCGCGGCGCGGCACTGGATGACGCATGACTCGATCCCGGCGTCGCCCACGCTGGGGCAGTTGCTCGCGCACCTGACGCTGCTCCATGACATCGTCGACGTCGACGCCTTGTCGGCCGGGGTCTGGTACGTGGCCATCGACCTGCAATTGTTCGCGCTGCTGCTGGGCACGCTGTGGGCCGCGCGGGCGGTGTCGCGCGGCAGGGCGGCGGCGGGCGTGGCGGTCAGCATCGGCCTGGTCGCGCTTGCGGCCGTGGCATCGCTGTTCTGGTTCAACCGCGATGCCGCTTGGGATATCTGGGCCGTGTATTTCTTCGGTGCCTATGGCATGGGCACGCTGGCCTACTGGGCGTCCGCCCCCGGCCGGCCGCTGCTGCCGCTGGCGCTGCTCGGCGCGGTGGCGCTGGGCGCGCTGCTGCTGGACTTCCGGCTGCGCATTGCCGTGGCGCTGGCCACCGCGCTGCTGCTGGCGCTGGCGCGCCGCGGCGAATGGCTGGAACGCTGGCCGCGCGCGCGCGTGGTGGGCTACTTCGGGCGCATTTCCTATTCCGTGTTCCTGGTTCATTTCCCGGTGTGCCTGGTGGTCAATGCGCTGGTGTCGCATCTGGCACCGGGGCAGCCGGTGCTGAACGCTCTGGGCATGGCGGCGGCCTGGGCCCTGAGCAATGTGGCGGGGGCCTTGTTCTACCGCTTCGTCGAAAGCGCGCAGCCGCTCGCGGCACTGCGGGCGTTGCTGGGCGGCCGCGGTGACGCGGCAGGCGATTCGGGCCCGGGCTCGGCGAGCCGCCCGACCATGTAACCCTTGCAACCATAGCCGCGTGCCGTACGTGTAGCGCGCTTGCGTTACGTGGACGCCCGCGGCATCGGGGCGGTGCATGCAAGCGGCCGGCGTGGTGCCGTCGGCACGCCGGGCGTGCATGGCCCTGCCGCGGACTTGCGTTGGACGCCACACACAGTGGCGCAACGCTGGCGTAAACGGGCATTGGGTGATGGCACAAAGGTTGCCTAGTATGGAATCGTAAACCTGACCGATTGGTCAGGATTCCATCGGGAACCGAGGGTGTCATGTCCGACCATATCGTCCTGACTTCGCACGCGCGCCGCGACAAGCCGGCGGAGCCGATCCACTGGGGCGCCGCCACGGCGGCGGAGCGCGGACCGGTGATTGCCAGCCTGGGCAATCCGGCGCAGCGCAATGTGATCGGCACCCACGCCGGCGCCTACGCCATCTACCGTGCGCTGGCGGTCGCCTCCGGCACACTGCAGCGCGACCACCGTCCCGACCTGACCGATACCGCGCCCGCCGAGGCCATCGGCCCGCATCCGCAGTGGGGCGACCCGGACAAGATCGTCTCGCTCGACCCGTGGGGGCACCTGGTCTCCACCGTCTTCGCCGACCGCATCGCCGCCGGCGTCGATATCCGCCCGACCATCGCGGTGACGCGCGCGCACATCAACATGCCGGAACTGGTTTCGGCCATCGCCGCGGGCCGGCTAAAGCCAGACGGCGACCTGTTGCATGCCAATGGCGACGTGCGCGTGACCAAGGCGGCGGTCGATCCAGTGTGGTACTTGCCCGGCATGGCGGCCCGCTTCGGCATCAAGGAAAGCGTGCTGCGCCGCAGCCTGTTCGAGCAGACCGGCGGCATGTTCCCGGAACTGGTGACGCGGCCGGACCTGAAGGTTTTCTTGCCGCCGATCGGCGGCATGACGCTGTATTTCTTCGGCGATGTCAGCCAGCTGGGCAAGCCCGAGACCCGCGTCGCCTGCCGCGTGCACGATGAATGCAACGGATCGGATGTGTTCGGGTCAGACATCTGTACCTGCCGGCCGTACCTGGCACACGGCATCGAGGTGTGCATCGAGATGGCGCAGCAGGGCGGTGTCGGGCTGGTGGTCTACAACCGCAAGGAGGGCCGCGCGCTGGGCGAGGTGACCAAGTTCCTGGTCTACAACGCCCGCAAGCGCCAGGTTGGCGGCGACCGCGCCGAGACTTATTTTGCCCGTACCGAATGCGTGGCGGGCGTGCAGGACATGCGTTTCCAGGAGCTGATGCCGGATGTGTTCCATTGGCTGGGAATCCGCCGCATCGACCGCTGGGCGTCGATGAGCAACATGAAGCATGGCGCGCTGGTGGCGCAGGGCATCGAGGTGGTCGAGCAGGTGGCGATCCCCGAGGCGCTGATCCCCGCCGACGCCCGTGTCGAGATCGACGCCAAGGTGGCCGCCGGCTACTTCACGCACTACACGCCGCCGGATGCGAACGAACTGGCCCTGGCAAAGGGCAGGGGGTTGAACGAATGACGAGGTATCCCGAGGACAGTGCCAACGAGCGCCCTGGCAACGGCTGGCTGAGCCCGGTGCCCGAAGGGCATCCCGCGGCGGCGCTGCTGTGCGCCGAGGCGGTGCGCACCCATTGCGCGGCGATCACCGAACACGTGGCCAGCGGCGCGTCCGAGCTCTTCACCTGGCACCCGGACCGCGTGCATGCGATTGCCGATTACGTCGCCAGCACCATCCGGCAGCGCTATCCGGACCTGCAGGTGCCGTATCACAGCCGCTGGCGCCATTTCGAAAGCGGCGCGGGCGACCAGCGCACGGACCGCTGGCAGGTGCTGTGCGAGCGCGCCGCGCTGAGCGGGCCCGAACACCGCGAGGAGCGCGCCCGCATCGGCATCGATCTGGTGATCCCCAGCGTGCTGCTGGATGCGGGCGCCGGCCCGGAATGGCGCTACCGCGATCCGGCCAGCGACCTGGTGCTGACGCGGTCGGAAGGACTGGGCGCGGCCAGCTTCGACCTGTTCGCGCGCGGCGGCTTTTCCGCGGCGCCGGGCGATCCGCTGCGCGCCGATGCCGAGCGCCTGCAGCGCATCGATGCCGACAGCATTGCCCATGCCTTCCAGGTCGCGCAGCACAACCCGCTGGTGGGCCTGGAAGGCCGCGCCGGGCTGCTGCGCCGGCTGGGCGAGGTGATGGACGCGACTCCGGCGCTGTTCGGCCGGCCGGCGCGGCTGGGCAACCTCTATGACTACCTGAAGGCGCACGCCGTCGGCGGCCAGCTCGATGCCGGCTTCCTGCTGCGCACCTTGCTGGTGGGCCTCGGGCCGGTGTGGCCGGGGCGCATCGTGGTCGAGGGCGTGTCGCTGGGCGACTGCTGGCGCCATCCGGCGGCCCCGGGCGGGCTGGTGCCGTTCCACAAGCTGACCCAGTGGCTGACCTATTCGCTGCTGGAGCCGCTCGAGGACGCCGGCCTGACCGTGTCCGGCCTCGACGCGCTGACCGGCCTGCCCGAGTACCGCAACGGCGGGCTGCTGTACGACTTCGAGCTGATGGTGCCGCGCGATCCCGGCTTTGCCGCCGAACCGCATGCGGTCGACGAGCCCGTCATCGTCGAATGGCGCGCGCTGACCGTCAGCGGCCTGGACCTGGTGGCCGATTGCGTGCGCCAGGCGCTGGGGCTGGAGGAAGCGCAGTTTCCGCTGGCGCGCGTGCTGGAAGGCGGCACCTGGGCGGCGGGGCGGCGCATCGCCGCCAAGCGCCGGCCCGGCGGCGCGCCGCCGTTTGCCATCACCAGCGACGGCACGGTGTTCTGAACGCGCCGCCCGCGCCGCGGGCGGCGTTGCAAGCAGGGAAGGCTTGTGCAACGTGGCTTCAGGAGCGTCACCATGAACGACATGACCGCTGTTCCCGCAGTCGAGGCGCGCGCGCCGGACCCCGCCGACCCTGCCAGCCTGTCCGGCGTGATGGTGGTCGACCATCCGCTGGTGCAGCACAAGGTCACGCTGGTGCGCAGCGAGGAGACCACCACCGACAACTTCCGCCGCCTGGTGCGGGAGATCAGCCAGCTGCTGACCTACGAGGCCACGCGCGACCTGGCCATGGAAACCATCGCCATCCGCACGCCGATCGCGGCCACGCAGTCGCGCGTGCTGTCCGGCAAGAAGCTGTGCCTGGTATCGATCCTGCGCGCGGGCAACGGCTTTATCGATGGCATGCTCGACCTGCTGCCGGCGGCGCGCGTCGGCCATATCGGCCTGTACCGCGATCCCGAGACGCTGGAGCCGATCGAGTATTACTTCAAGATGCCCGAGGACATCCAGGAGCGCATGGTAATCGTGGTCGACCCGATGCTGGCCACCGGCAATTCGGCCATCGCGGCACTGAACCGGCTGAAGGAGGCCGGCGTCACCACCATGAAGTATGTGTGCCTGATCGCCTCGCGCCCGGGCCTGCGCGCGCTGCGCAGCGCGCATCCGGACGTCGGCATCGTCACCGCGGCCATCGACGACACCCTCAACGAGCACGGCTATATCGTGCCCGGCCTGGGCGACGCCGGCGACCGCCTGTACGGCACGCGCTGATGGACCCGCGCGCCGGCCTTGCGCCGACACTGCGCGCGCCGCCCGGGCGCGCGGCGGCGTGCGGTCGCATCCGGCAGGAGAACCAGGCCATGATCCTGCGCGCGGCCGAGCACGTGTTCGCGCGCGCCGGGTTTGCCGGCGCCACCATGGCGGAGATCGCCATGCGCGCCGGCGTGCCCAAGTCGAACCTGCATTACTACTTCCGCACCAAGCAGGCGCTGTACCGCGCGGTGCTGGCGCACACGCTGCAGCTGTGGCTGTCGGAAGCCGATGTGATCCGCGCCGAGCTGCCGCCGCAGGTGGCGCTGGAGCAGTACATCCGCGCCAAGATGCGGCTCTCGGCCAGCCATCCCGATGCATCGCGGGTGTTCGCCAACGAGCTGCTGCACGGCGCGCCCGAGATCGGCGAGGTGCTGCGCCATGCCCTGCGTGAACTGGTGTCGCGCAAGGCCGCGGTGGTGCAGCAGTGGATCGACCGCGGCCAGATGGCGCCGGTCGATCCGCAGCACCTGTTCTTCACCATCTGGGCCGCCACCCAGACCTACGCGGACTTTGAATCGCAGGTCTGCGCGGTGCTGGGGATCAGCCGGCTGAAGCCGCAGGATTATGCGCACGCCACCGAGCACGTGGTGGTGATGCTGCTGCGCGGCTGCGGCCTGGCGCCGGTGCCGCTGGCCTGAGATCCCACGCCCGTACCCATACCGGATACCACGACACGACCCATGCTCGACCTGATCCTGCGGCATTGCAACCTGCCCGACGGGCGCACCGGCATCGACATCGGCATCGCCGACGGGCGCATCGCCGCAGTCGAGCCGGCCCTGGCGGCGCGCGCGGGCGAAGAGATCGACGCCGCCGGCCAGCTGGTCACGCCGCCGTTCGTCGATGCGCACTTCCATATGGACTCGACGCTGTCGTACGGGCTGCCGCGCGTGAACCAGTCGGGCACGCTGCTGGAAGGCATTGCGCTGTGGGGCGAACTGAAGCCGCTGCTGACGCAGGAGGCCATCGTCGAGCGCGCGCTTGCGTATTGCGACTGGGCCGTGGCGCGCGGGCTGCTGGCGATCCGCTCGCACGTGGATGTGTGCGATCCGCGCCTGCTGGCGGTGGAGGCGCTGCTGCACGTGCGCGAACGCGTGCGGCCATACCTGGACCTGCAGCTGGTGGCGTTTCCGCAGGACGGCGTGCTGCGCGCGCCCGGCGCGCTCGCCAGCCTGAAGCGCGCGCTGGAGCTGGGAGTCGACGTGGTCGGCGGCATTCCGCATTTCGAGCGCACCATGGCGCAGGGGGCGGAGTCGGTGCGGCTGCTGTGCGAGCTGGCGGCCGAACGCGGCCTGCGCGTCGACATGCATTGCGACGAAAGCGACGATCCGCTGTCGCGCCATATCGAGACGCTGGCCAGCGAAACCGTGCGGCTGGGCCTGCAGGGCAGGGTGGCGGGATCGCACCTGACCTCGATGCATTCGATGGACAACTACTACGTGTCCAAGCTGATCCCGCTGATGCGCGAGGCCGGCGTGGCGGCGATTGCCAATCCGCTGATCAACATCACCCTGCAGGGGCGGCACGATACTTACCCCCGGCGCCGCGGCATGACGCGTGTGCCCGAGCTGATGGCGGCCGGCGTGCCGGTGGCTTTCGGCCACGATTGCGTGATGGATCCGTGGTATGGCCTGGGTTCCGGCGACATGCTGGAAGTGGCGCACATGGGGCTGCATGTCGCGCAAATGACCGGGCAGGAGGCGATGCGGGCCTGCTTCGACGCG
The DNA here is from genome assembly GCF_057798955.1 of Cupriavidus sp. 207A1. NCBI lineage: Bacteria > Pseudomonadati > Pseudomonadota > Betaproteobacteria > Burkholderiales > Burkholderiaceae > Cupriavidus > Cupriavidus sp. 207A1. The sequence continues at coordinate 248,649 of NZ_JBYOJO010000010.1, read as the reverse complement.
GTCACCGCCGCGCCGGCGCGCATCCTGGGGCTGGACGGCTATGGCCTGGCGCCAGGCTGCCGCGCGGACCTGGTGCTGCTGCAGGCGCGCGATCCGGTCGAGGCGATCCGGCTGCGCGCCACGCGGCTGCGCGTGCTGCGCGCCGGCAAGACCATTGCCACCATGCCGGCGGCGACGGCGGCGCTGGCGCTGCCGGGACGGCCGACGGAGGTGGATTTCCGGCGCGCCGGCGGTGCGGCATAGCGCGCACAAAGTTTTTTGCGGTCGGGTGTTGACAGTGCACCCAGCACTCGGCATAATTTCGTTCTTCGCATCGCAGCAGTAATGCAGCGAAACGAAGCCCAGATGGCGGAATTGGTAGACGCACTAGGTTCAGGTCCTAGCGGTGGCAACACTGTGGAGGTTCGAGTCCTCTTCTGGGCACCAAAATTCGGAAAGGCTCGCGCAAGCGAGCCTTTTTTCGTTTCAGGCCATGCTCCATGGCAACCACGTCCGCGCCAGCGGGCTTTTTTTCGTCCGTAGTTTCTGATCTGGCTGGCGCAGTAGTTCAGCGTGCCGGCATCCCCTCCAGGTCCTGCGCCTCGCGCACGCAGTTGCGTCCCTCCGCCTTGGCGCGGTACATGGCCGCGTCGGCCGCGCCGAACAGGCGCTGCCAGTGGCTGGCGCCGCCATGGCCGACGGCGACGCCGAAGCTGGCGGTTACGCCAAGCCGCGTGGTGCCCGACAGGTAGACCGGCCGCGACGCAATGGCCGCGCGCAGCGTTTCGGCCAGCGCCGCGGCTTCGCCGGGCCGGCCGTGCGGCAGCCACAGCGCAAACTCCTCGCCGCCGAAGCGGGCCAGCACGGCCTCGGCCGGCACCAGCGCGCGCATCTGCGCGGCGATATTGCGCAACACCTGGTCGCCGGCCGCATGGCCGTGGCGGTCATTGATCTGCTTGAAGCGGTCGACGTCGATCAGCACCAGGCTGGCGTGCTCGTGCGCGCCGTACCGGGCCGCCATCAGTTCCAGCGCGCGCCGGTTCAGCAGGCCGGTGAGGCTGTCGGTGCGGGCCTGCTGCTCCAGCTGCGCGGTCAGCGCGGCGCGCTCGCGCAACTTGCGGCGCAGGATGTCGATGGCATCGAACAGGCGCCGCATCTCGGCCGCCTGGCCCATGCGCCTGGCCTGCGCGGCAGCCTCGGATGGCGCGGTCTCGGGCCGCTGGCCGCGGCCCTCGGCCAGCGCGATCACCTCGGCCCGCGCGCGCAGCAGCGGCAGGAACACCGCGCGCCGGGCGAACACCAGCATGTAGCCCAGCACCGCCAGGATCAGCGCCGAGGTGCCGCACGCGGCCGCGAGCCGGCGCAGCGCGCGCTCGCGCGTGCTGGTGAAATGCGCCACCACCTCGTCCAGGAACACGCTGCGCAGCCGCTCCAGCGGCTCAAGCGTAGGCACGTAGCGGTTGGTCAGTTCGGTGGGCGTCATCGAGTAGTTGCCCGAGATGCGCCCCTGCGCGACCAGGCTGTCGACCATGGCCACGCCGCGGCCGAAGAACTGGTGGCCGGCGTCGGCATAGGCCTGTTCCAGCGCCGGCGCGGCGCCGAACATGTTGTACGCCGGCCCGGCCAGTTGCCATAGCGCCAGCAGCCGTCCGCGCGAGCGCGTCGCGTCGACCAGGCTCTGCACCGGCATCGGTTGGCGCGCCGCCACCGGCGCCATGATCTGCGATGCCATGCGCCCGGCGTACTCGCGCAGGTCGCCCAGCATCTTGCCGGTCAGCGCGGGTGCGGCCAGGCCGCCATCGCAAACGGAAAGCTCGCGCACCTGCCAGGCGATGGCGGGCTGCAGCGCGTCGACGACCTCGAACATGCTTTCGATGGCGTGGCGGATCTCGTCCATGTCGCGCTGCTGCGGCGCGCGCGCGGCAAGTTCGTCGATCTCGGCGCGCGCCCGCGCCAGGCGCTCGCGCACGCGCTCGACCATCAGCGGTGGCGGGTGATGGCTGTGCAAGCCGAAGGGGGCCGGCGGCGGCGCCGACAGCCGCGCCAGCGCCGCGTCGCTGCGGGCGCGAAACGCCTGCAGGCGCTCGCGCGCCGCGCTGTGGGGCGAGGGCGGTTCGCCCAGCACGCTGTTGGCCGGGCCGCGTTCGGCGGACAGCGTGTTGGCGGCGTCGAGCACCTCGCGGTACGCCGAGATGTCGTACAGGTTCTGCCGGGCCGCGGCGAACTCGCCGTACGAGGCGGCGATCACCAGCGCCGCCAGCACCACCGTGCACAGGCCGCCCACCGTGGTCGCCAGCGCCAGCTTGCGCTGCAGGCTGCGGCGCGGTCCGTTGCCGGCGGTCAGGGCAGTGCGGTTGCCGGGATCAAGCTGTCGGGCGCGTTGCCGCAGGGCCATGCTGTCTCCACCCGGCTGCCAGTGGCCGGGCCATGCGTGAAATTTCTGTCAATCCCGACATTATTGACGAAAAGGCCGCGGTGCCTGTCCAAATCTTCCGCGATTCGCGCGGAGGACCCCGGCGCCGGCCGCTGCCCGGAAGGTTTTCACGTGCGCGCGCAGCCGAACATACGCGGCTAACGCCGGCGGGGCATTTGACCTATGCTCAAGCTCATCGGGCAGGCATTTATAACGTCCCGAAGGTGGTTGCCATGACTGTGGTCTTGTCATCATCGAGAGCGAGGGAGGCGGGGACGAACCCCGGATGGCACAGCTGTGCCGCGCATCCCGGCATCGTCCACCATCACCTGCATTACTGCGCCCTGCTGGCCATGCTGATGTGTGCGCTGGCCCACGCAGACGAAGCCTTGCCGGATTTCCACGGCGTTTCGGCCGCTGATCCGCCGCTGCAGGCAAGCCTGGCGCAAGCCGCTCCGGCGGAGCCGGCGCAGGTTGCCGGCCAGCCGGACGACGGCTCCGAGGCGAGCGGCTGGATGGTGCAGCCGCTGGAGCCGGTGGTCGTCGAATACGCGGCGGTGCCGACGCAATCCTCATCCCCATCTTCTTCCGCCTTGCCGCGCGCGCTCGGCGCCGGGCCCGATGACGATGCCCCGGGCCTCGCCGCCGCGGACCGCGAGACCGCGGCCATGCCCGAGCGTGCGCGCCGGGTGACGCTGCATCTCGATGACATCACCGCCGCCAGCGGCTTTGCCGACAATCGCGTGCGCACCATGGCGCTGGCGGTCGATGCCGTGGTGCCGCGGGCCGGCGGACTGACCATCCAGCCGCGGCTGCAACTGGCCTACCAGCCCGGCACCAGCGCGGACCCGAACAAGCTGGCGCAGGCGATGCCCGGCGATGCCAGCGCCACCGGCATCGGCGTGCGCCTGTACGGCGCGCAGCCGACGCGGCTGGCCGGCATCTATCCGTTCGTCGAGGCCGACTGGTGGCAGGAAAGCCGCAAGCAGGTCATCAATATCAACGGCACCAAGATCGATGCCGACCTGCTGCGCGGACTGTTCTCGTTCAATATCGGCGCGCATGGCAATACCAAGACCGGCGTGAAGCTGTGGTTCAAGGTCCGGGCGGGGCGCAACCCGAGCGGCACCGTCGGTGCGCGCTATCGATGGTAGGGGTGGTGGGGGCAGTCGCGCGCAAGGCGCGCGGCAACAAAAAAGGGCTTCCGTTTCCGGAAGCCCTTTTTCTTTCTGCATAGGTGGCGCGGCTGGCAGGATTCGAACCCACGACCCCTTGGTTCGTAGCCAAGTACTCTATCCAACTGAGCTACAGCCGCACACGAGAAGCGGAATTGTATAGCAATTATCGATTTGCGCAAGCCCCCCTGCCAAAAATCTTTAACCGCCTCCGTCGGCGTCAGCCTGCGGCTTCCGACCAGACGCCATCCGCCTCGCGCGCCTTGCCTTCGTCGCGCAGCTTGATCAGGTGCGCCAGCAGCGAGCGCTGCGCCACCGGATGCATGCGCGCCGGCACATCGTCATAGACGCGCAGCACCAGTTCGCCGAGCGCGGCCGGGCCAAGTTCGCGCAGCGCGCCGGCGACCTTGGCCTCGCGCTGCAGGCGGTGCCGCACCAGGATGCGGATGGCATCCTGCGGGCGCGCGATCAGGAAACCATGTCCCGGCGCCAGCCACTCCAGGTCTTCTTCCTGGAGCGTGGCGAGCGAGTCGAGGTAGGCGCGCATGTCGCCATCGGGCGGGCCGATCACCACCGTCGATCCCTGCATCACGTGATCGCCGGTGAAGAGCGTCTTTTCTTCCTCGAGCAGGTAGCAGAGGTGGTTGGACGCATGGCCGGGGGTGTGGCAGACCCGCAGCGTGCAATCTTCGGACAAGGCCAGGCGCTCGCCGTGCACCAGTTCGCGCTGCGGCGCGAAGGTGGCGTCCTGCCAGGGGCCGGCGGGGGCCGCGCGTCCCATCACGGTGGCGCCGGTGGCGGCCTGCAATGCCGCCGCCGCGGGCGAATGGTCCAGGTGCGTATGCGTTGCCAGGATCCAGCGGATCGGGCCGGGCGCCGCTTCCAGGATCGCGCGCACATGCTCGCCATCGTCCGGGCCCGGATCGATCACCGCCCATTCGTTGCGCGCACCGCCGCCGACCAGGTAGGTGTTGGTGCCCGGGCCCGTCATCACGCTGCCGTTGTTGGCCGTGACGCGCCATACCCGCTGCGACAACTGCACCGGCACGCCGGGTGCCAGTTCGTAGCGGCCGTGCACCTTGCCGTCGGGATCGATGCGGCCGATCTCGGCGTAGCAGGGCTCGTTCGGCATCACCGGGCGCACGCCCGCCGCGCCGGTGGCAAGCCGCGGCATGATGCAGGCGATGCCGCGCAACTGCGAGAAATACGCAAAGCAGGCCGCGGCGGTCTCGAACTGCGCGATCGAACTTAGCGTGCGGCGCGTGACATGCATCATCGGCAGGCCGCTGGCCGGGTCGGCGGCGTCGGCCGGGCGCACCCAGCGGTGCTCGACGATCTCGGTGCCGTCGGGCACGGCCAGCTGGCCCTCCGGAGCGATGGCGACAAAGAAGCGGGTGTCGAAGCGCTTGGGCAGGCCGGGCGGCGTCAGCCAGTAGCTGTGATAGGCCAGCCGGTCCGCCGCCAGGCGCAGGCCCAGCTGCTCGCAGGCGTGGGCCAGTCCGGGGCCGCCGCGTTGCACGGCCTCGCGCAGCAGCGCCTGCTGGGCAGTGTCTAGCTCATGCGGCCCGCGCAGTCGCCCCTGATGATCGCAGGCGAACAGCAGGCCCGCCTCTTCGAAGCATTCGCGCACCGCGGCGAGGTAGAAGTCCAGGCCGCTGGCCGGCAGGCCCAGGCGCTCGCTGGCGAGCGCGTCATCCAGGCCGTGGGCGTGCGCGTGCAGGTGCCGGTCTTGCGCATCGAGGGTGCCGCCGGGGAAAACATAGGCGCCGCTGCTGCGGTCGTTGGCGCGTTCGACGCGGCGCACCAGCAGCACTTCCATGCCGGCGGGCGCGTCGCGCACCACCAGCAGGCTGGCGGCCGTGCGCAGCAGCGGGGCGGGATGGGCAGGGCGGTTGCCGTTTGTCTCTGTGGTTGTCATTGGTCGGCATCGTGGTTTGTATGCGCGGCGCGCCGGGCAAGGCAGGCCAGGCAGGCCAGGCAGGCCAGGCAGGCCAGGCAGGGCGCGGCCGCGTGCGCTAGTTTAGCCGCGTTCGCGGATTCGAAAGTCCGGGGAATCCCGGCGCACCGGCCGCTGCCGCGGTGCTCCGAGCCGCAGGGCGGGCGCGGGCCGGCTTTGGCTTTTCCGGCCACAGGCAGTAACCTGATAGCTCCGCTTCACTTTCCGGAGCGCCACCGCCGGCGCTCCCATCGGAGGAGGTCCGCGTGATCCGAGCTTCTTACCTGTGCCTGACGGTTGCGTGCCTGGTGGCGGCCTGCGAGACGCCGCCGCAGCTGGCTCCGCGCCCGGTGCCGCCACCCACTACCCGCATCACCGTCGATCCCCAGGCCATGTCCCGGGCGGCATCCGCGGCCTGCGAGCCGGCGGTGGCGGAAGCGCTCCAGCGCCGTTATCCGCAACCCGGCAGCGTCATGCTGATGGCCGACCGCGAGCAGTATTACCAGCGTCCCAACGCGCAGACCTCGGTCAACGGCGAAGGCGTGTTCGAACCGGACGACAGCTCGTCCGCGATCGGCTTCCACTACGCCTGCCTGTACAACGCGCGCACCGGCAAGGTCGACGATGTCCAGATGCGGTACTGAGCCGCGGCTACGCGCCACCTATATCGCTGCGACGCTGATGTGGGGCGCGCACATTGCCTGACTTTGACGCCCGGCCGCAAGGCTGACAGGAGAACCGCATGCCGTACCTGATCGAAACCGTAGACAAGCCTGACCACCAGCACGTGCGCCAGGCCACCCGCGCCAGCCACCTGGACTACCTGGAAGCCAACAAGGCGCTGCTGCTGGCCTGCGGCGCCAAGCTCAACGATGACGGCTCCGACGCCGGCGGCGGCGTCTATATCGTCGATGTCGACAGCCGCGAGGCCGCGCAGCGTTTTATCGACGCCGACCCGTTCGCCGCGGCGGGCCTGTTTGCCGAGGTGCGCATCGTGCGCTGGCGCAAGGCCTATCTCGACGGCACCTGCCGCCTCTGAACCGGGCCGCGCACGCTGCCCACCGCCACCCAACACCCGGAGACTCCATGCTGTTCATGGCCGAAATGACCGTCAGGATTCCCGCATCGCTCGACCCGCAATTGGTCGAGCAGCTCAAGGCCGATGAAAAGGCCATGTCGCAGCGCCTGCAGCGCGAAGGCAAGTGGCGCCACCTGTGGCGCGTGGTGGGCCAGTACGCCAACGTCAGCATCTTCGACGTCAGCGACAACGATGAACTGCACACCTTGCTGATCGCGCTGCCGCTGTACCCGTACATGGAGATCAAGGTCACGCCACTGGCCCGGCACGGCTCCGCCATCGCGCAGAACTGAGCCGCCGACCCGCAACACCGCCCGCTGAGCAGCGGCCGTGCCGGCCCTTTCCGTAGCCAGGCCGCGTGGCTTATCATGCACCCCTTTTCCGTAGTGTCCTGCCGTTGGTGCGCCCGGTCTCGGATCCCCGCATCCGAGTCATTGACAGGGTCGTAGCACGCGGACAAGATGCGACCGACAGATGCGCCTCCGGGACGACATGCTGGCAGCCATAGCCGAAATGCCCGCTGAGCGCACAAGAACTTTTGGGAATCGGGGTAATGAAGCCTAACTTTCGTCAATTGGCGGGCGCGGTCACGCTCGCCGTCATGCTGTCCGGCTGCGCCACCGGGCCAGACTATGCCGGCAACCCGGCGGCGGCCGAGCAGCCGCCCTCCGACCAGGCCATGAAGGCCTTGTCCGCCGAGGTCTTCACCTTTGCCTATCCGATGGTGCTGATGGACGTGACGCGCGAGTTGATGACGCTGCGCACGCCCCCCAACACCTTCAGCCATAAGCGCACCTTCCCGGACGCCACCTTCACCGATGTGGTCAGCCCCAATGCCGACACGCTGTACTCGTCGGCGTGGCTGGACCTGTCGCGCGAGCCGGTGATCCTGTCAGTGCCGGATACGCGCGGGCGCTATTACCTGATGCCACTGATGGATGCCTGGACCAATGTGTTCGCCGCACCTGGCAAGCGCACCACCGGCACCCGTCGCGGCAATTTCGCCATCACCGGTCCGGACTGGCGCGGCACGCTGCCCAGGGGCGTGCAGGAGATCCGCTCGCCCACGTCGATGGTCTGGCTGATCGGCCGCACCCAGGCCAGCGGCAAGCAGGATTTCGCGGCGGTGCACCGGCTGCAGGACCAGTACCGCCTGACACCGCTGTCGGCCTGGGGTGGCGGCCGCCGCGTGCCGGACAAGGCCGCCGCACGGCCCGCGCTGGACCCCGACAGCGCCCCGGTCGAGCAGGTGGCGGCCATGGACGCGCAGGCGTTCTTCACGCGTTTCGCCGCGCTGCTGCCGGCCAACCCGCCGGCGCCGGCCGACAGCGCCATGGTCGAGAAAATGCGCCGCATGGGCATCCGCCCGGGCGTGCCGTTCAAGACCACGGTGATGGAGCCGTCCACCGCGCGGGCGGTTCAGGAAGGGGCCACGGCCGCGCTGGCGGCGATCGAGCAGGCGGCGCGCAAGGGCAACGCCGATGCCGGCAATGGCTGGGTCATGCATCGCGACCTGGGCACCTACGGCACCAGCTATGGCCGCCGTGCGGTCACGGCGTGGGTGGGCCTGGGTGCCAACCTGCCGGAGGACGCGATCTACGCCTCCACCCGCACCGATGCCAACGGCAAGCCGCTGCAGGGCGGGGCCCGCTACGTGCTGCACTTCGACAAGAACCAGCTGCCACCGGCGCGCGCGTTCTGGTCGCTGACGCTGTACAACGAGCGCCAGGCCTTTGTGCCGAACCCGATCCAGCGCTATGCCATCGGCAGCCGCGACCGCCTGCGCTACAACCGCGACGGCTCGCTCGACATCTACATCCAGCATGAGCGCCCGGCCGGCGCACGAGCCGCCAACTGGCTGCCGGCGCCGCCCGATGGCCTGAACATGATGCTGCGCGCGTACTGGCCGGAACAGGCGCTGCTGGACGGCAGCTGGATGCCGCCGCCGGTGATGCGCGTGAACTGATCCGCCGGACGCCGGCAGGCAAACAGGCCGCATGCCCCGACGGGCATGCGGCCTGTTTTTTTACGCCGCGGTGTTCTGCGGGCGGCTGGCGGTCAGTGTGCGTGCGTGGCGCAGGCAGTGCAGGTGCTGCCCATATGCGGAACCGGAGCGGTCCCGGCTGCGGCAGTGCGCTCGACGCGCTTCCACGCCGCGATTTCCGGCGCCGACAGGCGCTGGCGCAAGGCGCGGGCCGCGCTGACCATGTTGGCCAGCGCCGCTTCGGTTTCCTCCCAGCCCCGCGTCTTCAGCCCGCAATCAGGGTTGACCCACAGCCTTTGCGGCGGCACCACTTCGCAGGCGCGGTCCAGCAGCCGTTCCATCGCCTGCACCGACGGCACGCGCGGCGAGTGGATGTCATAGACGCCCGGACCGATCTCGTTGGGATAGTCGAAGTCGCCAAAGCCTTCCAGCAGCTCCATCGCCGAGCGCGAGGTCTCGATGGTGATCACGTCGGCGTCCATCGCCGCGATCGCGGGCAGGATGTCGTTGAATTCGGCATAGCACATATGCGTGTGGATCTGGGTCTGGTCCCGCACGCCGCTGGCCGACAGGCGGAACGCGGTCACGGCCCAGTCCAGGTAGGCGTCCCAGTCGGCGCGGCGCAGCGGCAGCCCTTCGCGCAGCGCCGGTTCATCGATCTGGATCACGCGGATGCCGGCCTGCTCGAGATCGCAGACCTCGTCGCGGATCGCCAATGCGAGTTGGCGCGCGGTGGTGGCGCGCGGCTGGTCGTCGCGCACGAAGGACCATTGCAGCATGGTGATGGGACCGGTCAGCATGCCCTTCATCGGCCGCTCGGTCAGCGACTGGGCGTAGCGGGCGGTGTCGACCGTCATCGGTTCCGGGCGGTACACGTCGCCGTAGATCACCGGCGGCTTGACGCAGCGCGAGCCGTAGCTCTGCACCCAGCCGTTCTCGGTGAAGCCATAGCCGCACAACTGCTCGCCGAAGTATTCGACCATGTCGTTGCGCTCGGCCTCGCCGTGCACCAGCACGTCCAGCCCCAGCGCTTCCTGCTTGCGCACCGCCAGCGCGATCTCGGCGCGGATGCGCTCGAGGTATTCCAGCGCGCCGATCTCGCCGCGCTTGAATGCCGCACGGGTCTGGCGGATCGCGGCGGTCTGCGGGAACGAGCCGATGGTGGTGGTCGGCAGCAGCGGCAGCGCAAGTGCCTTGCGCTGGCGTTCGATGCGCTCGGCGAAGGGACTGGCGCGGTGCGCCATCGCATCATCCACGCCAGCCAGGCGCTGCTGCACGCGCGCATTGACCACGCGCCGCGAGGCCCGGCGCGACGCCTGCGCCGCGTCCGAGGCGGCCAGGGCGTCGGCGACGGCCCCGTCGCCCTGGTTCAGCGCGCAGGCCAGCACCGACAGTTCGTCCAGCTTTTCGGTGGCGAAGGCGAGCCACGACTTCAGCTCGGCATCGAGCCGCGCTTCCTGCGCCAGCGACACGGGCACATGCAGCAGCGAGCACGACGGCGCCAGCCACAGGCGCTCGCCCAGCGCGCCGTGCAGCGGGCGCAGCAGGTCCAGCACGCGGCGCAGGTCTGTGCGCCAGATATTGCGGCCGTCGATCACGCCCAGCGACAGCACCGCATGCGCGGGCAGCACGGCCTGCCATGCCGCCAGTTGCGCGGGGGCGCGCACCAGGTCGATATGGAAGCCGTCGACCGGCAGCGCGGCCGCGCGCTGCGCATGGTCGGCGGCGGTGTCGAAGTAAGTCGCCAGCAGCAGCTTCGGGCGCGCCGTCGGGCCACCCTCATGCAGCGCGGCATAGGCCGTGTCGAAGGCATCGAGCCAGGCCGGTTCCAGGTCCAGGCACAGCGCCGGCTCGTCGATCTGCACCCATTCGATGCCGCGTGCCTTGAGCTGGCCCAGGATGCGGCGATAGGCCTGCAGCAGGCGCGGCAGCAGCGACAGCCGGTCGAAGCCGGGCACATGGCTTTTCGACAGCCACAGGTAGGTCACGGGGCCGATCAGCGCGGGGCGGGCGCGCAGCCCGAGCGCCAGCGCTTCATCGGTTTCCTCGAAGAACCATTGTGGTCCGCCGTCGAAGGTGGTGTCGGCGTCCAGCTCCGGGACCAGGTAGTGGTAGTTGGTGTCGAACCACTTGGTCATTTCCATGGCCGGCTGCTCGCGGTTGCCGCGGGCCAGCTCGAAATACTGCGCCAGCGTCAGTTGCGCCGGATCGAAGCCGAAGCGGCGCGGCAGCGCGCCCAGCAGCGCGGTCAGGCTCAGCATCTGGTCGTACCAGGCAAAGTCGCCGGTGGCGACGGTGTCCAGGCCGCGCTCGGCCTGCAACTGCCAGTGGCGGCGGCGCAGTTCGGCGGCCACCGTGCGCAGCTCGGCCTCCGAGCGTTCGCCGCGCCAGAACGCTTCCTGGGCGAATTTCAGTTCACGGCGTTCGCCGATGCGGGGAAAGCCGAGGATATGGGTGCGTGCCATCGATGTTGCTCCGGTAGAAGTCTGGCGCACAGTGTCGGTTTGCCCATAAAATGAATCAAGCGACAAGTTTTAAACAACATATGAATCGATTTCATATCAGGACCAAACGACGGCGACGCGGGAGCCGTGCATGATCGAAGTCCGCCATTTGCGTTCGCTGGTTGCCATTGCCGAGTCCGGCAAGCTGGCCACCGCGGCCGAGCGCGTGCATGTCAGCCAGTCAGCGCTGTCGCACCAGATCAAGGCGATCGAATCGCACTACGGCTTGCCGCTGTTCGACCGCACGCGCCAGGGCCTGCGCTTTACGCCGGCGGGCGAGCGCCTGCTGGCGCTGGCGCGCGAGGTGCTGGCCGCGGTCAGCGCGGCGGAGCGCGATATCGAACGGCTCAAGGGCGACACCCGCGGCGAGCTGCGCGTGGTGCTGGAATGCCATACGTGCTTTGACTGGCTGATGCCGGTGATGGACGAGTTCCGCCGGCGCTGGCCCGAAGTGGAAGTGGACCTGGTCGCGGGCTTCCATGCCGATCCGATCGCGCTGCTGCGCAACGGCCGCGCCGACATGGTGATCGGCTCGCAGCCGGCCGCGCGGCGCGGGCTGGAGGTGGCGCCGCTGTTCCGCTTTGAAATCCTGGCGGTGATCGCCAACGAACACCGCCTGCGCAACAAGCGCCGCATCGAAGCCGCGGATCTTGCCGGCGAAACCCTGATTACCTACCCGGTGCCCGAGTCACGCATCGACCTGATCCGCGAGGTGCTGGAACCCGCCGGCATCCACCTGGAGCGGCGCACCGCCGAACTGACGGTGGCGGTGCTGCAACTGGTGGCGAGCCGCCGCGGCGTGGCGGCGCTGCCCAACTGGGGCGTCAAGAACTACGTCGACCATGACTACGTGCTGGCCAAGCGCATCGGCGCCAGGGGGCTATGGAGCGAACTGTATGCGACCGTGCCGACGGCGATGGCGCGGCGGCCCTATGTGGCGGATTTTGTCGCGATCGTGCGCGATACCTGCGCGGCGCAACTCGACGGCATCGAGCTGCTGGCGCCGGCGGCGTAGCGGCGCCCGGATCGATTCAAGCCGTCAACATCAGTTCGGCGGGCCGGTCGCGACTAGTGGCGGCGCGCGGCGCCGGTTCCGCCACCGTGTCATGGTCCGGATCCTCGACGTCCGCCACCAGCAACTCCACGTCGAAGCCGTTATCGAGGCGGCGCAGGAACAGCCACAGCAGGCCGGCATCATCTGCCGTCAGCGTGGCATGCATCACGGCCTGCGGGGCGGCGTCAAAGCTCAGCTGCTGCGGCGCCAGTCCGGTACGGCGCGCATTGGCCAGCACCCATTCCATGGCGCCGAACAGGTCGGCAGGGGCAAGTCGCAGCGACAGGCGCAGGGTGGGGAGAGGGCGGGAGGCTGGCATGTGTCGTTTCCGGCAGTCGATCTATGCAGGTAATTTACCAGCGGTGCCGAAGAATTGGCTTTCTGATTTTCTTCATATCCGGGCAAATGTCAGTTGATACATCTTAATTTGCTAGAATCTGCGGAAGATTATTCCTAATGGATGGTGCTTGATGGCACAGTCACCCAAACTCGACGACATCGACCGCCGCATCCTGCGCGAACTGCGGCGCGACGGCCGCCTGTCCAATGCGCGGCTGGCGGAGCAGGTGGGCCTGTCGGCCACGCCGTGCTGGAACCGCGTGCGCGCGCTGGAAGAAAGTGGGGTCATCGAGGGCTACGCCGCGCTGCTGAACCAGAAGGCGCTGGGCTTGCCCGATACCGTGCTGATCGAAGTCACGCTGGAGCGGCACGACGACGACATGCTGTACCGCTTCGGCAAGGCGCTGGCGGAACTGCCGGAGGTGATGGAGGCCTACCTGCTGACCGGCGAATACGACTACCTGATCAAGGTGGCGGTGGCCGGCACGCAGGGCTATGAGGAATTCCTGCGGCACAAGCTGTACAAGCTGCCCGGGCTGCGCCACAGCCACTCGACCTTCGTGCTGCGCACGCTCAAGCGCGAGACCTCGGTCGAGCCGTGATCAGGCGGTCCTGAGCACTTCGCTGGTGGTGTTGCGCAGCGCGCGCAGGGCCTCGTTGCATTGCTGCGGCGTGGTGGGGTGCACCAGCACCGCCCAGCGGCCATGCTGGACGGCCTCGCGTACCGGCGTGATCACCAGCTGGTGGTCCGGCCGCGCGGTCATCAGGCCCGCCAGCAGCATGCCGAACATCACTCCCAGGAAGATCGCGGCGCCGGCCGCCAGCCCCGGGCTCTGCATCACCGCGTCGACTTCCTGCCGGTGCAGGATGCCGACCACGGCGAGGCCGACAATGGCGCCCAACGCGGCCATGATCAGGTGCGAGCGCACCGCGGTGTGGACGATGCCGTCGTTTTCGGGCTCGAGCTTGCGGCCGAAATGGGCCTCGTACGGGTGCACCAGCCGCACTTGGCCCCGCTTCAGGTGCGCCTCGTAGCAAACGCGCTCGGCGGCGCTGCTGGCCGCGAGCTTGGTGTCGAACAATGCGGCGAGCTTGGTGCCTGCGGCCTCGGCACTCAATGGATTGGCTGTCATGGCGAACTCCTGCTGCGGCCGTGCCGCGAGGCGGGTGCTGCGCATTGTTTCCGTGCCCGCCGGGGACGACCCATGTCCTGTAAACCGAGTCTAGAGACCCGTTTGAAGCGGCTGCATAAGTCGACGGCGCTTGCGCTTGTAGGAATTGGCCGACCACCCATGCAGCCAGGCCCGGCGGGGGATTTCCAGCGCGAATGTCCGATTCCGCTCATAATGTCGGCGGTGCCGGGCTGCGCCCCCGCCTTTTGACCAAGAATTCCGGTATGAACGACACAGAAATTGAGCTGATCGACTCGGCGCGCCTGCCGACGCGATTCGGCGACTTCACGGCGCACGCCTTCAAGGGCGCCGATTCAGGCATCGAGCACCTGGCCCTCAGCGTGGGCGATGTGGCGGGCGACAACGTGCTGATCCGCATGCATTCCGAATGCCTTACCGGTGACGTGTTTGGCTCCTGCCGCTGCGATTGCGGGCCGCAACTCGAACTCGCGATGGAAAAGATCGCCGCCGAGGGCCGCGGCATCCTGCTGTACCTGCGCGGCCACGAAGGGCGTGGCATCGGCCTGGCGGAAAAGATCCGGGCCTACCGCCTGCAAGACGGCGGCCTCGACACCGTCGACGCCAACCTGGCCCTGGGCCAGGCCATCGACGCCCGCAACTATGCCTTTGCCGCCGACCTGCTGCACCAGTGGGGCGTCAAGTCCGTGCGCCTGATGAGCAACAACCCGCTGAAGGCAGCCGCGCTCGAGAAGGCCGGCATCACCGTCTCGGAGCAACTGCGCCACATCGTGCCGTCCAACGCCGAAAACGAGAAATACCTGGCGACCAAGCGTACGCGGATGGGACATCTGCTCGACTGAACGCGCTTGCGCGCGTGTTGCCCCGGCAGGGGCATTTATTGGCTCATATAGTTGCCAATGGAAACTATTGCCCATAGAATCATTTGGCCGCCCCCGCCTATTGCCCCCATGCCCGACGCAACCAGCCCCACCCATTCGATCCTCGAATTCATGTCGTTCCGCCTGAACCGGCTCTGCGACATGACCAGACAGTCGGCCTCCGGCTTCTACGAGCGGGAATTCGGCATCGGCCTGCGCGAACTGCGTGTGCTCCGTTTCGCCGGGCTGGAACCGGGCTTGACGCTGACACGGCTGATGGAACTGGTGCTGCTGGAAAAGACGGTGACGTCGAAGCTGGTCACCGCGCTGGCAAAGCGCGGCCTGCTGCGTCGTGAAGTGGGCGAAGCCGATGCCCGGCAGCTGAACCTTTACCTGACGCCGGCCGGCGAAGCCCTGGTGGCGCAGACCTACCAGCGTGGCGACGTGCTGGAGAAGATGTTCCTGTCGGTGCTGACCGAGGCCGAAGTCAAGACGCTGGATCTATGCATCGACAAGCTCACCAGGGCCCTGATCGCACATCAGCAAGGCGCGCAGGCATCGGTGGACTGAGGCGAGGGCGGCGATCCCTGACCAAAAAAATGCAAGGAGACAGCATGTCGTTGAAGCCTCATCGCAATTCCCCGCGGCCATGGTGCCGCCTGGCCGGCGTGGCACTGTTCGCGGCAAGCCTGCCGGCGTGGAGCCAGCCCGCCGCCAGCGCGGCCAGCGCAGCGCCTCCGGCCGCCGTACCGGCGACGACGGTGGCGGCGGCGCTGGCCACCGATCCGAACCTCATGGGCTGGATGCAGGGCTTTCCGCCGCCGCCGGACAAGCTCATCACCCATGTGCCGGGGGGCAACCGGTTTCCGCGCAACCGCTGGCTGTTTTCGCATGTGCGCGAACTGGGGCCGACTGCATCGGTATGGCGCGGACCCGGCCCGGCCAGCACGCTGCCGCGCGCTGAGCAGGCCATCGGCGCGATCCCGTTCACCGATGCCGACGGTACCCGCCGCACCTTCGACGAGATGCTGGCGCTGACCTATACCGACGGCATCCTGGTGATGCACCAGGGCAAGGTCATCTACGAGCGCTATTTCGGCGCGCTCGACAGCCATACGCCGCATATCGCGATGTCGGTGACCAAGTCGTTCGTCGGCACGCTCGCCGCCATGCTGGCGGCGGAAGGCAAGCTAGACCCGGCCGCGCCGGTGACGCGCTACCTGCCGGAGATGGCCGGTACCGCGTATGGCGATGCCACGGTGCGTCAGGTGATGGACATGACCATCGGCGTGCGCTACTCCGAGGACTATGCCGATCCCAGGGCCGAGGTCTGGGACTACGCGCGCGCCGGCGGCATGCTGGCGCGCCCGGCCAACTACAACGGCCCCGGCACCTTCTATGACTTCCTGAAGACGCTGCAGAAGGACGGCAGCCACGATGCCGCGTTTGCCTACAAGACCGTCAATGCCGAGGTGCTGGCGTGGATCGTGCGCCGCGCCTCGGGCCAGTCGCTGGCGAAGCTGCTGTCCGAGCGGATCTGGCAGCCGATGGGCGCCGAGCAGGACGCGTATTTCACCGTCGACAGCATCGGCACCGAATCCGGCGGCGGCGGGCTGAACACCACCCTGCGCGATCTCGCGCGCTTTGGCGAGACCATCCGCGCCAACGGGCGCTTCAACGGCAAGCAGATCATCCCGGCATCGGTGGTGGCCGATATCCGCCGCGGCGGCAGCCGCGAGCTGTTTGCCAGGTCCGGCAGCGCAGCGGTGTTGCCGGGCTGGAGCTACCGCGACATGTGGTGGGTCTCGCACGACAGCCACGGCATGTTCCAGGCCGCCGGCATCCACGGCCAGCGCATCTACATCGACCCGCAAGCCGAACTGACGATCGTGCGCTACGCCTCGCATCCGGTGGCCGGCAACGCCGCCAACAACGCGATCACGTTCCGGGCATTCAGGGCGGTGGCGGAAGCGCTGTCGCGGTAGGGCGGTGCGGGCAGGCGGGGCCGGATGCGGAATGCCCGTCCTGGCTGCGCCTTGCGTCACCGGCTCCGACCTTTTACCTGGGCTGGTTCACCGCCTGCCTGGCGAGCAATTGCCAGCCCGACGGCTGATGCAGCCACACCGACAATACTTGCAGATGCACGGTGGTGGGGGGCTTGCCAGCGGGATGGGTATCGGCGTCGAACGTATATCGGATGGTTGCGACCTCGCCGACCACGTCGATCTTTCGGTCTGTGAAGTCAATGCGTGTGAATTTCGAGGTGCCAGTGAGGAGCGCCTTCACGAGGCTGTCCTTGGTATCGACCTTGGCCGACGAGTGGCCGTAAGTCAGCTGCGCATGCAGCAAGGCGTCGAGCTGTGCCGGGTTGGGTGCGAGCATGGCGGCGCGAAGCCTTTCGTTGGCGGCGGCGAGCTCCTCTGAGGCGTCCAATGTCTGAGCGTACAGCGCTGGCGATGTCGCCACGACGAGGGCCGGCAGCAGCGTACTCAGGGTCCGGGAAAGCAGTGCGATCATGGTGTTTCCTCTTCGATTTTGCCTGTGCTGATCATTCCGCCTTGATGCCCTGCTCGCGGATAACCCTGGCATAGCGCGTGGTATCCCGTGCCATCACGGAGGCAAATGCCTCTGGCGTGCTGCCAGACGGCACCGCACCCTGATCGGCGAGTGTTTGCTTTACTTTCGGATCGGCCAATGCGGTGCGCACGTCCTGCGCAATCTTGCCGACGATCGCCGGCGACGTGCCGGCGGGTGCCAACAGGCCTATCCACGAGATCGAGTCGTAGCCGGGTAGCCCGGCTTCCGCCACGGTCGGCACGTCGGGCATGAGTGGCGCGCGCTTGTCGCTGGTCACGGCTACGGGCCTGAGCTTGCCGCCTTTGATGAGGCCCATGGTTTCGTAGAGCGTCGCAAAGGCATAGTTCACGTGCCCCGCCATCACGTCCGCCACGGCCGGGCCGCCCCCCTTGTAGGCCACGTGCAGCATGTCGACGCCGGCCTGCCGGGCAAAGACGGCGCCGGCAAGATGCATCGAGCTGCCGCTGCCGGAGCTGCCGTACGTGACCTTGCCCGGCTCGCGCTTGCCCGCCGCGATGGCCAGCGGCACGGTGTTGGCGGCATTACCGCTGGCGGTCACCATGACCAGTGGCAGTTCCGCCACCAGCGACACCGGGGCGAAGTCCTTGACGGCGTTGTAGGGGACCGTCTTGTACAGCGTAGGGTTGATCGAATGCGTACCGATGTTGCCCATCAGCAGGGTGTAGCCATCCGGCTTCGCCCGCGCCACGTAAGCGCTGCCGATCTGGCCCGCAGCGCCTGGCTTGTTCTCGACGATGACGGCGTGGCCCCACAGCTCGGCCAGGCGTTGCGCGATCAGCCGTGCGCCGGTGTCGGTGCCGCCGCCCGGGGGGAAGGGGACGACAATAGTGACGGGCCGCTCGGGATAAGCGCCGGCGTGCGCTGGCTGGGGGGCGATGGCAACGACAGCCGCCACGGCCAGCCAGCCTGGTGCAAGCAGTGAAAGGGAGTGAGCGAACGGAACGCGGTATGGCATGAGTGTCTCCGGGAAATTTCTGTGGCGCTCTTGACTGGCGCCGTTCGATGAAGCGATGGCCGTCGGCGAGGACGGGCGGGCCTATGCCAGCACTGTGTCCGGCGGGCGCTGACCGGACAGGCCGGCGCGGAGATTGGCCAGCACGATCTCGCCCATCGCGTCGCGGGTTTCCCACGTGGCGCTGGCGCGATGGGGCTGGACGACGACGTTGTCCATCTGCAGGAGGGCGGCGGGCACGGCGGGTTCATCGGCAAACACATCCAGCCCGGCGCCGGCGATACGACCGGATGCCAGCGCGCGCACCAGTTCCGGTTCGTCCACCAGCCTGCCGCGCGCCACATTGACAAGTACGCCGTGCTTGCCGAGCGCCTCGAGCACGGCGGCGTCCACCACCGGCTTTGCACCATCGGCGGACGCGGCCAGGACCAGGGCGTCGCAGTTGGCCGCCAGCGTGGCGATGTCCGGCATAAAGGCGTAAGGCACGTCGGTGAAGGCGCGCAGGTCGGTGTACGACACCGGGCAGTCGAAGGCCGCCGCGCGCGCGGCAATGGCCCGGCCCACACGGCCGAGGCCGACGATGCCGACACGTTTGCCGCTGAAGCGGTGAGCCAGCGGTAGCGGAGCCTTGCCCCACTGGCCGGCGCGCACATAGCGCTCGGCCTCCGTCAGGCGGCGGTACACGGCGATCAGCAAGCCGAGCGCCTGGTCGGCAACGTCGGCGGTCAGCACGTTGGGCGTGGTGGTCACGTGGATGCCGCGCTCGCGTGCATAAGGCAGGTCCACCGCATCGGTGCCGACGCCGGATACCGCGACGATCTTCAGGGCCGGCAGGCGGCGCATCTGGCCTTCCTTGAGGCCGAGCGAGCCGCCGGTGACGACCGCCTCGATGCGCGGGCCGATCTCGTCGAGCAACGCGTCTGGCGGGGTGGTGCCATACAGGCGGTGAATCTCGTAGTCGGCCTGCAGCCGGGTTTCCAGGCTGGGCACGACCGGCTGGGTCAGGAGAATGGCGCGTTTCACTGGCGAGCTGAGGTCGGGTTGGAATGGGCCGAGTATAGGAACGCGATCAATGCATGTCTAAGCTATAATTTGCAACGATCAATCCAAGAATTGGCATGATTCATGGTTCCCGATCTCAACCAGTTGCGCTGCTTCATCGCCGTGGGCGAAGAACTGCATTTCGGCCGTGCAGCCGCCAGGCTGTTCATGACCCAATCGCCGCTGAGCCGGCAGATCCGGCTGCTGGAGGAGACGCTCGGCGTGCGGCTGTTCGACCGCAATAGCCGCGCGGTGCGGCTTACCGCAGCCGGCGCGGCGCTGCTCGATGACGCCCGGCGCCTGCTCGCGCTGGCGGGACACGCGGTCGACACGGCGCGCCGGATCGACAAAGGCGTCAGCGGCAAGGTGCGGATAGGTTTTACCGCGGTGGCGGGCTACGATCTCGTGCCCAACCTCATCGCCAAGGCAGGCGAGGCGCTGCCGGAAATCGAGGCGACACTGCACGAAATGGTCACGGTCGCGCAGGTCAGTGCGCTGCAAGCCGGCGCCATCGACCTCGGCTTTATGCGGCCAATCGCTGACATGGACGCCGAACTGCAATGGCGCCTGGCCGTCAGCGAGCCGCTGCAACTGGCAATGCCGGCGGGGCACGCGCTGGCGCAGCGCGAGCAAATCGGAAGCAAAGATCTGGCGGGCTTGCCGTTCATCCAGTACTCCGCTACCGAGGGCAAGTATTTTCACGACCTCATCGGCTCGGTGCTGGCGGGCACGTCCCGGCCGCCGCGTGTCGTCCAGCAGATGAGCCAGACCCACAGCGTGATCGCACTGGTCCGCGCAGGCCTTGGCGTGGCGCTGGTGCCAGCGTCTGCGCGCCACCTTCACTTTCCGCATGTGCTGTTTCGCCCGATCTGGCGCGACGACGTGCGGGCCGAATTGCATCTGATCTGGCGAGAGGCGACACATAACCCGGCGTGTCGTGTTTTCGCGGACTTTGCGGCCGCATACCTGGAACGGCAGGCGCAACAGCCTGTTCCCGCTGCTCTTTGACAAACCGCTGGCAGCGGGTCACAAACCGGTTGCTATCTCCGCACTTTGCCACGCCTACGGGTTTGTCCCAGCCTCGCGCCGTAGCGCCTTGAATTTATTGAGCTAATCCACGTTATCGCGCCATCCGGCCCGCGCTGCGCAGCGAAATCGCCTTGACCGGATTTCGCCGGCGACGATAATGCAAACCACTGCAAACGTTTGCAAAGGAGGGCAGGTGGATACATACCTGGAACACGAGCAGCGCTCCCTGGACGGCGCGCTTTCACTGGTCGACGACGAGCAGTCGGTGACCCGCATCGTCGAAGCCGCGATGGCGGATACGCCCGATCCGCGCCTGCGCTTTGTCATGGGCGCGCTGGTCAGGCACCTGCATGCCTTCCTGCGGGAGGCGCGCCTGACCGATGCGGAATTCGAGTTGGCGCTCGAGTTCGTGGCCCGGCTGGGTCAGGCCACGCATGCCACGCACAACGAAGTCGTGCTGGCCGCGGACGTGCTCGGGCTGTCGACCCTGGTGACCGTGATGAACAACGGCACGCGGCACGGACGCACGCCCGGGGCGCTGCTGGGTCCGTTCTACCGCGCCAACGCGCCGCGCTATGCGTGCGGCGACTGCGTGGTGCAGGACAACGCGCCCGGCCTGCCGCTGTTCGTCAGCGGCACGGTGCGCGCTACCGACGGCACGCCGCTGCCGGGCGCACTGGTCGAAGTCTGGCAGGCTTCGCCGGTGGGGCTGTACGACAACCAGGATCCGGCCCAGCCCGACCGCAACCTGCGCGGCTGCTTCCATGCCGATGAAGGCGGTCACTACCATTTCCGCTCCGTGCGCCCGGCAGGCTATCCGGTGCCGACCGACGGCCCGGTGGGCACCCTGCTGGCCGCGCAGCGGCGCCATCCGTACCGGCCGGCGCATATCCATTTCATCGTCGCGGCACCGGGCTACCGCACGCTGGTGACGCAGGTATTTGCCGACGAACCGGCCCAGCTGGAATCCGATGTCACCTTTGGCGTGCACCGGCAACTCGTCGGCCAGCTGCAGCGGCACGACCACGGGTACAGCCCGTGGGGCAGCGTGCCGGCGCCATTCTTTACGCTCGCGTTCGATTTCACCCTCGAGCCGGGCGAGCAGACCTTTCCCAAGCCGCCCATCGACTGAGCGCGGCTTTCGCCCCATCCCTGACTAATCACATCGAAACCAATGAGCGCCTCTTCTCTTTCCGGCAAGGTAGCCGTGATCCTCGGCGGCAGCGGTGGCATTGGCCTGGCGGCCGGCGAGACGCTGGCGCGCCTGGGCGCCAGCATCGTGCTGGCTGGCCGCGATGCCGACAAGGCGGCCAGCGCCGCGGCCGCGCTGCCGGCCGGCAACCACCTGGCCGCGGTGGCCGAGATCGGTGACAGCGCATCGCTGCGCAAGCTGGCCGACGAAACCAGTCATCACTACGGTCGCGTCGATATCCTGGTGAACAGCGCGGGCTTTACACGCGCCATTCCGCATGCCGACCTCGACGCGCTGGACGACGCCCTGATCGACGCGCTGTTCGCCATCAACTGGCGCGGCCAGTTCGCCGCGATCCGCGCCTTCGCGCCGTTGCTGCGCGCCAACGGCGACGGGCTGGTGGTCAATGTCGGCTCCATCGCGGGCCGCACCGGGCAGGGCAGCAACGTGGCCTACTGCGCGGCCAAGGCCGGCCTGGACGCCATGGCGATGTCGCTGGGACGCGCGCTGGCGCCGGCGATCCGCGTGCTCAATGTCTCTCCGGGCGTGGTCGACACCGGCTTCGTGCCGGGGCGCGATGACAGCTTCAACGAGCGCGCCGCCCGGACCACGCCGCTGCGCCGCATCGGCCAGGCGCAAGACGTGGCCGATGCCATCGCCGCCTGTGCCACTTCACTTCGCTTCGCCACCGGCACCACCATCGTCGTCGATGGCGGCCGCCAGCTGGGCTAGGCCGAGCCGAGCCAATCACGCAACTACTGACCACGCCATGCATGCACGCAAGACCATCATCACCTGCGCGGTGACCGGCAACATCGTTACCCCCGAACAGCATCCCGGCCTGCCCGTCACGCCGGCACAGATTGCCGATGCCGCGCTGGAGGCCGCCGAAGCGGGCGCCGCCGCCGCCCATATCCACGTGCGCGACCCGGAGACCGGACGCCCGTCGATGTCGCTCGACTATTACGCCGACGTCATCGACCGCATCCGCAAGCGCAACCGCGAGCTGATCATCAATCTCACCACCGGGCCGGGCGGACGCTTCGTGCCGAGCGAGGACGAGCCGCGCGTGGCCGCGCCCGGGACCACGCTGCTGCACCCGTCCAAGCGTGTCGAGCACATTGCCGCGTTGCGGCCGGACGTATGCTCGCTCGACCTGAACACCATGAATTCCGGCGCCGACGTGGTCATCAACACGCCCGCCAACGTGCGCAAGATGGCGGACATCATCCGCGGCGCCGGCGTGATGCCGGAGCTGGAGATCTTCGATTCGGGCGACCTCAACATGGCCCTCGACTTCATCCGCGAAGGGGTGCTGGACGGCCCCGGGCTCTGGACCTTCGTGCTGGGCGTCAAGTATGGCTTTGCACCGACGCCGGAGACGATCTTCTACGCCCGCAACATGCTGCCCGCGGGCGCGCACTGGTCCGCCTTTGGCATCGGCCGCGCGGAATTTCCGATTGTCGCGCAGGCGTGGCTCGCCGGCGGCCATGTGCGCGTCGGCCTGGAAGACAACATCTACCTGGAGAAGGGCGTGCTCGCGCCCGACAACGCCGCGCTGGTCGCCAAGGCGCGCGACATTGTGCGGTCGCTCGGCGGCGAGCTGGCCTCGCCGGCGCAGGCGCGCCGCACGCTGGGCCTGCGCGAGGCCTGAGGCAACGCCGCACTGGATTCCAACCAAACCGAAACCATCATGAACGTCATTCGAGTCAACCAGAAAGCCAACGATATCGAGACCCTGCAGCTCGAACTGCAAGGCATGCCGCGTCCGCAAGCCGCGGCTGACCAGTGCATCATCGAAGTCGCCAGTGCCGGGGTCAACCCCAGCGACGTCAAAGCCACGCTGGGCCTGATGCCGCACGCGGTCTGGCCGCGCACGCCTGGCCGCGACTATGCCGGCCTGGTGGTCGATGGCCCGTCGCAACTGCTGGGGCTGCAGGTGTGGGGCAGCGGCGGCGAGCTGGGCATTCGCCGCGACGGCACCCATGGCAAGTACCTGCGCATCGACGCGGCCTCGGTGCGCGCCAAGCCGGAATCGGTATCGCTGCTGGAAGCGGGCGCGGTGGGCGTGCCGTTCATCACGGCCTATGAAGGACTGCGCCGCGCGGGCATGCCGCAGGCCGGCAGCACCGTGCTGGTGTGCGGCGGCAATGGCAAGGTCGGGCAGGCCACCATCCAGATCGCCACGGCACTGGGCGCGCGTGTCTTTGCCGTGGAGCGGACGGCCCAGCCTTACCGCGGCCATGCGAGCGGCACCGTCCGCATGATCGATGCCAGCCGCGAGCCGATTGCCGAGGTCGTGCGCGAAGAGACCGGCGGGCACGGCGCGGACATCGTCTACAACACCGTCGGCAGTCCGTACTTCGAGCAGGCCAACCGCAGCATGGCAATCGGCGCCACGCAGATCTTCATCTCGACCATCGAGAAGCCGGTGCCATTCGACATCTTCGCCTTCTATCGCGGCCAGCACACCTATGTGGGCGTGGACACGCTGGCGCTCGACAGCAACGCCTGCGCGCGCATCCTGGACCAGCTGGCGCCGATGTTCGCCAGCGGCAAGCTGCGGCCGTTCCCGGTACTGCCCGATTACACCTATTCGCTGGCGCAGGCCAGGGAGGCCTACCGTGCCGTGCTGGAGGGCGCGGCGGAACGCGTGGTGCTCCAGCCATGAACGTTACCCGGTTCGCCCAGGCGCCGGCGTACTTTCCGGCGAATCATGAGGGCATGCATTGCCTGCGCCTGCAAGGCCATGAAGCGGGGCCCGCGGCGTCCCTGTGGCTCGGCGTCTCGGTGCTGCTGCCGGGCGGGCATACCGCGCTGGATGCCTCGGCGGTGGAAAAGCACTACGTCGTGCTGGAAGGCGAGGTCTGCATCCGCACGTCGGAACAAGCGGCGCTGCTGGGACAGTTCGATTCGGTACGGCTTGCGCCCGGGGAAGCGCGCCAGGTATCGAATCCGGGCAATCGGCCCGCAATGCTTCTGCTGGCGATGCCGTTCCCGGCTACCTGATTTTTTGACGCTGTTTTGCAAACGATTGCAAAACCTCGGCGATCGCTTGCCAGACGACAACCACAACAAGCAAAGGGAGACACCCATGACAATCGCCCCCATGCGCGGAAGGGCCTGGCTGCTGGCCGCCAGCGCCGCGGCCGGCTGGGCCGGGCAGGCCGGCGCCCAGTCCACCGTGACCCTGTACGGGCGTCTGAACACGGCACTGGAATATGCCCGGGCCAGCACGGCCACCGACGGGACGCATCTCGGCGGCACTGGCCGCCTGACCAATAACCGCTCTGTGTTCGGCATGCGCGGAGAAGAAGGACTGGGCGGCAGCCTGAAGGCCATCTGGCAGATCGAGAGCAATCTGTCGCTGGATAACGGCCAGGGCCAGATCGCCGGCCGCAATTCGCGCATCGGGCTGCAGGGCAAGGCCGGCACCCTGTTCATGGGCCACTGGCAGACGCCCTATACCGAGGCGACCGCGGGCTATGACCCGTATTACCCCACCACCGCCGGTTACATGGCGCTGATCGGCAACGGGTCGGCGTCGAGCACCGACAACGTGCAGGACACCAGCGCCTTCGACCGCCGCCAGAAGAACATCATTGTCTATAAGACCCCCTCGCTGGCGGGGTTCAGCGGTGCCGCGGCCTGGGGTGTCAACGAGGAGAAGATCAGCGTGCCGCGCAATCCGGCGCTGTACTCCTTTTCCGCGGCCTATGACAACGGTCCGCTCAACGTGGTGCTGGCATACGAACTCCACCAGCACTACCAGACCGCCGGCCGCAATGACGATGCGATCAAGGCGGGCGTGTCCTACAAGTTTCCCAGCACGACCGTCGCGCTGCTCTATGAACGGCTGCACTACCGCACCGCCACCGGCGACCTGACGCGTAACGGCTACTACGCGTCGCTGGTGCAGAAGCTGGGCCCGGGCAGCGTGCGCGTGGGCGTGGCGCTGGCCGGCAATGGCGCAGGCAGCGCCACGGAGACGGTGGGCTTTTTCCGCAGCGGCGCGGAGACAGGCGCCACGCAGGTGACGGTGGGCTACGACTATCCGCTGTCCAAACGCACCGCGCTGTACGCCTACTACAGCCGCATCCATAACAAGCGCAATGCGATCTACGACTTTGCCATCAATGAACTGGGTGTCAGCGCCGGCGCCGACCCACAGACCTTTGCCCTGGGCATGCGCCATTTCTTCTGAGGCGTGCCGCTTCGACCCGATCCGGTAGTGAGGAGACAGACCATGATTCGATCCATCCGAGGCGCCGTGGTGGCGCTGAGCTCGTCCTTGATGCTTGCCGCCGCGCCCGCCGCGTTGGCCCAGGCGCCGTACCCCGCCAAGCCGATCCGCCTGGTGGTGCCGTTTTCGGCGGGCAGCGCCACCGACATCCTGGCGCGCATCATCGGCACCAAGATGAGCGAAGGCGGTACCTACCAGGTGATCGTCGACAACCGCCCGGGCGCCGGCGGCACGCTCGGCGCGACCGGCGTCGCCAAGGCGGCGCCGGATGGCTACACGCTGATCCTGGTGTCGGTGGGCCATGCGATCAACGCCACGCTGTATCCCAAACTGGCTTACGACACGGTCAAGGACTTCGCGCCGGTGTCGCTGGTGGCGACGGTGCCCAACGTGCTGGTGGTCAGCGCCGGCAGCAAGTACAAATCGGTGCACGACCTGGTGACGGCTGCCAGGGCGGCGCCGGGGAAGCTGAATTTCGATTCGGCCGGCTCCGGCAGCTCCACGCATCTCAGCGGCGAGATGTTCAGGATGCAGGCCGGCATCGACATCGTCCATATCCCGTACAAGGGCACGGGCGAGGCGCTGACCGACGTCATGGCCGGCCGCGGCGACATGATGTTCGCCCCGACGGTGTCGGCCATGCCGTTCGTGCGGCAGGGCAAGCTGCGCGCGCTGGCGGTCACCACGGCCAGGCGCAGCAGTTCGCTGCCCGATATTCCGACCGTGGCAGAGTCCGGCTTGCCGGGCTACGCCTTCGACTCGTGGTTTGGCATCCTGGCGCCGGCCGGCACGCCGAAGGAGATCATCGATACCCTCAACGCCGAGATCGGCAGGGCGCTGGCGGCGCCCGACGTGCGCGATCGGCTGGCGGCGCAGGGCGCAGAGCCGAAGCGATCGTCACCGCAGGAATTCGCCTCGTATATCCAGGCAGAGATCGGCAAGCTTGCGCCGGTCATCCGCCAATCCGGGGCGCTTGCGGGGCAGTAGCGCCGCGCGGAGCGGGGCGTCGGGAGACGGATTGCGCGCTGGCTTAAAATGGCGTACTTCCATCCTTCCCGGCCCTCACCCTACATGCCCGAGCGCAAGCGCCTCACCCTCAAAGACCTGGCTGCCGAGATCGACGTGCATTATTCGACCGTGTCGCGGGTGATGAACCCGGCGACGCGGCATCTCGTGGCAGAAGACGTGGCGGCGCGCGTGCTGGCCGTTGCCGAGGCGCGCGGCTTTTCCCCCAACCGCATTGCCGCCGGCCTGCGCACCCAGCGCTCCGGGCTGATCGGCGTGGTGCTGCCCGATATTGCCAACCCCGTGTTTCCGCCGATCCTTGCCGGGATCGAGGTGGTGCTGGCGCAGCAGGGCTATGTGCCGATCGTGGTCAACGCGGGCAGCGACAAGCGCCGGCAGCGGTTCGTGATCGACCAGCTGCTCGGGCGGCAGGTCGAAGGGCTGGTGCTGGCCACCGCGGAACGCGAGGATCCGTTGCTCGAGTATTGCCTGGCACGGCACGTCCCCGTGGTGACGGTCAACCGCGGCGAAGGGTCGGGCAGCGTGTCCTCGGTCGTGAGCGACAGCGTGCGGGCCATGCAGCTGACCGTCGATCACCTGATGGAGTTGGGTCATCGCCGCATCGGGCATATCGCCGGGCCGGCATCGCTGTCAACCGGCTACCTGCGCCGCGAGGGCTTTATCCAGGCCGTCAGGCGCCATCGCCTGCGTCGTGCGGACTGGCACGTGGTCGAGGCATCCAGCTATTCCCGCAATGCGGGCCGGGTCGCCTGCGCGCAGCTGATGACCGTGTTTCCCGCGCTGACCGCGATTGCGGCGGCCAATGACCTGGTCGCGATGGGCTGCTACGACTACCTGCGCGAGCAGGGCCTGCGTTGCCCCGACGACATCTCGGTCATCGGCCACAACGACATGCCCTTCGTCGATGCACTGACGCCGCCGCTGACGACGATCCGGATCGCCGTGCACGAGATGGGCGAGGAGGCGGCGCGCCTTCTGCTCAGGAAGATCAGCAAGCCGGCCTCCGATCCGGTCACCGTGCAATTGCAGCCCCACCTCATCGTGCGGGGTTCCACGGCGGCGCCGCGCAAGGCGTGAAACGTCGCCCCATTTTGGGCACTTCTCATTGCACAACTTCTCAACGGCTGCTTAGTGGCTCTTGCCGACCCTGAGCAGACACCTGATTCCCCACGCCAGCGCCACGAAGCAGTCATCCACGCAACGACCGAGCAATCGTATTGAGCCAATCTGGGTAAGCGTCGTTTTCAGCATGGTAGACAATCGCTGCGACTCTGCTCCTGGCCGACAAGCGCCGTCCCCGAGTGAAGCAGGACTGGTTGCGACAAGGCGCGTCTGCAGTCACGAACCGTTTTTCGCGTGGGGCGGCACTGACTACACCTCTCGGGGCTATGTACGCGACCGGTCAGCCATGGCTCGCACGCTGCTTTCTACAATACTCCACGCCTAAATTGCTCCTCGCCACGGGGTGATTTCAGTTTGCTGCGCGCCGGGTGAAAGCCTGATCACGCTGCCTCTGGTAAAGCCGCGGGTGGCCCCCTTTTGGACCCAGTACGGGGCTCGAGGAAATTGTTGTCGCGTGACGGCACGAGAATTGCGTTCCCGAGCCCCATCATTCGGTTTGCCTTCGCGATGACGTCGTCTCTCCAGACGTTTTTTGGTGTCAAGCGAAGCCACAACGCCTTCTCTTCCAACCGAGAATCCTATGTCCACGTCCAACAGCAAGTCCCGTGCATCGTCAACGGGTGTGTTCGCTACTTTGGCCAGCGTCGCTGCAGCGGCTGGCACCGCCGCGTGGGTGCATCACCGCGCGCGCCAGGCAGAGCGTGACCATCCACCGCAGGGAAGCTTTCTCACGGTCGACGGGGTGCAATTGCATTACATCGACGAAGGCGAAGGTCCAGCTGTGGTGCTCCTTCACGGCAATGCAGTGCTGCTTCAGGACTATGTCGCCAGTGGATTGCTAAGATCTTTATCCAAGCGGCACCGAGTCATCCTGTTCGACCGCCCCGGCTTTGGGCATAGCCAACGCCCGCGGGACCGTCGGTGGACACCCCGGGCGCAGGCGGCTTTGTTGCGAAAAGCCTTGGCACAGCTGGGGGTCGAGCGTCCCCTGGTAGTAGGGCATTCACTGGGCACACTGGTGGCGCTTGGCATGGCGCTTGAATCCACAGTGGACGTGCGCGGCCTAGTGCTGATTTCCGGCTACTACTATCCATCCGCAAGGGTGGACGTCCTGCTGACTTCGCCTGCAGCCATCCCTGTGGTAGGTGACGCGCTCCGCTATACCGTGGCGCCCCTGGCCGGACGACTGCTTCTGAAGCGCGCGTTGCGGCAAATGTTCGCCCCGGCGCAGACCCCCCCGATCTTTTTTGACTTGATTTCCCGCGAGATGCTGCTGCGACCGTCGCAGATCAATGCTGCGGCGGAGGATGCGGCATTCATGATCCCAGCCGTTTCAGAATTCCGCGAGCTGTATGCCGGACTGCAAGTTCCCGTGACGCTGGTGGCGGGAGCGGGGGATAAAATCGTCGACGCAGCCTCGCATTCGACCGCACTGCATCGTGAATTGCCAAATAGTACGCTGGTGCTCGTTCCCGGCGTGGGCCACATGGTCCACTATGCGGCGACGGAGGATATCGCGCGGACAGTGGAACGAATGACGGGCGCGTCAGGTGCACCGTTCATCCAATCTGTTCAATGAAGTGAGGGCAAGGGAGCGATCGCCGTCCCACGGGCGATGGCATAACGGCCATCGAACGCCGCAGAGCAAAATCTGCCACAGAACGGCACGCCGCAGTGGCTCCACCGGGCCTACAACCGTACGCGGGGCTTCAATTTTCCGCTTGAGGCCTGATGGGCTTCGACGTGTGCGGCAAGACCGTGGCCGTGATCGGCACCGGCAAGATCGGGCGCGTGTTTGCGAAAATCATGGTCGGGTTCGGTTGAGCCAATTCGTTCCGGATCTTTGCCCATGGGCTTGCCAATAGCCTCGTCCGTTCGCGGCAGCGCCGTCAGCATCTAGCGCTCTCGCAGGCGATGCACCAGGCGGTCGCCACTTGCCTGCACGACCGTGACCAGCGCAATCAGGATCACGATGACGACCGCCATCACCGTGGTATCGAAACGTTGGTAGCCGTACCGGATCGCCAGGTCGCCAAGCCCGCCCGCGCCGACCGCGCCGGCCATGGCTGAGGCGCCAATCAGCGAAACCACGGTGATGGTAAAGCCGCCGACGATGCCGGGCAGCGCTTCCGGCAGCAGCACGTGCAGCAGGATATGCCGGCGCCGGCAGCCCATGGCCTGTGCGGCCTCGACCAGGCCAGCATCGACCTGGCGCAGGCTGATTTCGGCAATGCGTGCAAAGAACGGGGTGGCGCTGACCGCCAGCGGCACCACCGCGGCCCAGACGCCGATGGTCGCACCCACGACCAGCCGCGTGAACGGCAGCAGCGCCACCAGCAGCACGATGAACGGCGTGGCGCGGAAGCTGTTGATCACGCTGCCGAGCACGCGATGCAGGCGCGGCGCGGGCCGCATGCCACCGGGAGCGGTGACCACGAGCACCAGCGCGAGCGGCACACCCGCCAGCACCGCAATGGCGGCCGATGCGCCGACCATCGTCAGCGTATCGAGGAATCCTTGCCAGAGGCGTTCAATAAGAATCGGCGACATAGCCCAGTGTTTTCACGTATGGGGAAAGGGGAGAGCGCAGCGAATCCGGATCCGTGCCGGTGCCTGCCAGCGACCACAGCAGGCGGCCTTGCGTGTGGCCCTGGATGCGGTCCAGGCTGCCGTGCAGCAGCTGTGCGCCCGTGCCGAGTCCGGCGGCCAGGCTGGCGAGGTCCGGCGCGTGCTCGCCGCTGCCTGCATAGTGCAGTTCGGCGATGCGCCGGTGCGGCCCCGCCGGCGGCTCGGGCAGCAGCCGCTCGGCGATGTCTTGCGGCAGTCCCGGTGTCAGCGGTGCCAGCAGCGCCTGCGTCGCCGCGTGCCGCGGCTGGCCGAATACCCGCCATACGGGCCCGGCTTCGGCAATGGCGCCGTGCTCCAGGACCAGCACCTGGTCGCAGATTTCGCGGATCACGCGCATCTCGTGCGTGATCAGCACGATGGTGAGCCCGAGGCGCTGGTTGATGTCGCGCAGCAACTGCAGGATCGATTGCGTGGTTTCAGGATCCAGCGCGGAAGTGGCTTCGTCGCACAGCAGGATCTCGGGGTGGTGTACGAGCGCGCGCGCGATGCCGACACGCTGCTTCTGTCCGCCCGACAGGCGGCCGGGATAGGTATCGTGCTTGCCTTCGAGGCCAACCAGGGCGAGCACCTCGTCCACGCGCCGCCCAATGGCGTCGCGCGGCACGCCGGCTACCTTCAGCGGCAGCGCCACGTTTTCGCGTACCGTCTTCGCCGAAAGCAGGTTGAAATGCTGGAAGATCATGCCGATACGGCGGCGCAGTGCCACGAGGCCGTTTTCGTCGAGCGTCGCAATATCCTGCCCGTCGACCAGCACGCGTCCATCCGTCGGCGCCTCGAGCCGGTTGATCGTGCGCAGCAGCGTGGATTTTCCGGCGCCGCTGCGCCCGATGATGCCGAAGATGCCGCCGGGCGGTATGTCGAGATCGATGTCGCTGAGGGCCTGGACAATACCGGCGCCGCTCGCATAACGCTTGCTCACGCGTTCGAAGCGAACCGCGCCGGTCGCGGTCCGCGCATGGCCGCCACGCGTGGCGGCAGCGGCGTCGGAGCGTGTCGCCGCGGGCAGGAACCCGCGGCGCAGCAAAGCAGTGGTCATGCTCATGGCAGTCCCCTGTGCGTCACGGTTGCGCCTTGAGCCACGGCAGGCTGTACAGCTTGTCGTTGTTGGCATAGGACGTGCCGAGCTGCTTGCGCACCGCTGGCGAGTCCTGGTAGATCTTCACGAAGCGCGCCACGCGCGGATCGGCGGCGTTGTCCTCGCGCGTGACGAAGCGGATCGCGAAATACGTATCGTCGATGCCCGAGTACAGCAACCCGGCACCGGCCACCTGGGCCTTGCCGGCGTTGACGAAGTGCGCGGGGTAGCCCTGCGCCAGGTCTACGTCGTCCAGCGCGCGTACCAGTTGCGGTCCCTCGATCTCGATCAGCTTGAGCTTCTTCGGATTGGCGACGATGTCGTTGACGCTGCCTTTCGCGCCCACGCCGTCGCGCAGCTTGACGAGGCCAGCCTTCTGCAGCAGCAGCAGGCCGCGGCCCTGGTTGACCGGATCGCTTGCCACGCCGACGCGTGCGCCTTCCTTCAGCTCGTCGAAGCGCTTCACGTGGCTCGAATACAGGCCGATGTTCGGCAGCACGCCGAGCGCCACGCTGCGGAACTTGTAGCCGCGTTCCTTGACGGCGTTGTCGAGGAAGGCCTGGTGCTGGAAGTAGTTCACGTCGAGATCGCCGGACGACAGCGCGACATTGGGCGTGGTCCAGTCCGTGAACTCGACGACCTTCACGTCGAGGCCCTGCTTGCGCGCTTCGGCGGCCGCTACTTCGACGGAGTCGGCGAGTGCGCCCGGTGTGACGCCGATGCGCAGCGGCGCGGCATGGACGGCCGGCAGCAGCGCCAGCGAAGCAAACAGGGCGGCAACGATGGCCGGCAGGAGGCGGGAGATCTTCATGGTGTCAGTGGTGAATGCGGACAAGGGAGGGATGCGTCATGCGTGACGGAACGCGTCGGCCGCGTGGCGCGCCGGCAGCCGGTCGCCTTCGGCGAACAGCTTGTGCCGCAGCGTGCCGTCGGCATACGCGGTCTTGTAGCGGCCGCGCTCCTGCAGTGCGGGGACGACGAGGTCGACGAAGTCCTCGTAGCTCTCCGGCACCACGGTGCGGCTCAGGTTGAAGCCATCGATGCCGGTCTCGTCGACCCATCCGGCGAGCGTGTCGGCCACCTGCGACGGGTCGCCGACGATGGCCGGGTAGCGTCCGCCCAGCTCGAACAGGTCCAGCAGCCTGCGGCGCGTCCAGCCATGCTGGGCGGCGGTCTTTGTCGCCGATTCGATGGCGTTGCCGCCTTCATAGTTCACGGGGTCGTCGAGCCCGTAGCGCGCGAAGTCCACGCCGGTGCTGGCCGCGAAATGGGCGAGTCCGGCCTCGCGGCTCGCATAGTCGCGATACTCGGCATGCCTGGCGCGCGCCTCGGCCTCGGTGCGGCCCGTGACCACGGCTGCGCCCATGAAGACCTTGACGTCGTCCGGACGGCGTCCGGCTGCCACGAGCTGCTCGCGCAGCGCAGACACCGTCTTGCGCGCCGCTTCCTTGCTCGGCGGGGAAATGAATACGCATTCGGCATGGCGCGCGGCAAAGCGCTGGCCACGGCTCGAACTGCCGGCCTGGAACAGCACAGGCGTGCGCTGCGGCGAGGGTTCCGACAAGTGATAGCCGTCCACCTTGTAGTAGCGCCCGCTGTGGCTGACCTTGCGCACCTTCGATGGATCGGCGAACACGCGCGCGGCCTTGTCGCGCAGCACGGCGTCGTTCTGCCAGCTGCCTTCCCAGAGCTTGTAGAGCACGTCGAGAAACTCGTCGGCGCGGTCGTAGCGCTCGTCGTGGGCGAGCTGTCCTTCGAGGCCCATGGCGCGCGCCGCGCTGTCGAGGTAGCCGGTCACGATGTTCCAGCCGACACGTCCCCGCGTCAGATGGTCCAGCGTGGAAAACCGGCGCGCCAGCAGGTACGGCTGCTCATAGCTCAGGTTCACCGTGACCCCGAAGCCGAGGTGCCTGGTGGCCGCGGCCATGGCGGGGACGAGGAGCAGCGGGTCGTTGACCGGAAGCTGGATCGATTCCTGCAGCGTGACATCGACGTTGCCACGGTACACGTCATAGACGCCGACGATGTCGGCGATGAACAATCCGTCGAACAGGCCGCGTTCGAGCGTGCGCGCCTGGTCCACCCAGTATTCCAGCGTGTTGTACTCGGCCGAGCGGTCGCGCGGGTGCGTCCACAGCCCGTGGTTGATATGCCCCACGCAGTTCATGTTGAACGCGTTGAGCAGGATCTGCTTGCGCGGTCCTTGGTTCGCCATCAGATCGCTCCATGCCGCGGCGGCAGCTTGTCATTGAGATGGAAGTTGCCGACCGCGTGGTATTTCCAGCGAACCGGATCGTGCAACGTATGCGTGCGCGCGTTGCGCCAGAAGCGGTCCAGACCCTGGTTGTCGAGCGTGGCGGAGGTGCCGCCCAGCTCGAACAGCCGCGTGCCGGCAAGCAGCGAGGCGGTCGTCGTCAGCGCACGCGCAGCAGCAACGGCCAGCGACGCCTGCGCGACGGTTTGCTCGCCGGGCAGCCGCTGCGCGGCATCGGTGGCACGGCCGGCGCGGCGCACCAGTGCTTCGGCGGCGCGCAGCCGTACCTGGACCTCGCCAAGCTGGTGCAGCGTCAGCGGGTCGTCCGCCGCGCGTGCCACGCCGGCATCGATCCACGGCCGTGCGTGCTCGCGCAGGAACGGCAGCGTGGCTGCCAGCGCGCCGCGGCCGATGCCGAGGTCGATCGCCGCATGCAGCAACTGGGCAAAGGGACCGATGGTCGTGGGCCGCTCGAACGAGGCGAGGAACGGCACCACCCAGTCGGCCTCGACGCGGACGTTCTCGAACGTCACCGAGCCGCTGCCGGTGACGCGCTGGCCAAAGCCGTCCCAGTCATCCGTGATGCCGACACCGTCGGCCGTGCGCGGCACGAATGCGAGCCACGTGACTTCGCGTCCGGCTCCCTCAGCCACCACGAGCGTGGGAATCCAGTGCGCATACAGCGCGCCGGTGCAATAGAACTTCTTGCCGTCGATGCGAAAGCCATCGCCGTCAGGCGTCAGCCGCGTGCGGCGGCGGAAGTCCTTGTGGCCGATCTCCGCCAGCGCGTTGCCGAAGCGCTCGCCGGCCAGTGCGCGCGCATAGAAGAATGCCCGCTGCGCCGGCGTGCCGCCAACACGCAGCACCTCCAGCGCATAGAAGTGGTTCTGCGGAATCTGCCCGAGCGAGCCATCCGCTGCGGCGATGATGGCGATGACCTCCGCCAGCGTGGTGTTGGACACGCCCGCGCCACCGTATTCGCGCGGCACGGTGATGCCCCACAGGCCGCTGGCGCTGAAGGTTTCCAGTTCATCCCAGGGCAGGCGCCGTTCGCGGTCGCGCCGGGCCGCTCCGGGCGCAAAGTGGGCGGCGAGCCGCCGCGCGATGGCGATCGCTTCGGCGTCGTCGCGGACAAGATGCGGAACCACGGCAGGCGCGGGCGCTGGCTGCGCCCGTCCATCGGCGGGCGGCGGATTGAAGAGCAACGACATATCAGTTCCAGGAGTGCCGCTTGGGCAGCGCGTTGTTCAGGTAGTAGTTGCCGATCAGATGCAGCTTCCAGCGCACCGGATCGTGCAGCGTGTGCGTGCGCGCATTGCGCCAGTGGCGGTCGAGGTTGTGCCCGGCGCGGGTGGCGGAAGAGCCGGCCAGTTCGAACAGCTTCTCGCTGGCCTGCAGCGCCGCTTCGGTGGTCAGCACCTTGGCCTCGGCCACGGCGACCGAAGCCTGTGCGCTGCTTGCCTCGGTGACCGGCTGCTCCGCGATGGCATCGAGCGTCAGGGCGGCTTCGCGCAGCACTTCGCGCGCGGCGTCGAGTTCGATCGCCAGGCGGCCAACGTCGCCGATCAGGTGCGGATCCTCGCTCGCTCGCGCGACGCCTGCATCGATCCACGGACGCGCGTGCTGGCGCACGAACCCGATGGCATCGTCGAACGCGGCCTGTGCGATGCCGAGATCGATCGCGGCCTGGATCAGTTGCGAGTTCGCGCCGTAGAGGCCGGGCCGGTCAGCCAGTTGCCACACGGGGATCACGTCGTCCCCGGCAACTGCGACGTGGTCGAACACCACCGTGCCGCTCGCCGTCGTGCGCTGGCCGAACGACGACCAGTCGTCGACCACGGTCAGGCCGGCGGCATGGCGCGGCACCCAGACCTGGACCGCGCGGCCCTCATCGTCGAGGGCACGCGTTGGCACGCGGTGCGCGAACAGCGCGCCGGTGGAGTAAAAGCGTGTGCCGCTCAGGCGCAGCCCATGCGCCGTGCGACGCAGGCGCGTGGTGCCGTCGAGGATGGTCTGGCTATCAGCGGAGCGCCGCTCGGGCCCGGCGTTGCCGAGGCGTTGCCCCGCCAGCACCTCGGCGTAGAAGCGGCGCTTCTGGGCCTCGGTTCCCGCTTCGCGCAGCACGCCAAGCAGGCCGAAATGGTTCTGCGGGATCTGGCCCAGCGATGCATCGGCGGCGCTGAGGATCGCAAATACATCGGCCAGCGTTGCATGGGAGACGCCGGCGCCGCCGTAGGCTTTGGGCACGGTGATGGCTCCCAGTCCGCTTTCGGACCAGCGCTCGAGTTCATCCCACGGCAGGATGCGTTCACGATCGCGCACCGAAGCGCCCGCACGGAATGTCTCGGCGAGCGCGCGTGCCGCGTCGATGGCTTCTGCGTCATCGCGGATGCGCCGCACGCTTGCGGGATCGGGCAGGGCGGGTTCACGCCCGGCAGCGGCGGGCTGCCTGGCTGCGTAGATATCGGAGAGATCGGTCATGACAGGTCGTGAGGATGCGTTGCACCGGGCATGGCGGTGGTGTCTCGCATCGAAAAGGGCTGACGATTGATTGGAGCATGCGCGTCCACGGCTTTCCCACGAATATTTCCGAGGATGCTTAGAAGCGTGGCTGCGGTGACGGTGAGGTGGTTGATGGCGTAGAACCCACCAATGTTTGCCCCCCTCTGCGCCAAGCGGGAGGGAGCAAAAATTGGGCGCGCGCTTTGTCAGGCAGCCCGCGTACCGACCGACCAGTAATACGTCGGCGCCGTGCCGTTGATCGCATGGTCGCCGACGATTCGTGCCTTGTAGATGGCCGGGTTGTGCGAGGCCAGTGTGCGTGCGTTGCGCCAGTGGCGGTCGAGCTGGTGCGAGGCGTCGAGCGCGGAGGCCCCGCCGACGTCGAACAGCCGGCCGGCCGCGCCGAGGACCAGGTCGAGCATGCCGACCTGGGCGCGCGACGCATCGAGTTCGACGTCCTGCAGCATGGCATCCGGCACTGCCTCGCCGCGCTGGCGCAGCGCATCGATCTCGTCAAGCTTCGCGGCAACCGCACTGACCGTTGCCTGGGTCACGAAGGCGACGCCCGACAACTGTCCGACCACCTGCTGCACGAGCGGATCTTCCGCCGCCGTCGCCGCGCTGCCATTGCTGTACACGCGTTTGCGCCGCCGCACGAACGCGGCAGCGTCGCGCTCGATGGCGCGCGCGATGCCGGCAAGCGTGGCCAGGTGTACGAGCTGGAAGCACGCCGTGACCGTGGTCGGGTCCGTGCGCGAGAACGACAGCACGTGCTCGTCGGGTACGGCAACGTCCAGGAAACGCGTCGTGCCCGATGCGCTCAGGCGTTGGCCGAAGCCATGCCAGTCGTCGAGCCGGTCGACGCCTGCCGCATCGGCCCGTACCAGCACATAGGCCGGGCTGCCGTCATCGGTGCGGGTGGCCGACACGGCGATCCAGTCCGCATACAACGTGCCGGTGCTGTAGTACTTCTCTCCGTCGAGGCGCCAGCCTCCGGTGCCGTCCGGCGCGAGCGTGGTGCGGTACCGGCCCAGCTGGCCGTCGCCGCGCTCCATCGCGGCGTTGCCGAAGATGGCGCCCTGCGCCGCGAGCCGGAGCCACGGCGCGCGCCGTGACGGCGCGATTTCGGCATGCAGCCGTTCGATAAAGCCGAAGTGCGCGCGCAGGATCTGCGGCAGGTTGGAGTCGGCCGCGCCCAGCTCGATCAGCAGCGCATACAGCTGCGACGCGGAAGCACCCGGGCCGCCATGCTCGCGCGGCACGCGCAATGCACCGAAGCCGGCGTCGCGCAGCAGTGCAACCGCGTCGTGGGCCAGTGTGCGCGTGCGTTCGCGTTCGAGTGCGCCGGCCGCGATCTGTGCGAACACCGGCCGAAAGCGCTCGGCGAGCGATGAGAACGCCGGTGCCGCGTGGGCGGAAGGTGAAGCAGGAAGAGGGTGTGGCATGGGGCGAATGATTCAGCGCTCACGCGGCCTTCAATGCAACCCGGCGGTGCGCCGCGAACAACGGCGCGGCGCGGTCGGCCGCGAGCCGGATACGCTCGCGCAGCGCGGGGCTTTGCACCGTGTAGTTCTCGAAATCCGAAGGCGTTGCATAAACGCCAATAGGCAGCGTCAGTGCCTGCAGGAAGCCGAACAGCGGCCGTAACTGGTGCTCGAGCACCAGTGCATGGCGGTCGCTGCCGCCAGTGGCGGCGAGCAGCACGGGCTTGTCGGCGAGCGCTTCCTGGCCGATCAGGTCGAACAGGTGCTTGAAGTGGCCCGGATACGCGCCGCGATAGACCGGCGACGCGGCGATGACCAGGTCGGCCGATTCGATTGCCTGCAGTTGCGCTTCCATCGCGGTTGGCAGTTCCGTGCGCCACAGCGCGCCGCCGAGCGGGCGCGCAATATCCGCCAGGTTGATGACATGAGCGTCGACATGCAGTCGCGCGTCGAGCTCGGCAATCAGTGCCTCGACCAGCGCAAGCGTGCGCGAGGGTTGCTGGGTACTGCCGTTGACGGCAACGATCTTCAGGGGCTTGGACATGTTTGGCTTTCGGAGAGCGTGATGGCGTTGGTGTTGTCGAGGGCTGCAACGGTATGGTCTTCCTGCTGCGCAGCCTGGAGGGTGCCAAGACGATACTGCTGCGCGGCCGCCGTGCGAACGACGCGTTCGTTCTATCCATAGGCGATCCGTGCGCATAAGGGCATGCGCAATCGTTCGTTCCGGGCGGACAGGGGCGTCTCTATAGTTGGTCACCCTTGCAGACATCGGCCCATCTTGCCGGCCAACACCATCATGAAGAACCCGTTCCGGCCATCGCGGCCCTCGCAACTATTCCGGCCGTTCGCGTTCCTGGCGCCCGTCGTGCTGTCGCTGCCGCTGCTGGGCGGCCTGCTGGCGGCACCGGCCAACGCCGCTGCGCCAGCACAGGCCGCGGAAGCGCCGCGGGCCGGCGGCACGCTCACGACCATCATCCAGCCCGAGCCGGTGATCCTGACTTCGGCGCTCAATTCAGCCGCGCCGACCGGCTTCTTCAGCGCGAACGTCTTCGATGGCCTGATCGAGTATGACAACGACTTCAAGCTCAAGCCGGCGCTGGCGCAGCGCTGGGACATCTCGAAGGACTCGAAGACGCTCACGTTCCACCTGCGGCCGAACGTGAAGTGGCATGACGGCAAGCCGTTCACGTCGGCCGACGTGAAGTGGACGCTCGAGAACGTGTGGAAGAAGCTGCATCCGCGCAACCAGATCCTGTTCGGCAAGGTCACGCGCGTCGATACGCCCGATGCGCTGACCGTCGTACTGCATTTCTCCGAGCCGTCGCTGGCGGTGCTCAGCTCGCTGAACAGCAACGGCGCGCAGGTCTTGCCCAAGCACCTGTACGAAGGCACGGACATCCTCAACAACCCGTACAACAACAAGCCGGTGGGAACGGGGCCTTTTGTCTTCAAGGAATGGAGCAAGGGCAACTACATCGTGCTCGAGCGCAACCCCGACTACTGGGACAAGGGCAAGCCGTACCTCGACAAGATCGTCTTCAAGGTGATCCCCGATGCCAGCGCGCGCGCCGCGGCGCTGGAGAAGGGCGAAGTCCAGTACGCGCCGTTCAACCCGGTGCCGCTGAAGGATGCGCAGCGCCTGTCGCAACTGCCTTCGCTGAAACTGGAGACGCGCGGCTACGAATGGCTGTCGCCGTGGCTGTTCATGGATGTCAACATTGACCGTCCGTACTTCAAGGACGTGCGCGTGCGCCAGGCACTGGCCCATGCGATCGACCTGAACACGCTGAACAAGGTGGTGTGGTTCGGCTTTGGCAAGCCCGCGGTGAGCCCGGTGGTCTCGACGCTGGGGCAGTTCTTCAACCCCAGCGTGCCGAAGTATCCGTATGACCCGGCCAGGGCCGAAGCCCTGCTCGACGCTGCCGGCCTGAAGCGCGGTGCTGACGGCAACCGCCTGAAGATCCAGATCGACTACCTGCCGTATGGCGACGACTACAAGCGCAGCGCGGAGTACATCAAGCAGGCGCTCAAGCGCGTGGGTGTCGACGTGACCGTGCGCACGCAGGACACACCCACCTATACCAGGCGTGTCTACGGCGATCGCGACTTCGACCTCGCGGTGGTCTGGTTCGCGGGCTTTGCCGATCCGCTGGTTGGCGTGACGCGCGCCTATCGTAGCGACACGGTCGGCAAGAATATCCCGTGGTCGAACGGCTCGGGCTATCGCGGCGACGAAGCGAACCGGCTGATCGACCAGGCGCAGGGCTCGCCAAGCCAGGCCGAACGCGTCGAGCTGTTCCGCAAGTTCCAGTCCGTGGTGCAGACCGACCTGCCGTCGATCCCGCTGCTCGAGCTGCGCTTCTTCACGGTGCAGTCGTCGAACCTGCGCGATACGGTCAGCGGCGTGGACCAGGTCTATGCCTCGCTCAAGCGCGCCTGGCTGGCGCCGGCGGGCACGGCCGTGGCCACGGCCACCACGCCCGCTGCCGCTGCGGCGCAGGCCGCGCGCTGACGACGGGCGATGACCATGCCGACGACCCCGCACGACACGCCTGGGCGCAAGCCGGCATGGCTGGCACGCGTGCCGTGGCGGACGGCCTGGCGCCGGCTGCTGCAACTGGCCGGCGTCGTCGCCGGCATGGCCGTGGTCAATTTCTTCCTGCTGCGGCTCGCGCCCGGCGACGCCGCGCAGGTGCTGGCCGGGGAGGCGGGTGCCGCCACGCCGGAGTACCTGGCGGCGCTGCGCGCGCAGTTCGGGCTTGACCAGCCCTTGTGGGTACAGCTCGGCAAGTATCTGTGGCACCTGGCGCAGTTCGACCTCGGCTATTCATTCCGGCAGGGCATGCCGGTGCTGGACGTGATCCTGCAGCGCCTGCCTGCCACGCTGCTGCTGATGAGCGCGAGCATCGCGTTCGCGGTGGTGATCGGCGCGGGCCTTGGCGTGCTGGCGGCGGCGCGCGCCGGACGCGCGCTCGACACGCTGGTCTCCTCCGTGGCGCTGCTGTGCTTTGCCACCCCGCTGTTCTGGGTCGGCCTGATGCTGGTTCTGGTGTTCTCGGTCCGCCTCGACTGGCTGCCGGTGGGCGGCATGTTCACCGTGGAAGCCGGGCTCACGGGCCGGGCGTATGCGGCTGACGTGGCGCGGCACCTGGTGTTGCCGGCCGCCACACTGGGCCTGTTCTATATGGCCGTGTATGTGCGGCTGATGCGCGCCAGCATGATCGAGGTGCGGCGGCAGGATTTCGTGCGCACGGCCGTGGCCAAGGGCGCGCCCGCCGGCCGCGTGCTGACGCTTCATGTCCTGCGCAATGCGCTGCTGCCGCTGGTGACCATGGTCGGCGTGCAGGCCAGTTCCGTGATCGGCGGCGCGGTGCTCGTGGAGACGGTGTTCTCGTGGCCCGGACTCGGCCGGATGGCGTTCGAGGCGCTGTACCAGCGCGACTACAACCTGCTGCTCGGCATCCTGCTGTGCAGCGCCGTGGTGGTGGTGCTGGTCAACTGGGTCGTCGACGCTGTCTACGCGCGGGTGGACCCGCGCATCCGGCTGGCCTGACGCGGCCCCGGCGTTTGCAGGAGTATTCGCTTGTCTTTGCCTTCTTCCTCCCTTCCGGCGCCGCTGCAGCCGGGCCTGTCCGATGCGCACGGCGCAGCGGCTGACATTACGGTGCCCCTGCTGCCATCCGCGGACCGGCGGCGCCTGCGCCGGTTGCTGTCGTCGCCCAGCGCCGTGGCGGGCCTGGCGCTGCTGGCCGTGGTCCTGGCTGCCGCGCTGTCGGCAGGCTGGGTATTCCCCGGCGACCCGCTCGAAATGGCGGCAGAACCGCTGCTGTGGCCGGGGCGCGATGCCGCGTTCCCGCTCGGCTCCGACATGCTGGGCCGCGACATCCTCGCGGGCCTGTTTCATGGCGCGCGCGCCTCGCTGCTGATCGCGGGTGTCTCGACGGCGCTGGCCGTGGTGCTTGGCGTCGCGGGCGGCGTGACGGCCGGCTACTACGGTGGCCGCGCCGACCGCTTGTTCGGCACGCTGACGACATTTTTCCTGACGATCCCGTCGTTCCTGTTCGCGCTGGCCATCGTGGCGGTGGTGCAGCCTTCGGTGTGGAAGATCGCGCTCGCGATCGGCATCACCTCGTGGCCCGCGCTCGGGCGGCTGGTGCGCGCCGAGGTGCTGCGCCTGCGCCACGGCGACATGGTGCTGGCGAGCGAAGCGGTGGGCGCCAGCCACGCGCGCATCATCATCGAGGACATCCTGCCCAACACGCTCACGCCCGTGCTGGTGTCGGCGTCGCTGATGGTGGCCACGGCCATCCTGACCGAATCGAGCCTGGCGTTCCTCGGCCTGGCCGATCCCAACGTCGCGAGCTGGGGAAACATGGTCGGCGCGGGCCGCGAGGTGCTGCGTACGGACTGGTACGTATGCGCATTGCCCGGCCTGGCAATCGTGCTGACCGTGCTCGCGCTGAACCTGCTCGGCGACGGGCTGGCCATCGCCTTCGATCCGCGCGAGGGCCGCTGAAGGCCTTCGCCGTCACCATTCCCAACCGATTTCACAGGAGAGCGTCTTGGCACGCATTCACGACATCGATCCCGACGCCCTGCAGGGCGAGGCCCGCACCACGTTCGAACGCGTGGAGCGCGAGTATGGCGCGTTCGGCAACATGCTGCGCGTGCTCGGCCACCGGCCGCCCGCGGTAGCGCACCTGTTCGGCCTGCTGCTGGATTCCGCGCGCGACGCCCTGATTACGCGCCGGCATCTGGAGATCGTGCTGGTCACGGCATCGCGGCTGAACGCGTGCCACTACTGCATCAGCCATCACGTGCCGAGGCTGGAAGCGCTGGGCGTGGCGCCCGAAACGGTAGAGCGGATCCTGGAGCCCGACGTGCCCGGGCTGGACGCCGTCGAGCGCCTGGTGCGCGACTACACCGTGCAAGTCACGACGCAGCGCGTCACCGACACGGTGGTTGCGCGGCTGCGCGAGCATTTCACCGAAGCGCAGGTCGTGGAGCTGACACTGCGCGCGGCGCTGTGCGCATTCTTCGCGCGCTTCAATGAAGCGCTGGAGATCCAGGTCGAGCCCGAACTGCTGGCCGCCGAAATCCACGCCACCTGATTGGCCCAGAGGCATCATGACGCCGTTGCTTTCCTTGCAGGATCTTTCCATCCGCTATCCCGGCGGCGCGCGGCCCGCGGTCTCGGGCCTGAGCCTCGATGTCGGCGCCGGCGAGACCGTCGCGCTCGTGGGCGAATCGGGCTGCGGCAAATCCACGACCGCGCTGGGGTTGCTGCGGCTGCTGCCGGCGACCGCGCAGGTGAGCGGGCGCGTGCTGCTGGAAGGGCGCGACCTGCTGACGCTGCGCGAGCGCGACATGACCGCGCTGCGTGGCAACGCCGTGTCGATGATCTTCCAGGAGCCGATGACCTCGCTCAACCCGGTGCTGAGCGTCGGGGCACAGGTAGTCGAAACGCTGCGGCTGCATACGGCGCTGTCCGTGCAGGCGGCCCATGCGCGGGCAGTCGAATTGCTTGACCAGGTACGCATTCCCGAACCGCAGCGGCGCTTCCATGCCTATCCGCACCAGTTGTCAGGCGGACAGCGCCAGCGCGTGATGATTGCCATGGCGATCGCGTGCACACCGAAGCTGCTGGTGGCCGATGAGCCGACTACCGCGCTCGATGTCACCGTGCAAGCCCAGATACTGGAGTTGCTGGACACGCTGCGGCGCGAGCTGCGCATGGCGATGCTTCTGATCACGCACGACCTTGGCGTGGTGGCGCGCTGGGCCGATCGCGTCGCGGTCATGCACGACGGCATCAAGGTGGAGGAGCAGCCTGCCCGCGCCCTGTTCCGCGAGCCTGCACATGCTTACACGCGCGGGCTGCTCGGCGCGTCGCTGAGCGCCGCGGACGGCGTGGTGCCGCACTATCGGCAGGTCCGCCTGCCCGAGATCCGCGTGGATCGTCGCGCCGACGGCACGCCGGCGGCATTCCGGCTCGAACGTCCGGCGCTGCGTCCGGCTGGCGGCCACGCCACGGCGTCGGCACCGACCCTGCTTGAGGTCGAGGATCTCCACGTGACCCACCGGTCCGGCGCGCACGCTACGGTTGCCGTGCAGGGCGTTTCGTTTTCCATAGCTGCGGGGGAGACCGTGGGCCTGGTTGGCGAATCCGGCTGCGGCAAATCCACGCTCGCGCGGGCCGTGCTGCGCCTCGCGGACCATGACGCGGGGCGCATCGTCTTTGATGGCACGGACATCGCGCCCGTCAACCGCCGGCGGATGCGCCCGTGGCGCGGCGCCATGCAACTGGTGTTCCAGGACCCGTACAGCTCGCTCAACCCACGCAAGACCGTCGCCGAGGTGCT
Source organism: Cupriavidus sp. 207A1 (assembly GCF_057798955.1). Classification (NCBI taxonomy): domain Bacteria; kingdom Pseudomonadati; phylum Pseudomonadota; class Betaproteobacteria; order Burkholderiales; family Burkholderiaceae; genus Cupriavidus; species Cupriavidus sp. 207A1. The sequence continues at coordinate 204,668 of NZ_JBYOJO010000010.1, read as the reverse complement.
GGAAGGCGCGCTGCGGATACACGGCGTGCGCGACCGGCAGGAACGGCGCGCACGCGCGGCGGCGATGATAGACCGCGTGGGCTTGCCCGCCGCGGCGCTGCACCGCTATCCGCACGAGTTTTCCGGCGGCCAGCGCCAGCGCATCGGCATCGCCCGCGCACTGATCGTCAGGCCGCGCCTGCTCGTCTGCGATGAACCGGTGTCGGCGCTCGACGTTTCGGTGCAGGCGCAAGTGCTGAACCTGCTCGCCGACCTGCAGGCGGAGTACGGGCTGTCATGCCTGTTCATTTCGCATGACCTTGGCGTCGTGCGCTATATCGCCGACCGCATCCTGGTCATGCGCGAAGGCCGGCTGGTCGAGAGCGGCGACCGTGACGAAATCTGGAACCGGCCCGCGCATCCATACACGCGGCAACTCCTGGCTGCCGTGCCACGGGCACTGCCTGCGCAGGGCCATGCGCCACTTTCGCAGCATGCAGAAACGCATGCGTCCGGCGTATTTGGATAGCCGGTCTTATTGGTTTTGGTTTTCTCCTCATCCACGCAGGCGCTGTCGAAGCGTCTGCGACGGGAGAACTCCAAAGTGGGCGCGATAGAGCGCGGCGAACCGGCCAAAGTCCCAGACACCAAATCGTCCGCAGATCGCGGATACCGTATCGCCCGGCATCGCATTGCATAGGGCTGCGCGAATCGCATGCATGCGGTAGAGCGCCAGGTAGCGATGCGGTCCCATGCCCAGGTATCGATGAAACACGTTGCGAACCGTGCGTTCGGATGCATCGGCAGCCGCGCAGAGGTCTTCCACAAGGACCGTGGTTTCCCCCACGCACTTGAGGTAGCCCAGCGCCCTGCTCAGGATCTGCCGATGACGGGGCTTGAGCCGGAGATGGGTCGCGCCATCGTCGACCGTCAGCACGGCGCGAAACACGAGGTTGACCAGCTCGGCGCGAGCCGTGAGCGTGGCGGCCGGATGGCGCAATTGGTCGGGGTCGTCGCGCTCGACGCGCAAGACGCGCCAAATCGTTGCCAGCAGTTGCGGCACGCCGTTTCGACCGGTGCAGACCAGATTGCTGGAGAGCAGCGTGGCGTTGAACTCGTCGACGTGCGTGTGGACCCAGTGCAGGACCAATGGCGCCGATATTGCCACCGTCAGCCAGCTTGCCGCCCGCTCCGCAACGATGTGGAACATCTGGTCGGGCGCCATCCAGCCGACCGTGCGCGCGTCGAAGGCACGGCCATCGACAATGGTGCATTGCTGTGCACTCAACGGCACGAAGATATTGAAGTAGTCGGGCATGCCGACACCCGAATAGGCCGTGGAGGCGCCCTCCCGGCCCATCATGATCGCCACGCCATCGAGGTCGATCACCTTGAGCTGCCAGTCGCGCTGCGGCCGGGACCGCAAGACATACCTTCCCTGGACGCCGTAAAGCGCCGCCTCGAATTCGTCGAACTCCGGGCAGACCAGCTTCGTCATGGATCGCTCCTCGGGCGGCCGTTCACAGCGGGTTGCCATGCAAGTCCAGGCGACATTTGCCGATTTTACGTAGCCGGAGACCAGGGTTTCAAGAAATGATTAGCGGCAAATGGAAGCGAAGGGGAGGCCATGACGGAATCAAGCCAACCAGGGACGTATCCCGCGGCTTCCACAGGATTGCTGCTTGTGGATCCCTACAACGATTTCCTCAGTGAGGGCGGCAAGCTCAACGGCCGGGCAAAGCCGGTCGCCGACCAGGTCGGTACCCTGGCCAACCTGAAAAGGACGCTAGCCATCGTACGCGCAGCGGGCCTTCAGGTGTTCTACGTGCCACATCATCGCGCGAGGCCTGGTGACTTCTCAACGTGGAGGCATCCCAGTCCGTACCAGTTGGGCGCCAGCCGTGCGCAGGTTTTTGCCGAGGGCAGCTGGGGAGGCCAGTGGCATCCGGATTTCGAGCCGCTTCCCGGAGACATCATCGTTCACGAACATTGGGGCGGCAGCGGCTTTGCCAACACCGACCTTGACCTGCAACTTAAGCAGCACGGTATCCAGAAGGTCATTCTGGTCGGGATGCTGGCCAATACCTGCATCGAGACGACGGGACGCTTTGCGGCGGAACTCGGCTATCACGTGACGCTGGTGCGCGATGCCACCGCAGCGTTCTCGGCGGAGGCCATGCATGCCGCGCACGAGATCAACGGACCAACGTTCGCCCACGCCATCCTCACGACCGCGGAGTTGTGTTCGGCGCTGGGCGACGCGGGCGGTGGGCAACGGTAAGCAATCCTGAAATCGCGGCTTGCAGACGCCGCCACCAACGCGACCGCCCCGGCGAGCAGGGGCAACCAACCAGGAGGGAATACCATGCAAACCGTCAGGACGAAGGATGGTGTCGACATTTTTTACAAGGACTGGGGCAGTGGCCAGCCCATCGTCTTTTCCCACGGATGGCCGCTGAGCGCGGACGACTGGGACGCGCAGATGATGTTTTTCCTGAACCATGGATTCCGTGTCATTGCGCATGACCGGCGTGGCCACGGCCGGTCCACGCAGATCGCCAGCGGCCACGACATGGATCACTATGCCGACGATCTGGCAGTGCTGACTGCCCATCTGGAGCTGAAAAACGCCATCCACATTGGCCATTCCACCGGCGGCGGTGAAGTCGTGCGCTATCTGGCGCGACACGGCGAGAGCCGCGTGGCGAAGGCAGTCCTGATCGCCGCTGTGCCGCCGTTGATGGTGAAGACGCAGGCCAATCCGGGCGGATTGCCAAAGGAAGTCTTCGACGGGTTCCAGGCGCAGGTTGCAAACAACCGGGCACAGTTCTACCGCGATATCCCTGCTGGTCCCTTCTATGGCTTCAACCGGCCCGGCATCAAGGCAGACGAAGGGGTGGTTGGAAACTGGTGGCGCCAGGGCATGCAGGGTAGCGCCAAGGCGCACTACGACGGCATCGTCGCCTTTTCACAGACCGATTTCACGGAGGACCTGAAGAAGATCACCGTGCCGACGCTGGTAATGCATGGCGACGACGACCAGATTGTGCCCTATGCCGATTCCGCCCCCCTTTCGGCAAAGCTGTTGCGCAATGGCATCCTGAAGACCTACAAGGGGTTCCCACATGGCATGCCTACCACGCATGCCGAGACGATTAACGCGGACCTGCTGGCTTTCGTTCGCTCCTGATCATTCCCCGCTCGCGCAGACGTGCTGCCGATACGGATCCTCCACGGCGTTTAAGCAGGCGAACCCGGAGTGCCATCATGCTCAACCTCAGTCCGTTCGGCGTCTTCCACACCGCGATTGCCCTGGTGGCAGTGGCGTGTGGTCTGGTGGCGTTGTTCAAGCACGGCGAGATCGGGATGCGGACGCGATCCGGCCGGCTCTATATATGGCTGACGGCAGCGACGGCATTCACCGGGCTCTTTATTTTCCGCCATGGCGGATTCGGGCCGCCCCATGCACTGGCAATCCTGACGTTGGCAGTGCTCGCCATTGCCGGTGCCTGCGAGCGACATAGGGAAGGGGGTGTAGCACGCTACCTGGCCGTACTGGGCTACTCGCTTACGCTGTTCTTCCATCTGATCCCAGGATTGACGGAGACCGGCACGCGCATCCCGATCGGCAATCCGGCCTTCAGCGGTCCGGAAGATCCGACACTGAAGGCGCTGGTTGGCATCGGCTTCCTCGTCTACCTGAGTGGCGCGACGGTCCAGGCGATGCGTATCCGCCGCTCCCAACGACTGACGGTCACCCCCTGAATCCCTTGCCGGCACGCCGTCCTGCACCCGCTCAGGCCACTCCCAATGATCCGGTGGTGAGATAGCCACCAACTTTCCAGGAGATGCACCGCCGGGCAGAACTGGTTTCCTTTGATCGGGAAGATGCGACAAGCACAATTCATCTTCTTCTCCGAAACGGGGCACGCACAGCACCAACACCCCGAACTTATTTTCGACTACATCCACGATTTTCTCGCCAGGACCTTTCGCGACGGCGACAGATGAACGCTGCGCCGGGCGACCTTCTTCCGCAACGGTCGTCGACCATGGCTGACCAGAGGTCAACTGTCTGTGTCAGGTCGGCCGTAGCGGCCGATCGGACGAAGCCGCTCGCGCGGCGGAAGTGCAACACCTTGCCGTCCGTTGAGGTGCAATCGCCGACAGCCGCCTACCCGACGCATGAACCCAGCGTCCACTCCAGTCCAGCAAATTCCGGTTATCCAGTCCAGCCAAAGCGCGCGTAGTCCGGCTAATTCCGTTGCCTGCACCCGCCGATTTGGGCAATCGATACGAATTCCTTTCCAACCTGATAGACTGTATGGATGTACAGTGGTCCGGGTGACTCCCGCCATTCCCTTAACATCCTGATCCGAAAGAGAAATCGTGTCGAGCAAGCAGCTAATCCGCATTCGCGGCGCCCGCCAGCACAACCTCAAGGATGTCGATCTCGACCTGCGTCCCGGCGAGATGACCGTGGTGACGGGGCCGTCGGGCTCCGGCAAGTCCAGCCTGGTGTTCGACACGCTCTATGCCGAAGGCCAGCGCCGCTACGTCGAGACCTTCAGCGCCTACGCCCGCCAGTTCCTGGACCGGATGGACCGGCCCCAGGTCGAACGCGTCGACGGCGTGCCGCCGGCCATCGCCATCGACCAGACCAACCCGGTGCGCAGCTCGCGGTCTACGGTCGGCACGATGACCGAGCTGAACGACCACCTGAAGCTGCTGTACGCGCGCGCGGCCGAGCTGTTCGACAAGCAGACCGCGCAGCCGGTGCGCCATGACTCGCCAGAAACCATCTATGCCGATCTGGTCGCGCGCACGGCCGCGGGCCAGCCGCACCACGACGCACGGCTGGTGGTGACCTTCCCGGTGGAACTGCCGGAATCGGCCACCGACGAGGAAGTCCAGCAGTGGCTGTCGGTCAGCGGCTATACCCGCGTGCAGGCGCAGCGCGTGGTGCCGTCGCCGACCGGCGCGCGCAAGCTGCTCGACGTGGTCGCGGACCGCTTCCGCATCGGCAATGCCGAGAAAGTGCGCGTGGTCGAGGCCATCGAGGCCTCGCTCCGGCGGGGCGGCGGGCGCGTCAACATCTACGTGCTGACCGACGGCGACGACGGCCCGGTGTGGCGCTATTCCACCGGCCTGCACAGCCCCGACAGCGACCTGCGCTATGCCGACCCGCAGCCCGCGCTGTTTTCCTTCAACTCGGCCTACGGCGCCTGCGAAACCTGCCGCGGCTTCGGCCGCGTGATCGGGGTCGACCTGGGCCTGGTGATTCCCGATGCGCGCAAGACGCTGCGCGGCGGCGCGATCAAGCCGATGCAGACGCCGGCCTGGAAGGAATGCCAGGACGACCTGATGCGCTATGCCGGCAAGGCAGGCATCCCGCGCGACACGCCCTGGGCGGAGCTGACCGAGGCCGAGCGCGATTGGGTCGTCCACGGCTCGCCGGACTGGAACGGGCAGTGGAACAAGCAGTGGTACGGCGTGATGCGGTTCTTCAACTACCTCGAGTCGAAGGCCTACAAGATGCACATCCGCGTGCTGCTGTCCAAGTACCGCAGCTACACGCCGTGCGAGACCTGCGGCGGCGCGCGCCTGAAGACCGAGTCGCTGCTGTGGCGCCTGGGCTCGAAGGACAATGCCGACGCCGTGCTGGCGCCGCAGCGCCGCTTCCTGCCGCGCGGCGTGGACTGGGACCGCACCCGGCTCGAGGCGCTGCCGGGCCTGACCGTGCATGACCTGATGCTGCTGCCGATCGAGCGGATCCGCCGCTTCTTCGACGAGCTGTCGCTGCCCAGCGCGATGCTGGACGATGCGCTCAAGCTGCTGCTGGCCGAGGTGCGCACGCGCCTGAAGTACCTGTGCGACGTGGGCCTGGGCTACCTGACGCTGGACCGCCAGAGCCGCACGCTGTCCGGCGGCGAGGTGCAGCGCATCAACCTGACCACGGCGCTGGGCACGTCGCTGGTCAACACGCTGTTCGTGCTGGACGAACCCAGCATCGGCCTGCACCCGCGCGACCTGAACCGCATCGTCGAGGCCATGCACCGGCTGCGCGACGCGGGCAATACGCTGATGGTGGTCGAGCATGATCCGTCGGTGATGCTGGCCGCCGACCGCCTGATCGACATGGGCCCCGGCCCTGGCGAGCGCGGCGGCAACATCATCTTCGACGGCACCCCGGCGGATATCCGCCAGGCCGGCACGCTGACCGGCGACTACCTGGGCGGGCGCCGGCGCGTGGCCGATGCCTCGCACTGGCAGCGCCGGCCGGTCGACGGCAAGCTGCCGCGCATCGTGCTGGAGGGCGCGACCGAGCACAACCTGCAGGATGTCACGGTGGAAATCCCGCTGCAGCGGCTGGTATGCGTGACCGGCGTGTCCGGCTCGGGCAAGTCCACGCTGCTGCAGGATGTGCTGTATCCCGCCATGGCGCGGCACTTCGGCAAGGCCACCGAGTCGCCGGGCGCGTTCCGCCAGCTGACCGGCGCGGACCTGGTCGACGACGTGGTCTTCGTCGACCAGTCGCCGATCGGCAAGACCGCGCGCTCCAACCCGGCCAGCTATGTCGGCGCTTTCGACGAGATCCGCAAGCTCTTCGCCAGGGCGCCGCTGGCCCTGCAGCGCAGCTATACCGCGGGTACCTTCAGCTTCAACTCCGGTGACGGGCGCTGCCCCACCTGCGGCGGCTCCGGCTTCGAGCACGTCGAGATGCAGTTCCTCAGCGACGTCTACCTGCGCTGCCCGGACTGCGACGGCACCCGCTACCGTGCCGAAGTGCTCGAAGTAAAGATCGAGCGCGCCGCGCCCGGCCAGCCGCCACGCCTGCTCAGCATCGCGGATGTGCTGGAACTGACCGTCAGCGAGGCCGCGGCCTGCTTTGCCGGCGATGCGGCGGTGCTGCGCGTGCTGCAGCCCATCGTCGATGTCGGGCTGGAATACATGAAGCTGGGCCAGCCGGTGCCGACGCTGTCGGGCGGCGAGGCGCAGCGTCTGAAGCTGGCCGGCTTCCTTGCGGAAGCCGCGCAGTCGACGCCGTCGCGCACGCGGGCCAGCAACCTGCCGCGCCGGCTGTTCATGTTCGACGAGCCCACCACGGGCTTGCATTTCGACGACATTGCCAAGCTGATGCAGGCCTTCGGCAAGCTGCTCGACGGCGGTCATTCGCTGATCGTGATCGAGCACAACCTGGACGTGATCCGTGCCGCGGACTGGCTGATCGACCTCGGCCCCGAGGGGGGCGACGCGGGCGGGCGCGTGGTCTGCACAGGCACGCCCGAGGACGTGAAGCGCTGCGCCGGGTCGCATACCGGCCAGGCGCTGATCCACTATGACGCGGCCCTCGGTGAAGCCGGCACGCTGGCGGCCGAACGCGCCGAGGCGGAAGGCGTGCCGCTGCAGGCCGCGCTGCAGGCGCGGCGCGCGCGCCGCGAGGTGGAGGGCGAGGACGTGGTGCGCATCGTCAATGCGCACGAGCACAACCTGAAGGCGCTGAACGTCGACATCCCGCACGGCAAGTTCAACGTGGTCACCGGCGTGTCGGGTTCCGGCAAGTCGACGCTGGCGTTCGACATCCTGTTCCACGAGGGCCAGCGCCGCTACCTGGAATCGCTCAATGCCTATGCCCGTTCGATCGTGCAGCCCGCCGGCCGGCCCGAAGTGGATGCGGTCTACGGCATCCCGCCGACGGTGGCGATCGAGCAGCGGCTGTCGCGCGGCGGCCGCAAGAGCACGGTGGCGACCACCTCCGAGGTCTGGCACTTCCTGCGCCTGCTGTACGTCAAGCTGGGCATCCAGCACTGCGTGCACGACGGCGCGCCGGTAACCTCGCAGAGCCCGGAATCGATCGCCGCACAACTGCTGCGCGACCATCGCGGCCAGCACGTGGGGCTGCTGGCGCCGCTGGTGGTGAACCGCAAGGGGGTCTACACGGACCTGGCCAAATGGGCCAAGGCGCGCGGCAACACGCACCTGCGCGTCGACGGCGAATTCCTGCCGGTGGACCCGTGGCCGCGGCTGGACCGCTTCCGCGAGCACACCATCGAGCTGCCCGTCGGCGACCTGGTGGTGTCGGCCGACAACGAGGCCGGGCTGCGCGCGCTGCTGGCGCAGGCGCTGGAGGCCGGCAAGGGCGTGATGCACCTGCTGGCGCCGCTGGACGGACTGGACCATGCCATGCACAACGGCGGTACCGCGCATGTCGGCGAGGTCAAGGTGTTCTCGACCAAGCGTGCCTGCCCGCAATGCGGCACCAGCTATCCGGAACTGGACCCGCGCATGTTCTCGTACAACAGCAAGCACGGCTGGTGCGGCACCTGCGTCGGCACCGGGCTGGCGCTGACGCGCGAGCAGCGCGCGGCCTTCGACGACACCGTGCTGGCCGACGACAACCGCGGCCGCGAACAGAGCCTGCCGTCGGAAGAGCAGGAACCCGAAGGCGTGGTCGACACGCCGTGCCCGGACTGCCACGGCACCCGCCTGAACCCGGTGGCGCGCGCGGTGACCTTCGACGACAACGCGATTGTCGAGGTGGCGCAGTGGACCGTGTCGGAGACCCGCCGCTGGGTCGACGGGCTGCGCCTGTCCGGACGCGATGCCGAGATCGCGCGCGACGTGGTCAGCGAGATCGGCAGCCGCCTGCAGTTCCTGGAAGAAGTGGGGCTGGGCTACCTGAGCCTGGACCGTGCCGCGCCCAGCCTGTCCGGCGGCGAGGCGCAGCGCATCCGCCTGGCGGCGCAACTCGGCAGCAACCTGCAGGGCGTGTGCTACGTGCTGGACGAGCCGACCATCGGCCTGCATCCGCGCGACAACCAGATCCTGCTGGACGCGCTGCGCAAGCTGGGCGACAAGGGCAACACGCTGGTGGTGGTGGAGCATGACGAAGACACCATCCGTCGCGCCGACCATATCATCGACATCGGCCCGGGCGCGGGCAAGCGCGGCGGCACGCTGGTGGCGCAGGGCGGCGTGGCCGAGCTGGCCGCGGCAACGGCGTCCACCACCGGCCAGTTCCTGGCCAACCCGATCGTCCATCCGCTGCAGCCGCGGCGCAAGGTCAGGCCCGGCGCAGCGGGCAAGCCCGCGGATCCGCCGCAATGGCTGACGGTGCACGGCGCGTCGCTGCACAACCTGCGCAATGTGACCGCGCGCCTGCCGCTGTCGCGGCTGGTGGCGATCACGGGCGTGTCCGGCTCGGGCAAGTCGACGCTGGCGCGCGATGTGCTGATGACCAACCTGCTCGATGCGGTGGGCCGCTCGGTGCTGTCGTCGCCGGCGACGCGGCGCGCGCGCAACGCGGCCAAGGATGAGAACGGCGCGGGCAAGGGCAGTGCCAGGAAGCCGCTCGACGTCCAGCACAACTGGCACGGCTGCGAAGCGATTACCGGCTGGGAAACCATCGACCGCGTGCTGGAAGTGGACCAGACTCCGATCGGCAAGACCCCGCGCTCCTGCCCGGCGACCTATATCGGCGTGTGGGACACCATCCGCCGGCTGTTCGCCGATACGCTGGAAGCGCGCGCACGCGGCTACACCGCCTCGCGCTTCTCGTTCAACACCGGCGACGGGCGCTGCCCGGCGTGCGAAGGGCAGGGCGTGCGCACCATCGGCATGAGCTTCCTGCCGGACGTGAAGGTGCCGTGCGATGTCTGCCACGGCCAGCGCTTCAACCCCGAGACCCTGGCCGTGACCTGGCGCGGCAAGAATATCGGCGAAGTGCTGACCATGGAGATCGACGAGGCGGTGGAGTTCTTTTCGGCCATGTCGAACATCGCCCATCCGCTGCAGCTGATGAAGGATGTGGGCCTGGGCTACCTGACGCTGGGCCAGCCGTCGCCGACGCTGTCCGGCGGCGAGGCCCAGCGCATCAAGCTGGTGACCGAACTGAGCAAGGTGCGCGACGACATCACCCGGCGCGGGCAGAAGCCACCGCACACGCTGTATGTGCTCGACGAACCCACCGTGGGCCTGCACATGGCCGACGTGGCGCGGCTGATCCGCGTGCTGCACCGGCTCGCCGACGGCGGCCACAGCGTGGTGGTGATCGAGCACGATCTCGACGTGATTGCAGAGGCCGACTGGATCATCGATCTCGGCCCCGAGGGCGGCGCGGGCGGCGGCACCATCGTCGGCGCGGCCGATCCCGAAGCGCTGTCGCGCAACCGCGCCAGCCATACGGGTGCGGCACTGGTGCCGGTGCTGGCGCGGGGCAACGCCGCCGCAGGCAAGGTGGGCATCGCCTGAGGCCGCGGGGCCAGGCGCGCGGCGAAGCGAAAGGCGGTACGGGCACGCCTTTCGCTTGCCCATGGTTACTGGCGCGCACATCGCGCCCTAACGGAGGTAACCATGAAGCATTTCCGCACCAGCCGACTCCTTGCCGCCCTCGCCGTGGCGGCGGCCGCCATCCCCGCCATGGCACAGACGCCGGGTACGCCGCGCGGCTCCTACGACCCATATTCGCAGGGCGCGCGCAGCACCGACAAATTCGACCCATATACGCAGGGGGCCAACGCGCCGACGCGTACTGACCTGGCCCCGACGGCACCTGCGGCCACCGCGCCGGAGGCGCAGCCGTCGACCATGCCGGCGCAGCCTGGCATGCCTGGTACCACCATGCAACGCACGCCGGACCCGTATATGGAAGGGGCTCGCTGGGAAAGCCCTGACCTGGGCCGCCGCATCGGCAGGCCTAACCAGTTCCTCGACGGGGCCTGAGGATCGGGCCTTGCAACCGCTCACCGAGACCGGCCATGCGAATGCAACCGGACTTACCGTCCCTTGTAAATCCTGCCCACGCGCGTGAGCCCGGCGATACCCCGGCGCAGGCCGGGGCTTCGGCGGCGTTGCATTGTCCGCCGACGCGCGCAGCCGGCCTGGCCCAGATGACGGTGGTCAGCTACAACATCCACCGCGCGGTCGGCACCGATCGCCGCTATCGCCCCGATCGGATCGCAGCCGTGCTGGCGGAACTCGACGCCGATATCGTTGCGCTGCAGGAAGTGGAATCGGGCAGCAGCAACGACCATACGCTGGAATACCTGGCCGGACACACAGGCATGCACGTGGTGTCGGGCTTTACGCGGGTGCGCGGCAGCGCGGACTACGGCAATGCGCTGCTGACGCGCTTCGCCCCCGAGGCAGTGAACCAGATCGACCTGACCGTCAAGGGCTGCGAGCCGCGCGGTGCCATCGACGCCACCGTCTCCTGCACCGCCTCCGGCTGTGCCAATCCGCTGCGCGTGATCGCGACCCATCTGGGCCTGCGCCCGGGCGAGCGTCGCCACCAGGTGCAGCAGTTGCTGAACTACGTCGCCGCGGCGCCGCCGTTGCCGACCATCCTGCTGGGCGACGTCAACGAGTGGTTCTTGTGGGGCCGGCCGCTGCGCTGGCTGCACGCGTATTTCGAACACACTCCGCACACGGCGACCTTTCCATCGCGGCTGCCGGTGTTTGCGCTGGATCGCATCTGGGTGTCGCCGCGCGCGCACCTGGTGTCGGTGGCCAGCCACCGCTCGCCGCTGGCGCGCGCGGCATCGGACCACCTGCCGCTGGTGGCCTGTTTCGAGGTGCCGGAAGGCGGATGGAATGCGCGGCGTACCACTGCGCATGCGAAGGAGGATTTCAATGAAACACCGTGACGATGAATACCTGCGCAGGCGCCCCGATCACCAGTACGGCAGCAACGACCAGGGTTATAGCGGCATTCCCGCGCAGGCGCGCAACCGCCGGCAGCGCAACCTGACCGCGGGCCGCTATGGCAATACCGCCGAGCGGCTGCCGCGCGACGACACCCGCCCGTTCGAGGCCGAAGAGGAAGGCTGGCAGGGCCGGGAGCTTGAATCATGGCGCCGGGGGCGCCCCGCCGAACCCTGGAGCGAACCCTGGGACGAGGCTCGCTATGAAGACGAATGGTCGCGCCGTCGCGTACCGTATGGCGCGCAGCGCTGGGAAGGCCGGCGCGACTGGTATGGCGGGCCAGCCGGCGCGCCTTACGGCACCGATGACTGGGACGTGCCGGCGTACCGCGGCGACCGCCGCGGCGGCCCGAAGAACTACCGCCGCGGGGACGACCGCATCCATGATGAAGTCTGCGACCGGCTCGCGCATGCGCAGGAGCTGGATGTCAGCGAAGTCACGGTGCGGGTGCAGGACGGCCTGGTGACGCTGGAGGGCCACGTCGGCGATCGCCGCAGCAAGTACGACATCGAAGAGATTGCCGAGCGAGTATTCGGCGTGCAGGACGTGATCAACCACATCCGCGTGCGGCCCTACGGCATCCTGGCGTCCGAATGACCAGGGCGGCTCCGCAGCATCCGGAGCCGCCCTCTTAATCCACCCGCTAATCCACCCGCGGCGGGCGCGGCGGGTTCTCTTCGCGCTCGTCGGTGCGGTCGGCCTTGTCGACGGGCATGTCGGCCGGCAGTGCCTCGGCCGCGCGCACCACTTCATCGGCGATCTCTTCCTCGGGCGTTTCCTCTTCCTCGGGGCTGTGCGCGTCTTCATCGCGCTGCGCGAGCTCGTTCTCGATATCGTCGGTTTCCTGCGCGAGGTCCGGGTCCAGCGTGCTGGGGATATTGCCGGCTTCGGCGCGCGCCGCACCAGTGGCCGTGTTCTGGCGCGAACGGCCGCGGCCCGAGGCGGCTTGCGCGCCTTCGCGCCGGGCACTCGTTAGCGGACTGCCCACGCGGTCGGTGCGGGTGCCGGCATGCCGCGTGGGGCCGGTACGTACGGTCTTGCTCATCATGCCTCCTGTTGGGGCGGGTGCAAGGGGTGGCCGCCGGGTTCAGTAGTTCTCGACCGGCGGCTCGCTTTCTTCGGGCTTGCCGCCGGGGCGTTTCACCGAGGGCGGCTCGCCGTTCTCGTCGGGAATGTCGTGCTCGCGCTCGACATCGTGGCGCCGGTCGCGCCCCGGCTTGCCGCGCTCGTGCTCGGTGTCCGGGCCGCCCTTGTGCGGGTCGCGGGGCTCGCTGCGGCGGCGGGTGGTGTCGTGGTCGGGCTGGCGATGGGTGCTCATCACGTCTCCATCAAGGTTGGCATGGCGCTGCCGGACAGGCGACAGGTCGTCAATCGGTGCCGGCGCGCAGTTCATCCGAAACCGCGCTGACGCCGCGCACCGAACGCGCCAGCTCCATGGCCATCGTACGCTGTTTGTCGTCGCGCACGGTGCCTTCGAGCTTGACCACGCCGTCGGTGGTCGATACCCGGATCTTGCTCGGATCGAGCGTGCGTGCATTGGCCAGGCGTGCCTGGACCTCGGCCGTGATGGCGCGGTCGCTGGTGGCAGCGGTGTCGCGTGGCGCCGCGGTGCGGCCGGTGGATGACGGCGCCGCGGGTGCATCGGTCGGTGCTGCGATGCCCGGCGCGGAGGCCGCCATGGCCAGCACGGCAAGCGGCAACGCCAGCGCGGCGATGCGAATGCGGTAGCGTGCGGTCATAGAGCCCTCCTGTAAATGCTGGCGGGCCTGCGGTTCAGCCCGCACCTGCACTTTGCCTGCAAGCTCCGTTCCCGCATGGTCCCGGGCGCAGGCATTGCCACCATCCGGCCGATGCTGCGCCACGGCGCGGACTGTGCGCCATGCGGCGCCGCCGCCGGCGCGGCGCGGTGCCGCATGCGCCGTAGTTTTTACAGGCGCTGCAGAAACTGCATGGCGCGCGTGGCCGACGCGCCGCAGTGCGCTGGCGGCGCTGCGATCGGCGGCCCGCGGCGCCTGGCGTGCCGCTTGCGTTCCGTCCTGTGCTGGCGTGCGGTCCTGTCTATAGTGAAGGAAATGCTGGCAACAACTGGCGTGCGGCAAGTGCCGGCGAGCACCCGCAACGCCGGCCTTCCCGCCGCGGCGCAGCTTGCGGCCGTGTGCTGCCGGGCCAGACAGCGCGGGGGAGCGTATAGCCGTTGCGAGGAAGCCATGAACCTAGCCAGCATTCTGTCCACCGTGGTCCTGGCCTCGTCGGTGTCGGTGTCGTCGGCACCGGTCGAGCGCCAGCTGCTTGCGATCACGCCTTCGGACTTCGCCCAGCGTTTCAACACCGTCGCGCAGGACACCGGTTCCGGCCTGGCCCTGCCCAGCTTCAAGGTCAAGCCCGGATGGCACCGGGCCGCGCCCAGCTCGGGGGTGTCGGTGCTGGTGCGCGCCAGCCGCGCCGGCTACGCCATCGATGAAGTGGTGGTGGTGTGCCGCGAGGTCGAACGCTGCTTCCTGACCATCTGCACCGCCGCGCTTGCCATCGACGACAGCGTCAACCCGATGCTGCTGCAGCGCTTTATCGTGGCGCGCATTGCCACCGAGCTCGGCGAGGTCGGCCTGGTGATGTCGGGGCTCGCGTACATCGTGGTAACGCCCAAGGAAGACGACTACGTGGCCGTGGTGATCCGGCCCTACCTGCCGCAGGAACGCAGCGCCTCGCCCACCCAGGCCTCGCGCGGGCCGTTCGCGCCGGTCGTATGGCAGTCGACGGCGCCGCCGCACTCCTGAGCCCGACGCATCAGGGCTCGCGCAGCAGCAGCGCGACCGGCAGGCCGCCCAGCACTTCGCGCAGCCGCAGGCGGCCCATGGGCGCGTCGATGACATGGCCGGTCAGGGCATCGGTCCAGCGGCTCGGTTGCGGCGCGCCGACGTTGAGCGTGGTATCGCCCCAGGCCGCTTGCGGGATGCGCGGCAGGGCGGGGTCGACGCGCGCGGCGGCAAGCCGGGTGACCACGGTGATGGCCTGGCGCCCGTCGGCGCTGCGCGCAAACGCCAGCACCTGCGGCACCAGCGCCCCCTGCGCGGCCAGCATGCTGTATTGACCATCGGCGAACAGCGCCGCATGCGTGCGGCGCACCGCCAGCACCTGGCGCACCAGTTGCTGCTTGATGCGGCCGTCGCGCCAGTGCGCCAGCCAGTGGGCCCAGCCCGCGCTGCAACCCAGCCGTGCCTGCAGCCGGGCGTAGTCGGGCGGGCGCCGGTTGTCGGGATCGACCAGGCTCAGGTCCCAGCCTTCGCAGCCCTGGTAGCGGTCGGGAATGCCGGGCGCGGTCAGTTGCACCAGCACCTGCGCCAGGCTGTTCAGAGCCCCGGCCGCGGCAATGCGCTGCGCGAACTGGCCGATCTGCGCCAGCACACTGCCGGCTCCGCCCGCTGGCCCGGGTGCGCAGAGGCCGCGCAGGAAGGCCTCGCATGCGGCTTCGTAATCGGTGTCGGGGCAGGTCCAGTTGCCATGGCGCTTGGCTTCGCGGATGGCCTTGCGCTGCCACGCGCCCACGCGCTCCAGCAAGGGCTGCGCGGCACCGGCGTCGTCGGCAAGGTTCAGGTCTGCCATCGGCCAGGCGCCGACCAGGGTCTGGTACAGCATCAGCCGGTCGCCGGGGTCGGGCGCTTGCGGCAAGGTCGCCAGCAGCGGTGCCGACGCGGCCTCCCACGCGGCCACGGCATCGGCCCACGCGCCCGGGACCTCGCTCAGCACTGCCAGGCGCATGCGCGCGTCTTCGCCGCGCTTGTGGTCGTGGGTCGCGGTGGCGAGCATGGCGTAGGGGCAGGCCAGCCGCCGCGCCGCCATGCGGGCGTGGAACTGCGCCGGCGGCATCGCCAGCCGGGCCGGATCGCTGCCGACTTCGTTGCGCGACAGCAGCCGGCCGTAGCGGTAGAACGCGGTGTCCTCGCCGGCCTTGGCCGCCAGCGCCGGCATCAGCTGCTGCAGCCGGCGGCGCAGCGCGCCGGTTTCGCTGTCGGCCGGCGCGGCGGTGCGCAGGCAGCCGCCGATAAAGGCCAGCGCCACCGCTTCGTCGGGCGCCAGGCCGGCGCGCGCGGCGCGCATGGCTTGTTCGAGCATGGCGTCATCGGCAAGCGCCGCGGCCGCGTCGCGTTCGGCCGGATGCGCATCGAAGTAGCTGCGATACACCGGCACCGCCGCCATCAGCGCGGCCAGCGCGCGCCGCAGCGCCGCCCGGGTCAGGTCGCGCGTGCCGGGCTCCTGCTCGGCGCAGTCGCGCAGGCACGCGGCGGCGCCTTCGAACTCCGTCACCAGGTGCCGCTCCAGCACCTGGCGCCGCGCGGCCTCGACATGCTCGGGAAAGCCGCGCGCATCGCCGCTGACCGTCGCCCACAGCGCGTCCAGCGAGGCTTCGCCGTCGCCGTCATGCAGCACCGCGGCGACCTCGTCCATGAAGTCATAGCCGGTGGTGCCATGCACCTGCCAGTCCGGCGCCAGGCGCTCGCGCGGGCCCAGGATCTTCTCGACCACCAGCCACGGACGCTCCAGCCGCAGCGTGGGCGGGCGCGCCGCGGCATGGCGGTCCAGTGCGGCGCGCAGCCGGCGGCAATAGCCGGCGGGATCGGCCAGGCCGTCGACGTGGTCGACGCGCACGCCGTCGATCCAGCCTTCGCGCAGCAGTCGCAGCACCAGCGCATGGACCGCATCGAACACCCGCTCGTCTTCCTCGCGCACGCCGACCAGGTCGCTGATCTCGAAGAAGCGGCGCCAGTTCTGCGCGGCGGCCGCGGTGCGCCACCAGGCCAGCCGGTAGTGCTGGCGTTCCAGCAGGGCATGGAGCCGGCTGCGGCCCTCGGCATGCGTGGCGTCGTACCAGGCCGGGCCGTCGCGCTCGGCTTCGGCGTCGACGCTGCCCGGCGCCAGCGGCAGGGTGTGGTCGAAATAGCGCAGATGGGCGGGGGCATCGTCGCTGGACGGAACCCAGTGCAGTTCGCCGGCCACCACGGTGTCCCAGTACGACTGCCCCAGCATCGGCAGCAGCACCTTGCCGTGCAGCGCCGGGTCGCGCGGGGTCCAGTCGATGTCGAAGCTGGCTGCGCAAGGGCTGCCGCGGCCATGCGCCAGCACGTCGCGCCACCAGCCGTTGTGGGTCGGGTCGGCCGCCATGTGGTTGGGCACGATGTCGACGATCAGGCCGAGGCCCGCGTCGCGGGCGCGCGCGGCCAGCGCTTTCAGGCCGGGCTCGCCGCCCAGCTCGTCGCGCACCGCGGTGAAATCGGTGACGTCATAGCCATGGGTGGAGCCGGGCCGCGCGCCGCATATGGGCGACAGGTAAAGATGGCTGACGCCCAGCGCAGCGTAGTAGCCGACCACGGCGGCGGCATCGGCAAAGGTGAAGCCCGGGTGCAGCTGCAGCCGGGCGGTTGCGCGTGGCAGCGCTTGCGGCGCGCCGTCAGGCATCATCGCGCACGGGCCGCGGCGGGCTCGCACACGGTGGCCACGCACGCGCGCTGCGGCAGCAGCCCGGCCGACAAGGCCGCGGCCGCGCCGGCGCTGCTTTCATGCAGCGCGGTGCTGCGGTCGTGGCACGGCCGCGTGCACGGCACCGCTTCGTTGCCCAGGTTGAGCCACAGGCTCAGTTCGACCCCGTCCATCAGCCGCCAGCGCGCGCACAGCGCCGCCGGCCCCAGCACGTCGACGCCGGCGCTCTGGCAGCCGGCCAGCCGGTGCAGCAGTTCGCGCCGCCGCACGGCGAGCAGTTCGCGGTAGTAGGGCGTCCAGTCGCCGTCATCGTCGAAGCCCGGGCGCGAGGCTTCGAACGTGGCCGGGTCGTTGGGGTCGGGGATGGCCGCCGCGCGGGCGTCGTCGCGGAACGCGGCGGTCGCGGCGAACTCGCGCCGGCGTCCGTCGCGCACGGCCCGGGCCAGCTCGGGCGGATGGCTGGTGAAATACAGAAACGGCTGCGCGCTGCCGGTTTCCTCGCCCATGAACACCAGCGGCACCTGCGGACACAGCAGCTGCAGCGCGATGGCCGCGCGCAGTGCCTCGCGGTCGGCCAGTTGCGCCAGCCGTTCGCCAAGGGCGCGGTTGCCGGTCTGGTCGTGGTTCTGCAGGAAGCAGACGAAGGCCGTGGGCGGCAGGTGCGCGCTGGGCTGGCCGCGCCGCACGCCATCCGCTACCGCGGGCAGCGCGGCGGAGCGGAACGCCGAGCGTTCGCCCTGGTAGGCAAAGCCTTCGCCCAGCACGCGCGCGAGGTGGCGCAGCGCAGGCACGCCGCGCCCGGCGGCGGCGCTGTCGCCATTGCCACCACTGCCGCCACTGCCGCCATTGCCCGTATCCGGCGCCGCGCTGTAGTCGCGGTAGTAGCCATCGTCCTCGCCGGTCAGCAGCACGTGCAGCGCGTGGTGCGCGTCGTCGTTCCACTGCGCGTCGTAGCCCGCGGCCAGCAGCGCGGCGTCGTTGTCGTCGTTCTCCAGCACCAGGTGGACATGCCGGCGCGGGCCGTCGCCATCGGCCAGCGCGGTGCGCAGTTCGCCCGGCAGTGCCGCCAGCCAGCCTTCGTCCTCGATGGCATGCACGGCGTCCAGGCGCAGGCCGTCGAAGCGGAACTGCTCGAGCCAGTAGCGCGCGTTCTCGGTAAAGAAGCGCCGCACCTGCGGCCGGCGGAAATCGATGGCGGGCCCCCACGGGGTCTGGCGATCCGCGCGGAAAAAGGCGCTGGCGTAGCGGTGCAGGTAGTTGCCTTCGGGCCCGAAATGGTTGTAGACCACGTCCAGCAGCACCATCATGCCGAGCTGGTGGGCGCGGTCGACCAGTGCCCGCAGTTCGTCCGGCGTGCCGTAGCCGGACTCCGGCGCAAACGGCAGCACGCCGTCATAGCCCCAGTTGCGCGTGCCGGGAAACTCGGCGACCGGCATCAGCTCGACCGCGGTGAAGCCCAGCGCCGCCAGCCGCGGCAGTTGCTGCGCGGCGCCCGCGTAGCCGCCGCACAGGCCGACGTGCATTTCATAGATGATGGCTTCGTGCCAGGGACGGCCGCGCCAGTCCGGGCAGGTCCATGCAAACGCGCTCGCGGCGTCGCCTGCCGGCACGATGCTGGGGCCGTGGACATCGTCGGCCTGCCAGCGCGAGGCCGGGTCGGGCACGGTGGTGCCGTCGTCGAGCCGGAACCAGTAGCGCGCGCCCGCGCAGCCCGGCACGATCGCCTCGAACCAGCCGTTGGGTCCGCATGCCATCGGCACCGGTCCCAGCCCGGCAATCTCCACGCGCACCGCGTGGCCCTGCTCGGCGGCGTCGGGCGCCCACAGCCGGAAGCGTACCCGTCCGTCCGGCAGCCAGGCCGGCCCGAACAGGTAGTCCTGCGTGGGTTCGTCGTGGGTGCAGAAGGGGGATGCCGAAGGCGCGGCAAAGCAGTCGAACGGCGCCAGCGGCGGCACGGCAGAGCGGGTGCCGGGGGCGAGTAGAAAGGGGTCGGCGTTCAAATTCGGCTCCTGCCTTCTGGGGGAATGGGACCCTTGCGCAATGCGAACTCCATGCCAGCAGAAGGGCGCATTCGCGGCGCCACCGGCAAGCCCGCGGCGCAGCGCGGCGCGGGCTTTGTTACCTGTGGCATTGTAGAAACTACCCTGCGCCTTCGCACATGCCATCGGCGCAGGCAACTGTTGCGCGCCTCAGGCCGCGCGCGGCCCGCTCGCGCCCGCTTCCACCTGCCAGGGCGCGCCGCTGGCGCGGTGCAGCAGCCGCACCGGCACCGGCGCGACATGCCAGACGCGCTCGCAGTATTCGCGGATGGCCCGGTCCGACGAGAAGCGCCCCGAGCGCGCGCACGACAGCACCGACATGCGCTGCCAGCGGGCCTGGTCGGCATACGCGGCCGACACCTGCTGCTGGCAATCGATATAGGCGGCGAAATCCGCCATCAGCAGGTAGGGGTCGTGCCCTTGCTGCGGCTCGAACAACGGGCGGAACAGGCCGGGCTCGCCGCGCGAGAAGAAGCCCAGCTGCACCAGGTCGATCACCGCGCGCAGCTGCGGGTTGCTGTGGTAATACGCCGCCGGGTCGTAGCCGCTGTCGCGCAGCGCATAGACCTCGGGCGCGGTCAGGCCGAACGGGAAGAAGTTGTCATGGCCCACCGCTTCGCGCAGTTCGATATTGGCGCCGTCCATGGTGCCGATATTCAGCGCGCCATTCATCGCGAACTTCATGTTGCCGGTGCCCGAGGCTTCCTTGCCGGCCAGCGAGATCTGCTCGGCCAGGTCTGCCGCCGGGTAGATGCGCTGGCCGTAGGTGACGTTGAAGTTCGGCAGGAACACCACCTTGAGCCGGTCGCGCACCTGCGGGTCGCGGTTGACCACGTCGGCCACCGAGGTGATGAAGCGGATCATCAGCTTGGCATAGGCGTAGCCGGGCGCGGCCTTGCCGCCGAACAGGAAGGTGCGCGGCTGGACCTGCGCGCCCGGGTCGGACTTGATGCGGTGGTACAGCGCAATCACATGCAGCACCGCCAGGTGCTGGCGCTTGTATTCGTGGATGCGCTTGACCATCACGTCGAACATTGACGACGGGTCGATCACCACGCCGGTGGTGTCGCGCACCAGTTGCGCCAGGTCGGTCTTGTTGGCCAGCCGCGCGGACTGCCACGAGTCGCGGAAGCCGGCGTCGTCGGCATACGGCTCCAGCGCGCGCAGCTGCTCGAGGTCCGAGATCCAGCCATCGCCGATCGCGTCCGATACCAGCCGCGTCAGGCGCGGGTTGGACAGCGCCAGCCAGCGCCGCGGCGTCACGCCGTTGGTGATGCTGGTGAACTTCTCGGGCCACATCTCGTAGAAGTCCTTGAGCACATCCTCGCGCATCAGGCGCGAGTGCAGCTCGGCCACGCCATTGACGGCATGGCTGCCGACGCACGCCAGGTTGGCCATGCGCACATGCCGCTGGCCATGCTCGTCGATCAGCGACAGCCGCGCCAGCCGCGATTCGTCGCCGTAGAAGCGGATCCGCACCTCGTCCAGGAAGCGCGCGTTGATCTCCAGGATGATCTCGAGGTGGCGCGGCAGCACCCGCCCGAACAGCGGCAGCGGCCACTGCTCCAGCGCCTCGGGCAGCAGCGTGTGGTTGGTGTAGGCGAAGGCGTTCTGGGTGATGTGCCAGGCCTCGTTCCAGGGCAGGTCGTGCTCGTCGACCAGCAGCCGCATCAGTTCGGCAATGCCCACGGCGGGGTGGGTGTCATTGAGCTGCACCGCGAACTTCTCGTGGAAGCGCGTCACCGGGATGCCGTCGACCGCGAGCAGCCGCAGCATGTCCTGCAGCGAGCAGGCAACGAAGAAATACTGCTGCTCGAGCCGCAGTTCCTTGCCCTGCGTGGTTTCGTCGTTGGGATAGAGCACCTTGGTCAGGTTCTCGGAGGTCACCTTCTTGCTGACCGCGCCAAGGTAGTCGCCGCGGTTGAAGGTGTGGAAGTCGAAGGCCTCGGTTGCGTCCGCGCGCCACAGTCGCAGCGTGTTCACGGTGTTGACGCGGTAGCCCAGGATCGGCGAATCGAACGGCACGCCGACCACGGTCTTGGCCGGCACCCAGCGCACACGGTAGTGGCCGCGGTCGTCGGTGTAGTGCTCGGTGTGCCCGCCCAGGCGCACCTGCACCGCCCATTCCGAGCGCTGGATTTCCCACGGGTTGCCGTTGCGCAGCCAGGTATCGGTCTTCTCGACCTGCATGCCGTCCATGATGGTCTGCTGGAAGATGCCGTACTCGTAGCGGATGCCGTAGCCCAGCGCTGGAATCTCCATCGTCGCCAGCGAATCCATGAAGCACGCCGCCAGCCGGCCCAGGCCGCCGTTGCCCAGCCCCGGCTCGACTTCCTGGTCGAGGATGCGGGCGAGGTCGAGGCCGGCCGCCTCCATGGCCTCGCAGACCTCTTCGAAGATGCCCAGGTTGATCAGGTTGTTGCCCAGGTGCGGGCCCATCAGGAATTCGGCGGACAGGTAGGCCACCGTGCGCGAGGGCTGGCCCAGGTAGGCTTCGGCGGTGCTGATCCAGCGCTGCACCAGGCGGTCGCGCACGGTATGCGCGGCGGCCTGGTAAAGGTCGTTCTCGCTGGCGTGGCCGGGCAGCTTGCCCTGGGTATGGAACAGGTGGTCGAGAAAGGCCTGGCGCAGGCTGGCGCCGGACAGGGCGGTGCGGGTGTCATCGGCATGCTCGGGCCGGATGGCTTCGTTCATGGCGGGGCTCCTGCGCGTGGGGGTGGGTCAAGCTTAGCGGATCGAAAGGCGATTGCACGATCGATGCGGACTGCGGTTTCGGACACAGCACACTGGTGGGTGCGGTGGGGCTGGTAGCCCTCATGGCTGCTCCGGCGGATGGCGTACGCCGGGGCGGATGCCACGCCATGCGTCGGCGCGCGCGCGCAGCGCCGGGGTGCTGAACCACGCACGCACCTCGGTATCGAGCCGGCGCTGCCAGTTGGGATGGCCGCTGGTGGTGCCGGGCAGGTTGGGCTGCTCGGCCAGGCCGAGCAGGTCTTCCACCGGCAGCAGCCGCATCGCGGTGCGCGCCGTGCCCAGCCAGGCCAGCACCGCGTCCAGCGGGGCGTGGTCGGGCGCGGGCACGGTGCCGCTGCATAGCCCGGCATCGCACAAGGCCTGCCAGAGCGCTCTGCGCTCGCGCGCGCGGCCGGCCTGGGCCTGCGCCAGGGTTTCGCCGGGCGCCAGCAGCTGCAGCCGGTCGCGCCACGCCAGGTCCTGGCCGGCCCACCAGCCGGCGACGGTGGGCAGGTCGTGCGTGGTGGTGGTGGCGACGGCATCGGCCGGCCAGTCTTGCGGTGGCAGGAAGGCCGCTGGCTCCGCTTCCTGGCCGGCCGGGTCGCCGGCTGCTTCGGTGGCCTCATCCTGAGCCTGGTCCTGCGCCTGCGCCTGCGCCTCGCGCTGGAACCACAGCACGTCGATGCCCAGCACGCCGCGCGCCGACAGTGCCGCATTCAGCTCAGGCGGCACCGTGCCGAGGTTTTCGCCGATGATGATGGCGCGATGCCGCCACGACTCCAGCGCCACCAGCCGCAGCAAGTCCTGCAGCGGATAGCGCAGGTAGGCGCCGTCGCTGGCGGGCGCGCCGGCCGGCACCAGCCACATGCGCGCCAGGCCCAGCACGTGGTCGATGCGCAGTCCGCCGGCGTGCGACAGGTTGGCGCGCAGCATCTCCAGGAACGCAGCGTAGCCGTGCCGGCGCAGCCCGCGCGGCGAGAACACCGCCACGCCCCAGTCCTGCCCGAGCGGGTTGTACAGGTCCGGCGGCGCGCCGGCATGGAAGCCGGCCAGGGTTTCGGGCTGTCGCGTCCAGGCCTGGCTGCCGCCGGGGTCGGCGCCGACGGCAAGGTCGCGGATGATGCCGATGGCCATGCCGGCGTCCCGCGCCGCGCGCTGCGCCCGCGCCAGGCCATCGTCGGCCAGCCATTGCAGGAAGGCGTGGAAGGCCACCTCGTCTGCGTTAGCCTGCGCGAAGGCGGCCACCGCTGCAGCGGCCGGGGAGCGCAGCGTGACCGGCCAGCAGCGCCAGTCCGGCGCGGCCTGCTGGTTGTTGCCGTTGGCGCTGTCGCCGCGCCGGCAGGCCTGGATCGCCTCATAGCAGGCATGTGCATGCAGCGCGGTGCCGCCGCGCGCGCGGAAGGCGGCATAGCCGTCCAGCGCCGCCCGCGGCAGCAGGGTCTCGCGCCGCTGCCAAAGCCAGCGCAGGATGGCGTAGCGCAGCGGCGCCAGCGCGATCCAGTCGATCTCGCGGCGGGCGTCGAGCGCCTGCAGCGTGTCGCCCGCGCCCAGTCCGGCGATGGCGGCGTCCACCGCGGCCTGGCCGAACACCGTGGCAGGGTCGGCATAGAGCGGGTTCAGGAACAGCCGGCTGGACGGCGCATACGGGCTGTAGCGCTCGGGCAGCGCGGCGAAGGGCGCATGCAGCGGGTTGATGGCGATGGCGTCCGCGCCGGCGCGCGCGGCGCTGGCGCAGCCTTCGGCCAGCGCGGTCAGGTCGCCCATGCCGCAGGGCGCGCCGCGGCGCAGGCTGTAGAGCTGCACCGCCAGGCCCCATGGTGGCGTGCGCGCGCCTTCGCCGTTGCTCTCCTTGGCCCGGCCGGCATGCCGCAGCGCGTCGGCGACGCCGTAGCAGCGCCGCGGCGCCACCGCCAGCGTGGCATGGGCATCGCCGAGGTCCAGCCGGTGGTAGCCGCAGACGTCGATGGCGGGCAATTGCATCAGGGTGGCGCCGGCACCCGCGCCGCGCACTGCGGTGCCGGCGATGATCGCGCCGTCTTCCAGCGTCACCCGGTAGGCCCGGTGCGGCGCGGTATGCGGCCACGGCACCGCGACCGGCTGGCCGCGCTCCGCGGTCAGCAGCGACGGCAGCGCATGCGCGGCGTCGTCGGCGGCCAGCCACGCATGCGAGGCGGCGCACTGGCCGGGGCTGCCGCACGGCAGGCCCAGTCCTTCCAGCACGCGCCGCAAGGCTGCGTCGCCGACCTCGCGCGGCTGGTCCCAGGCATCGGTCCAGTGCGGCTGCAGGCCGGCGCGCAGCGCCAGCGCCTGCAGGGGCGAGGGCGCGCCAGCGCGGCTCATGCGTGGTCCTCCCGCGGCGTGGGGGCCCGCGCGGCCAGCAGCACCAGCGAGTGGGCGGCGACCGCCTGGGACGCGTGCACCTGTGCGCCAGCCAGCTCGGCGTCGCTGGCGTCGGGCCGGCTGCTGTCGAACAGCACGGCCCATGGCAGCGCAGGCTCGGGCAACTGGAAGGTGGCATCGCTGTCGGCGGCGTTGAGCAGCAGCAGGGTCACCTGCACCGCGCGCGCATCGCCGGGCGCCGCTTCCGCGAGCGTACCCAGCATCGGGCGTTCGGGCTGCGGCGGGGTGGCCGCGCGCCGCAGCGCCAGCGTGCGGATTTCCGGATCGGCCCATTCCTCGGGCGTCGGCGGCTTGCCGTCGGTGTCGAACCAGGCGATGTCGGCAATGCCCGGCGCCGGTTCTTCGCGCCCGTGGGCAAAGCGGTCGCCGCTCAGCGCATGGAGCCTGCGCCGCAGTGCCAGCAGCCGGCGCACCATCTGCTGCATCGGCTGCGCGCCGGGTGCCTGGGCCTGCTTCCAGTCCAGCCACGACAGCTCGTTGTCCTGGCAGTAGGCGTTGTTGTTGCCGCCCTGGCTGCGGCCCCATTCGTCGCCGGCGGTCAGCATCGGCGTGCCTTGCGCCAGCAGCAGCGTGGCCATCAGCGCCTGCGCCACGCGGCTGCGGCGCTGCAGGATGTCGGGGTCGTCGGTGGGCCCTTCGACGCTGCCGTCCGGGCTCCAGTTGGCGCTGGCGTTGTCGTCGGTGCCGTCGCGGTTGTCTTCGCCGTTGGCCTCGTTGTGCTTGGCGCTGTAGCTGACCAGGTCGGCCAGGGTGAAGCCATCGTGCGCGGTGATGAAGTTGATGCTGGCCCACGGGCGCCGGCGGCGGCGGTCGAACAGGTCGGCCGAGGCCGCCAGCCGCGCCGCCATCTCGCCGCGGTGCCCGGCGTCGCCGCGCCAGAAGCGGCGGCTGACGTCGCGAAACTTGTCGTTCCACTCGGCAAAGCCGGGCGGATGGTTGCCCAGCTGATAGCCGCCCGGGCCCAGGTCCCAGGGCTCGGAGATGAGCTTGACCCGGCTCAGCACCGGATCCTGCATCAGCGCGTCGAAGAAGCCGGAGCCCGCGTCGAAGCCGTTGCCTTCGCGCCCGAGCGTGCTGCCCAGGTCGAAGCGAAAGCCGTCGACGTGATAGCAATGCACCCAGTAGCGCAGCGAATCCAGCACCATCTGCAGCACGCGCGGGTGCGACAGGTTGAGCGTGTTGCCGCAGCCGGTGTCGTTGATGTAGTGGCGCTCGTCGCCGGGCATCAACCGGTAGTAGCTGGCGTTGTCGAGTCCGCGCCAGGACACCGTCGGCCCCAGCTCGTTGCCTTCGCAGGTGTGGTTGTAGACCACGTCCAGGATCACTTCGATGCCGGCGGCATGCAGGCGCCGCATCGCCACCTTGCATTCCTGCAGTTGCCCGGTGCCGAGGTAGGCCGGCTCGGGGGCGAAGTACGACAGCGTGTTGTAGCCCCAGTAGTTGCGCAGGCCGCGCTCCAGCAGGAAGCGGTCCTGCAGGATGGCATGCACCGGCAGCAGTTCGATGGTGGTCACGCCCAGTTGCACCAGGTGGTCGACAAAGCGCGGGTCGCACAGCGCGGCAAAGGTGCCGCGCAGGTTGGGCAGCAGGTCGTCGCGCAGCATCGACAGGCCGCGCAGGTGGGCCTCGTAGATCACGGTGGCTGGCCAGGGCACGGCCGGCGGCCGGTCGTCGCCCCAGTGGAAGCTCTCGTCCACCACCACCGCCTTGGGCATGGTCGGCGCGCTGTCGCGGCGGTCCGGCGTGAGGTCGCCGCGCGCGCTCTGCAGCCGGTAGCCGAACAGCGCGTCGGACCAGCGCACCGGGCCGCTCAGCTGGCGCGCATACGGGTCCAGCAGCAGCTTGTGCGGGTTGAAGCGGTGCCCGTGGGCGGGATCGTAAGGGCCGTGCGCGCGATAGCCGTACAGCGTGCCCAGCGCCGCGTTGGGCAGGTAGCCATGCCAGATCTCGTCGGTGCATTCCGGCAACGGCAGCCGGGCCAGTTCCTTGCGGCCGTTGTCGGAGAACAGGCACAGGTCGATGCGCCAGGCGTGCGCCGAGAACACCGCGAAATTGACTCCCAGCCCGTCCCAGTGGGCCCCCAGCGGAAACGGCTTGCCGGGCAGCAGCCGGTCGGCGAACTGGCGCGTCATGTCGCGGCGCCTTCGCTGCCGTCACCCTGGTCGAAGCGCAGCACCAGCGTGGCCAGCGGCGGCAGCGTCAGCGCCAGCGAAGCCGGCTGCCCGTGCGAAGGCACGTCGATGGCCATCACGGCGCCGCCGTTGCCGAGGTTGCTGCCGCCATAGATCGCGGCATCGGTATTCAGGCATTCCCGCCACGTGCCGGCACAGGGCACGCCGACACGGTAGCCCTGGCGCGGCACCGGCGTCATGTTGACCACCGCCAGCACCACCTCGCGACTGTCCGCCCCCGCGCGGCGCAGCCATGCGAACACGCTGTTGTGGTTGTCGTCGCCGACCACCCACTGGAAGCCTTCGGGACTGTGGTCAAGCGCGTGCAGCGCGGGCAGTTCGCGATAGAGCCGGTTCAGGTCGCGCACCAGCGTGTGCATGCCGCGGTGCAGGGGCTGGTCCAGCAGCGGCCAGTCGAGTTCGGCGTCGTGGTTCCATTCCTGCCACTGCGCCAGCTCGCCGCCCATGAACAGCAGCTTCTTGCCGGGATGCGCCCACATGAAGCCGTAATAGGCGCGCAGGCCGGCAAAGCGCTGCCACTCGTCGCCCGGCACCTTGCCGATCATCGAGCCTTTGCCGTGCACCACCTCGTCGTGCGACAG
Source organism: Cupriavidus sp. 207A1 (assembly GCF_057798955.1). NCBI lineage: Bacteria > Pseudomonadati > Pseudomonadota > Betaproteobacteria > Burkholderiales > Burkholderiaceae > Cupriavidus > Cupriavidus sp. 207A1. The sequence goes on along the minus strand of NZ_JBYOJO010000010.1, from coordinate 177,569 downwards.
CGGCAGCACGAAGGCTTCGGACCAGGCATAGACCAGGCCGAAGGTCATGTTCTGGTGGTGCCAGGCGCGGTGGATCGGCTCATGGGCCAGGTAGTGCAGGGTGTCGTGCATCCAGCCCATATTCCATTTGAAGTCGAAGCCGAGCCCGCCGCTGGCCACGCTGGCGGTCACGCCGGGCCACGCGGTGGACTCTTCGGCGATGGTCAGCGCGCCCGGGCAGCGTTCATGGACCACCGCATTGAGTTCGCGCAGGAAGTCCACCGCTTCGAGGTTCTCGCGGCCGCCGAACCGGTTCGGCACCCACTGGCCGGGCTCGCGGCTGTAGTCCCGGTAAAGCATGGAGGCCACCGCATCGACGCGCAGGCCGTCGGCGTGGAAGTGCTCGAGCCAGTGCAGCGCGCCGGCCAGCAGGAAGCCGCGCACTTCGTTGCGGCCCAGGTTGTAGATCAGCGTGTTCCAGTCCTGGTGGAAGCCTTCGCGCGGGTCCTGGTGCTCGTACAGCGCGGTGCCGTCGAACTGCGCCAGCCCGTGCGGATCGGTGGGGAAGTGCGCCGGCACCCAGTCCAGGATCACGCCGATGCCGGCCTGGTGGCAGCGGTCGATGAAGGCCGCAAAGGCCTGCGGCGGTCCCAGCCGCGCGGTGGGCGCGTACAGCGACAGCGGCTGGTAGCCCCACGAGCCGCCGAACGGGTGCTCGGTGATCGGCAGCAGCTCGATATGGGTGAAGCCCAGTTCCTGCACGTAGGGCACCAGCCGGTCGGCGAGGATGTTCCAGCCGTGCTGCGCGTCGTTGGCCGCGCGCAGCCACGACAGCACGTGGACCTCGTAGACCGACATCGGCGTGCGGTATGGGTCGCGTTCCCGGCGGCGGGCCATCCAGTCGTCATCGTGCCAGGTGAACGGCGGCGCGCCTTGGCCGGGGCCGGTCACGACCGAGGCGGTGGCGGGCGGCGGCTCGGCGGCCAGCGCCAGCGGGTCGGCCTTGTCGGGCAGCTCGGTGCCATGCGGGTCGAGCAGGTCGTACTTGTAGCGGCTGCCTGGCTGCGCCCCCAGCGCGGCGGGGACGAACAGCTCCCAGATGCCGCTGGGATGGCGCAGCCGCATCGGATGCCGCGCCGGGTGCCAGCCGTTGAAGTCGGCGATCACCGAGACCCGCCGCGCATTGGGCGCCCACACCGCGAAGCGCACGCCGTCGATGCCGTCCACGCGCTGGCATTGCGCGCCCAGGCAGGCGCCCAGCTCGAAGTGCCGGCCCTCGGCGATCAGGTGCAGGTCCAGTTCGCCCAGCAGCAGGCCGAAGGCGTAGGGGTCGGCGCTGCACTGCTCGGTGCCGTCGGACCATTGCACGCGCAGGCGGTAAGCCGCGGCGCCGTTGCCGCTGCCGGTGCCGCCCGGCAGCCGGGCGGCGAACACGCCGCCGCCATGCAGCCGCTCCATTTCCGCCAGCGGCGCGCCGCCGGCATCGGCCAGCTGCACCGACGCCGCCCCGGGCAGGCAGGCGCGCACCAGGGTGCCGTCGCCATCCGGATGCGGTCCCAGCACGCCGAACGGATCGGGATGGCGGCCGCCCAGCAGGGCGTCGAGTTCATGGCCGGGCAGCAGTGCCGCCTGCTTGCCGGCGCGCGTGGTGGCGCCGGTGCTGCCGGTGCTGCCGGTGCTGGCGGGGGGGCTCATGGCTGGTCTCCCTGCGGCGCCAGCTTGCGCAGCAGGCGCGCCAGCCCGCTGGCAGGCAGGTCGATCCACGCGACCCGGTTGGCGGCTTCGTATTCGACTTCATACGCCGCGCGTTCCAGCAGGAACAGGTCGAGCAGGGGCTGCAGCTGGTCGGGCGCCACCCATGGCACGGGCGCGGCCTCCATGTGCTGGCGGTAGCAGTTCAGGAAGGCTTCATTGGCGGTGGTGCGGAAGCGTTCCAGCAGCACCGCGCGCCGTTCGGCCAGCTGCGGCGGCAGCTCGCTGTGGGTGCGTTCACGGCGGTCGGTGCCGACCGTGGCCGCGGCATAGTCCAGCGAGCGCAGCAGCCCCGCCACGTCGCGCAGCGGCGAGGTCTTGCGCCGGCGCCAGTCAAGCGGCAGGCCGGGCTCGCCTTCGAAGTCGACCAGGTAGGTGTCGTTCTGTGCGATCAGCACCTGGCCCAGGTGGAAGTCGCCGTGGATGCGGGTCTGCAGGCTGCCGGGCGCCGCGGTGGCGAGCTGCTCGACCAGGCCGGGCAGCGCATCGCGCACCGCCATCAGGGTTTGAACATCGGCCTCGAAGGCCGGGGTTGCGGCCTCTGCGGCGGGCCGCGCCTGAAGGCGGCTCAGGGCGCGCTGCAACGCCTCCATCGCCTGTCCGGCCCAGGCGCGCGCATCGTCGTCGGTGGCGGGCAGCGGCGCGAAGGCGTCGTCGTCGGTGGGGCGCGCCAGCACCGCGTGCAGTTCGGCCAGCCGGCGCCCCAGCGTGCCGGCCAGCGCGGCGTAGCCGTTCATGGCCTCGGCGAACTCGTCCTCGCTGTCCTGCGACGGCAGCGCATCGTCGATGGCGCGGCCCAGGTAATCGAGGGTCCAGTCCCAGCCGTTGCCCTGGTTCAGGATATAGCCCTGCAGCAGCATCATCGTGTGTGGCACGCCGTCCGCCCCGGTGCGCACCACCTCGCCGAGCAGCGCCGCGGCATGCGCATAGCCCTGCGCGGTCAGGTAGCGCGTCATCTCGGCTTCGGGATGGATGCCGCCCGAGAGCCGGCGCACCAGCTTGAGCACGGCGGTGTTGTTGTACGACAGCGAGCTGTTGGACTGCTCGGCCGACATGTACTCGATCGGGTCGCGCTCCAGTTCCAGCGCGGCCAGCCCGGGCTCGGCGCGGAACTGGATCAGGTCGTGCCCGGCGTGCACCTGCAGGCCGTTGCGCAGCGCGCGCACCACCTCGCGCGCGAACGGCTCGACCACGAAGCCGTCGGTGGCCAGCCCGACGCGGCTGCCCTGGCGCACGCGCGCCATCGACAGCCCGTGCGCCAGCTGCGAGACCCCGTCGGCGCTTTCGCGGTCCCACAGGATGCCCACCGGCAGCTGGTAGCGCTCGGTGCGCCCGGGCAGGCTCACCTCGACCTCGCCCAGGTAGATGTCCTCGCCGCCGCTGCCGCGCGCAAACGGCAGCAGGTAGGCCAGCGCGACGCGCTCGATGCGCTCGTGCTTGGCGCCGAACCAGCGGCGCCGGCCGATGTAGTGCGGCAGCACCTCGCTCGCCATCAGCCGGCGCGAGGCCTCGGTCAGCTCGGGCCGGCCCGTGTTCTGCATCACAAGGGTGATCTGGTCTGGCATTTGTTCGGGCGCCTCCACGTGCCACGACGGCGGCTGCGCCTCGTCGCTGAGCACGAACCAGTAGAAGCCATAGGGCGGCAGCGTCAGCAGGTAGGTCAGCGTGCCGATCGCCGGGAACGGCGTCGCGCCCATCATCTCCACCGGCACGCGGCCGTTGAACGCGGACAGGTCGAGCTCCACCGCCTGCGGCGCGCGCGACAGGTTGGCCACGCACAGGATGTGCTCGCCCTCGAACTCGCGCAGGTACGCCAGGATCTTGCGGTTGCCGGGAAACAGGAAGCGCAGCGTGCCGCGGCCGAAGGCGCGGTGCTTGCGCCGCAGCGCCAGCATGCGCCGCATCCAGTTCAGCAGCGAATGCGGATCGCGCGCCTGGGCTTCGACATTGACCGCCTCGTAGCCGTACAGCGGACCCTGCAGCGGCGGCAGCACCAGGCGCTCGGGATCGGCATGCGAGAAGCCGCCGTTGCGGTCGGGCGACCACTGCATCGGCGTGCGCACGCCGTCGCGGTCGCCCAGGTGGATGTTGTCGCCCATGCCGATCTCGTCGCCGTAGTAGATCACCGGCGTGCCCGGCATCGAGAACAGCAGGCTGTTCATCAGCTCGATGCGGCGGCGGTCGCGTTCCATCAGCGGCGCCAGCCGGCGGCGGATGCCCAGGTTGATGCGCGCGCGCCGGTCGGTGGCGTAGACCTCCCACAGGTAGTCGCGCTCGCTGCTGGTCACCATCTCCAGCGTCAGCTCGTCATGGTTGCGCAGGAAGATCGCCCACTGGCAGTTGGGCGGCACCTCCGGCGTCTGGCGCATGATGTCCGTGATCGGGAAGCGGTCCTCGCGCGCGATGGCCATGTACATGCGCGGCATCAGCGGGAAGTGGAACGCCATGTGGCATTCGTCGCCTTCCGGGTCGGGCCCGGTCAGGCCGAAGTACTGCTGCGCGTCCTCCGGCCACATGTTGGCTTCGGCCAGCAGCATGCGGCCGGGGAAGTGCTGGTCCAGGTGCGAGCGGATGCTGCGGATGACGGCGTGGGTCTCGGGCAGGTTCTCGTTGCTGGTGCCTTCGCGCTCGACCAGGTAGGGCACCGCGTCCAGGCGCAGGCCGTCGACCCCCATGTCGAGCCAGAAGCGCATCACCGACAGCACTTCGTTGAGCACCTGCGGGTTGTCGAAGTTCAGGTCCGGCTGGTGCGAGTAGAAGCGGTGCCAGAAATACGCGCCCGCCACCGGATCCCAGCTCCAGTTGGATTTTTCGGTATCGCAGAAGATGATGCGCGTGCCGGCGTAGGCCTGGTCATGGTCCGACCACACGTAGTAGCGGCGCGCCGCCGAGCCGGGCTTGGCCTTGCGCGCGCGCTGGAACCACGGATGCTGGTCCGAGGTATGGTTGATGACCAGTTCGGTGATCACGCGCAGGCCGCGCGCGTGCGCCGCGGCGATAAAGCGCCGCGCATCGGCCAGCGTGCCGTAGTCGGGGTGGACGTTGCGGTAGTCGGCGATATCGTAGCCGTCGTCGCGGCGCGGCGACGGATAGAACGGCAGCAGCCATACCGTGTCGACGCCCAGGTTGACCAGGTAGTCCAGCTTGCCGAGCAGCCCGGCGAAGTCGCCCACGCCATCGCCATTGGCGTCGAAGAAGGACTTGATGTGCAGCTGGTAGATGACGGCATCCTTGTACCAGAGCGGGTCGGCGTTGAGCAGGGCGGCGCTGGCGGTTTCGGTAAGGCGTTTCATCCGTGTCTCCACGTATGCCTGTCAGGCGCCGTGCGGGTCGGTCGAGACCGGCGCAGCAGGTGGGCGGGGGGCGGGACGTTCCAGCGGCTGCACGTGCCAGACCGCGAACGGCAGCTGCGCCGGGTCGAGCCGGATGCGCTGGTGCTTGCCGCGCAGCTCGAAGCGCTGGCCGCGCATCAGGTCCTGCACCGCCAGGCCGGCCTGGTCGGGCAGGCCCCATTCCCACAGCGGGATTTCGATATCGGCATCGTGCGCGGTGCGCGGGTCGAGGTTGATCGCCACCAGCAGCACGTCGTCGCCGAACAGGTAATCGGTGCCCGGCACGAAGCGCGCGAACCACAGCACCGCGTCGCTGCCGGCATGGTAGAAGCGCAGCCCCAGGTGGTTCTGCAGCGCGGGGTGGCCGGCACGGATCTCGTTGAGGCGCGAGATCTCGGCGACGATATTGCCGGGCTGCTGCCAGTCGCGCACGCGCAGCTGGTATTTCTCGGAGTCCAGGTATTCCTCGCGCACCTTGCCATCGAGCACGAAGGGCGCGCTCTCGCACAGTTCGAAGCCGCTGTACATGCCCCACAGCCCGGACAGCAGCGTCGCCAGCGCCGCGCGGATCAGGAACGCGGGGCGGCCGCCGTGATGCAGGAAGTAGGGGTTGATGTCCGGCGTGTTGACGAAGAAGTGCGGCCGGAAGAAATCGCGCAGAGGACTCTGCGTCAGCTCGGTCAGGTACTCGGTCAGCTCCCACTTGGTGTTGCGCCAGGTGAAGTAGGTGTACGACTGGCTGAAGCCCAGCTTGGCCAGGCGCGCCATCATCTTGGGCCGGGTGAAGGCCTCGGCCAGGAAGATGGTGTCAGGGTGGCGCGCGCGCACGTCCGCGATCATCCATTCCCAGAACGGCAGCGGCTTGGTGTGCGGGTTGTCGACGCGGAAGATGCGGATGCCGTGGTCGGCCCAGAACATCACCACGTCGCGCAGTGCCTGCCACAGCGCGGCACCGGCCGGCGGCGCGGCGTAGAAGTCGACGTTGACGATGTCCTCGTACTTCTTGGGCGGGTTCTCGGCGTAGCGCAGCGAGCCGTCGGGCCGGTGCGCGAACCACTCCGGATGGTCCCGCAGCCACGGATGGTCGGGCGAGCACTGGATCGCGAAGTCCAGCGCCAGTTCCAGGCCCTGCGCGGCGGCGGCGTCGATCAGCCGGCTGAAATCTTCGAAGGTGCCCAGCTCCGGATGCAGCGCATCGTGGCCGCCTTCGGCGCTGCCGATGGCATAGGGGCTGCCGGGATCGTCCGGCGCGCTGCGCAGGCTGTTGTTGCGGCCCTTGCGATGAGTGCGGCCGATCGGGTGGATCGGCGGGAAGTACAGCACGTCGAAGCCCATCGCGCGGATCGCGGGCAGGCGCGCGATGACGTCGTCGAAGGTGCCATGGCGCTGCGCGTCGTTGCTTTGCGAGCGCGGAAAAAGTTCATACCAGCTGGCGAAGCGCGCGGCCAGCCGGTCGGCCTCGACCGGCATCGCCACCGGATGGCGCGACGCGAACGGGCGTCCGGCCGGGGTCTGCATCACGGCCTGCATGGCCGCGGCGGTGCGCTCGGACAGCAGCAGCTGCAGGCGCCGTTCGTCGTCGCCGGCGGCCGCGGTCAGCTCATCGACGATGGCGGAGAGTTCGTCGTTCGTGGCGGGCTGCTGGCTGCCCTTCTTGCCGGACTTGCGGCCATTGCCGGCCTTGCCGTTGCCCGCTTTTCCATTTGCCGCCGGCCGCAGCAGCGCATCGGCCACCAGTCGCGCGCCTTCCTCGATTTCCAGCGCGACGTTGAGGCCCGCCGCGCGCTTCTTGCCGATCTCGTCGAGCCAGCTGGCATAGGTGTCGCGCCAGGCCTCGACGGTGAATTCATGCCGGCCCAGCGCCACCAGCGGGAAGCTGCCTTCCCAGCGGTCGTTGACGCCCGGCTGCATCGGCGTCTCGCGCCAGTCGGTCTCGCCCGGCGCGCGCCACAACACCGCGGCGGCAAGCTTGTCGTGGCCATCCATCCAGATATCGGCGCTGACGTCAACGCGCTCGCCCACCACGCGGCGCACGGCGAAGCGGCCGGCGTCGCAGCCGGGCTCGACCCGTTCGATGGCGATGCGCGGCGCCTCCATGGCGGCCACCACGCTGCCCAAACCGGTGACCGCCAGGGTTTCGTGGCCGTGCGGCGCGGTCGCGTCGGGCCGCGGCATGCCGGGCCGGCTCAGCGGCACCGGTGGCACTTCGTAGAGACGGATATCGGCCGGCGCCAGCGTGATGCTGGACAGCGCATCGAGTCGGCTGGTGCCGTCGAGGGTGCCGCCCGGTCCGCCCGCGGCCGGCTCCAGGCGGGCGCTGGCATGCGGCATGGCACTGAGCACGCGGTCGGCGCCCAGGCTGGCCGGTTCCATCGCATCGGGGTTGAGCACCACCGCCAGTGCGGGGCCCGCGTCGGGCACGGCCGGGTCATCGCGGCGCGGCGCGGCATCGGGCCCGTTGCCATGGCCATTGGGGGTGGGCAGGCGCGCCAGCACGGTCAGCGGCGCGTCGGGGCCGCTCAGCAGGCGCACGGCCAGGGCCGGTGCGGGGTCGCGCGCGGCCAGCCAGGTATTGGCCTCGAGCACTTCATGGGTGATGTCGTAGGGCACGCCGTCATGCACGTGGCCGTCCGGCGCCAGCGGATCGCGCGCCTGCGCGCCGCCGGTCTCGAACCCCGCCGGCACCAGGATGCCGTCGCCGATCGCCGCGGCGGTCCACAGCGCGCGCCGCGCGCTGAGCGCGTCATGGCGCGCCGGCGCCAGCGCCGGCGCCGCCAGCACCCGGCCTAGGCGGCGCAGCCGCGCCATTTCCTCGGTCAGCCAGGCGCTGCGGTAGTCCCACCACGGCAGCGAGCAGAAGGCGCCGTCGAAGCCGGCGGGCGCGAGTTCGTCCAGCTGTGCCGGGGTCAGCCCCGGGGTCCAGGCCAGGAAGCGCGGTGTGCCGCGCGCCGTTTCCGGCACCGCATCGCCGCGCAGGGTTGCCAGCAGGGCGGCCCAGCACTCACCGGGCACGCGTGCCGGGGCGCGGCAGCAAAAGCCGGCCGCGCCGGCGGCCCACGCCAGGCGCAGCCGCGCCGCCCACCATTGCACCAGCGCCTCGGCGATGTGCCGGTCATGCCAGCGCAGGCGCGTGCCGGGGATATGGTTGTCGGTTTCATGCGGCGCGAACGCGGGCGCCGCGGTGTCGATCCAGGCGGCATCGGGAAGGTCGTCGGTCCCGGCGGCGCCGTCCGCCATATAGCGGTCCAGAGAAATATCGAGCAGTGGGGCCAGGCCATGCCGGGCGCACGCCGCGAGCGTGTCGTCCTCGGGCAGGTGCGGCCAGCCGCCGATCAATACGTGGTCGAACCCCAGTGCCGCCACGCGCTGCAGCGCATGCTGATCGGCTTCGGGCGTTCCGGTCAGGTCGATCTGGCAGATCCGCACATGTCCTCCCGGTGTTTCGCTCCGTCGGAGCAACAAAAATCCCGGAGCGGCGCCTTGCGGCCAGCCGCCGGGATGGCTCTGCCATGCGAAGTGCGTGCCAGCGCGCCCGCGCGCGGCGACGGGCCGGTTTGCCGAGGCACCGCAAGGGCGTGCGGCGCGCCGGCGCATGTGCCGATTCGGCAACGGCTTGTAAAAAGTACTGGTGGCCGCCGCGTTGATGGAAATATCGCGCAAGGCCGCGCAGGCGCTGCCGGCCGCTGCATTCCCCGGTATGGTTCTTGCCCCTGTGAGCCCATGCGTGCCATCGCCGGCACGGTGGCAACCATCTAAGGGGACCCATGGATCAGTGGCTGGAGGCGGCGCAATGGCCGGCAATGGTGGTGACGGTAGTGGCGACGTGGCTGGTCGGCTCGCGCTCGATCGCACGGCGGCGCGCCGGCTTCTGGGTGTTCCTGGCCAGCAACGTGCTGTGGATTGCATGGGGCTGGCACGGTGACGCCCATGCGCTGATCGTGCTGCAGCTGGCGCTGATCGCCATGAACCTGCGCGGCATGCGCGAGGCGCGCAAGGCGTGGCGGGCCGCATCGCAGCACGCCTTCGCTGCAACTGGCGCCACGCAGGGCCAGCCGCTATCCTTGGACCAGTCCGGCATGCACCGCATGCCCGGCGCCAACGCGCAACCGCCGGCAGCCGCCGGCTCCGATCGGTGACTTCACGGTCCGCCCGCGGACCAGGGCAGGTGTGCCATGGCGAAGAAGAAAATCCTGTTGCTCAACGCGCTGATCGCGGCCTCGCGCGAGGGCGAACTGGGCTGCCGCCGTGCCGCCACCGCCGCGGCCAACCCCCATCTCAAGTCGGTGCTGACCAGCCGCGCGAATGCGTTCGCGCAGGCCGCGCATGAACTGCAGGCGTGCCTGCTCGACCTGGGCGAGGTGCCGGAGGCCTTGCCGGCCTCCTCGGCCCACGCGATTGGCAAGCACAGTTCCGACCGTTCCATCGTGCAGGCCATCAGCAAGCGCGAACACGCGGTGCAGCGGCGCTATGCGCGTGCGCTGCGCACGCATGTGCTGGGCTCGCGCCTGCGCGCCGTGGTGCGCCGGCAGTATCGCGGCGTGCAGTTGAACCACGAGCTGTTCCGGGTGCTGCGCCAGCAGTACCGCGCGCCGCAAGAGCGGCTGTAGCAGGCGCGCATCGGGCCATACCACTGCCATGCCGGCCGACCTCACTGCCTTCGAACATGCCGCCCGCCTCGTGCTGATGTACGGGCTGGTACCGCTGTGGCTGCTGGCGGGCGTGGGCGACTGGCTCTGCCACCGGGCCACGCAGATCGAACGCAACGCCGGCGTCACCGAATCGCTGCTGCACATGCTGATGCTGGCCGAGGTGGGCCTGCCGCTGCTGCTGGTGCTGTTCCTGGAGGTCAACGCGCTGCTGATCGCGGTGGTGCTGGCGGCGTTGGTGATCCACGAGATCACCGCATGGTGGGATGTGCATTACGCCAGCAAGCGCCGCCATATCGCACCGGCCGAGCAGCACATGCACAGCCTGCTGGAAGTGCTGCCGCTGGCCGCGGCGTCGTATGTGGTGGTGCTGCACTGGGACCAGTTTCTGGCCTTGTTCGGGAGCGGCCCCGAGCCGGCGCGGATGGCGCTGGCGCTGAAGGCCCAGCCGCTGCCGCCGGCGTATCTGGCCAGCCTGCTGGTAGCGGTGGTGCTGCTGGCGGGGCTCCCTTACCTGGAGGAGCTATGGCGCTGCGTGCGCTGGCGCCGGCGTGAACGCGATGCCCTGCTGGCGCAGGCGACGCGGGCGATGCGCGGCGGCGGCTGACCTGCCGCGGCGCCCGCTCACGCGATAGTCCGTTCCGGTGCGGGCGCTGCAGGCGAGCAGCCGGCGCGCACGGCGCGCCGCGTGTCCAGGATCAGTCAGGCGCTTACTGCTTGGGCACCGGATCCGGCGAATCGCCCTTCGGTCCGCTTGGCGCGTCGGCGGTCGGTGCGGCGGGCGCGCCCTGCTCGCGCGGCTTCTTGCTGCGCGCGGTGGTCGAGGCCTTGTCCGACTTGGACTTGGATTTCTTCATGGTGTCCTTGGCGCCCGGAGCGGAAGCGGAGCCCATGTCGGTGGCGGCCGGCTGGTTGCGCGACGCCGGAGGCGAACCTTCGATCGGCGGCACGCTGGGGTTCGGCACGTTCGGCGACGCCGGGGCTTGTTGGGCAAAGGCCGGCAGGCAGAGCGCGGTGCCGACGACCAGTGCCGTGGTAGCGAGAGTGCGTTTCATGATGGTCTCCATTGCAAGACTACGTCGGTCGGGCCCAGGGCCCTCGGGATTGCCGGCATGCCGTCTCGGCGCGCCGGCGATTCATGGGCGCGCGTCGCGGCCTTGCCCGCTGCGCGCCAGTTCGTGGTAGTGGCAGATGCGTGCCAGGGCCCAGTCGGCGGCGGCTTCGCGCACGGCGTTGCGCGCACCGGCAAAGCGGCGTGTCTCGGTAAAGGCTGCGATGCCCTCCGCGTGCGACACCACGTCGTGCGCGGCATGGCCGTGGCGGCGGAATACCCAGGCAAAGCACTGGGTGCCGGCGGGGATATCGCCGTCGCCGCCACCATCGGCCACGCCGGTGTTGGCGATCGCCAGGTCCGCGCCGGTCAGCTGCATGGCGCCACGCGCCATTGCCAGCGAAACCGCCTCGCTGGTCAGGCCATGGCGCCGGATGGTCTCGGCCGGGACATGCAGCAGCTGTTCCTTGGCGGACGGCGAGTAGGCCACGATCGCGCAGCGCAGCACGTCGCCGCATCCTGGCACCTCGGCGATGCGCGAGGCGATCAGGCCGGCGGTGCAGGATTCCGCCGTGACCACGCGCAGCCCATGGCGCAGCAGATAGCGCGCAATGCCGACGTTGTTGCCGCCGCCTGCGGCGCCGTGGCTCATCGCAATCACTCGCATGTTCTCCCTTGCGGTATCCGCAGTCGATTTCCCGCAGGGCGGCAGGTTCCGTGCCAGCAAGTGGATAGCGCACGCGCGGCGCTGCAGGGACAGCGCGCGCGCGCTGGCGCCACCGACGGGTCCAAATGCGGGGAAAAATGTACATGCAGCGCCGGAGCGCGCCTGTAAAAGCTGCGCGCCGCGCGCGACGCACACCATGCGCGGCGGTGGCGCTCATCTTGCATGTCCGGTGCGCAACAACCTGTACGGAGACCGTATGGAGACCCGTACCGAGGCCATTACGCATTACGGAGACCGACATGCCCGAGCAGCCGCCGAAGCCGCCCATGCCATCCGCGCCCCCAGACCGTCCCGCGCACGATGCGCCGCGCGCGCCGCGCCACGCCGGCAACCCCGAGGACGTGCGCAAGGGCCAGGTCACCAGTCCGCTGCCGCGCGAAGTCTTTCGCCAGCGCTTCCTGGCGCGCTTTACCGACCCCGCCTATCGGCAGGAGGACGAAGCGCTGGACCGGCTCGAGCGCATTGCCTGGGATGCCTATGCGCAAAGCCGCAAGGCGCCGCTCACGCACAAGGCGGGCGCGGGCTATGCCGACCCGGATTACGATCTCTCCGACGAATGGCGCGCCGCCAGCGAGGCGGTGCGCGTGGCCCAGCAGCGCCAGTCCGATCCCGCCACGCGCTCGCGCGTGCTGCTGGTGTGCGCGGCCTCGCGCAACGACTACACCTGCCCGGGCGAGATGTCGAAATCCTGGCGCCTGGCCGGGCGCGCGCGCGAGCGACTCGAAGCGCAGGGCATCGAGGTCGACCTGCTCGACCTGAGCCACCTGACTTCCGACGCGCAACTGCATATTCATCCATGCAAGGGCTGCGTATCGACCGCGATGCCGCTGTGCCACTGGCCGTGCAGCTGCTATCCCAACCATGCGCTGGGCCAGGTCAATGACTGGATGAACGAGATTTACCCGCGCTGGGCCGCCTGCCACGGCGTGCTGATCGTCACGCCGGTGTACTGGTACCAGGCCACCAGCCCGCTCAAGCTGATGATGGACCGGCTGGTCTGCGCCGATGGCGGCAACCCGGATCCCACCACCACGCGCGGCAAGGACGTGGCAAGGGCCAAGGCGATCGAGCTGTCGGGCTGGGACTATCCCAAGCACCTGGCCGGGCGCGCCTACGGGCTGGTGGTGCATGGCGACGTCGCCGGCATCGAAGGCGTGCGCCGCGCGCTGTCGGACTGGCTGGACTGGATGGGACTGGTCGATGCCGGCGCGCAGGCGCGGCTGGACCGGTATATCGGCTACTACGAGCCTTATGCCACCAGCCACGTCGCGCTGGACCACGACACCAGCGTGCAGGGCGAAGTCGACAACGTGGCGCGTGCGCTCGCTTGCGCGGTCGAGCAGCTGCGCCATGGCCAGCTGCGCACCGCGGACCACGGCCTGGTGCCGCCGCGGCAGAAGTAGCGCAACGAGCCGGGGCAAGAACGGAGGCAACAACGGAGGCAACGATGGATCGCAGAGACAACTGGCGCGGCCCGCCATGGCACGAAAGTGCCGTGCCCGAGGCCGATATGCGCAGCCACTACGTGGGAGCCTATGGCGTGTACGACTATGACCAGCCAGTCGACCCCGGCGAATTTGGCGGGGGCCGCGTTGCCGGACGCGGTAGCGGGGAATGGCGGCCGCACGAGGTCCAGGCCCCGCAAGCCCGGGGCAGGGCCGATCCCTACCGCCAGTTCACCGGCTACAACGAGCGCATGGACCTCTACCGAGGCGGGACGCAGCCATGGCGGCCGGTCGGGCCGCGCAACTACCAGCGCAGCGACGAGCGCATCCTGGAAGACCTGTGCGAGCAACTGACGCGCAGTGGCCGGCTTGACCTGAACGAGGTCGAGGTGCGGGTCGAGCAGGGCGTGGTGACGCTGGAGGGCAGCGTGCCGGACCGGCACCAGAAGTACCGCATCGAGGATATCGCCGACGAGGTCTTCGGCGTCAGGGACCTGGTCAACCACCTGCGCGTGGCAAGGCCGGCCGGCGCCGAGGGCCATCCCGGCCACGGCATGCGCATGTATTGAGGGCGGCGGCGCGCAGACCATGCCCATGCCCGGTTCGAAGGCAGACACCAACCCGCGCGGCAACGCCGTCGGCGCGGCCGACACCGCGCTGCAGGCCTCGCTGTGCGAGCGCTTGTGGGAGAGCGGCCTCGACGTCAGCGAGATTGCGCTGGACGTGGCGCAGGGCCGCATCACGCTGCGCGGTGCGATCGGCAGCGCCGCCGATCGCGCCGCGGTCGAGGCCTGCGTGCGCACGCATGCCGGCGGGTGCGACGTCGTCAATCACATCGAGGTCGCGCCCGACCGCACCGGCGGCTGAACTGCCCGCGCTGGCACGGCTTTCGCAATGGAGCCGGTTCCGGCCACTGCCGAACGCGGCTGGCCATCAGCGATGGATTAACGAGGAAGGAGACTGTCATGAGATACACCGCGATCCTTGCGCTGGCCGCGCTGCTCAGCGCCCCCGCGTGGGCCCAGACCACCACCACTCGCCCTGGCGCCGACACGCGCGCGCCGGGCACGTCGGCCTCCGATGTCATGCCGGGCCAGGGCGACACGCGCCGCGCCACTCCCGCCACGCCGGCCACACCCGCGACCCCGGGCGGCCCGAGCACCCGCGCCACCCCGGCAACGCCTGCCACGCCGGCCAGCCCCGCCGTCAACGAGGGGCCGCAATCGCCGCAACGGTATGACTATCCGGCTTCGGAACCGAAGGCGCCTAAGAGCCGCAAGTAACTGAGGCAAGCAACTGGCGGGCCGCGCCAGCGTCTCAGAGACCCGAAGGCCAGGTCTCGGGCGCGCCCGGTGCCGGCGCCGCGGGTAGCGCCGGTACCGCGCTGCTGCGGTCGAACCACGCCAGCACATCGAACTGCCGCGGCAGGATGGCGCGTGCGTAGTGACTCTGCAGTTCAGTCTCCGGGCGGTAGATCACGCCGATGAAGCGCTCCTGCCGCGCCGGCATCAGCAGTTCGCGCAGTTCGGCGTGCACGGCGCTGCCCTTACCGTCGTCAACACCGTCCCCGCGTAAATCCGTCCAGCCCTGCGCATGGCCTGCTGCGTGGAACAGGTGCTCGTAGCTGTCTGTTCGGGCGGGGCGCACCTGCTTGATTTCCATGGGACCGTCCCACGAGGTTGCCGCCGCGACGGTGCCGTCGTAGGTGCTGAAGCCGACCAGCGCGGCCGCGTCGCCAAAGGCCTCGCGGCATAGCTGGCCGATATTCAGCTGGCCCTGGCTGGTGCCCATCTCGGTTTGCGACGCATCGCCGATATGCGAGTTGTGCGCCCACACCACCGCGCGCGATGCCGGCCCATGGGCGTGCAGCAACTGCGCCAGGGTCTCGAACATATGCGTGTCGCGCAGGTTCCAGCTGTCGTCGCTGCCGTGGTACATGACGCGGTAGTAGCGCTCGGCCGAAGCCACCAGGCGCGCATTCTGCGCGGCATCGAGGAAGTCCTCGTGCCCGTCGCGCGCGTAGGCGAGGCGCTTGTCGAGCAACGCCTGCAGTTGTTCGACCACAGCGTTCTCGCAGTTGGCATGGGTGCCGTGCAGCACGGCGCGGCCGTAGCGCGCGGGGTCGCGCCGCCATGGTTCCAGGCAGCCATAGCGCTCGCGCGCAGCCTGCGCGGCGCGGGGATCGACGCCTTCCAGGTAAGCCAGCACCGCCGCCATCGAGGCGCCCAGGCTGTAGATATCGAGGCCGAAGAAACCGGCGCGCCGGGCCGGCGCCAGCGCGGCATTGTGCGCGTGCAGCCAGCGGATAAAGCGCGCCACCTCGAGGTTGCGCCACATCCAGACCGGGAAGCGCGTAAAGGCGGCGCCAGGGGATTCGGCGGGCCGCGGCGGGCGCCCGCGCACATGGCGGTCCACCGCCGCGGCGTCTGGCCAGTCCGCCTCCACCGCGATGATGCCGAAGCCGTGCCGGGCCACCAGCTGCGCGGTCAGCGCGGCGCGGGCGTGATAGAACTCGGCGGTGCCGTGCGTGCTTTCGCCCAGCAACACCACGCGGTGGCTGCCGAGCCGATCGGCCAGCGCCGCGGCAGCGTTGGCGAAGGGGCCGGTGAACGGATTCTCGGCCGCGTGGTCGATCGCCGGCCACGGCACGGTCGCGGCCGCAAGGGCGGACACAAGGGCGGCCACGGCGTGCGGGTCGGCCCGGTGTTGTGGCATGGTGTCGCGGGCTGCCGGCAGCGTGCCGGCGTCATCGGCGTTGCGGCAAGCAGCGCGGGTCAGCCGTGAATGGTGCGGGGATCGTGGCCGAAGCTGTTGCGCGAGCGGATCTGGCCGTCGCGGCCATGGATCAGCAATTCGACGTGCTCGCGCTGGGCCTGCGAGGTGCCGGCGGCAACCGCCTCTTCCTGCGTGGCGTGGTGCGATTCGGCGTAGCGTGCGCCTTCGTGGATGACGTCCCAGCCTTCGTCGTGCGGAACGACGTGTATGTTGCTGCCCATGTCAGGTCTCCCTCGGATATCGGTCCTTTTATTGTGGTCGATCTGCGCGCGCTGTCTATCCGGCGGCGTCTGACAGGCGCGAAGCGCTTCTGGTTCCACTTTCGGATGGAAATCCCTGGTTATTTGTCCGGCCTCTTGTAAGCTGGACTTGGATCGCAATAAGAGGAGCGGACCATGCGTGCAAGATTTGCCAGGGGGCTGACGCAGTCGCCGGTGACCGTGGTGGCCCGGGCGTTCGACGGAGAAGCGGTGCGCACTCCCCAGGTGGGCGACCTGGTGACGGTGTATAGCCAGGACCAGGACACCGAATTCAATATCCGCCTGTGCGAGGCCGTCGAGCCCGGCCGCTGGCGCGGCGTGGTCTACGCCATCGGGCGCGGACAGGACGTGCTGGTCACCGCGGAAGGGCTGGAAATAGACGATGTGGTCGAGGTGATGCGGGAGGAAATCGCCTCCGTGATTCCCTGCGGCCGATCCCACTGAACGCCGCACCCATGCGGGTGCGGACTATCCGGAATTGAGGTTTCCCGAGGCCTGGCTCACGCCGGCCGCGCGGGCTGTTTCGGCACGCCCAGCCACATCGCCAGGCCGCTCGCCAGCAGCAGCACCGCCAGCAGGTAGAGCGCATGGTCGAGGCTGCCGGTGCGGGTCTTGATCTGGCCGATCACCCACGGGCTGACGATGCCGCTGGTGATGCCGATGCTGCTGATGAAGGCGATTCCGGCGGCGGTGCCGGCGCCGGGCAGGTAGCCCGGGGGCAGCGCCCAGAACACCGGCAGCGCGGCAAAGATCAGCACCGCCGCCACCGACAGGATGGCCAGCATCGCGCCCAGTCCCGGCAGCGGCAAGGTCAAGGCCGCCAGCGCCAGCGCGCCGCCCGTGGTGCACAGCAGGAAATGCCGATGACGCTCGCCGGTGCGGTCCGAATGCCGCGCAATCAGGATCAGGCCGACCGCGCCCACCGCATTGGGCACCACCGAATACAGGCTTACCGACATCACGTCGGTCACGCCGAAATCGCGGATCATCAGCGGCATCCAGAAGCTGAGCGCGAGCGAGCCGCAGGTCAGCGAAAAATAGATAAAGGCGAACAGGTACACGCGCGGGTTGCGCAGCACCTGGCGCAGCGCATGCAGCGAGTGGCCGCCGCCCTGGGTATGCGCGGCGGTGTCGCGCAGCAGGTGGGCGCGTTCGCGCTCGCTCAGCCAGCTGGCCTGCTGCGGCCCGTCGACCAGCAGGCGCGCGGCCGCCAGCCCCAGCAGCACCGCCGGCGCGCCTTCGATCGCGAACATCCATTTCCAGCCCTGCAGCCCCAGCACGCCGGCCATGTCGCGCATGATCCAGCCGGACACCAGCCCGCCCAGCACGCCCGCCACCGCCACGCCGGCAAAGAAGATCGCCATCACCGCGGCGCGCCGGCGCGCGGGAAACCAGTAGGTCAGGTACAGCACGATGCCGGGGAAGAAGCCGGCCTCGAACACGCCCAGCAGGAAGCGCAGCGCGTAGAACTGCGCCGGCGTCGACACCGCCATCATCGCCACCGACACGGTGCCCCACAGCACCATGATGCGGGTGAAGGTGCGGCGCGCGCCGAAGCGCGCCAGCAGCATGTTGCTCGGCACCTCGCACAGCACGTAGCCGACGTAGAACACCGCCGCGCCAAGGCCGTACATGGCATCGCTGAAGCCCAGGTCCTGCTTCATCTGCAGCTGCGCGAAGCCGATGTTGATGCGGTCCAGGAACGACACCACGTAGCAGACGAACAGGAAGGGAATGATGCGCAGCCAGACCTTGCGGTAGAGCGCATCCTCGTCGCGCGCGGCGAGTGCTGCGGTGGTTGGGGCGGCCGGGGCGGAAGGCGCCAGGCTGGATAGGGACGAAAGCTCCCCTGAGACCGGATGGCTCATCGATGTTGTCTCCGTGCGGTGGTGGCTGCGGCGGCAGGCAGCCGGGCGGTTGCCGCCAGTGGGCCGCGTCTGGTGCGCGTTGGCCCGGGATGGGTGGAATGACTGCGCCGGGCGCAGGCCCGGACCGGCCGCGCCTGCGCCTGGTTATCCGGTCATGCCGGCGTGGTGTCGGCGCTGGCGATTACGCCGGCGCGCGCCTCGGCCAAGGCCGCCAGCAGCACGTCGTGGTCGCCGATATGGTTGGCGAGCAGCAGGATCAGCTGCGCGTTGGCGGCCTGGCTCTGGGCCTCGTCGAGGTCGCGGTGCATCTCGATCAGCGCTTCGTAGAAGTCGTCGGGGCGCGCCAGGTTGGGCTGGGTGTTGAGCAAATTGGGCATGGCTATCTCCATTGGGCAGGGCTGGCGTCCGGGCCATCAGGCGGCCATGCGGCCCGGCTGCGGCGCGCGCAGGTCGGCGCCGGTGGCGCGCGCCAGCGCCGCGCGGATTGCGGCAGGGTCGGGACGGTGCCAGCGCGCGCACACATGCTGGTCGGGACGGACCAGGTAGCAGGTGCCGGGCCTGGCGCCGTAGCGCGCCGCCGCCAGGCCCTGGTCGTCGCGCAGCACGGTGGCGTGGGTGCAGGTCATGGGCAGTTGCACGGCGTCGGTCACATAGACCAGCTGCAGCGGTGTGCCGGCCTGCTTCAGAGCGGCCAGGTCGGCCAGGGTGCCGCCATCGATGGCCTCCGGATTGCCAAACACCAGCAAGGTGAAATCGCCACCAAGATACGACAGCAGCCAGCCGGCGCCGTCCACGCCGGACACCGGCGCATCGCAGCAGACCGCACCCGGCACCAGCTTGCCGGCAGCATCCGGGGCGGCGTCCTCGGTGTTCAGCGGCGAGCCATGCAGCACCGCCGGCACCGACAGCCTGCCGCTGTTCACCAGCGCGCGCGCGAACGCATGGCGCCTCGACAGCGCCAGCACCGCGTCGCGGAATACGCGGCTGGCGGCGCTCTTGGGCGTGATGAAGTCGGTCGAGCGGGTGGAGTTGCGGATGTTCTCGTCGGCGGCGAACTCGCGCTCGCTGGCGTAGGTGTCGAGCAGCCGGTCGCAGGCATGGCCCTGCAGCACGTAGGCCAGCTTCCACGCCAGATTCTCGGCGTCCTGGACACCGCTGTTGGCACCGCGCGCGCCAAACGGCGAGACGCCGTGCGCGGCATCGCCGGCGAACAGGATATTGCCGTGGCGGAAGCTGTCCATGCGCTGGCAGGAGAAGGTGTAGACGCTGACCCACTCCAGCTCGAACTTCACGTCCTTGCCCAGCAGCGCCTGCACCCGCGGGATCACGCGCTCGGGCGACTTCTCCAGCACCGGGTCGGCGTCCCAGCCCAGCTGGAAGTCGATGCGCCAGACATTGTCCGGCTGGCGGTGCAGCAGCACCGACTGGTGCGGATGGAAGGGCGGGTCGAACCAGAACCAGCGCTCGGCCGGGAAATCGGCCTCCATCTTCACGTCGGCGATCAGGAAGCGGTCGCGGAAGGTGCGGCCCTTGCTGTCCAGCCCCAGCAGCTTGCGCATCGGACTGCGCGAGCCGTCGGCGGCGACCACATAGCGCGCGGCCAGCGGGTAGCAGCCGTCGGGGGTCTCGACTGTCAGCACCACGCCGGCGTCAGGCGCGCGGCGGCTTTCCACGCCGACCACCTTGTTGCGCCAGCGGATCTCGATATTGGGCAGCGCTTGCGCGCGCTCCAGCAGGTAGCCTTCGAGGTAGTACTGCTGCAGGTTGATGAAGGCCGGACGGCGGTGGCCGCTGTCGGGCAGCAGGTCGAAGCTGTAGACCTGCTCGTCGCGCAGGAACACCCTGCCGACATGCCAGCGCACGCCCTTGTCGACCATGCGCTCCCCGCAGCCGAGGCGGTCGAAAATATCGAGCGTGCGCTTGGAAAAGCAGATCGCGCGCGAACCGGTGGACAGCGTGCAGTCGTCGTCCACCAGCACCACGGGCACGCCGCGTTGCGCCAGGTCGATGGCGGTGGCCAGCCCCACCGGGCCGGCCCCGACCACGACCACCGGATGCACCGCCGCGGGCGCGGCATCAGCGGATTGCCCGGCGCGCTGCTGTTCCGCGCAGGGCTGGTAGGCGAACGTCAGCCGCTGGTAGTCGATGCTGCTCATGCTTGTGTCTCCTCCACCTGAAAAACTCTGTTGTGCGATGGCTTGCTGATGTGCCGTCGTCAGTCCTGCAGCGCGGCCCACATATCCTGGTCGCGCTGGGCGGTCCAGATGCGCGGATGGCGCATGCCGCTGGCCTCGTCGTAGGCGCGCGAGACATCGAAGGGCAGGCAGTGCTCGTAGATGAAGACGTGGCCGAACTTCGGGTCCATGGCGCGGCGCGTGTGCGCCATCGCGGCCTTCAGGTCGAGCTTCTCCGCCACCGCTTCCTGGCCGGACCTGAACAGCGTGGTGACGAAGTCCTTGGTGTAGGCGATGCCCTTTTTCACTTCATCGGGCGTGGTCAGCGCGGGGCCGCGGCCCGGCACCAGCTTCTCGGGGTTCAGCGCCTGCAGCGCATCGAGCGTGGCCGGCCATTCGGCCAGCTGCGCGTCGCCGCAGTAGCAGGCGGCGTCGTATTCGACCAGGTCGCCGGAAAACAGCACCTTCTGCTGCGGCAGCCACACCACGGTGTCGCCCTTGGTATGGCCCGAGCCCAGGTGGGCAATGCGCACTTCCAGCTGGCCCAGGAACAGGGTGATTTCCTTGTCGAACACCAGCGTCGGCCAGGTCAGGCCGGGCACCGTTTCCACGCCGGCGAACAGGCGCGGGAAGCGTTCGATCTCGGACTTCATGTCGGCCTCGCCGCGCTCGACGATCATCTCGTAGGTGCCGCGGCTGGCGATGATCTGCTGCGCGCCCTCGGCAAAGTAGGCCGACGCGCCCAGCACGCGCACGGCGTGGTAGTGCGACAGCACCACGTACTTGATCGGCTTGTCGGTGATGGTGCGGATGCGCGCGATCAGGTCCTGCGCCATCGCCGGCGTGGCCGTGGTGTCGACGATCAGCACGCCGTCATCCCCAATCACCACGCCGGAGTTGGGATCGCCCTCGGCGGTATAGGCCCACGCGTTCTCGGACAGCTGGGTGAAGGTGATCTGCTTGGCTTCCAGGTCGGCCTGCGATGCGAATGCCTTGGACATGGCGTCTTTTCCTTTTGTGGGCAGGGCGGGACGGCGCGGGAATGGCCGCAAGCGCATGCGGCGTGGCACTGGCTGTCTCGCCCCCGTTCGTATGGATTTCCGGATCTCGCACGGCTGGGTCGGCCGTGTCGCGACGGGGTAATGCCATCTTAGGAAAGGTCGTCGAATTAATCAATAGCGAAATGATTAGCCTATGACAAATAATTGGAGCGACGAACTTCGACCGGGTCGAGATGGGGGTAAACCCGCGTGCGGCGGGATCCGGGAGGCGTTCGATTAATATCCGGTTTTTCCGAACACACAGGACGCTGATGGCCAGACCCAGGGCGGGGACAGCGGTGGCGCCGGCGGGCGCGCCGGCGGCGCGTGCCGACAAGGCGCAGCGCGGCATCCAGAGCGTGGAGGTGGGCGCGCGTCTGCTCGCGGCGCTGGCTGCGGCGCGCGTGCCGATGCCGCTGGCGGCGCTGGCCGACGCCGCGCAGCTGGCGCCGGCGCAGGCGCATGCCTATCTGGTCAGCCTGGCGCGGCTGGGCCTGATCAAGCGCGACCACCTGTCCGGCCGCTACGAGCCCGGACCGCTGGCGCTGCGCCTGGGCCTGCTGCATCTGGAGCAGGACGCCGCCTGGCGCGCCGCGCTGCCACGCGCGGACGCGCTGGCGCAAGCGCTGGGCTGCAGCGTGGCACTCTGCCTCGCCGGGCCGCAGGGACCGACCATCGTGCGCTATGTGCCGGCCACCGCGCCGCTGCACGTCAACCTGCACGTGGGCACGGTGATGGCGCTGGCGGCCACTGCCACCGGCCGGGTGTTCTGCGCCTTCCAGCCGCCGGCGCAGTGGCAGCCGTTGTGGCAGGCGCAGCAGCCGGATGCCAGCGAAGCCGACCTGGCCGCGTTCGGCGACAGGCTTGCGGAAATCCGTGCGCGCGGCATCGAGCGCAGCATCGATGCGCCCAGCCCGGCCGTCAGCAGCCTCAGCGTGCCGGTGCTCGACTGCGCCGGCGCGCTGCGGCTGGTGCTGACGCTGGTGGGATCGACCGGTGCCATCGACGTCGACTGGCACGGCGCGGCGGCGCGGGCCTTGCTCGCCGCGGGCGCGGAGATCGGCGCGGCGCTGCGCGAACCGAACGGTGAACAGGCATGAGCGGCGCGACCGAAACCACGCAAGACCCCGACGGCGGCAAGCCACAGCGCGGCATCCAGTCGCTCGACAGCACCGGCCAGTTGCTCGGCGCGCTGGTGGCTGCGGGGCGGCCGCTGCCGCTGCGCGACCTGGCGCTGGCCGCAGGCATGCCGGCGGCCAAGGCCTTTCCGCACCTGGTCAGCCTGCAGAAGACCGGACTGCTGGCGCGCGATGCCGCCGGCAACTACCTGTGCGGACCGCTGGCGCTGGAACTGGGGCTGATCGCGCTGCAGCGGCTGTCGCCGACGCGCGAGGCCGAACCGGAGGTGATCGAGCTGGCCGGGGCCACGGGCCTGAGCGTGGCCATGGCGGTGCTGGGGCCGCTCGGGCCCACCGTGGTGCGGCTGGAAGAATCGGCGCGGCCGCAGCATGTCAGCCTGCGCGTGGGCACGGTGCTGTCGCTGGTCCATACCGCCATCGGCCGCACCGTCGCGGCGCACCTGCCGGCCAATGTGCTGCCGGGCCTGCTGCGCAACGATGCGCTGCGCATGGCAGGCGCCGCCGCCGACCAGGTGCTCGAACCCGGCGGCAAGCTGGCGCCGGCCTACGCCGGGCGTCTGGCGCAGGTGCGCGCGGCGCGCATCGACAATGCGCAGAGCCATCCGGTGCCGGGCATCGACACGCTGGCGGCACCGGTGTTCGACCACACCGGCAGCCTGGCGCTTGTAATCGCGGTGATGGGTTCGAGCGGCAGCTTCGACAGCGACACCGAAGGCGCCACCGCCGCGCTGGTGCGGCAGGCGGCGGCGCGGCTGTCGTGGCGCTTCGGCGCGCCGGACGCAACCTGAGGCCAGGCAGTCAGTTGTCCAGCTTGATGTTGGCGGACTTGATCAGGCCGTCCCACTTCTCGTATTGCGCGCGGATATAGCTGCCGAACTGCGCCGGCGTGGCGGGGAAGGGCACTGTGCCCTGGCTGGCCAGCCTGGCAGCCAGGTCCGGCTGCTTCAGCGCCGCCACGATCTCGCCGTTGAGGCGGTCGATCACGGCCTTGGGCGTGCCCGCCGGGGCCGCCACGCCGAACCATGCGGTCAGCTCGTAGCCGGGCACGCCGGCAGTGGCCAGCGTCGGCACGCCGGGCAGTTGCTCGGACGGCTTCTGCGTAGTCACCGCCAGCGCGCGCACGCGCTTGTCGCGGATATACGGCAGCGCCGTGGAGACACTGTCGAACATCATGGTGATGCGCCCGCCAATCAGGTCGGTCATCGACGCGGCGCTGCCCTTGTACGGAATGTGCGTGATCTCGACACCGGCCAGGTGCGTGAACAGCTCGCCCGCCAGGTGCGACGACGAGCCGTTGCCGAACGAGCCGTAGGTCAGCCTGCCCGGCTCCTTGCGCGCCAGCGCCAGCAGTTCCGGCACGGTGCGCGCCGGCACGCTCGGATGCACCACCAGCACGTTGGGCAGGTAGGCCACCGACGCCACCGGCGCGAAGTCCCTGAGCGGGTCGTAGCCGGGCTTGTCATAGAGGCTCTTGTTCACCGCGAGCGAGCCGAAGGTGCCGAACAGCAGCGTGTAGCCGTCGGCCGGGGCGCGCGCCACGGCGATCGCCGCCAGGTTGCCGCCGGCACCGGGGCGGTTGTCGATCACCACCGGCTGCTGCAGCCGCGCCGACAGCGCGTTGCCGATCTCGCGCGCCAGCAGGTCGGTGGCGCCGCCCGGCGGGAACGGCACCACCAGCCGCACCGGCTTGTCGGGGTAGTCCGCCAGCGCGGTGCCGGCGGCGGTGGCCGCGCATGCAAACAGCAGCCCCATGGCCGCACGCCTGATCCAACCCTGCATCGCTGTCTCCTTTCCTTGATCTGTTGCGATGGAACGGGCGTCAGTGTGTCGCAGCCGCGGCGCGCGCGGGTTCGGGATTGGCGAAGGTCGGGTTCGGCCCGATGCCGTGCCGCTCAGTCAGGCCGGCGCAGCCGCGCGATGGTGCCGAACAGGGTTTCCAGCTCCACCGGCTTGACCAGGTGCGCATCGAAGCCGGCGGCCTCGGTATGCTGCCGGTCCGCCGGCTGGCCGAAGCCGGTCAGCGCGACGTAACGGGTCGATTCGGTGCCCGCCACGCCGCGCATGGCCCGCACCACCTCGAAACCGTCCATGCCCGGCATGGCCAGGTCGATCAGCGCGATATGCGGACGGCAGCGCGGCGCCACGTGCAGCGCTTCGGAGCCGTCGTAGGCGATGGTCACCTCGTGGCCGCACATCTCGAGCAGCATCGCCAGGCTGTCGGCGGCGTCGCGGTTGTCGTCGACCAGCAGGATGCGCTGCACCTGCAGCTCGGCCTGGTCGTGGCCGGTGGCGGGCAGGGCGGTGCGGTGCGCATCGTCGGACGGGCGCGCGGCCGGTAGCGGCAGCCGTACCGTGAAGGTGCTGCCCAGCCCCGGCCCGGCGCTGGTGGCCGCGATAGTGCCGCCGTGCAGCTCCACCAGCGAGCGGCACAGCGACAGGCCGATGCCCAGCCCGCCCTGCACATCGGTGCCCGGCCGGCTTTCCTGCACGAACAGCTGGAAGATGTCCTCGAGCGCATGGGGCGAGATGCCGCGGCCCTGGTCGGTCACCCGCAGCTCAAGGGTACGGTTCTGCACCGCCGCGGCAATCGTCACCACCGCGCCGGACGGTGAAAACTTCGACGCATTGAGCACCAGGTTCTGCAGCACCTGCACCAGCCGGGTCTTGTCGGCATCCATACGGATCGCGCCGGGCGCGCCCTGCACGTCGACGCGCTGCGACTTGGCATCGAGCGCCGGGCGCGCGCCCTCGATCGCCAGCGCAATGATCTCGTCGAGTTCCACTGGTGCGGTGCGCAGCTCGATCCGGCCGGAGGTGATGCGCCCGATATCGAGCAGGTCGTCGACGAGCCGGCTCAGGTGCGTCACCTGGCGCTCGATCAGGGCCAGGCTCTGGTTGGCCAGCGCGCCGTCGCCCGGGGCGAGCCGCATCGCGGTCAGCGCGCTGCGCACCGGCGCCAGTGGATTGCGCAGCTCATGCGACAGCGTGGCCAGGAACTCGTTCAGGCGCTGGCTGGAACGTTCCAGCTCCTCGCGGCGGCGGCGTTCGCTCATGTCGCGCGTCACCTTGGCAAAGCCGCGCAGCGCGCGCGAATCGTCGTAGACGGCGGTCAGCGTGACATTGGCCCAGAACAGCGAGCCGTCCTTGCGCACGCGCCAGCCCTCGTCCTCGACGCGCCCGGCGCGCCGGGCCAGGTCGAGGTGCCGCGCCGGCTTGCCGGCGGCGATGTCCTCCTGCGGATAGAACAGCGAAAAATGGCGGCCGATGATCTCGTCGCGGCGGTAGCCCTTGATATAGGACGCGCCGGAATTCCAGCTGACGATATGACCGCCGGGGTCGAGCATGAAGATCGCGTAGTCCTTGACCCCCTCCACCAGCAGGCGCAGCGATTCCTCGCTCTGGCGCAGCGCCTCGGCGGCGCGGCGCTGCTCGGTCAGGTCGCGCGTGACCTTGCCGAAGCCGATCAGCCGGCCCTCGGGGTCGCGCAGGGCGGTGATGACGACGTTGGCCCAGAAGCGGCTGCCGTCCTTGCGCACGCGCCAGCCCTCGTCCTCGAAGCGGCCCAGTTCGGCGGCCGCCTTGAGCTCGGCGTCGGGCCAGCGCCGGGCCACCGCGTCGGGCGTATAGAACTGCGAGAAATGCTTGCCCAGGATCTCCTCGCGCCGGTACCCCTTGATGCGGGCTGCGCCCTTGTTCCAGCTTGAGACATGGCCACCCACGTCGAGCGTGAAGATGGCGTAGTCCTGCACGGCTTCCACCAGCGTCCGGTAGGGGGTGTCGGCGGCGTTCGGATGGTCCGGGCCATTGGCCTCGAGGCTGCTGGCGTTGCCGGCAAGGGGTTGTGGATCGTCGGGGCGTCTTGTCATGGGATGGGTGGGGCGACGTGCCGGCGCTGCCGGCGCATCCGATCCTGATGGTGCGGTAAGGATACGCCTGCTTGCGCTGCGCTGGCACCCGCCCGCACGGCCAAGTGCAGCACGGACGTCCCGGCAGGCCGGCGCACGGCAACGTCGGACGCTTCCGTGCCGGGAATCGGAATGTACGGATTGTCTGGCCAGGGCGGCTCAATAGAATGGACGCACGAGGTTCTCAAGGTCTCACTGCCCACAGCGCCGATGACACAGTCCGACGATCGCCAGCCGCAGCGCGAAGCCATGCCGTGCAGCACGTGTTGCCAGATGGCCGGCGCCTGCCCTGACTGCGCACCGGCCGGCCAGGCATGTGGCGCGCCGGGCATCGAAGCGGCGCAACGCATGGTGCGCCTGCGCAAGGGCGAATTCCTGTACCTGATGGGAGACCCGGTGACATCGGTCTATGCCATTCGCGTCGGCACCATCAAGACCCATGTCACCACCGAGGACGGGCGCACCCAGGTGGTCGCCTTCCACTTCCCCGGCGACATGGTCGGGCTGGACAGCCTGGTGCGGCCGCACTATGCGTCGTACGCCACCGCGCTGGAAGACACCAAGCTGTGCCTGTTCACCGTGGACGCGCTGCGCCTGGCCGCGGCCACGCTGGCGCCGTTCGGCCGGCAGCTGCTGCTGGCACTGGACGGCCAGCTGCAGCGCGCGCGGGCGGTGCAGACCATGCTGGCGCTGATGACCGCCGAAGAGCGCCTGGTGACGTTCCTGCTGTGGCTGGCGGACGGCCTGGCGCTGCGCGGCTATTCATCGTCGGCCTTTGTGCTGCGCATGAGCCGCGAGGAAATCGGCAGTTATATCGGCCTGACGCTGGAAACGGTGAGCCGGCAGTTCTCGCGGCTGGCCGAAGGCGGCCTGATCACGGTACGGCACCGCACCATCACGCTGCTCGACAAGGCCGCGCTGCGGGCCATTGCCGCGCGCCCGATGATCCTCGCCCATCCGCCCGCGCCGCGCTTGCGCAGCGCCGGCGACGCAACCGCACCCGCGCGAGGCTGACATGGAACCGGCCAGGACACCCGCAGCAAGCGATCCCGACATGCATCGGGAAGCGGATGCCGACCGCCTGCGCCAGATCGAGACGCTGAACCTGTCCTACCTGCTGCTGGTACAGCGGCTGATGCGCGAGAACGAGGCCGAGGCGTTGTTCCGGCTCGGCCTGGGTCGCGAGATGGGCCGCCTGCTGGCATCGCTGACGCCGACGCAGGTCATCGCGCTGGCGCGGTCCAGCCTGATGCTGTACCGCTTCCGGCTGGATGACAGCCTGCTGGTGGCCGCACTGACCGGGGCCGAGCCGCCGCACGCCTTGCACGGCATGCATGCCGCGATCGTGATGGCATCGCGGCGGGATTGAGACACGACTTCTGGAATCGGAGGGTATATGACGGGCAATGCGATCACGCATGTCGATCTGAAGCGGATGACCATGGCCGCCGACCGCCGCGGCGGGTGGCCGCCCGCGGCCGACCGCACCGAAATCGCCGGCACGCTGCAGATGCAGGACATCGTCCAGGCCCTTGGCGCCGAGGCCGCCGAGCAGCGCTGCATCGAAGCCGGCCTGGAAACGCTGGCCATGGCGGGGCACCCGCCGGTGCGGGCGGTGGCCTCGGTGGGCCATGGCCGGCAGCCGGCGCTGGAGTTCCATG
This sequence comes from Cupriavidus sp. 207A1, assembly GCF_057798955.1. Classification (NCBI taxonomy): domain Bacteria; kingdom Pseudomonadati; phylum Pseudomonadota; class Betaproteobacteria; order Burkholderiales; family Burkholderiaceae; genus Cupriavidus; species Cupriavidus sp. 207A1. The sequence goes on along the minus strand of NZ_JBYOJO010000010.1, from coordinate 149,815 downwards.
TCGATGCGGACATCAAGACCTGCGTCGCGCTCGACCGCACCCTGCAGCAAGCCATCGCCAGCCGCTTCACCAGCGTGCTGCCGCCCGGTCTGGCGGTATCGGTGCTGCCGCTGGACATCTATGTGCGCGAATGCGGCGGGCAGGACCAGGGGCCCGAGGCGCCGGCCTGGGGCGAGTGCGCGCGCGAGCTGCTGTCCGGCGGCGAGATGCAGCAGCGGCTGGCGGTGGTATGCGCCTATCTGTCGGTATTGCAGGACGCGCAAAGCCTTGCCGAGCGGCTTGGCTACCTGCAGCAGAACCTGCTCGACCAGGGCCAGGAGGCGCTGTCCTGGCGCCTGCGGCGGCACCGCAGCGTCGAGGGACGCTCGCTGGCGCAGGCGCTGGAGGGGCTGGCCCGCGCCGCGGACGGCGCGCTGTATGAGTCCGGCACCCGCTACAGCCGGGAGCGGGCCAGCTACCAGGTCGAACAGATGCAGCAGGTGCATGACCAGATCGCGCGCTTTCGGGACAGCTGCCGGCTGGCGCAGCCGCAGTCCGGTCCCCGGCACGCCGCGGGCACGGCGGGCTGAGGGCGCGCTGGGGTCAGATGCCGGCCATGCAGGTGTACTTGATCACCAGGTAGTCGTCGATGCCGTAATGCGAGCCCTCGCGGCCCACGCCGGATTGCTTGACGCCGCCGAACGGCGCCACCTCGTTCGAGATCAGGCCCGTATTGACGCCGACCATGCCGTATTCCAGCCGCTCCGAGACGCGCCAGACCCGGCCCAGGTCGCGCGCATAGAAGTAGCTGGCCAGGCCGAACTCGGTGTCGTTGGCCATGGCGACCACGTCGTCCTCGGTGTCGAAGCGGAACAGCGGCGCGAGCGGGCCGAAGGTTTCCTCGCGCGCCACCAGCATGCCGGGCGCGACGTCGGCCAGCACCGTCGGCTGGAAGAAGGAGTGCCCGAGCGCGTGGCGCTGGCCGCCTTGCAGCAGGCGGGCACCCTTGCCGAGCGCATCGGCGATATGCTCCTCGACCTTGGCCACGGCCTTGTCGTCGATCAGCGGGCCGATGCGCACGCCGTCGTCCATGCCGTTGCCCACCTTCAGCGCCGCCACTGCGGCGACCAGCTTCTGCGCAAATGCTTCGTACACGCCGGACTGCACGTAGATGCGGTTGGCGCAGACGCAGGTCTGACCGGCATTGCGGTACTTGGAAACGATCGCGCCTTCGACGGCGGCGTCGAGGTCGGCATCGTCGAACACGATAAAGGGCGCGTTGCCGCCCAATTCCATCGACACCTTCTTGATGGTGGCGGCGGTCTGCGCCATCAGCACGCGTCCGACTTCGGTCGAGCCGGTGAAGGTCAGCTTGCGCACCAGCGCATTGCTGCTCATCTCGCCGCCGATCGCGCTGGCCGAGCCGGTCACCACCGACAGTACGCCGGCGGGGATGCCGGCACGCTCGGCCAGGGCCACCAGCGCCAGCGCCGTCAGCGGCGTCTGCGAGGCGGGTTTGACCACCATGGTGCAGCCGACCGCGAGCGCCGGGCCGGCCTTGCGGGTGATCATGGCGGCGGGGAAGTTCCACGGCGTGATCGCGGCACAGACCCCGACAGGTTCCTTGGTCACCACGATGCGCTGGTTGCTGACCGGGGCGGGAATGGTATCGCCATAGACGCGCTTGCCTTCCTCGGCAAACCATTCGATGAACGAGGCCGCGTAGGCGATCTCGCCGCGCGCCTCGGCGATCGGCTTGCCTTGCTCCGCGGTCATGATGCGGGCCAGGTCTTCCTGGTTCGCCATGATCAGCTCGAACCATTTGCGCAGCAGCGCCGAGCGTTCCTTGGCGGTGCGGGCGCGCCATGCCGGCAGCGCGCGGTTGGCGGCCTCGATGGCCTGGCGGGTCTCTTCGGCGCCCAGCTGCGGCACCTGGCCGACGCGCTCGCCGGTGGCGGGATTGGTCACGTCGATGCGGCGCTCGCCATCGATCCAGCGGCCGTCGATCAAGCACTGCTGCCGCAGCAGCGAGGAATCCTGGAGGTTCAGCATGGTTGTCTCGGTGTATGCCGGCAGTGGCGCCGGGTCTTTGTCGTTGGGCCGGAGACAACGATTGTAATCCCGCTACCCGGGGGTGGTTCCGGACGGTGCCTTGGCGGACGGCGCCTCGATGCCCCAGTCGCCGCATTCGAGCCAGTCGTCGCCGAGCAGTTCGACGGGATGCTGGGTGCGGCTGGAGCCGTTGCCGCAGCGCATCGAGTCGACCGGGCAGTATTGGTCGCAGCCCCAGCAGATGCGCTCGGGATGGCTGGGATGGATGGGAAATTTCTTGGCCATGATGGCCGATTATGTCGACGCTTCCGGATCCCGGACTTGTGCGGGATCAAGGCGGCATCAACGGCGCCGTGACGCCAGGTCAGGGTCAAGATCAACGCCAGCCGTCGGCGTCGAGGCGCGTCCAGCGGTCGGGCGCTTCGCCGTCGTCGGACGCAAGCAGCAGTGTCTGGCCGCAGTGGCCGCAGCGGTACACGAACGCATTCTGTCCGCTCGCCATGCGCAGCGTCGCCGAAATCGCCAGTTGCGGATGCGGCGGCACATGGCCGGGGCGGTCCAGTTGCGACTCGCACAGGTCGCATAGAGACATGGTGGTTTCCTCCGCGCGAATGGCTGCGCCTGTAATGCTGTGGTGCAGCATTCGCTGTTTCAGTATAGCGGTGCAGCTCCGATACGACAGGTGCGCGAACGCACGCTACTCGCCAAGGAACTCGGCCACCACTTCCATGCCTTCAATGTGATCTGCCACCACCTTGGCGATGGTAATCAGCGGTATCGCCAGCAACATTCCCCACACGCCCCACAGCCACGTGAACAACAGCAGCGCCACGAACACCGCCACCGCGTTCATGCGCGCCATGCGGCCGGTCATCCACGTGGTGATGACCGAACCGATCAGCGTCGCGATCAACAGCGAGCCGCCCGCCGCCGCGGCGGCCATCCCCAGCGTGCCGAACTGCATGAACGTGACCATGCCCAGGCACAGCGCGATCGCCAGCGCGCCGAAGTAGGGCACCAGGTGCAGCGCCGCCGCCGCGATCGACCAGCTGCCGGCATTGTCGACTCCAAGCCATTTGAGCAGCAGCCAGGTGCACACGCCCAGGCCGGCGTTGGTCACCAGCAGCATCCCCATGTAGCGGCGGATCGAGCGGTTGACCTCGTCCAGCATGTGCACGCTGATCTTCTTTTCCGAGATGGTGGTGCCCACCATCTTGATGAACTTGCGCTTGAAGGTATCGCCGGCAAGCATCAGGAAATACAGCAGGAACACCACCACCACCGCCTGCGCCGCCATGGTGAAGATGCTGACCGAGCCGGCCAGCAGCATGTTGTTGATCTGGCCCGCCGACTGCTCCACTACAACGTGGGTGCCGCGCGCCGGCGGCGGCTGGCCGGTGCCGCTGAGCACGGTGGCGGCGCGGCGTATCTTCTGCCACATCGAGTCGTCGCCGCTGAGCAGCGCGCCGACGGATCGCGACAGCTTGCTCGCCATCTCCGGCAGGCTGTTGACCATCGACTCGACCTGGCCCTGCAGCAGGTAGGCGCCGCTGAGCAGGGCGGCGAGCAGTGCCAGCAGCACGATGGTGCTGGCCAGCGAGCGCGCCAGTCCCAGCCGCTGCAGCGCGCACACCAGCGGGTCGAGCAGGTAGGCCATCACCACCGCGATTACCACCGGCACCAGGAAGTCGCGCGCCACGTGCACGGCGTACAGCGAGAACAGCACCGCCAGCACCATCAGCGCGGTGCTGGCGCGATGCAGCGCGCCGGCGACGGCGGCATCGGTCAGCAGCGCGGGCGCTGGCGTGGACAGATCGGCGGCGGTGTCGGCGGGGCGACCAGCGTCGGTCAGTTGCGGGACGGGCTGCGCTGGCGGCAGCCCCGGGGCGGTGGGATCGGGAACAGTCGACATAGCCGGGCGCTTCGGCAAAAGGCCTGGCGCTACCCTCGAAGATAGCTTGCTGGCAGGCGATGGCTGTCGGACGCCGCCGCCTGCCGGTGTCAGACAAGCGCGGCAGTGCGCATGCATGCGCCGCGCAAACGACACCGCCCGGCGGCCAGCATGGCGCTGGCGGCCGGGCGGCGGGTAGCGGACCGGGCGACTTCAGCCCGTCACGGTCTTGGTCTCGAGGAACTCGGCGATGCCTTCGGGACCGTACTCGCGACCGTTGCCGGAAGTCTTGTAGCCGCCGAAGGGCGCGGTGAGATCCATCATCGCGCCATTGATGCGCACATTGCCGGCGCGCAGGCGCGCCGCCAGCCTGCGTGCGCGCGCCGGATCGGACGAGGCGACATAGGCGGCGAGGCCGAAGTCGGTGTCGTTGGCGATGGCCACGGCTTCCTCTTCGCTGTCGTACGGCAACAGGCACAGCACCGGCCCGAAGATCTCCTCGCGGGCGATGGCCATGTCGTTGCGCACATCGGCGAAGATGGTCGGGCGGGCATAGAAGCCGCGCTCGAGGCCGTCGGGGCGGCCCGGGCCGCCGGCGGCCAGCCGTGCGCCTTCCTCGATGCCGACGCCGATCAGGCGCTGCACCTTGTCGTACTGGCCGCGGTTGGATATCGGGCCCATCTTGGTGTGGGGATCGGACGGATCGCCGACCTTGACCGCATTGGCCACCGCCGCCGCGATCTGCACGGCTTCCTCGTAGCGTGCGCGCGGTACCAGCACGCGCGTGGGCGCCACGCAGGTCTGGCCCGAATTGACCATGCACTGGGCCACGCCGCTGGTTACCGCGGCCTGCAGGTCGGCGTCGTCCAGCACGATCAGCGGCGACTTGCCGCCCAGTTCCTGCGCCACGCGCTTGACGGTGGGGGCGGCGCTGATAGCCACTTCCACACCGGCGCGGGTCGAGCCGGTGATCGATACCATGTCGACCTGAGGATGCGACGACAGCGCGGCGCCGACCACGCGACCTTCGCCATAGAGCATGTTGAACACGCCCGGCGGCGTGCCGGCGGCATCCATGATCTCGGCGAAGATCTGTGCGTCCAGCGGCGCGATCTCCGAGGGCTTGAGCACCACGGTGCACCCCGCCGCCAGCGCCGGCGCCACCTTGGCCGCGATCTGGTTCAGCGGCCAGTTCCACGGCGTGATCAGCGCGGCCACGCCGATGGCCTCGCGCAGCACCAGGCTCTTGCCGCGCGGGCTTTCGAAAGCAAAGTCGCGCAGCGCCTGCAATGTCGCCTGCAATTGCCCCAGCCCGATCGCTGCCTGCAGGTTGGTGGCAAGCGTGATCGGTGCGCCGATCTCCTGGCGCACCGCCTGCGCCAGGTCGGGCATGCGCGCCTGGTAGGCGGCGATGATGCGCTCGAGCAGCGCAATGCGGGTTTCGCGGGGGGATAGCGACCACGCCGGGAAGGCCTCGCGCGCGGCGGCGACGGCGCGGTCCACGTCCGCGGCGGTGCCCATGGCGAGCCTGCCTGCCACCGCTTCGGTGGCCGGGTCGATGATGTCGGCCTGGGTGGCGCCCTCGGCGGGCTGCACCCATTTGCCGTGGATATAGAACTTGTCGACGATATGCATGCCGGTTGCCTCGATGGATTGGCGTCCGCTCAGGCCGGACGGTCGCCGATGATGGTGGCGCGGTTCATGTGGCGCACCGCGGGGAAGTAGTCCTGCACGGCGTAATGCTGCGTGGAGCGGTTGTCCCACAGCGCGATCGTGTCCGGCTGCCAGCGCAGCCGCACCTGGTACTCGGGTGCGGCGGCCTGGCGGTACAGGTACTGCATCAGGTCGAGTTCCGCCGGCCGGAAGTCGGAGCCGAAGCGATACGGCTGTTCCTTGGCGAAGTTGGCGAAGTGCGTGGTGAAGGCCTCGTTGACGAACAGGATCTTTTCGCCGGTCTCCGGATGGGTGCGTACCACCGGGTGCACCATGGGCGGATACTTGGCGCGCATCTCCGCGTACTTCTCCTCGCTCAGCGCGGTGCCGAACGCGGGCATGGCATCGTGCACCGCCTTCAGGTTGGCAATGCGGTCCTTCATCTCCTGCGGCAGGTTGTCGTAGGCCGCGGCCATGTTGATCCAGATGGTGTCGCCGCCGACCTCGGGGCACTCCAGGCAGCGCAGCATCGAGCCCATCGACGGGATCTCGCGCCACGACACGTCGGAGTGGTACAGGTTCTCGCGGCCGCGGGTCTTGTCGTTGCGGCCGAACACCACCAGTTCAGGATGCTCCGGATGGTTGGTGAACATCGGGTGGACTTCCAGCTCGCCGAAGCGCCGCGCCACCGCTACGTGCTGGGCCGGCGTGATGGCCTGCTTGCGGAAGAACAGCACCTTGTACTTCAGCAGCGCGCGGCGCAGCGAGAGATAGGTGTCGTGGTCGAGGGTCTCGCGGAAATCGATGCCCTCGACCTCGGCGCCGATGGTCGGCGTGCAGCGGCGCACGGTGAAGGGAAACGGCTCCGGCTCGAGCGCCCGGTAGTCATGCGGGCTGATGGTGGCGGGTGCGGTGGCTTGCATGGTGGGTCTCCTTGGTAGTGTTTGTGCCAATGCAGATGGGACTCAGCGGAGCGCGGCCCTGAGCAGGTCCGCGGCCTTTTCGCCGATCATGATGACCGGCGCGTTGGTGTTGCCGCCGACCAGGTTCGGCATGATCGAGGCATCGGCGACGCGCAGGCCCTGCACGCCGCGCACGCGCAGTTCCGGGTCGACCACGGCCATGTCGTCGACGCCCATCTTGCAGGTGCCGACCGGGTGGTAGACCGTATCGGCGTGGTTGCGCACGAAGTCCTGGATCGCCGCCTCGTTGCCGCTGTCGGGGCCGAACGCATCGGTCAGCACCTCGCGCCCGCCGTGCTGCGCCAGTGCGGGCTGGGCGAAGATGCGGCGAATCGCGCGCACCCCTTCGACCATGCCGGCCATGTCTTCCTCGGCCGACAGGAAGCGCGGATCGATCAGCGGCGCTTCGCGCGTGTCGGCGCTGCGCAGGCGCACGTGGCCGCGGCTCTTGGGGCGCAGCACGCAGGCATGGCAGGAGTAGCCATGACCGAGATTGCCCAGGTTGCGGTTGCCTAGCAGCGCCACCGCGAAGTGCAGTTGCAAGTCGGGAATCTCGAGTTCGGGGCGGGTGCGCAGGAACGCGCCGGCCTCGGCGATATTCGAGGTCACCATGCCGGTGCGCGTGCGCCGGTAGCGCATCACCTCGCGCGCGAGCCGCAGCATGCCGCGGCCGGTCTTGCCGAACAGCTCGGTGGTCTGCAGTTGCTTGTTGACGATGATGTCGAGATGATCCTGCAGGTTCTCGCCCACGCCCGGCAGTTCGTGGACCACGTCGATGCCAATCTCGCGCAGGTGCGCGGCCGGGCCGATGCCCGAGGCCAGCAGCAGCTGCGGTGAGTTGAAGGCGCCGCCGCTGAGCACGATCTCGCGCCGCGCGCGCAGCACCTGCACCGTGCCGCCACGGACCACCTCCACGCCGGTGGCGCGCTTGCCGTCGAACAGGATGCGCAGTGCCTGCGTATCGGTCATCACCGCCAGCCCGCGGCGGCCACCGTTCAGCGCGGCGTCGGCTGCGTTGCCGCTGTGCAGGTAGGCGCGCGCCGCGTTCCAGCGCTCGCCGTTGTGCTGCGTCACCTGGTACAGGCCAGCGCCCTCCTGGGTGGCGCCGTTGAAGTCGTCGTTGCGTGGCAGCCCGGCCTGCATCGCGGCCTCGACGAAGCGCTGGGCGAACGGGTTGGGCGAGCGCAGGTCGCTGACGTGCAGCGGACCGTCGTCGCCGTGCAGCGGATCCTGCTTCGCGCCAAGGCGGGGATTGCGCTCGCTGCGGCGGAAGTAGGGCAGCACGTCGTCGAAGCCCCAGCCGCGGCAGCCCAGCGCAGCCCAGTCGTCATAGTCGCGCCGGTGGCCGCGGATATAGACCATGCCGTTGATCGAGGAGCTGCCGCCCAGGCCGCGCCCGCGCGGCTGATAGGAGCGGCGGCCGTTCAGCCCCGCCTGGGGCTCGGTGTAGTAGGCATAGTTGCGCGGCCCGGCCCTGGGCACCACGGCGGCGATGCCGACCGGCGCCCAGATCGCGTAGTGATGGTCATGCGGTCCCGCCTCGAGCAGCGCCACCGTGACGCTGGCGTCCTCGGCCAGGCGCCCGGCCACGGCACAGCCCGCCGATCCCGCGCCGATGACGATGTAGTCGAACTCCGCCGGCGCGCCGGCGGTGTCTTTTGCCCTGGTTTCCAATTGAGTTGTCTCCTGTGTTGCCAGCACGCGGTGATGGTGGGGGCGCAGAGCGCTGGTGACGACGGATACTGCCATTACCTGTTATAACAGGTCAATAGGTTATGACGGTACCTGTCATGATAGGTATAATCCGCCTCACACTAATCCGCCTCACTAATCCGCATCACTCAGTTCGGAGCCGCCCGCGGGGCGGGACACACGTGGCGCTGCCCAGGTTCAAAGAGATCGAAAGCGAGATTCGCCAGCGAATCGCCAGCAACACCTTCGCCCCCGGGGCGAAGCTGCCGTCCGAGGCCGAACTGATGGCCGAGTTCGGCGTCAGCCGCATCACCGTGCGGCAGGCCCTGTCCGGCCTGCACAACGCCGGCCTGATCGAGAAAGTGAACGGCAAGGGCAGTTTCGTGACGCGGCCGGCCGATACCCCCAGCCTGGGCGCGCTGACCGGTTTCTACGAGACCGGCCGGGCGCGGGGCCAGTTGGCCTACGGCAAGCTGGCATCGGTGCGGCTGTTGCGGGCGCCGCCCCATGTGGCGGCGGCGCTGAGCCTGCAGCCGGGCGAGAAGGTGCTGAGCGTGGCCACGGTGCGCTACTGGGACGACGTGGCGGTCGCGTATTTCAACCTGATGGGGCCCGAGCCGCTGATGCGCCGCATGGTGCAGGAAGATGTCGAGACCAACGACGCCATGGCGCTGTTCGAAAGCCGGCTGGGGTATCGCTTTCGCGACGTGGCGATGGAAGCCAGCGCGATCCCGGCGCCGGCCGACGTGGCCCGCAAGCTCGGCGTCGCCGAAGGGCTGCCGTTGTTGCGCCTGCGCTGCACGCCGTACGACATCGACGGCACGCCGCTGTTCTGCGCGGACTTGCTGTTCCGGCCGGACCGCTATGCCTACAAGTGGACGCTGACGCGCTAAAGTGCCGAGTCCAAGGCCGGCGGTTGCAGCAAGCGCCGCAACGGCGCGCCGAGCCCGCAGTCATCAGGTACCCGCACGGTAACTTTTACCGGCCGCACGTACTTCTTACTGCGGCGCAGGACCCGCGGCGGCGCCGTGCCCGCGGCGCCGCAGCGCTGCACTCGCCCACCCCAATCTGGTACGTCAGTTGCGTCTTCTCCAGCGCAGCGGCGCCATCGGCGCCTCGCCGGCAGGCTGCGCCATGCAGCAAGGCTTGCCGCCAACCTGCCAGATGGAGGACAACATGAAAACACCCTTGCGCATCGGCACAGCCTTGCTCGCACTTGGCATCCTGGCGGGTTGCACCGCCACCGGCAGCACCAGCGGTTCCGGCTCGCTCTCCGGATCGGGTTCGGTGACGGAACAGAACCGCAGCCGCAGCACGCCTGGGGCAGGCACATCCACCGGCACCTCCGGCGCGACCAGCACCACAAGCCCGAGCGGTACCTCGAGCGGCGGCAGTGGCGCCGCCAGCGGTTCCGGCACCGCCCGCTGACGACGGCGCAGCCGCCTGCGCCAGCACGGGCGGCTGCGTTGTCATGCCTTCCCGCTATCGGTCGCGCCCGGTATTGACGCGTTCGTCGCGCCGCGCCGGCACGATGCCTTCATCGGCCAGCCGCTGCTGCAGGTCGTTGTTGGCCACGTACTTGAAGTCCTTGTCGATTTCCCTGGTGATCACATCAGTGACGCTGGACGGCAGGGTCTTGCGCAACAGCCCCAGGAAGCGCGGCGCCGCGATCAGCGCCAGTTCATCGAAGCGCTGCTTGTTGCGCGCGTCGTCCAGGTAATCGGCCACGCGCCGGGCAAACAGCTGCGCTTCCTGATGCAACTCGTCCTCGCCCGCCGAAGAAGTGACCGTCGACGGTCCGACCTGGTGAGCGCCGGGGTGTCCCGCATCGCCCTGGACGGCGGCCTGTCCGCGGCGGCCGTAGGCGTCGCGGCGCAGGTCGGCGCGGTCGGCATGCGCGGCCGCGTCGGTGATTTCCTCGACGACTTCCAGCGGCGCGCTGTCGCCGTGCGAGGCAAAGATGCGGGCGACGGATTCATCCGCCACCAGGATCCAGATGTTCTTCATGATCGCTCCGGTTGCCGGCCCGAACACAGGGCCCTCCGGCAACCGTTGCAAGGGATACGCCATCCGGACTGGCGCCACGTTTTGGCTGCAGGCGGCGCCAGACGCGGCCTGAGATGCCGGTCGCGGCACACGGTTGCAGTATCGACAGGCAAACCGTGCAACTTTTTCAGGCAACCGGCACTGGGCGCTCAGGCGCCAGGGCGGTAGCGATCGGATTACCAGACGCCGAAGAACACCCCGGCCTGCTTGTACACATTGGTCTTGGCCGCGACCTCTTCGTTGGTCACCGTCACGCGCGGCTTGAGCGTGCAGAACCAGTCCAGCAGGCGCAGCCGCATGGCGCCGCGCACGGCTTCATGCCCGGGGTCGGAGCCCAGGTCAAAGTACTCTTCCGGATCGTTGTGCAGGTCGAACAGCTGCGGCCGGAAGCCCTGCCAGTGCACGTATTTCCAGCGCGCATCGCGCACCATCCAGGCGCGGCATTCGCCGGGATGGCGGCCCAGCGCGACGCGCGCGCCGCGATAGGCATAGTCCAGCTCGGAGACCACGGCATCGCGCCACGCACCCGCACCGTCGCGCTCGCTGGCGCGCGTCAGGTCCAGCAGCGAGCGGCCTTCGACGCGGTGGTCGGCCGGCGGCAGCCCCAGTGCATCGAGCACCGTCGGCACCACGTCGACCGCGCTGACCAGGCTGTCCTGCGCGGTGCCGCGGGTCGCATCGGCCTGCGGAGAAGGGTCGTAGACGATCAGCGGAATGTTCTGCACGGTGTCGTAGAACTGCTCCTTCTCGCCCAGCCAGTGGTCGCCGAGGAAGTCGCCATGGTCGGCGGTGAAGACGATCAGCGTGTCGTCCCAGCGGCCCAGCCGGTCCAGCTGTTCCCACAGCAGCCCCAGCCGGTCGTCGATCTGCTGGATCAGGCCCTGGTAGGCGGGGCGCACGGTGTCCGAGACCTCGGCGCGCATGAAGTTGGCGCATTCCTCCTGCGTACGATAGGCCGACAGCACCGGATGCGGGTCTTCCAGTTCGGCGTGGTGGCGCTGCAGTGGCAGGCAGTCATCAAGCGAATAGGCGGCGTGGTACGGCGCGGGCGCGAGGTAGGGCCAGTGCGGCTTGACCAGCGACAGGTGCAGCACCCACGGATCGTCGCCGCGCGCGGCGATGTACTGCATCGCCTGGCCGACGGTGTAGGCGGTCTCGGAATGCGGCTCGGCCACCCGCGCGGGCAGCCCGGCATTACGCATGTGCCAGCCCGAGACGATCTCGCCGTGCGCGTTCTCGGCGCTGATCACATAGTCGGTCCACGGGTCGGCGCTGTCGTAGCCTTGCCGGCGCAGCCAGTCGGCATAGGCGCTGCGCGGCTCGGCATGGTGGCCGTCGTGGCGGTCGACTTCGGTGAAGTGGCCGCTGCGCAGCAGCGTCTCCAGCTCGGTGCCGCCGTCCAGGTGCAGCCGCGTCAGGTTCGCGTGGTCGGGCATCACATGGGTCTTGCCCGCCAGCGCCAGCGCGCGGCCGCTGTGCTTCAGGTATTCGCCCAGCGTGACTTCTCCGACCGACAGCGGCACTCGGTTCCAGGTGGCGCCGTGGCTGCTGACGTAGCGGCCGGTGTAGAAGCTCATGCGGCTGGGGCCGCAGACGCCGGAGGTGACATAGGCGCGGTCGAAGCGCACGCCGCGCGCGGCCAGGGCATCGATATTGCGCGTGCGCAGCGTCGGGTGCCCGTAGCAACCGAGATGGTCGCGCCGCAGCTGGTCGCACATGATGAAGAGGGTATTGCGGATCGTCATGGTCGGTAAGGTTGCGGGAAGCCGGCTGGCGGTGTCAGTCGCCGGTATAGCCCGAGGCCTTGACCACCGGCGCCCATTTGGCGGCGTCGGCCTTCAGCACCCCGGCGAAGGCCTCGGCGGGCCCGGTGGCGGGTTCGAGCCCGAGCTTCAGGAATTTGTCGCGCACGTCGGGCGACTGCACCGCCTTGACGATGGCGGCATTGAGCCGCGCCAGCGCCGCGCGCGGCGTGCCTGCCGGCGCCAGCACGCCATAGCGGCCTTCGCCCTCGATGCCCTGGTAGCCAAGTTCGGTGAAGGTGGGAACCTCCGGCAGCGCCACCGAACGGTGCGTGCCGGAAGTCGCCAGCACGCGGATCTTGCCGGCGCGGTGCATCTCGGTCAGGTCGGCGAGGGTGTCGACCGAGGCCGGCACCTGCCCGCCGACCAGTGCGCTCATCAGCGGCGCCGAGCCGTTGAACGGCACGTGCAGCATGTCGACGCCCACCTGCTTGCCGATCATCAGCCCGAAGAAATGCGGAATGCTGCCGAGCGCGGGCGAGGCGTACGAGTTGTTCTGCGCTCCGGCCCTGAGCCACGCCACGTAATCCTTCAGCGTGCGCGCGGGGCTGCCCGGCCCGGTGGCCAGCGCCAGCTGGAAGTTGGCGGCCTGCGCTACCGGGGTGAAATCGCGCTGGATATCGTAGTTGAGCTTGCGGTAGACCAGCGGCGCGATGGTCATCACCGCCGAGTTGGCCACCACCAGCGTATTGCCGTCGGCGGGCTGCGTGCGCGCGTAGTCCATCACCAGCCGCCCGCCGGCGCCGGGCTTGTTCTCGATCACCACGGTCTGGTTCAGGGTCTCGCGCAGCTTGTCGCCGACCAGGCGCGCGGCCAGGTCGGCGGTGCCGCCGGCGGGGTAGCCCACCAGGATGCGCAGCGGCCGGTCCGACTGCGCGCTGGCCGGCGCGGACCAGGCCGCGGCGACTGCCAGCAGGCATGCGACGAGGCGGGGAACGAAGTTGCTGGGGCTCACGGTGTCTCCTGTCTGTTATGCGCCGGCGGCCGGCTTGGAGAGGAAGCTAACACCCGTCGATATAATTGACAAAGTCAACTAAATCGAAGGTGTGGCATGGCGCGCGACAACGACGGCAACCGCCTGCAGCGGCCCCGCCGGCTGGCCGATTTCATCAACTACCGGGTCTACCATCTGAACCGGGTCGCGCTGGGCGCGGCCGCGCTGCACCTGCGCGCGCGGGCGGACGTGACGCGGCGCGAATGGCGCATGATTTCCTTCCTGGGGGAGCAGCCCGGCACGCGGCTGACCGAACTGGCGCAGAGCGCCGGCCTCGACAAGGTGCTGGCCAGCCGCGCCGTGCACGCGCTGGTGGAACGCGGCCTGGTGCGCCGGGAAACGCGCGCGCAGGACCGGCGTGCGGCCGCGTTCACGCTGACGGAGGAGGGCGAGGCGGTCTACCGCGCCGCCTTTGCGCAGGCGCGCGACTTCAATACGCAATTGGCCGCCTGCCTGACGGCCGAAGAGGCGCGGGTGCTGTCGCGCTGCCTCGACAAGCTGCAGGCGCAGGCCGGCGCCATGCTGGCCGAGGCCCAGGCGTTGCCGCAGCCGGCGGGCGAGGCGCCGGCGTGGGAGCTGCAGCGGGTATGGCGCGGGGAGAAGGGGTAGGCCGCGCACGCCTGCAGCCTTCAATCCCGCGCGGCTGACTTGGGGCCGGCAGATCCCACGCCCTGGCCCTCGGCAAATGCCGAGGCCGCCTCGAGCAGCCACGCGCGCAGATGCTGCATGGCATGGCTCATCGGGCGCGTATCGGGCTGTACCAGGTAATACGCGCTGGTGGAGCGCAGCGAGCGGGCCACGGGGCTCACCAGTTGCCCGCTCGCCAGGTACTCTTCCACCAGGAAACGCGGCACCAGGCCGATGCCCAGGCCGGCCCGCGCCGCGGCGATCACCATGCTGTGGTGGTCGAAGCGGGCCCCGCGCATGGCGTTGACGTCATCGATGCCGGCTGCCTCCATCCATTGCTTCCAGCCGAAACTGCGCGTGGCCAGGTGCAGCAGCGGCGCATGCGCGATGTCGTTCGCGTCAAGGCGCTTCTTGCGGCCGAACAGCTGCGGGTGGCACACCGCCACGGATTCCTCGCCGAACAACAGATCCGCCCGCGCGCCGGGATAGACCGCTTCGCCGAAGTGGATCGCCGCATCGTAGGGCGTGCCGTCGAACAGGAACACGTCGGACTGGGCGCTGATATTGACCACCACCCGGGGATGGCGCGCGTAGAAATCGGGCAGCCGCGGGATCAGCCATTCGACCGCCAGGGTCGGCACGCACGCAAGCTCGACGGTGCCGCCTGCGCCTTCATGCGCCATCACCTCCAGCGTGTCGCGCTGCAGCTTGCGCAGCATCTCGCGCACCTGGACGCTGTAGAGCGCACCGGCCGCGGTCAGCGTGATGCGCTGGTTGGCGCGGTGGAAGAGTTGCACGCCGAGCAGGCTTTCCAGCGCGGCAATCTGGCGCGATACCGCGCTTTCCGTGATGAACAGGTCGGCGGCGGCGCGGCGCAGGTTGAGGTGCAGCGCGGCGGCTTCGAAGGCGCGCAGGCTGGAAAGGCTGGGAAGGCGTTGCCGCATCGCGGGAAGGGAAGGGTAGTTGATGACATAAAGTCATCATCCTATACCGAAATCTCGCTTGAACCGGCGGACTTGATGAGAAATGATTCAGCCCTGGTGCCGCGGCCCCCACCATCGCGGCACCGCCATAACGACAACCATCAGGTAGACAGGAAAACAACAATGAAACGCTTGTTCAGCGCGCTGGCCGCCGGCACTTTCGCCTTTGGCATGACCCTATCCGGCATCGTCGCCGCCGAGGATTTCCCCGCCAAGCCCGTCCGCATCATCGTGCCGTACCCGCCGGGCGGCACTACCGACATGGTGGCGCGGCTGGTCGGCGAACGGCTCGCGCTGCAATGGAAACAACCGGTGCTGGTGGAGAACCGGCCCGGGGCGGGCGGCATCGTGGGCACCGGCGTCGCCGCCAAGTCCACCGCCGACGGCTATACGCTGCTGATGGGGTCGGTGGGCGAGTTCGGCATCAATCCCACCCTGTACAAGAAGCTGCCCTATGACGCCGTGGCCGATTTCGCGCCGGTGACGATGGTGGCGCGCGTGCCCAACGTGGTGGTGCTGTCGCCCGCCTTTGCCGAGCGCGCGCACGTGCAGACGCTGGCCGAGTTCATTACCTACCTGAAGGCCAATCCGAAGCGCGTCAACATGGCGTCGGCGGGCAACGGCACCTCGACGCACCTGGCCGGCGAGCTGTTCCAGCGCATGACCGGCACCGAGATGAGCCACGTCGCCTACAAGGGCAGCAGCCCGGCGATTGCCGACCTGATGGGCGGCAGCGTCGACGTGATGTTCGACAACCTGCCGGCATCGCTGCCGTTCGTGCGCTCCGGCAAGCTCAAGGCGCTGGCGGTGACCACGCCGGCGCGCTCGTCGGCGCTGCCCAACGTGCCGACCGTGGCCGCCGCCGGTCCGGTGGCGGGCTTCGACGCCAGCCCGTGGTTCGGCCTGCTGGCGCCGCGCGGCGTATCCAGCGCGGTGGCGCAGAAGATCAGCCAGGACCTGGCGCGCGCGCTCGGCGATCCCGCCGTGCAGTCCCGCATGCGCGACCTCGGCGCGGAACCCGCGCCGAGCACTCCCGAAGCCTTCGCCGAGGTGCTGAAGAAGGACCGCCAGAAGTGGGGGGAGATCGTGCGCCTGTCCGGCGCTTCGGTGGACTGAAAGCCGTCATTGATTTCCATCTCGTTATCCGGCCGATGAGCCCTACCTGCATCATGAGCAATAACATCAACCAACTCGTTTCCCTGCACCTTGGCGCCGCCGGCGCCGAGCGCCTGTCCGCGCTGGTGAGCGCGCCCACGCAGCTGCCGGCCGGCGCAGCCGGGCGCCCGTCGCGCGCGGAGATTGCCCATGCGCTGAACCTGGTGCTGTTCGCCGGCATCCTGGAGCGCGTGCCGACCGGCAAGGCCTACACCGAAGACGTGGCCGCAGCGGGCGGCAAGGTCCACTTCGACCATGGCGCGCTGCGCACCGTGCGCTGGCCCGACCACGGCGCGCTGCCAGCCGGCGAGGCCGCCTTCACGCGTATCCTGCGGCCGCTGGGCTACCGCCTCAACGGCACCTATCCGCTCGACCGCATCGGCATGACCGGGCGCTCGTACGCGCATGAAGACGCGCCGGAAGAGATCGCGCAGTTCTTTGTCAGCGAACTGCACCCGGAGCGTTTCAGTGAAGGCTTCCAGCAGGCCGTCAGCCGCGTCCTGGAAACTTCGGTCGATCCGCTGACGCCGCGCGCGCAGGCACTGCTGTGGGAGCTCGAGCGCGAAGGGTCGTTGCCGCTGGCGGATGCCGGCGAGCTGATCGGTGCGCTGGCGCGCTGCTTCGAACGCCATCACGCAGCGCCGCGGCTGGCCGATTACGAGGCCCTGCTGGCTGAATCGGCCGAGATGGCGTGGATCGCCACCGAGGGCAATGCCTTCAACCACGCCACCGACCGCGTCGAAGACGTGTTCGCCCTGGCCGAGGCGCAGAAGCGCCTGGGCCGGCCGATCAAGGACAAGGTGGAGGTGTCGCGCAGCGGCCGCGTGCGCCAGACCGCGTTCCGCGCCGACCCGGTGCGCCGCGCCTTTGTCGGCGCGGACGGCGCCGAGGTGGTGCGCGAGGTGCCGGGCTCGTTCTACGAGTTCATCACCCGCGACCGCTACGTCGATGACGCGCAGGCGGTCACGCGCACCGACCTGGGCTTCGATGCGGGCAATGCGCAGGGCATCTTCAAGATGACCGCCGCGGCATGCTGACGCCGAGCCGACCATGACCGTCGCCTACCCGTTCGTTCCCGCGCTGCGCGAGCCGGAAGGCTCGCCGATCCGCGAGCTGTTCAAGTACCTGTCGGATCCGGAGATGATCTCCTTCGCGGGCGGCTATCCGTCCGCCGCGCTGTTCGATGCCGACGGCATCGGCGCCGTGTCCGCGCAGGCGCTGCGCGAGCGGCCCGCCGAATGCCTGCAGTACGGCGCTACCGAAGGCGCGCCCGTGCTGCGCGACGCCCTCGTGACGCTGATGGCCGGGCGCGGTGCCGCCGTGACGCGGGACCAGCTGCTGGTCACCAGCGGCTCGCAGCAGGGCTTTGATTTCCTGGTACGAGCGCTGGTCGAGCCGGGCAGCGTGGTGCTGGTCGAGGAGCCGACCTATTCGGCGACATTGCAGGCGCTGCGGCTGGCGGGCGCCGACGTGCGCGGCGTGCCGTCCGACCAGCACGGCATGGACGTCGACGCGCTCGCGGCGATGCTGGCCGACGGCGCGGCGCGCCCGCGGCTGATCTACACCGTGCCGACCTTCGCCAACCCGACCGGCGCCACGCTGTCGCCCGCGCGCCGGCTGCGGCTGCTGGAGCTGGCGGCGCGGCACCAGGTGGTGCTGGTCGAAGACGATCCCTATGGCGCGCTGAGCTTCGACGGCGCCGCGCCGCCGTCGCTGCTGGCGCTGTGCGACCAGGTGCCCGGCGCACGTCCGTGGCTGGTGCACCTGGCCAGCCTGTCGAAGACGCTGGCGCCCGGCTTGCGCATCGGCTGGATGGTGGCCGCGCCGGAAATCATCCGCCGCGCGGTGATTGCCAAGCAGGTGTCGGATCTCTGCACGCCGCCGTGGATCCAGCTGGCGGTCGCGCAATACCTGGCGGACGGGCGGCTGCCGGCGCAGGTGGAGCGCGAGATCGCGTTCTACCGCGACAAGCGCGACCGGCTGGCCCAGGCGCTGTGGCAGGCCTTCGGCGAGCGGATCCGCTTTGCCTTGCCGGCTGGCGGCATGTTCCTGTGGGCTGCGCTGGAGGGCGTCGACGATGCCGCCGCGCTGCTGCCGCATGCGATCGCCGAAAAGGTGTTGTTCGTACCCGGGGCCGGCTTCTACGCGCAGCGCCGCGCACGGCCCGCGTTCCGGCTGTCGTTCGCCGGCGCGGCGCCGGAGCAGATCGCCGAAGGCGTGGCGCGGCTGAAGCGGGCGGCGGCGCGCCTGGACGCGGCTGGCTGACGCGAGCGCGGGTGCGCCGGTCCGGGGTTCATTCGTCGTCCGCCGGCAGCATCCGGCCGCGCCGCGGCATCTCGGAGTCCAGCACCAGGCGGCCGTGGACCCGCCCGTTCATGCGCGTGACGTAATGCGTGCACTCTTCCATATGCGCCGACATCAGCGCGCGCACCGTCTCGGCGTCGCGCTGGCGTGCCGCCTCGACAATGCGCTTGTGGAACTTGACGTTGGCCGCGCCGAATTTCTCGTGCTCGCACGCAGGGGTGTCGTTGCCGAATACCACCAGCTGGCGAATCATCTCGTTGATCAGCTCGCATGAGAACCGCAGCATCGGGTTGGGATTGGCGGCGGCCAGGATGTCGTGGAAGGTCAGGTCTTCCTGGCGCTGGTCCAGCAATGGGGTCGCCGCCGCGGCCGAGGCCGGGTCGCACAGGTCGATGGTGCGCTCCAGCGCCTTGAAATCGTCATCGGTCAGATGCGGCACCGCGCCGGCGGCCAGCTCCGGCTCCAGCAGCCGGCGCACGGTGTAGATGTCGGCAATGCCGACGTCCTTGAAGAACAGGTAGTTCTGCATCAGCTGGAAGGTGCGGTCCAGCGGCACTTCGACGATCGTGCCGCCGCCCGCCGGCCCGGTGCTGACCCGGATCAGGCCCTGTACCTCCAGCGACTTCAGTGCCTCGCGGATGGTGCTCTTGCTGACCGAGAACATCTGCTGCAGCTTGACCTCGTGCGGCAGCTTGTCGCCCGGGCGCAGGTTGCGCTGGGTAATCAGCCGCTTGAGCTCTTCCGCCACCAGGTCCGCGCGCTTCTGCTTGCGGATCTCGATGGCCCCGGTCTTGCCCTCCCGAAACATCGCCATTGCTCTTTCCTTGTCATGCGCCGCAAGCCATGGAGGCCCGGGCGCTTGCATTCTAGCCAAGCGCGCCGGCGCAGGGCCGCGGCTTGCCCCAGGCGCGTGCATGCTGCCCGATTCACTGGCATGGCCGGGGCTCCGCCCGCACCTGTCTGTCGTCCCGTCGCCTCATGCGCGGCGCACGCAGCGCCATGCGCCGAGGGTGCGTAAACCCTGACCTTTCCTTTGTTGACAACGATTCCGGCCGACTCCTAAGATGATTCTATTCTATTTATACGTATAAATAGAATAAACAGGTTCGATTCTTGCTCGGGCAGTCTCCGCGCCGGGCGAAAGTCACCAGCATGTCGGGGAGACGGCGCAGCGCCAGGCCATGGCGTTGGCCAGACTTTCGCCCCCGTGCAGCCCGATCCCCACATAACGAGGAGTGAGCCTTGAATCGTCGTGACCTGCTGAAACTGGCGGCGTTGTCCGCCGTTCCCACCTCCCTGATCCATGGCCGCAGCGCCCTTGCCGCCGGCGAAGCACTGGAATTCGGCTGCCCGGTGCCGATGTCGGGCGCCTTCGCCGCCAACGGCAAATTCGCCGACCTGGGCATGCGGCTCGCCATCGACCAGTACGGCCAGGTGCTGGGCCGGCCGCTGCGCTACAGCGTGCTCGATACCGAAGGCAAGCCCGCCACCGCGGTGCGCAAGGTGCAGGAGCTGGCGCAGCAGAAGGCGGCGCGCTATTTCGCGGGCGGCATCCTGTCGTCCGAATCGCTGGCCATGGGCAAGGAGGCGGAGAAGTTCGGCGGCGTGTTCGTGACCACCGCGGGGGCCGACGAGATCACCGGCAAGGACTGCAACCGCGCCACTTTCCGCTGGTCGGTGCCGACCTTCGGCGCGATCGAGCGCACCGTGCGGCCGCTGATCGAATCGATGCCCAAGGCGAAGCGCTGGTACACCATCACGCCGCAATACGTGTTTGGCGACGGGTTGCTGTCGGCGGCGAAGGCGATCTTCAAGGAGAAGGGCATCGAGCACGTGGGCAACAGCTACCACGCCCTGACCGAGAAAGAGTTCAGCGGCTACCTGACCAATGCGCTGGCCGCCAAGCCGGACGTGCTGCTGATCCTGAACTTCGGCTCGCAGTCCGCCGACACGCTGCGCCAGGCAGTCAGCTTCGGCATGAAGAAGAACACCACCATCCTGCTGGCGTGGGCCTCGGGGCTGGAGCAATTCGAGTCGCTCGGTGCTGACCTGTGCGAGGGCGTTTACTTCGGCGCGCAGTACTGGCACGGCGTCGATACGCCGCTGAACCGCGACCTGGTCAAGCGCACCCAGGCCAAGTTCAAGTCCAATCCCAACTACAGCCTGGCGGGCTCGTACATCTGCACCAAGATCATGGTGGACGGCATGATCAAGGCCGGCAGCGCCGATCCGAAGGCGGTGGTCGCCGCGCTCGAGGGCATGAAGTACGAGGGCCTGACCGGGCCGGAGGAAATCCGCGCCGCCGACCACCAGGTGCTGAAGAACTACTACCTGCTCAAGGGCAAGGCCAAGTCGCGCATGAAGGATAAAGACGACTACGCCGAGATCGTCAGCGTCGGCAAGGCCTTCCTGCCGGTCGAGCAGACCCAGTGCAAGATGGCCTGATGCCCTGACACTGCGGGGCGGCCGCCCCGCCGATTCGCACAACTGAAGCACACCGAAGCACCGTGCCGCGCAGTCCCGCGCGGCATGGAGGCTTCCTACATCCGTACGACTCATGAACGTCTATCTGTTGCAGGTGATCAACGGCGTTGGGATAGGCATGCTCTACTTCCTGCTGGCGGTAGGGCTGTCGATCGTGTTCGGCCTGTTGCGCTTCGTCAATTTCGCGCATGGCGCTTTCTATGCGCTGGGTGCCTACCTCTGCTTCCAGGCGCTGCAGATCGGAATGAACTTCTGGGTGGCGCTGGTATTCGCTCCGATCATCATCGGCGCGCTGGCCTGGCTGACCGAGAAGGTCATGCTGCGCCACGTCTATGCGCAGCCGCACGAGTTCCACATCCTGGTCACGGTGGGCTTGGCGCTGGCCATCCAGGAACTCATCATCGTCGGCTGGGGGCCGCTCGGCGTCGACGTGCCGCCGCCGGATGCGCTGCAGGGCGTGGTGATGTGGGGCGACTTCGTCTATCCCAAGTACCGCCTGTTCGTGATCGGCTTCACCGGCCTGCTGGCCATCGGCCTGTGGTGGCTGCTGGAAGGCACGCGTCTGGGCAGCGCGGTGCGCGCGGGCAGCGAATCGACCGAAATGGTGTCGCTGCTCGGCATCAACGTGTTCCGCCTGTTCAGCCTGATGTTCGCGCTGGGTGCCGCCACCGCGGCGATCGCCGGCGTGCTGGCCGCGCCGATCCGCGGCGCCGAGCCGTTCATGGGCGTCGAGGCGCTGGGCGTGGCCTTTATCGTGGTCGTGGTCGGCGGCATGGGCAGCTTCACCGGCGCGCTGGTGGGCGGCTTGCTGGTGGGGGTGGTGCAGAGCCTGATGAGCACGCTGTGGCCCGAGGGCGCGCGGCTGATGATCTATGTCGCCATGGCCGCGGTGCTGCTGCTGCGTCCGCATGGCTTGCTGGGGAGAGGATGATGGCGATGCAAAGACAATGGCTCCTGCGCTACCGCTTCTGGTGGCTGGCACTTGGCGTCACGCTGCTGCTGCCACTGACGATGCGCTCCGGCACGCTCGCCACCGAAGTGCTGATCTACGCGATGGCGGCGATGGCGTGCAACCTGCTGCTCGGCTACACCGGCCTGCTGTCGTTCGGCCAGGGCATCTTCTTCGGGCTGGGCAGCTATGCGGTGGGGCTGGCATTGACGCGCGCCAGCCTGCCGGTGCCGCTGGCGCTGCTGCTGGCGATCGTGATCGGCGCGGCCGCGGCGGCGCTGGTCGGCTGGTTCGCCATCCGCCAGCGCGGTACCTACTTCGTGATGCTGACGCTCGCGTTCGCGCAGATGTTCTACTTCCTCGCCTATACGGCGCCCGGCATCACCGGCGGCGACAACGGCCTGCTGGACATCCCGCGTCCGCCCTTGTCCGTCGCCGGTAATGCGCTGGTGTCGCTGGCATCGCCGTGGCAGTTCTATGGTTTCGTCGCGGTGCTGTTCCTGGCGGTCTTCCTTGCGGTGCTGCGCGTGACCGAGTCGGTGCTGGGGCGCACGCTGCTGGCGATCCGCGACAACGAAGAGCGCGCCCTGGCGGTCGGCTACAACGTCAAGACGTTCAAGCTGCTGGCCTTCATGGTGTCCGGCGCGGTCACCGGGCTGGCCGGCGCGCTGCACGCCATGCTGACCGGCATCGCGCCGCTGACCAATATCGACTACCACGCCAGCGAGATGATCCTGGTGATGACCGTGATCGGCGGCACCGGCAATATCTTTGCCTCGGTGCTGGGCGCCGCCTTCTACGTGCTGCTGGCGGACTGGCTGTCGACGCTGTGGCCGCGCTGGCTGATGCTGCTCGGTTTCCTGCTGATCGCCGTCAGCCTGTTCATGCAGCGCGGGCTGTGGGGGTTGGGCGCCGCGGCATGGGATCGCCTGCGCGGCGCACGCCGCGCGCCCGTCACGCAGGAGGAACGCGCATGAACACCAACACCACTCCCATCCTCGAAGCCACCGGCATCGTCAAGCAGTACGGCAAGTTCATGGCGCTCGGCGGGGTCGACCTGCGCGTGATGCCGGGCACGATCCATTCGGTGATCGGCCCCAACGGCGCCGGCAAGACCACGCTGTTCCACATGCTGACCGGCACCAAGGAAGTCAGCGCCGGCCGCATCGTCTTCGACGGCAAGGATGTCACGGCCGAGGCCGACTACCAGCGCGTGCAGCGCGGCATCGCGCGTTCGTTCCAGGTCACCAGCCTGTTCCCGAGCCTGCCGGTGCGCGAGAACCTGCGCCTGGCCGCGCTGGGCACGTCGCCGCGCAAGGCCATGAGCGGATGGCGCCTGCCGGTCGGTGAGCTGGCCTGTGGCGCGGTGGTCGACCAGGTGCTCGAACGGCTGGAACTGGCGCGCGTTGCGGACAGCGCTGCGGGCGTGCTGTCGCACGGCCAGCAGCGGCGGCTGGAGGTCGGCATGGCGCTGGCCGCGCGGCCGCGCGCGATCTTCCTGGACGAGCCCACCTCGGGCATGGGCGTCGACGACCTCGGCGCGATGAAGCGGCTGATCCGTGGGCTGGCGCAGGACCACACCGTCGTGCTGATCGAACACAACATGGACATCGTCATGGATATCTCGGACACCGTCACGGTGATGCAGCAAGGCAAGGTGCTGATGGAAGGGCCGCCCGCGGCCGTGCGGGGCGACCCGCGCGTGCGCGCCGCCTATCTGGGCAACATGATTACCGGAGGCAAGGGATGATGCTCGATGTTCAGGAGATCCATGGCTACTACGGCAAGAGCCATGTGCTGCAGGGCGTGTCGCTGGCGGTCGGCGAAGGCGAGTTGGTCACGCTGCTGGGGCGCAACGGCGCCGGCAAGTCGACCACGCTCAAGGCCATCGCCGGCGTGGTCCAGCCGCGCGGCGGGCGCGTCATTTTCCGCGGCAAGGACGTCGCCGGCATGCCGCCGCACCGTATTGCCGCCGAAGGCCTGTGCCTGGTGCCCGAGCACCGCGGCATCTTCAAGCTGCTGACGGTGGAAGAGAACCTCAAGCTGGCCGCGCGCCGCGACTCGCCGTGGCAGCTGCAGGACATCTACCGCATCTTCCCGCGCCTGCGCGAGCGGCGCGGCAACGGCGGCGCGCAGCTGTCCGGCGGCGAACAGCAGATGCTCGCGATCGGGCGCGCCATGATGAACCATCCGCGCCTGCTGATGCTCGACGAGCCGGTCGAAGGGCTGGCCCCGGTGATCGTGGAAGAGATCGTGGCGCAGCTCAAGGTCATCAAGGCCGCGGGCGTGCCGATCCTGCTGGTGGAGCAGAATCTGGAGGTCTGCACGCAGCTGGCCGACCGCCACGTGATCATCGAGCAGGGCAGGGTGGTCTACACCGGCAGCAACGACGCGTTCCGCGCCGACGAGGCGGTCAAGGACCGCTATCTCGGCGTCGGCCTGGCGGCTTGAACCCCGATGATGGAGGCCGCAACGCCGGCCGACCGATACGAGGAATGACATGACGACATTGCAAGCAGCGCGCGCGGCCGCGGCGAGCGCCGGCGCGCGCGCCGACCTGCGCATCGACGGCCAGCGCCTGTGGGACACCCTGATGCGCCTGGCCACCATCGGCGCCACGCCCAGGGGCGGCGTGTGCCGGCTGGCGCTGACCGACCTGGACCGCCAGGGCCGCGACTTCTTCGTCGCCGAGGCCCAGGCGGCCGGATGCACGATTCGCGTCGATGCCATCGGCAATATCTTCGCGCGGCGAGCCGGGCGCGACGACACCCTGCCGCCGGTGATGACCGGCAGCCATATCGACACCCAGCCGACCGGCGGCAAGTTCGACGGCAACTACGGCGTGTTCGCCGGCATCGAAGTGCTGCGCACGCTGGCCGACGCCGGCATCGTCACCGACGCCCCGCTGGAGGTCGCGGTCTGGACCAACGAGGAAGGCTCGCGCTTCGTGCCGGTGATGATGGGCTCGGGCGCGTTTATCGGCGAGTTCGCGCTGGCGGACATGCTGCAGCAGCGCGACCGCGACGGCATCAGCGTCGGCCACGCGCTGCAGGCCATCGGCTATGCCGGGCCGGAACCGGTTGGTGCGCGACCGGTCGGCGCCTACTTTGAAGCGCATATCGAACAAGGCCCGGTGCTGGAGGCCAACGACACCACCATCGGCGTGGTTACGGGCGCGCTCGGCCAGCGCTGGTACGACGTGGTGCTGACCGGGATGGAAGCGCATGCCGGCCCCACGCCGATGGCGCTGCGCAAGGACGCGCTGCTGGCGGCGTCGGAGCTGGTCGGCATCGTCAACCGCATCGCGCTCGATCATCCCCCGCATGGCCGCGGCACGGTGGGTTGCCTCGGCGTGCATCCCGATTCGCGCAACGTCATCCCCGGCAAGGTCACGATGACAGTGGACCTGCGCGCCGGCGACGACACGGTGCTGTCGGCGATGGACGCGGCGCTGCGCGGGCAGGTTGTCGCACTGGCGGCGCGCAGCGGCATCGCCATCGATCTGCGGCAGGTGGTGTACTTTCCGCCGCAGCCGTTCGATGCGCGGCTGGTCGAGGCGGTGCGCAACGGCGCGCAACGGCTCGGCCATTCCGCCATGGACGTGATCAGCGGCGCCGGCCATGACGCGGTCTACCTGGCCCGCGTCGCCCCGGCCGCGATGATCTTCGTGCCGTGCAAGGACGGCATCAGCCACAACGAAATCGAAGATGCCCGGCCCGAGCACCTGGAGGCCGGCTGCAACGTGCTGCTGCACGCCATGCTCGATGCCGCCACGCGGCCCTGAACCCGGAACGGACTGCCCGATGAAAATCCTGATTGCCCGACTCAATCACGAGACCAATACCTTTTCGCCGGTGCCGACGCCGCTGGCTGCTTTCTCGCCGGCCTATGGCGACGCCGCCTATCGCGTCGCCAAAGGCACCCGCACCGCGGCCGCCGCCTTCATCGACCTGGCCGAGGCCGCCGGTGCGCAAATCGTGGTGCCCGTGATCGCCGGCGCCAACCCGAGCGGCCGCGTCGCCGCCGAGGCCTACACCCATCTGTGCGACACCATCATCGCCGCCGCCGACGGCTGCGATGCGGTCATGCTGGACCTGCACGGCGCGATGGTGGCGGAAAACAGCGACGACGGCGAAGGCGACCTGCTGCGCCGCCTGCGTGCCGTGCTGCCGCATGCGCCGGTCGCGGTCGCGCTGGACCTGCACGGCAACATTACGCAGGCGCTGGTCGACCACGCCGACATCGCGGTCAGCTTCAAGACCTATCCGCACGTGGACATGTATGAAGCCGGCGCCCATGCCGGCCGGCTGCTCCTCGACATGATTGCCGGGCGCGTGCGCCCGGTGATGGCGTGGCGGCGCCCGCCGCTGATCACCCACACCCTGCGCAGCCGCACCGACGAAGGCGCCATGCAGCGCGCCGTCGCGCTGGCGCGCCAGGCCGAGCGGGACGGCATGCTGGCGGTGTCGGTGCTGGCCGGCTTCGGCCTGTCCGACATCGCCGCGCCCTGCCTGAGCGTGATTGTCGTCGGCGACGGCGACCCGGCCAGGGCCGACGAGGTTGCGAGCCGGATCGCGGCGCAGGCCTGGGCCGAGCGCGACGCCTTCGCCTACCAGGCCGAGCCGCTCGCCAGCTCCATCGCGCGCGCCGCGCAGCTTGCCGACAGCGCGGACCGTGCCGATGCAAGGCCGGTGCTGCTGCTCGACCATGGCGACAACTGCATGTCCGGCGGCACCTGCGACAACATGGCGGTACTGCACGAGGCCCTGGCGCAGGGCCTGACCGGCATCGCGGTCGGACCCGTGTGCGACCCGGAGGCGGTTGCCGCGCTGGTCGACGCCGGCCTCGGGGCCAGCATCACGCTGCCGGTCGGCGACAAGGTGGCGCTACCCCAACTGGAGGTCTATCCCCAAAGCCGGCCGCTGACCGGCACGGTCGCGGCGATCAGCGACGGCGAGTACACCATCACCGGGCCGACCTACACCGGGCAGCGCATCCGCATGGGGCGCACCGCCCTGCTCGACATCGGCGCGGCGCAGGTGATCGTGACCGAGACCCCGCAAGAGCACTGGGACCTGGGGATCTTCACGCATATCGGCATCGATCCGCACCGGGCCAGGTTCCTGCTGCTGAAGTCGCGCATGTACTGCCGGCCGGTGTTCGTGCCGATTGCCAAGGCGGTGGTCGAGTGCGACGGGGAGGGGGTTACCAGTTCGCGCTATGAGCGGTTTCCGTTCCGGCGGGTTGAGAGGCCGGTTTATCCGCTGGATGCTGCTGCTGACTGGGCGGGATAGTCTGCGCGGACTGATGCGGTTGACTTCGTTGATGCGCCGGCCCTCACCCCCGCCCCTCTCCCGCACGCGGGAGAGGGGAGCAAACAAGCCGGCAATAAAAGCCAGAGAGATCCCCAGCGACAACGCGTGCGAGCGCAGCGACGCACTCCGTGCCCGGGCAGTAGACCTGAGATAGGGAGCGCGCGCAGCGCAGCCGAAGGCGTCCCACCAACAACGCCGTTAGCGGGCGGCCACCGACCTAAAGTCGGGTTCGTCCATCCGACCTCGAACGCCAGGCACATCCAGGTAGCGTCAGCAGGGCCGGACCACCAACCGCAGGGCCGCAAGTCACCGCCGCTGGAACCAGCAACACCGCCTTAGCCAGCCGCTTAGGCGACGCGTTTCTTGCCTACTTCTTGGCGCTCGGCCAAGAAGTAGGTCGCCGGCTACGCCGGCGAAACAGCCGCGCCCGCCAAGCACGATAACGCCACGTGATCACCGCTCACCCCCGCAGCGCCACCTCCCGCAACCACTCCGCGAACCCCCGAATCAACCCCTGCTTAGGATTATCCCCACGCCACACGATGTAGCAGTTATGACTAGCCGGAAAACTATCCACCAACGGCCGCACCAACCGCCCCGCAGCGATAGCCTCGCGTGCCAGCAAGGCCCGCGTAAGCGCCAGCCCCATGCCGCTGGCCGCAGCCTCGATCAGCAGCGCGCGGCAGTCAAAGACGATGCCGTCTTCGGGCTCGTCCAGTACCACGCCCGCGGCGGCGCCCCACTGCGACCAGCGGAAGCGCGCGTGCCGCAGCCGTGGCAGGTGCGCGGCGTCAGCCGCGGTCATGCCGGCATGCCGCTGGGCGAAGCCGGGACTGCATACCACGATGATGTCGTCGTCGAGCAGCTTCAGGCACTGGTAGCCGGTGAAGGGCGCGGGGCCGTAGCGCAGGCTGACGTCCAGGTCGGAACGGGCAAAGTCGGGGTCCTCGGTGCTGGCGGCGATGGACAGGTCCAGGCCGGGCAGCGCCTCGCGCAGTTGCGGCAGCTTGGGCACCAGCCACGCGCCGGCCAGTTCGGGGCTGACATTGACATGCAGCGACTGCCGTTCGCGCGCGCGCCGAGCGGCCGCGCCGGCCAGCGATAGTTCCACCGCGCGCAGGGCGCGCTCGAGGTCGTCGGCCAGTTCGCGCCCGGTGGCGGTCAGCTCCAGCTGCCGGCCGGCGCGCAGGAACAAGGTGCAGCCAAGCTGTGACTCCAGTGCACGGATATGCCGGCTGACGGCGCCGTGCGTCACGCACAGCGCATCGGCGGCGCGCGTCATGCTGCCCGTGCGCGCGGTGGCGGCAAAGGCCTGGAGCACTTGCATCGAAGGGAGCCGGCGAATCATGGCTGTGATCTTGCCTCACAGGTGATGGCAAAACAAGTCGATTGTCCCGCCATGCCGCGCGGCCGATACTGGGCCGCACCGAACCGGCCGCTGCGAAGCCGGTGCGCAACGAGGAGACCCCCATGAAGCTGCAACTGAAGATCAACGGCAAGCGCCACGCCGTCGAGGCCGAACGCGACATGCCCCTGCTGTGGGTGCTGCGCGATTACCTGGGCTATACCGGCACCAAGTTCGGCTGCGGTGCCGGCCTGTGCGGGGCCTGCACCGTGCATGTCGATGGCAAGGCGGTGCGCGCCTGCATCACGCCTGTGGGCACCGTCGCGCGCGCCGACATTACCACCATCGAAGGATTGTCGGCCGACAATTCGCACCCGGTCCAGCGCGCGTGGATTGCCGAGCAGGTGCCGCAGTGCGGCTATTGCCAGTCGGGCATGATCATGGCCGCCTGCGCGTGGCTGCAGGACAACCCGTCGCCGCGGCCGGAGGAGATCCGCGCCGGCATCACCAACCTGTGCCGCTGCGGCACCTATCCGCGCGTGGAACGCGCCATCCTGCGCGCCGCCACGGCACTGAACGCCGGGGACCCGAAGGGGAGGGCGTCATCGTGAGCCATCTCCACGCAAGCCGCCGCCGTTTCCTGCAAGCCGCCGGCGCCGTCCCCGCCGCACTGGTGCTGGGCTTCCACCTGCCACTGGCGAAGGCGGCCGACGCCGCCGCGCCCGCGCGCGACCCGGACGACGTCAATGCCTGGCTGCGCATCGATGCCGACGGCAGCGTGACCATCATGGTGCCGTCGGCCGAACTGGGGCAGGGCGTGATGACCTCCGCCCCCATGCTGATCGCCGAAGAGCTCGAGTGCGACTGGCGCCAGGTGCGTGCCGAGCTCGCACCCACCGACCCGGTCTACAACAACCGCATGTTCAAGGTGCAGGCGACCGCCAGCAGCACCTCGGCACGCTGGTCGTTCGAGCCGCTGCGCCGCATCGGGGCCACCGCGCGCGAGATGCTGCGCGAGGCCGCCGCGCAGGGCTGGAGCGTGCCGGTGGCGCAGTGCCGCGCGGTGCAGGGCGTGGTGCTGCATGAGCCCAGCGGGCGCACGCTCGGCTACGGTGCGCTAGCCGCGCGCGCCGCCACGCTGCCGCGCCCGGCCAACGTGGCGCTGAAGGACCCACGCGACTGGAAGCTGCTGGGCCGCCCGACGGACCGGCTCGACATTCCGCTGAAGACGCGCGGGGCCGCGGTGTTCGGCGTCGACGTCAAGGTGCCGCGCATGCTGGTGGGCTCGGTGATGGCATGCCCGGTCTTCGGCGGCACGCTGCGCCGGGTCGATGCGCGGCCGGCGCTGGCGCTGCGCGGCGTGCGGCGCGTGGTGCCGCTGGACGATGCCGTGGTAGTGCTGGCCGACAGCTACTGGACCGCGCGCAAGGGCCTGGCCGTGCTGCAGCCTGACTGGCAGTTGCCGCAAGGCGAGCCGGCCAGCGACGCGGCGCTGATGGCCGGCTACCGCGAGGCCGCACGCAGCGCCTCGGCGATGGCGCTGCGCCACGGCGATCCTGACACGCAGATGCAGGGCGCACAGGCCTACACCGCCGAATACGAAGTGCCATACCTCGCCCACGCCACCATGGAACCGATGAACGCCACCGCCGATGTGCGCGCCGACCGGGCCGAGATCTGGGGCCCGACCCAGGTCTGCGGCGAGATCGCGCAGCGGCTCTCGGGCGTGCTGGGGCTGCCCGCCGACCGCATCGTCGTACATGGAACCTTCGTCGGGGGCGGCTTCGGCCGGCGCGAGGAGTTCGATGTCTTCGTCCAGGCCGCGCTGGCGTCGAAGGCTGCGGGGCAGCCGGTCAAGCTGATCTGGTCGCGCGAGGAAGACATCCAGCACGACTTCTACCGCCCCGCGGCGGCGGCGCGCTTCAGCGCGGTGCTGGCCCCCGACGCGGCCGGCATCCGCGCGCTGGATGCGCGCCTGGCCTGCTCGTCGATCTATGTCCGCAATTTCCCGGACCGGGTCAAGGGCGGGGTCGACCCCAAATCGGTCGAAGGGGTGGTGGATCTGCCTTACGCGCTGCCCCACGTCGCCGTGCGCCATGCCATGGTCAATACCGCCGTGCCGGTGGGCTTCTGGCGCGGCGTGGGCTATACGCAGAACACCTTCTTCGCCGAGAGCTTTATCGACGAGCTGGCCCATCACGCCAAAGCCGATCCGCTGCAGTTCCGGCTGAACCTGCTGGCCGACCGCCCGCGCCCGGCGCGCTTGCTGCAGCGCCTGGCGCAGCACGTCGGCTGGGGCATCGCGCCGGCAGGGCGCTTCCACGGCGTGGCGCTGTCGCAGGCGTGGGGCTCGCTGTGCGCGACGGTGGTGGAGCTGTCGGTGCAGGGCCAGCGCGTCACGCTGCACCGCATCGTCAATGCCATCGACTGCGGCACCGTGATCAACCCGGCGACGGTCGAGCGCCAGCTGGAGGGCGCCAGCATCTGGGGCCTGAGCGCGGCCATGACGGGCGCCATCACCATTGCCGACGGGCGCGTGCAGCAAGCCAACTTCCACGACTATCCACTGTTGCGGCTGGCGCAGACGCCGCGCTTCGAGGCGGTGCTGGCGCCCAGTGGCGAGCGCATCGGCGGCGTGGGGGAATCGGCGGTGCCGACGCTGGCACCGGCGCTGGCCAATGCGCTGTTCGCCGCGACCGGGCAGCGCCTGCGCTCGCTGCCGCTGGCGCGGCACGGGTTCGAGCTGGCGTAGCGGGGCGCGGGCACGTCCACAAGTGATGCCGCTGCCACGATCGCGGGGCCCATCATGACGTAGCGGCGCCACGCTGTGTGTCATACCACGCACGGCGCCCTACGCGGCCGCCGCGGTTCTTCCCTACACTTGAGCATGGCGCCTTGTCGCCGCCCAGGGGAGCACACCTATGCCGCCCGAGCCTGTCCAAGCCAAGCCCGTGGCGCTGGCCTTGCAGGGCGGCGGCATGCACGGCGCATTTACCTGGGGCGTGCTGGACCGCCTGCTGGAAGATGGGCGGCTGGTGATCGAGGGCGTCAGCGCCACCAGCGCCGGGGCGATGAACGGCACGGTGCTGGCTTACGGCCTGATGCAGGGCGGCAGCGACGGCGCGCGCCAGGCCCTGCACGACTTCTGGCAGGCCATCGCGCATTCGGCGCAGCGCTTCAACCCGTTGCGCTGGCTGCCGTGGTTCAAGGGCAGCCATACGCTGGGGCTGAACCATTCGCCGCTGTACGCCATGGCCGACATCACGCTGCGGCTGCTGTCGCCGTACCAGTTCAACCCGGGCAATGCCAATCCGCTGCGCGACGTGCTGCTCGGCCAGGTGGATTTCGCGGCGCTGCGCGCGCATTGCCCGATCCGGCTGTACCTGTGCGCGACCAATATCGAGACCAGCCGCATCCGCATCTTTGCGCAGGAAGAGCTGAGCGTCGACGCGGTGCTGGCCTCGGCCTGCGTGCCCACGCTGTTCCAGGCGGTCAGCATCGACGGCCAGCATTACTGGGACGGCGGCTATGTCGGCAACCCGGCGATCTTTCCGCTGATCTATCACTGCGAGACCCACGATGTCGTGATCGTCCACATCAACCCGATCGTGCGCCGCGGCGTGCCGACCACGGCGGCGGAGATCCTGAACCGGGTCAACGAGGTCAGCTTCAATTCGTCATTGATGCGCGAGATGCGCGCGATCGGCTTCGTCACCACGCTGATCCAGCAGGGCAAGATCGACCGCAACGAGATGAAGGAGATGTGGATTCATTCGATCCGCTCGGACGAGACCATGGCCACGCTCGGGGTCTCGACCAAGTACAACGCCGACTGGGCCTTCTTGTGCACGCTGCGCGACCAGGGCCGGCAGGCCGCCACGCTCTGGCTCGATCGCAACTATGACTGCGTGGGCCAGCGCTCCAGCGTCGATATCACCGGCGAATTCCTGTAGGCGCGGGCTGGGCCAGCCGCCAGGCCAGATTGGCTCGCGCCTGCGCCTCGTAGCGCGACCGGAACAGGTCGGTGGCATAGATGCGGGGACTGGCCAGCAGGCGCTGCAGGAAGGCGCGTTCGGCGGCGTCATAGGCGCCATCGTCCAGGTCGGTGCGCTCGGCGCGCAGGCGCGCGCCGTTGTCTTCGAAGCGCGCGCGGCTGTATCCCAGCGCGGCCAGGTCGATGTCGGCGGTGAAGCGCCCGGCCAGGCTGGCGGGCACGTCGGCGTGCGTGGTCTCCAGGATCAGGGCGGCCACGCGTGCGGCGGTGCCCACCGTGCCGGCCGACCAGTGCTGCAGCCACGCAGCGCTGCGCGCTTCGTTGTCGGCGGCGCCGGGCACGTAGATGACGTCATGGCACCACAGCGCCAGTTCGACGTCGGCGGCATCCGGGATCGCGCTGCGCGCCCAGTCGAGGTCGCGCAGGCAGCGCCGCACATGGTCCAGGGTGTGGTAATGCCGGGTCGGCTCGCCGTAGCAGCGCGCCAGGTCGGCATACGCGTCCGCCGCGCGGGTACCGCCCGCCAGGGTCCAGAGCGCGACAAAGCGCTCTTGCAGCGGGTTGGCGGCGGCGGTGCTCATGCGCGCGCCGGACCCGGTTTGCGGGCCGCCTCGTTGTTGGCAAGCTCGGCCAGCAAGGCCCGCGCCTCCTGCCAGTCGGCGCCATCGGTGCCCTCGCTGAAGCTGCCGTGGATGCGCGCCAGCGCTTCGCGCGCGGCGTCGCCCTTGCCCTGGCGCTGCCACAACCGGGCCAGGCTGAGCGCGGCCTGCAGTTCCAGCGGCCTGGCGCCCTGGCCGTGCGCGACCGCAAGCGCGCGCTGGAAGCAGGCCTCGGCTTCATGGCTGGCGGCGGCGCCGGCATCGGGCGCGGCCAGCTGCAGCAGCATGTCGCCGCGCAGCCGATAGACGGCGGCTTCATCGAGCCGTTCGCCGGTCTCTTCGATCATGGCCTGCGCGCGCGTCAGCACGTCCAGCGCGGCGGCGGGCTGTCCCGCCCGGCCGCAGGCCTCGGCCAGCATCGCCAGCAGGTTCGGCATGCCAAGTTCGCCGCCGGTGGCCTCGTAGGCGGCCAGGCCGCGTCGCATCTGCGCTATGCCTTCCTCGTGGCTGCCCTGCTCGGACAGCGCCCAGCCCTGCAGCACGGTGCCCCAGGCCAGGTAGATCGGGAAGCCCTGTTCGCACGAAATGGCAATGGCGGCTTCGGCATATTCCCTGGCCTGCGCGGGATCGCGGCGCCAGCGGTACTGTTCCGCCGCGAACACCAGGCACAGCGCCAGGTTGTAGGCATCCGGGCGCGCGCGCGCCAGCGCCAGCGCCTCGCGGCTGCGCGCCAGGGCCTGGTCGGCTAAGCCCTGGTACCACAGGATCCAGGCCAGCGTGCTGGTGGCATGGACCATCGGGTCGCGGCCGTAGCCGGTCAGGAAGTCATAGGCGGAATGCTCCGGGTGCGGCACGGCCAGCACGGCCTCCATATGCGCGCGCGCTTCTTCCAGCAGGCCCAGGCGGAACAGCGTGGCGCCCAGCGCGCGATGGCCTTCGGCCAGCTGCTTGGGCTTTTGCGACTCGGTGGCCAGCGCCAGCAGGCGCCGCGCCAGCGGCAGCGACACCTGGTATTGCGCGCGCAGCTGGTAGAACGCCCACATGCCCAGCTGCGCCGAGAACACATAGGGCGTCTGCCGCCCTTGCTCGCACAGCGACATCGCGCGCCGGTAATTGGCCTCGACCTCGGGCGAGGCCTGGCCGCGCGCCGCGATCAGCGCCGGCCCCAGCGTCAGCAGCAGCGTCAGCTCCAGGCGTGCGCGCTCGCTGCTGTCGGGCTGGCGCTTGAGCAGGGCAATGGCCTCGCTCAGGTGCCGGATCGCTTCTTCCTGCGCCGAGCGCTGCAGCGCCTGCTGGCCGGCGCAGTGCAGGTACTCGACCGCCTTCGGCACATTGCCGCTGTGGCTGTAGTGATGGGCCAGCTCGCTGCAGTAGTCCTTGAGCCGGCCGTGGAACATCGCCTCGATCGCCTGCGCCGAGCTTTCATGCAGGGCGCTGCGGCGCTCGGTCAGTAACGAGCTGCCGGCCACCTCCTGGGTCAGCGCGTGCTTGAAGGCGTACTCCACCTCGGGGAAGGCAGGGCGTTCGTAGATGAAGTCGGCGCCCTGCAGGTCGCGCAGCAGCGGATGCAGCCGGTCTTCAGGCAGGCCGGTGACGCGCAGCACCAGGCCCAGCGGAAACTCCTTGCCGATCACGGCGAGGGTCTGCAGCAGTTCCTTCTGCGCCAGCGGCAGCCGGTCGATACGGGCGGCCAGCACGCCCTGCACGGTGGTGGGGATGTGCAGCAGCGCCGGCGCCTTCTCGATGCGGTAGCTGCCAGGCTGGCCCAGCAGCGCGCCTTCCTCGGCCAGGGTCTGGACCACTTCCTCCATGAAGAAGGGATTGCCTTCGGTCTTGTCGAGGATCAGCCGCTTCAGCGGCGCCAGGCTGGGGTCGTCGCCGAGCAGCGCGGTCAGCAGCTCCTGCGCCTCGGCCTGTCCCAGCGGCTGCAGGCGCAGCTGCGAGTAATGCGCGCCCGCGTCCCAGCGGTGGCGGTATTCGGGCCGGTAGTTCACCAGCAGCACGATGCGCGCGCCGGGCACGTGGTCGACCAGCATGTTGAGGAAGGCCTCGGTCTCGCCGTCCAGCCATTGCAGGTCTTCGAAGATGACTTCCAGCGGCTGGTTCTGGCTTTCACGGACCAGCAGCCGCGCAATCGCGTCGAAGGTGCGCTGGCGCCGCAGCGCCGGGTCCATGGTCGGCAGCGCCGAGTCGGGCTCGACCACGCCGAGCAGGTAGAGCAGGTAGGGCAGGTGCTCTTCCAGCGAGCGGTCCAGCGTCAGCAGCCGGCCGGTCAGCTTCTCGCGGCAGCTGCGGTCGCCGTCATGCGCCGTGATCTGGAAATAGTTCTTCAGCATCTCGATCAGCGGCAGGTAGGCAAAGGCCTTGCCGTGCGAGACCGAGAACGTCTCCAGCGCCAGGCAGCCTTGCTGCGACCTGACCTTGAATTCATGGAACAGCCGCGACTTGCCGACCCCGGCCTCGCCGACCACCGCGACGATGCGCCCGTGGCCGGCCTTGGCCTGCTCCAGCGCCGCGTTCAGGTGCGCCAGCTCGTCCTGGCGCCCGACAAAGCGCGCCAGGCCGCGGTGCGCGGCCACCTGCAGCCGCGTGCGCAAGGGTCCCGGCCCGATCACCTCGTACACTGCCAGCGGTTCGCGCACGCCCTTGACGCTGGTGGTGCCCAGCGCCGTGAACTCGAAATAGCCTTCGGTCAGCTTGTGGGTGGACTCGCTCACCAGGATCGACGCCGGCGTGGCGATGCCCTCCATGCGCGAGGCGATATGGATGGTGTGCCCGACCGGATCGTAGTCGGTGTGCAGGTCGTCCTTGCGGATCGAGCGCACCACCACCTCGCCGGTATGGATGCCGATGCGGACCTGCAGCGGAATGCCTTGCTCCAGGCGCACGCGGTCGCTGTGCCGGTGCATCGCATCCTGCATGCGCAGCGCCGCGTACAGCGCGCGCAGTGCGTGGTCCTCGTGGGCGATGGGCGCGCCGAACAGCGCCAGGATGCCGTCGCCGAGGAACTTGGCGACGTAGCCCTCGTAGTGGTGGACCGCTTCCATCATCAGCGTCACCACGGGATCGATCAGGCGGCGCGCGTCCTCGGGGTCCAGGTCCTGGGTCAGCGCGGTGGAGCCGGCCATGTCGGCAAACAGCGCGGTGATGGTCTTGCGCTCGCCGGCGGTTTCGCCGCGGGCTTCCATCGCCGCCTGCTCGGCCAGGATGCGCCCGGCCAGGTGCGGCGGGGTGTAGTGGACCGGCGCCGGACTGTCCGGGCGCGGCGCGGCGGGCGCCGGCGTGGCGGCGGTGGGCGCGTCCGGCAGGCCGACGCCGCAGACGCGGCAGAACCGTGCCGCCGCGGTGGCCTCGGCGCCGCATTGCGGGCACACGCGGGCAAGCCGCGCCCCGCACGCCTCACAGAAGTTGGCGCCAGCAAGATTGCCGAAGCCGCATTGGCTGCAGCGCATTTCGCCTCCCGGCCGTCGTTGCCAGCTTGACGGTACCTAAGGCTATTAGAGGCGGGATCGCGTGGGTGTCAAGGACGCCGCTGCGTGGCAACCAACGGATGGGGGCTAGCGTGGCCGCGCAAGACCGGTGCGGCTCACGCTGCCTGTGCCGCGGTGTGCGCGGTGGCCATCATGCTCGACTGCAGCAAGGTCTTGCGGAAGATTTCGACCAGCGGCCGCAGGTTGACCTTGTGCCAGGCAGCCCACAACGGGGTGCGGTAGTCGAGCCACGACAGTTCGTGCAGCACCACGCCGGCCGGTGCCTGGTGGCGCAGGCTCTGCTGGATCGTGGTCACGCCCAGCCCCGCGGCCACCAGCCCCAGCGCGGCCAGCGGCTCGGTCGCTTCCATGGTGATGGTGGGGGTAAAACCCGCCCGGGCGCAGGCCGCGATGAAGGCGTCGTGCCGCAGCGCGGTCTCCTGGTGCATCACGCCGATCCACTTCTGCGCGGCGAGATCGCCCGGAGTGAGCGGCTCGGTCCCGGCCAGCGGGTGGCCCTCGGGCAGCGCCAGCAGCATCGGGTCGTTGAGTACCTGGGCGGCCTCGAGGTCCGGATCGTCCGGCAAGGGCGGTTCGCATACCAGCGCGATATCGAGGCTGCGCTGGCGCAGTCCTTCGAGCTGCGTTGCCGACTGCTGGTTGTACAGCGCGATATGGACGGCGGGCCGGTCGTGGCGCAGTTCGCGCAGCGCGTTCGGCAGGATGCCGGAGTGCATCGCGTACTCGAGGTAGCCGATGCACAGGCCGCCTTCATCGCCGCGCCCAAGACGCCGGGCCAGCGATTCGAGCCGGGTGCCGTGGGTCAGGAAAGCCCGCGTCTCGGCCAGGAAGGTGCGGCCGTCGCGCGTAAGGCGTATGCGCTGCTGGGAACGCTCGAACAGCACCAGCCCGAGCTTCTCTTCAAGCTGGGCGATCTGCCGGCTAAGTGGCGATTGGGAGATATGGAGCCGCTCGGCGGCGCGGCCGACGTGCTCTTCCTCGGCCACGGCGACGAAATAGTGAAGTTGACGGATGTCCAGCATGTCTACCCCTGAGTGATACTTGAAATTCAGACCTATAGGGTATCAAGTATTTCAAAT
Organism: Cupriavidus sp. 207A1; assembly: GCF_057798955.1. Taxonomy (NCBI): domain Bacteria; kingdom Pseudomonadati; phylum Pseudomonadota; class Betaproteobacteria; order Burkholderiales; family Burkholderiaceae; genus Cupriavidus; species Cupriavidus sp. 207A1. The sequence continues at coordinate 112,419 of NZ_JBYOJO010000010.1, read as the reverse complement.
TCCGTCTTGGACAGACTCAACTGGCCACCCTAGACTGCCTTCACCCCAACTTACTTTGTGGAGCAGTCATGAGTATCAAAGACAAACTGGCCGGCAACGTGCTCGGCTTTGGCACCGCCCCGCTGGGCAATATGTTCCGCGACATCCCGGAAGCGGAGGCGCAGGCCACCGTGGACGCGGCCTGGGCGCAAGGCGTGCGCTACTACGACACCGCGCCGTTCTACGGCGCGGGCCTGGCTGAAATCCGGCTGGGCGAAGCGCTGTCCCGCCACCCGCGCGACGAATACGTGCTCAGCACCAAGGTCGGCCGCCTGATCCTGGACGAAGTCGAAGACGCCAGCGCGCGGGCGCTGGGCGAGAAAAGCGGCCTGTTTGCCGCCGGCCGCCCGAACAAGCTGGTCAACGACTACTCGGCGGACGCCACGCTGCGCTCGATCGAGGACAGCCTCAAGAGGATGAAGACCGACCGCCTCGATATCGTGTGGGTCCACGACATCGCCCAGGACTTCTATGGCGACGAGTGGCTGGCCTATTTCGAGACGGCCCGCAAGGGCGCTTTCAAGGTGCTGACCCGGCTGCGCGAAGAGGGCGTGATCAAGGCCTGGGGCCTGGGCGTGAACCGCGTCGAGCCGATCGAACTGACGCTGGACCTGGACGAGGCGCAGCCCGACGGCTTCCTGCTGGCGGGCCGCTATTCGCTGCTCGACCATGAGCGCGCGCTGCAGCGCCTGATGCCGAAGGCGGCCGAGCGCAAGACCGAGATCGTTGTCGGTGGCCCGTACAGCTCCGGCATCCTCGCCGGCGGCTCGCATTTCGAGTACCAGAAGGCACCGCCCGAGATCATCGCCCGGGTCGAGCGCATCAAGGCGGTCGCGCAACGCCACGGCGTCAGCATCAAGGCCGCGGCACTGCAATTCGTGCTGGCCAATCCCGCGGTGGCCGCCGTGATCCCGGGTGCAAGCCGGCCCGAGCGCATTGCCGAGGACGTCGCCGCGCTGAACGAGAAGATTCCGGCCGATTTCTGGCGCGAGCTGCGCGCGCAGCAGCTGGTCGCGGCAAATGCGCCGCTGCCCGGCGACCGCGTCTGATCCCAATACTGCAATCTGATTTCAAGGAGCCAACCATGGCACAAGCTTCTGCAACGATCACGCTGCCGGTAGCACCGGACCGCGTCTGGCAACTGATTGGCGGCTTCGATTCGCTGCCCGACTGGCTGCCGTATATCCCCAAGAGCCAGCTGAGCGAGGGCGGCCGCGTGCGCAGCCTCGTCAACCCGGACGGCGACGCCATCGTCGAACGGCTCGAGGCCTTCGACGAGAGCGCGCGCAGCTACACCTACTCGATCCTGCGGGCGCCGTTCCCGGTCACCGGCTACCGCTCCACGCTGCGCGTGGTCGGCATCGACGGGGACCAGGCCGCGCGCGTCGAATGGTCCGGCCAGTTCACGCCGGCCGGCGTGAGCGATGACTACGCATCGCGGCTGTTCGAGGGCATCTATCGCGATGGCTTGACAGCCCTGCAAGCGACGCTGGCCGGCGCGGCTTCATGAAGCGGCTGATTGCGCCAGGGAGGGCCCCTGGCGGCCCAGGCTGGCGCGATGACGCAGGCCCACGCGGCCGCCGCCGTGCCGGGCGGGGGCCGCGTGCTGTGCCAGTACGGCGAGTAATGCCGCCGGATGGCGGTCTGGCGCGATGCCGCGTCAGACCGCCGCTGTCACGATGATCTCCACCAGCAGTTCTGGCCGCGCCAGCCGGGCCTCGCAGGTGGCACGCGTGGGGACCGCGTCGTCGGGGATCCACGCTTCCCAGGCAGCGTTCATGCCGGCGAAATCCTGGTCGATATCCTTGAGCCAGATCTGCGCCGAGAGCAGCCGGCTGCGGTCGCTGCCGACGCTGGCGAGGTAGCCGTCGATCTTCTCCAGCACATCGCGCGTCTGCGCGCCGATATCGCCGGAAGGATCGGTGGCCGTGACGCCGGCCACATACACCACGCCGTTATGCACGACGAGGCGGGAAAGACGTTTGGTGGACTGGAAGCGCTGGATATTGCTCATCCGTATGACCTCGGGAAAAAAGTTGGATAGGGAGCCGGCTGGAAGCTAGTCGCGCAGCGCGCCGGCCGTGGCACTGCGGGGTTTGTCGAAACGGTCGATGGCAAAGGCGTCGATCGGCAGGGTGGAGCGGCCTTCGGTGACGAGGTCGGCGACGATCTGTCCCACTATCGGCCCCAGTTCGAAGCCATGCGCGGAGAAACCGAAGGCATGGACCACGCCCGGTGCCGACCGGCTCGGTCCGATCACCGGTATCTGGTCTGGCAGGAAGGCCTCGACCCCGGCCCACGCGCGATTGATGCCCAGTGGGCCCAGATGCGGGAACAGCGCGGTGACGGTCTGCGCGCTGGTGCCGAGCCCGAGCATGTCGACTTCGCCATGCCGGGCCTGGGCGTCGGCGGCGCAGCGCAGGCCGCCGCCGATCAGCACGGTGCCGTTGTCGAACTGCTTGAACGACAGCGCGCGCCCGGTCGCGCCCAGCACCGGCCTGACGAACGGCGCCACGCGGTGGGTGATCATCAGCATCAGTCCGCCGGCTTCGACCGGCACCGGCTCGCCGAGCTGAGCGGCGAAGGCGCCGGCCCAGGCGCCGGCCGCGTTCACCAGCCGCTGCGCGCGGAACACGCCGCGCGGCGTGTGTACGTGCCAGCGGCCGCGCGCGTATTCCAGGCGTTCGGCGGGAGTGGCTTCATGGATGGCGGCGCCGGCCGCTTCGGCGGCGCGGCGGAATGCGGTGACGGCGCGGTAGGGCAGCGCATGGCCGTCGCGGCTTGCCCAGATCGCGCCGGTGACATGGGGTGCGATCGACGGGACCAGGGCACGTACCGTGTGGGCGTCGACCAGCGTTTCGTGGGTAAAGCCCAGGGCCTCGAGCTGGGCCACGCGCCGGCGCAGCACCTCCAGCTCGGCGTCGGTCTCGGCCACCTTCAGCTGGCCGCTGGGGATGAAGCCGGCGTCGTCGCCGGTCAGGTCCGCCAGCCGGTGCCAGAGCTCGAGCGAAGCCAGTGCCAGCGGAATCTCGGCCATGTGGCGCCCCAGCGTGCGCACGCCGCCGGCGTTGACCCCCGACGCATGCCGGCCGCAATACTCTGCCTCGAGCAGCGTCACGCGCAAGCCCTTGCGCGCGAGGTGCAGCGCGCTCGAGGTGCCCTGCAGCCCGCCGCCGATGACGATCGCGTCGGCATCGGCCCCGCTGTCATCCTTCATTGGCCAGTTCTCCGAGCGTCACCGGCTTGACCGGCGGACGGATGCGGTAGTAGCCGACCTGCTGCGGCGGCACGCCGCGCGCGTCGGCGATGATCTCGGTGACCGTCAATCCGCACTGGCGCCCCTGGCACGGCCCCATGCCGCAGCGGCCGAACGACTTGGCCTGGTTGGGGCCGCTGCAGCCCAGCGCGACGAAGCCGCGGATGGCGCCGGCGGTCACTTCCTCGCAGCGGCAGACCACCACGTCGTCCGCCGGCACGCGGTTGGCCGGCTTGGGGCGGTACAGCGCATCGAGGAAGGGCCGGATGCTCAGGTGCGAGCGCAGCGCGGCGCGCAGCGGCGCGGCCTGGCGGTCGCGTTGCGCGGCGTCGACGCGGCCGACGTTATGGGCCGCGGCCAGGCCGGCCAGCTCGCCTTGCAGTGCCGCGGCAACGGCGCCGCCGATGCCGCGGCCATCGCCGGCAACGAAGATGCCCGGCAGGTCGAGCGCGCCCCAGTCGTCGACCACCGGCTGCCAGCAAAGCTGCGTGTCGTCCCAGCGGTGCGCCGCGCGCAGCGCCCAGCTGAACTGGGTGTTGGGCACCACGCCCTGGTGCAGCAGCACGGCCTGCGTCGCAATGCGGTGCGATTGCCCGCGACTGGTGAAACGCAGCGCCCGCACCGCCTCGTCGCCTTCGACCGACAGGTCCGTGGCCCCCTTGTAGAACGGCACGCCGCTACGCTTGAGGGTGCGCATCAGCGCCAGGCCCTTCTTCAGGTAGCGCCAGCCTGCCAGGGCCCCGCCCAGATGGGCCAGCGCGCGCTGGTAGTCGGCACCGTCGGTGGTGTCGACGATGGCGCGGATCGGCACGCCGGCGCGCACGTATTGCCAGCCGAGCAGGTAGAGCAGCGGGCCGCAACCGGCCAGCACCACCGGCTCGGCCGGCACCACGTCGGCGCTCTTGAGCAGGATCTGCGCGGCGCCGGCGGTCAGCACGCCGGGCAGCGTCCAGCCAGGGATGGGGAAGGGGCGCTCCATGGCCCCGGTGCAGAGAATCACCTGCCGCGCCTGCAGGGTCGCAACGCGGCCCTGGCGCAGGTAATGCACGGCGTGCTCGCGCGTGACCTGCCACACCGCGGCACCGGTGATGTGCTGCGCGCCGCTGGCGGCGAAGCGGTCCGCCAGCGCGCGGCCGGCGGCGTAGTCGGGGCCGAGGATGCGCTGTCGTTCCGGTGGCGCGCTCTCGATGGCGCGGTAGATCTGGCCGCCGCAGGCTTCCTGCTCGTCCAGCAGGGCCACGCGCGCGCCGCTGGCGGCGGCGGCCACCGCGGCCGCCATGCCGGCCGGGCCGGCGCCAATGATGGCGATGTCGACGTCACGCTCAGCCATGGGCCACCTCCGGAGCGTGGCCAGCCGCTACCGGCGCGGGCAAGGGCAGAGTGCGCGCGCCGTCCTGCGTGTGCACGCGCATGCCTTCGCGCACGGTCACCAGGCAGCTTTGCCGGCTGGGCTGCCCGTCGATCTCCATCAGGCATTCGAAGCAGACACCCATCATGCAATACGGCGCGCGCGGCTCGCCGCTGACTGGCGAGTTGCGCATGCGCGTGACGCCGCTGGCCAGCAGCGCCGCGGCAACGCTGCAACCGGCCGGCACACGCAGCGGCGCGCCGTTGAATTCGATGGTGACGGTATCCGTGCCGGCGCCGGAGGTGGCACGCCGCTTGAACAGGCGATCAGTGGGCATGGTGGAAGGTCTGGTTGGAGTTCAGGAAGCGGTCGCCAGTGAATACGTCGACCTCCTGCGGTCGCTCGCCCCCGGCTATCCACGGAGCGACGCGCAGTGCGTGCGCCGCGGCCAGCGTGACGCCGCTGTGGCAGGTGGTGACAAAGGCGCCGGGACAGGTCGGGCTTTCCTGGTAGATCGGATAGCCGTCGGGGCTCATCACGCGCAGCGCGCCCCAGGCGCGCACCAGCTTCAGGCCGGCCAGCGCGGGGAAGCTGCGCACGCCGCGGCGCGCAATGTCGGCGAGCACGCCGGCGGTGGTGCCGTCGTCGAAGCCGACGTCTTCCATCGAGTCGCCGAGCTGGATCGTGCCTTCGTCGGTCTGGCGCACGTAGGTGGTGGGGAAGTCCAGGAAGCGCGTGGCGCGCTCCCCGATCAGGACCTGGCCACGGTTCGGTGCCACCGGCGCGTGCAGGCCGACCTCCGCGGCGAGCCTGCGGTTGCCGAGGCCGGCGGCCAGCACCACGCGCGGCGCGGCAAAGCGGACCTGGCCGCCTTCGCCCGCATGGACCGTAAAGCCGCCCGCTTCAGGCGTGATCGAGTGCGCGCCATGCCGGCCGACAATACGCACGCCACGCCGCTGGCAGGCGGCATGCAGCGCGCGCAGCAGCTTGAGCGGATTGGTGTGCCCGTCCATCGGCGTATAGCTGGCGCCGACCACCTCCGGGCCCACGCCGGGCAGCCGTTGCGCGAGTTCACTGTGGTCGAGCATCTCGAACGGATAGTCGCCGTGCAGCGCATCCTGGATGCTTTGCAGGCGTTGTCGGCGCTCCGCCATGTCCGCCTCGGAAAAGCACAGGTGGAAGCCGCCGGGCTGGCGCAGGCACACGTCGATGCCGGTCTCGTCGCGCAGCGCATCGCGCAACTGCGGCCACAGCCGAGCCGAGCCCAGTGTCCAGCGCGCGTAGGGCGCCATGCCCAGGCCCTTGCCCTGGACCCAGACCAGGCCGAAGTTGCCGCGCGAGGCGCGCAGAGCGTCGTCGCCCTCGTCCAGCACGGTGACGCGCAAGCCTTGTCCGGCGGCGCCGTAAGCGATGGCGGTGCCGACCAGGCCGCCGCCAATCACGATCAGATCGGATGTGGTCATGTCAGTCAAAGTTCAGTTCTTGCCGATCAGCACGCGGTCGAGGCCGACGATGCGGTCCAGCAGCACCATCAGCACCAGCGTGCCGACGATCAGCACCGTGGACACCGAGGCCACCAGCGGATCGATGGTCTGGGCGATCTGGTTGTACATCGCCACCGGCAGCGTGGTGGTGCCCGGCGTGGCGACGAAGACGGTCATGGTCAGTTCATCGAAGCTCTGGATGAACGACAGCATCCAGCCGCCCACCACGCCGGGCAGGATCAGCGGCAGCACCACGCGGCGGAACGCCGTGAAGCGGCTGGCGCCGAGCGAGAGCGCGGCACGCTCGGCATCGCGGTCGAGCCCGGTGGCGGCGGCCAGCACCAGGCGCAGCGCGTAGGGCATGACCACCACCACGTGCGTCAGCGCCAGCCAGAAGAACGACCCGGTCACGCCCAGCGTGGTGAAGAAGCGCAGGAAGGCCACCCCCAGCACCACGTGCGGGATCATCAGCGGCGACAGGAAGAAGGCCATCAGCGCGCCGCGGCCGGGGAAGCGATGGCGGATCAGCGCCAGCGCGGCGGGCACCGCCAGCGCCACCGCGATGGTGGCGCTGACCAGCCCGAGCGTCAGCGACAGCCAGATCGCATCGACGATCTCGTGCGCATCGGCAATGGCGCGGAACCAGCGCAGCGAGAGCCCGTCGGTGGGCATCGAGATATAGCCCTTGCCGGTGAAGGACACCGCGACCACCACCAGCAGCGGCGCCACCATGAAGGCGATAAAGAAGGCGTGGTACAGCAGGGACAGGGGACCGTTCTTGCGCATGGCATCAGCTCCTCAGGCTTCGAAGACCTGGCGGAAGCGGCGCTCCACCAGCCGGTTGCAGCCGACGATGACGATCACGTTGGCAATCAGCAGCAGCACCGCGATAGCGGCGCCGAGCGGCCAGTTCAGCGTGTTCAGGAATTCATCGTAGGCGGCCGTGGCGACCACCTTTAGCCGCCGCCCGCCGAGGATGGCCGGGGTGGCGAAGGCCGAGGCCGACAGCGCGAACACGATGATGCTGCCCGACAGGATGCCCGGCAGGATCTGCGGCAGGATCACGCGGCGGAACACCGTGAAGGGCGAGGCGCCGAAGGCCTGGCCGGCCTGCTCGACCTGCGGGTCCAGCTTCTGCAGCGAGGCCCATACCGAGATCACCATGAACGGCATCATCACGTGCGTCAGCGCGATGATCACGCCGGCCTGCGTAAACACCAGCTTCACCGGCGCATCGACCAGGCCCAGCCACTGCAGGGTCTCGTTGATCAGGCCGTTGTTGCCCATCAGGATGGCCCAGCCGAGCGTACGCACCACCACCGAGATCAGCAGCGGCCCGAGGATCACGATCAGGAAGAGGCCGCGCCACGGACTGCGCATGCGCGACAGGATCAGGGTCTCGGGCACGCCGAACACCACCGCTAGCACCGTTACCGCCAGTGCCATGCCGGCCGTGCGCAGGAAAATCTCGTGGTAATAGCTGTCGCCGAGGATCTCGAGATAATTGGCCGCGGTCATCGCCGGCAGCACGCCGCGGGCGCCGTCGAAGACGTGCAGCGACAGCAGGCCCGTGAGCAGCAGCGGCACCAGCAGCATCGCGCAGAACAGCAGCAGGGCCGGGCCCGACAGCAGCCACGGGGCCGCGCCGGCAAACGGCCTGCGCGGCAGGCGTGGCGCCATCGCGTGCGCGCCAGCAAGGTTGGGCGTGGCGGTATCAGGCATGGCGCGCCTCCGTGGCGGTTTCGCTGGCCAGCACGCGCAGGTCCTGGTCGTGCCACAGCACGCTGACGGCCGCGCCTTCGGCCGGCGGCGTCTCGCCCAGGTTGGGCTGGCTCACGCGCAGCCGGCCCAGCGCGCTGTCGATCTCCAGCATCCAGTGGTTGCCGAGGAACAGCCGCGTGTGAACCGTGCCGGGGATGCCGCCGTCGCCGGACTGGCCCAGCCGGATCTTTTCGGGACGCACGTAGACCTGCACCTCGCGCCCGACCTGGCGGCCCTCATGCGGCACGTACGCCAGCGTGTCGCCCAGGCGCACTTCGCAGCAGCGCGCGTTGCTCTTCTCGACCACGCCGGCGAGGCTGTTGGTCTTGCCCAGGAAACCCGAGGCGAAGGCCGACTGCGGCCGCTCGTAGGCCTCGAACGGCGTGGCCAGCTGGACGATGCGGCCGCCATGCATCACCGCGATGCGGTCGCTCATGGTCATGGCCTCGACCTGGTCGTGCGTGACCAGGATGGTGGTGATGCCGAGCTGGCGCTGGATCGCGCGCAACTCGATATGCATGTCCTCGCGCAGCTTGGCGTCGAGGTTGGACATCGGCTCGTCGAGCAGCAGCACCTCTGGCCGGATCGCCAGCGCGCGGGCAATCGCCACGCGCTGGCGCTGGCCGCCCGACAGCTCTTTCGGATAGCGCTGGCCGAGGCCGCCCAGCCGCACCAGCTCTAGCGCCTCGTCGATCCTGCGGCCGCGCTCGGCGGCGGCCACGCCGCGCATCTCCAGGCCGAAGCCGATATTGGCGGCCACGGTCATGTGCGGAAACAGGGCGTAGCTCTGGAACACCACGCCCATGCCGCGTTTTTCGGGGCGCAGCGCGGTGATGTCGCGCCCGTCGAGCACGATGCGGCCGCGCGTGGGTTCGACAAAGCCGGCGATCATCTGCAGCGTGGTGGTCTTGCCGCAGCCGGACGGGCCGAGCAGCGACAGGAATTCGCCGCGCTCGACCTCGAGGCTCAGGTTTTCAACGGCATGGAAGCTGCCGAAGGCCTTCGCGAGGCCGCTCAGTGTGAGGAAGCTCATGGTTTTGCGGGGGCAGTCGTGGTGGCGATCGTGGGGCAGTGGTGGCGGGGTGCCGCTGGCGCGCCGGCTCAGCGCTCGACCGTGCGGTTCCAGCGGTTGGTCCACTCGGCACGCTTCTCGTTGACCACGGTCCAGTTGGTCGGCAGCAGCGTGTCGATCTGGGCCTTGCCGTACGGCACCTTGGCGGCCACCTTCGGGTCGAGCCTGACCCTGGCATTGACCGGTCCCCAGCCCTGGCTGTCGGCCAGCACGGTTTGCACCTCGGGCGTGAGCAGGTACTGGATAAAGGCCTGCGAGGCCTCGGCCACGTCGCTCTGCACCACCGGGCAGGCGGCGGTCAGCAGCGCGGGGGCGCCTTCCTTCGGATAGACGAATTCCACCGGGAAGCCGGTGTCCTTCAGGCTTTGCGCGCGGCCGCTGCCCCACACCGCCAGCGTGACGTCGCCGTTCTGGAACAGCTCGGTCATCTTGCCCGGCGACGGCTCCCAGGCCAGCACGTTGGGCCCGACCTCGCGCGTCAGCGCGGCGAAGCCCGGCTCGACATTCTGGTCGCCGCCCTTGCGCAGCTTGGCGAACATGATCAGCGTCTGCAGCCCGTAGGTATTGCTGATCGGCGGGATCGCGACCTTCTGGCGGAATTTCCTGTCGGCCAGCACCTCCCACGATTCCGGTTTCGGCAGGCCTGCCTTGCGGAATGCCTCGGTGTTGTAGACCAGGCCCGTCGCCACCACGCCGATGCCGGTGGCCTTGTTGTCGCCCAGCTTCGCCAGCGGGTAGAGGTCCTTGTAGACCGGCGCATCCTTGACGGCATCGCAGAAGCCCAGCTGCAGCGCCTGGTACATCGGGCCGTCGTCGAGCAGCACCACGTCGAGTTCCTGGCGCGCCTTCTGCGCCTGCAGCTTGGCCAGCGTGTCGGTGGAATTGCCGGCGACATAGACCACCTTGACCTTATGCCGGGTCTCGAAGGCGGGGATGATCTTTTCCTTGAACACCTTTTCGGTCGAGCCGCCGTACGAACCGACGTAGAGCGTCGGCTGCTGCGCCAGCGCGGCCGAGGTGCCGCACAACGCGACCACGGCCGCGGCGAGAACTTGCTGTTTCATGCTTTCCTCCCTGTTATGCACCGTCAACTTGCCATCGATCCCCAAAACCATGCAGGGTGGTTATCGTTGCACCGCAACGAAGAACATGCGCAAACATGCGGTGTCGGGATAGATTAGGAGGATGCCCTGCGCGTGAAAAATTCTTTTTTTTGGGCCGTCAATAACATTGTGTTATAGACTCGCGGCATGAAAATCCGCCAGCTCGAGGCCTTCCGGGCCGTCATGCTTTGCCAGACCGTCACGCGCGCCGCCGAGATGCTCCACATCTCGCAGCCGGCGACGACCCGGCTGATCGCCGATCTTGAAGAGGCGCTAGGGTTTTCCCTGTTCGAGCGCATGCGCGGCCGGCTGCACCCCACCGCCGAGGCGCAGGCGCTGTTCGAGGAAGTGCAGCGCTCGCTGGTCGGCATCGACCGCATCGCGCAGACCGCGCTCGATATCCGCGACATGCAGCGCGGCTCGCTGCAGATCGCCGCCGCGCCGGCGCTGGCCCTGTCGTTCCTGCCGCGCGCGATCGCGGCGTTCATGGCCGACCACCAGCAGATCCAGATCACGATGCTGCCGCACTCGTCGCGCACGGTGGTGAACATGGTCACCGAGCAACGCTGCGACGTCGGTTTTGCCATCCTGTCGATGAACCACCCCAGCACGCACGGCGAGCGGCTGCTGTCGACCCGGATGGTGTGCGCCATCCCCGCCGGGCACCGGCTGGCCAGCCAGGAAGTCATCCGCCCGCCGGACCTCGCCGGCGAGCGCTTCGTGTCGCATCCGCGCATGCTCGACTCGCGGCTGCAGATCGATGCGCTCTTTGCCTCTTACGGCATCGAATGCAAGGTGCAGGTGGAAACGCAGGTGTCGTGGAGCATCTGCGCGTTCGTGGAGGAGGGGCTGGGGGTGGCGCTGATCGACCCGATCACGGCGCTGGAGTACAAGGGCGACGGGGTCTGCTTCCGCATGTTCGACCCTTTGCTGACCACCGACTTTTCGGTGCTGTTCTCGGCGCAGCGCGCGCCTTCGATCCTGCTCAAGGCCTTTGTCGCGCACACTCGCGCATTTGCGCTGGCGCGGCTGGATCCCAGGTTCGTGGTGGCCTAGGACATCGTCACGGCTGGGTCCACGCCGCCGCCTGGCGCGCGCCGCCCTTGCCGCCGATCGCTTCGACCAGATAGTCGACGAACGATGCGATCCGCGCGGAGATCGCGGTATTCCGGTAATAGACCGCATGGATGGGCTGGCGCACGTCCTGCGTCTGGCGCGCCAGCACCTGCACCAGCCGGCCCGCCTCGCGATCCTGCGCGGTCATGAAGTCCGACAGGCATACGATCCCCGCGCCCTCCAGCGCCAGCTGCCTGAGCGTCTCGCCGCTCGACGACCACACCGCCGGCTCGATCCGATAGGGCTCTCCGTCCGCACCCAGGATCGGCCACACGTTCAGCGATTCGGGCTGGTTGAAGCCCAGCAGCGCATGCTTGCCGAGATCCTGCGCCTTGCGCGGCTGGCCGTGCGCGTCGAGGTAGGCCGGACTGGCCAGCATGCGCACCCGGCTGTTGCCGATCAGCCGGCTATGCAGCGTGGAATCCTTCAGGCGGCCGATGCGGATGGCCACGTCGGTGCGCCGCTCGAGCAGGTCGATGATGCCCTCGTTGCTGTTCAGCTCCAGCTCTACCTGCGGAAAGCGCTCGCGGTAGCCGCGCACCAGCGGCACGATCACATGCAGCATGAACGGCGACGCGGCGTCGACGCGCAGGCGCCCGGACGGCTTCTCGCGCCGCGCCAGCATCTGTTCTTCCGCGCTTTCGACCGAGTCGATGATGGCGCGCGCATCGTGCAGGAAGGCCTGGCCTTCCTCGGTCAGCTCGAGGCGGCGCGTGGTCCGGCGCAGCAGCGTGGTCTTGAGCTTTTCTTCGAGGCGGGCGAGGGTGCGGCTGGTTGCCGAGACGGTGAGGTCGAGCTGCTGCGCGGCGGCCGTGATCGAGCCGCTGTCCACCACGGTGGCAAAGGCCAGCAGTTCGTCGAGCGTGATTTTCATGAGTGCGCCGGAATCAAGACAGATTGGTTTATAGACGATGCGCCAGCGCGTGGCAATCCTTGATTAAAAATCAAATATTGTTGTCCAGTAAAGGCGTTTATCTCATCAGTTCCGGCAGGCAGAATGGCTGCATCGGTCGGCGCGTCGGGTCGCTCAGTGCCATTGCGGCGCCAGGCCGTCCGGGCTGACCTCGCGGCCGTTGACAGGAAGGCTGGTTCCGCGACCGGATGTACAGTTGCCGCCGTAGTGCTTTAGAGGGATATGCTGCGACCGACATAGCAGGGCAATATCGGCACGGTCCGAATGCGCCCATCCGCATCGAGGAAAGTCCGCCCGCCAGGTCCCACCCGCGGGCGCTTTCTTTTGGGGAGCAGCAAAGCGATATGAAGGCGCGAATCATTTGCGTTTGATCGGCTGGAGCCGTGGCGCGCGATATGGAACCCTCAAGAAAAAGGAGTGAGACAGTGCCTGCCCACCAGTCGCCAGTTCACCGCCTTGCGCCGGCACACCCCAACAGTCCTCCGCTGTCGCTCGCCCCCGGCCTGCGCGCGACGTTTGAAACAGCCATCAACCACGAGCCCACCGAACCGGAAAGGACTGCCCTGGCGCTCTGTGCCCGCTATTGCCGGCTCGCGGACGTGAGCCCGCCGTTCGGCGCCGAAACGCTGGGGTGGCGGGGCAGCGCCTACGTTTATGTCTTTGGCTGGGACAGCGGCGGCAGGCGCCGCCTGTTCGAGGTGTTCCGGAACCAGCAGGGCGCCCTGGAGCCAGTGCTGGCATTCCAGTATCCCGTGCCGCTGCGGAAACTGTTCCGGCACGACCTGGATCCGCTGTACAGCGATCGACGCTGAAATCCCGGGCGCAGGCTATGGCATGCGGGGCGGTCTCTGCCACGTGCCCCGATCTGGATTCTCCTCGCATTTCAAAATCCCGGCGCCTGGCGCCGCGGCCTGATTCCTGACGTCCCACGCCTGATCGAAACGCAAGGCACGCGCCATGGCGGGCTCCCGCGGGGCACCTGTGTTGCCGGCGTCCGCCGCACGGCACTTCACCGTCTGCGTAGTCCGCACATACCCCTAATTGACGGTGAAGTTTATGTGAGTAAAATTTAATTCATAACTATGAATAAAGGTGCCCGCCCCGATGCCGGCACCGCTTCCGACCACCGCCATCCAGGAGACACCCCGATGCAACCCAATCCGCGCCGCCGCCTGATGCTGTGCGCCGCCGTGCTGAGCGCGATGCCCGCGCTGGCCTGGGGCGACAGCTACCCCAGCAAGCCGATCCGCATGGTGGTGCCGTTCGCCCCCGGCGGCGCCACCGACGTGGTGGCGCGGCTGATTTCGCAGAAGCTGGGCGAGGCGCTGAAGCAGTCGGTGGTGGTGGAGAACCGTCCCGGCGCCAACGGCATCATCGGCACCGACGTGGTGGCCCGCGCGGCGCCAGACGGCTATACGCTGCTGCTCAATACCGCCGGCGCGCAGACCCTCAGCCCGGTGCTGTACAAGGCCGGCTATGAGCCGCTGAAAAGCTTTGCGCCGATCTCGCAGATCAGCAATATCGGGTTCGTGATGGTGGTGCACCCCTCGGTGCCGGCCAGGACCGTGCAGGAATTCGTCGCGCTGGCCAAGGCAAAGTCCCGGCCGCTGAGCCTGTCGGCCGGCAGCAGCATGATCGAGCTGATCGGCGCCACCTTCAAGAGCGCCGCGGGCACGCCCGACGTGGTCAGCGTGTCGTACCGCGGCACCGGCCCGCAGATGCAGGCGGTGGTCTCGGGCGAGGTCGACATGACCATCGACCCGTTCAACGGCATGGCAATGATCAAGGCCGGCAAGCTGCGCCCGCTGGCGGTGTTCGCGTCCAAGCGCTCGCCCGCGCTGCCCGATGTCCCGACCATGCAGGAGGCCGGTTTCGACGGCATGGCGTTCAACTCGTGGGCCGGCCTGCTGGCGCCGGCCGGCACGCCCAAGGAGATCGTCACGCGGCTGAACCAGGAGATGAACCGCATCCTGGCGCAGCCCGAGATCCGCCAGCGGCTGGCCGCGATCGACTACGAAGTGGTGGGTGGCACCCCAGAGCAGTTCGCGGCCACCATTGCCGAGGACGCGGCAAGGTGGGCGAAGATCGTCAGGGAAACGAATTACAAGGCGGGTTCCTGAGCCTTCACGACGCCGCCTGGCGCACCAGCCAGTTGCGGAACGCGCGCGCCGCGGCCGGTTCCATCCGGTCACTGTGGTGCATCGCCCCAAAATCCGGGGCACTGACTCTTGCGATCAATGGCGCACCGAATACCAGCTGCGCCTTATGTCTCGCCAGGCGGTAGCAGCCTGACGTAACCGGCCACCTCTTGGGGACGCCGCTGCCGGTCTGGTGCCGGTAGCGGTTTTTGAAGCCGATCCGCTTCTTGCCGGCCATGACTTCCTTGGCTTCGATAATGGTGCGATCGCTTCAGCGCCCCTTGAACACCGGATGCCGAGCGCACACCGACAGCACGATGCGCTCGGACTGCGTCAGGTAGTCGTTCAGCGCGACCGCGCATTCGGCCAGCTTGCCTGCCTCGAACAGCTCCAGGATGTGCTGGTTCATCTCGACGTAAGGGCCGTGCAGGAATTCCGGGTCGTGCAGCATGCCGAACGCCAGGCGCAGTTCCGCGAGCAGGTGGGAGAACATCACGTTCAGGCGCTCGCTGTCGGCCAGCTCCACGATCGCCATGTGGAATTCCATGTTGGCGGTGCCTGCGCCCTGCCAGTCGCCGCTGTCGCGGCAGCGCAGACCGGCCTCCACCGCCTGGCGCAGATGCTTGCGGGCCGGATGGCTGGGGTAGGCCTGGGCGATGGCCTGGCATTCGATCAGCCGGCGCACCCGATATATATCGATGATCGACGCAATGCTCGGAATCGCCACCGACACGCCGCGGTTGGGCTCGTGCTTCAGCAGGCCTTCCTTGGTCAGCACGCGGAATGTCTCGCGCAGCGTATTGCGGGATATCTGCAGGCTTTCGCTCAGCGCCGCTTCCGACAGGCGCTGCCCCGGCTCGAATTCGCCATGCACGATGCGCTGGCGGATCTGTTCTGTGACCCGTTCGGCCAGATTCTTGACGTCAGGTGTTGAGGACATGGTGACTGGATCGGCCACCGGCTCATTCCGGTGCGCACGTGACCGGATGTTAACGCACTTTGTTCAACAATTTGCACGGAATTGGTGCAGGCGATGGCCCATGCGGTGCCTTAGGTGTATACCATGATCGATCAACGCCAAAGATTGTTCAACAATGGTTGCGTGTTGGTTGAGTGATACGTGCCGATAGGTCAACATGGCATGCGAGTTGCTAAACAACGCCGATGAAACGAAGTCGCCGCCAAGTCAGTGCGGCGAGCTTTTTCCCACGCTTTGTCCTTGTCCTAGTGAGCGCAACCATGTGGCTTAAAGAAACTACCGCAGAGGAGCGCAAGACGCTCTTTGCCGCCTTCGTCGGCTATGGCGTCGATGCCTTCGACTACATGATCTACACCTTCATGATCCCCACATTCATTCTCGTGTGGGGCATGACCAAGGCCGAAGCCGGCTATATCGCGACCGGCGCGCTGATCAGCTCGGCCGTCGGCGGCTGGCTGGCCGGCATCCTGGCCGACAAGTACGGCCGCGTGCGGATCCTGCAGCTGACCGTGCTCTGGTTCAGCTTATTCACCTTCCTGAGCGGCTTCACCAATTCTCCCGAGCAGCTGTTCGTCACGCGCATGCTGCAGGGCCTGGGCTTCGGCGGCGAATGGTCGGTCGGCTCGGTGCTGATCGCCGAGATGATCCGCGCCCGCCACCGCGGCAAGGCCGTGGGCCTGGTGCAGAGCAGCTGGGCAGTCGGCTGGGGGCTTTCGGCCGTCGCCTTCTGGGCGGTCTATGCCTTGGTCGAGCAGCAATACGCTTGGCGCGTGCTGTTCTGGATCGGCGTGCTGCCCGCGATCTTCATCCTCTACATCCGCCGCAATATCAGCGAGCCCAAGGTGTATCGCGAAACCCAGGCAAAGCTGGCCCGCACCGGTGAAAGCAACAACTTCATGCTGATCTTCAAGCCCGGCGTGCTGCGCGTTACCGTTCTGGCCAGCTTGCTGGCGACCGGCATGCAGGGTGCCTACTATTCGGTGACCACCTGGCTGCCCACCTACCTGAAGATGGAGCGCAACCTGTCCGTTCTCAACACCAGCGGCTACCTGATGGTGCTGATCGCTGGCTCGTTCGCTGGCTACCTGACCAGCGCCTGGCTGTCCGACCACCTGGGTCGCCGCCGCTGCTTCATGCTGTTCGCCGTGAGCGCGGCCATCCTGGTGGTCTGCTACACGCAGCTGCCCATCACCGACGCGGCGATGCTGTTGCTGGGCTTCCCGTTCGGCTTCTTCCTGTCGGGCATCTTCTCGGGCATGGGGGCTTACCTGACCGAGCTGTATCCCAGCCATATCCGCGGTTCGGGGCAGGGCTTCTGCTACAACTTCGGCCGCGCGGTCGGTTCGATCTGCCCGGCCCTGATCGGGCACCTGAGCGCAAAGATGTCGCTGGGCGTGGCGATCGGCTACATGGCCGCCGGCGCCTACGCACTGGTGGTGGTCGCGTGCCTGATGCTGCCGGAGACCCGTGGCCGCGAACTGCTGGGCGAGGCCGAGGCCGCGCACTGAAGCACCGCAGCACTGAAGTCCTGAAGCACCGGAATCACCTATGCAAATCGATCTGAACAGCGACCTCGGCGAGAGCTTCGGCGCCTGGAGCATGGGCAACGATGCCGCCATGCTGGATATCGTCAGCAGCGCCAATGTGGCCTGCGGCTTCCATGCCGGCGATCCGGCAGGCATCCTGCAGACGCTGAAGGCCGCAGCGGAGCGCGGCGTGTCCGTGGGCGCGCACGTCTCGTATCCCGACCTGCAGGGCTTCGGCCGCCGCAACATGGACGTGGCCAGCGCCGACCTGGTGGCCGACGTGATCTACCAGATCAGCGCGCTGTCGGGCATGGCCGCCACCGTCGGCACCGCGGTGCGCTACGTCAAGCCGCACGGCGCGCTCTACAACACCATTGCCAGCGACGAACGCCAGGCGCGAGACGTGATCGCCGCGATCCGCGCGGTGAACCAGGAGCTGGCGCTGGTAGCGCTGGCCGGCTCGCCGCTGGTGGCCTGGGCGCGCGAGGCCGGCCTGCGTGTCATCGCCGAAGCGTTCGCCGACCGTGCCTACACGCCGCAGGGCACGCTGGTGTCGCGCCGCGAGAAGGGCGCGGTGCTGCACGACGCCGCCGACGTGGCCCAGCGCATGCTGCGCCTGGCGCGCGAGGGCACGGTGCTTGCCATCGACGGCAGCGTCGCGCGCGTGGAAGCGCAATCGATCTGCGTGCATGGCGACAGCGACGGCGCGCTCGAGATGGCGCGCGCCGTGCGCGCCGCGCTGGAGCGCGACGGCATCGCGATCCGCGCGTTTGCGTGAGCCCGCGACCCTGAACACACTGGAGAAATACCCATGCAAGCATCCGCACTGGAACGCGCCCGCATCGCCTCGGTGAACGCCGCCCGCGAAGCGCGCGCAAGCTATCGCGCCGGCACCGTGCAGCCCACCGCCGGCGTCGCGCCAGGCATGACGCAGGCCAACATGATCGCCTTGCCGCGCGACTGGGCCTGGGATTTCCTGCTGTACGCGCAGCGCAATCCCAAGGCCTGTCCCGTGCTCGATGTGATCGAGGCGGGCGCGCACCAGACCCAGCTGGCCGAAGGCGCCGACGTGCGCACCGACATCCCGCTGTACCGCGTCTGGCGCGACGGCAATCTGGCGGAAGAGGTGGCCGACGCCACGCCGCTGTGGGCCGAGCATCCGGACTTGGTCACCTTCCTGATCGGCTGTAGCTTTACCTTCGAGACGCCGCTGCAAGAGGCTGGCATCGAGGTGCGCCATATCGCCGACGGCTCCAACGTGCCGATGTACCGCACCAGCCGCCAGTGCCGTCCGGCCGGCCGCCTGCATGGCGAGCTGGTGGTGTCGATGCGGCCCATCCCAGCGCACCGCGTTGCCGATGCCGTTTCCATCAGCGGGCGTTTCCCCTCGGTGCATGGCGCGCCGGTGCACGTGGGCTACCCGGCCGCGCTGGGCATTGCCGATATCGGCAAGCCCGACTTCGGCGACGCCGTGCGCATCGAGCCGGGCGAGATCCCCGTGTTCTGGGCCTGCGGCGTGACGCCCCAGGCGGCCGTGATGGCGTCCGGCGTGCCGTTCGCCGTGACCCACGCGCCGGGCCATATGTTCATCACCGACGTGCCGGACAGCACGTACCACGTCTGAGACCCCGGGTCTTCTGCGGAGCTAGTCTTGCGTTTCCTGCCCGTCACCTCGAATGCCCTGTTGGTAGAGCTGCCCGATCTCGACCAGACCCTGGCCCTGCTGGCCTCCCTGCAGCGCGATCCGCTGCCTGGCGTGGCCGAGCTGGTGCCCGCCGCGCGCACCATTCTCGTTCACTTCCGCCCGTCGGCGACCAGCGCCGCCGTGCTGGTGCGCGCCATCGCCGTGCGTGACCTGTCGCAGCGCGTCGAGCGCAGCGACGTCCTGGTGGAGATCCCGGTGCGCTATGACGGCGAGGACCTGGCCGAGGTCGCGCAACTGCTCGGCATCACGCCGGAGGAAGTGGTGCGCCGTCATACCGGCAGAGAATACACCGTGGCCTTTACCGGGTTTGCTCCGGGCTTTGCCTACCTCAGCGGCGGCCATCCCAGCTTTGACGTGCCGCGCCGCGGTACGCCGCGCACGCGCATTCCCGCTGGCGCGGTCGGCCTGGCGGGCACCTTCAGCGGCGTGTATCCGCAGGCCAGCCCCGGCGGCTGGCAGATCATCGGCGTGACGCCGGTGCCGATGTGGGACCTGGATCGCGACCAGCCCGCGCTGCTGCAGCCCGGCTATCGCGTGCGCTTTGTCGATATCGCAACGCTCAATGGCGGGGCGCATCCCCCCGGCAGCATTGCCGCGACGCCGGTGCGCCAGCCCGTGCAGTCCCTGCAGTCCGATAGCGCGCCTGCAGCCGCGGCGCTGAAGGTGAAGGGCACCGGCCTGCAGACCCTGTTCCAGGACCTGGGCCGGCACGGCCAGGCGGGACAGGGCGTCTCGGCCTCGGGCGCGATGGACCAGGCGGCGCTCAAGGCGGCCAACCGGCTGGTGGGCAACCGCAGCGATGCCGCGGCGCTCGAGACCATCGGCGCCGGCCTGCAGCTGCAGAGCGTGGGCGAGAGCGTGCTGGCCGTCAGCGGCGCGGATGCGCCGCTGACGGTGTGCACGGCCGATGGCCGTCAATGGGACGTCCCGAACCACCAGCCCGTGGCGCTTGCCGATGGCGACACGCTGTCCGTCGGCCAGCCGCTGGCCGGCGCGCGCTGCTACGTCGCGGCGCGCGGCGGTTTTGCGGTCACGCCGGTGCTGGGCAGCTGTGCCACCGACACGCTGGCCAAGGTCGGCCCGGCGCCGCTGGCGGTTGGGGATGTGATCAACCTGCGGCAGGCTCCGGCCGGTGCCATCGTCGGCGCCCCCGAAACGCCCGCCGAAAACCTGCCCACGGTGGAGCAGGAAGTCGTGCTCGACGTGGTGCTCGGCCCTCGCACCGACTGGTTCACCGCCGAGTCCGTACAACGGCTTGCCGCGCAGCGCTGGCAGGTCACGCCGCAATCCAACCGCGTGGGCCTGCGCCTGGCCGGCGAAGTGGCGCTGGAACGCGCCATCGCGGGCGAATTGCCCAGCGAAGGCACAGCGCTCGGGGCGCTGCAGGTGCCGCCTAGCGGCCAGCCCGTCCTGTTCCTGGCCGACCATCCGCTCACCGGCGGCTATCCCGTGATCGGCTCCGTGGCGCCTTATCACCTCGACCGCGCCGGACAAATTCCCGTCGGTGCCTGGCTGCGCTTCCATCCCGTCGGCGCCTTCGAAGAACTGCAACCGTAACTGCCATGAAGAAAGTCCTGATTGCCAACCGTGGCGAGATCGCCGTTCGCATCATCCGCGCCTGCGCCGACTATGGCGTGGCCTCCGTCGCTGTCTATGCCAATGCCGATATCGACGCGATCCACGCGCGCCTGGCCGACGAAGCCTACGGCCTCGACGGCGACCGCCCGGCCGACACCTACTTGAATATCCCCAAGCTGCTGGAGATCGCGCGCCGCAGCGGCGCCGACGCGGTGCACCCGGGCTATGGCTTCCTGTCGGAAAGCGAAGCCTTCGCCCGCGCGGTGATCGATGCCGGCCTGACCTGGATCGGACCGTCGCCGGAAACCATTGCCCGGCTGGGCGACAAGGTGGAAGCGCGCAAGATCGCGCTGCAGGTGGGCGCGCCGCTGGTGGCCGGCACGTCCGACCCGGTGAGCGATGCCAACGAAGTGCTGGCCTTTGCCGAGCGCCACGGCCTGCCCATCATCATCAAGGCAGCCTTCGGCGGCGGCGGCCGCGGCATGAAGATCGCCTGGCGCATGGATGAGGTCGAAGAGCTGTACGCGTCAGCCGTGCGCGAGGCGGTCACGGCTTTCGGCCGCGGCGAGTGCTTCGTCGAGCAGTTCCTCGACAAGCCGCGCCATATCGAAGCACAGGTGCTGGCCGACCGGCACGGCAACGTGGTGGTGCTCGGCACGCGCGACTGTTCGCTGCAGCGGCGCAACCAGAAGCTGGTGGAAGAGGCCCCGGCGCCGTTCCTGAGCGACGAACAGCGCGCCCGCATCCACGCCGCCGCGCGCGAAATCTGCGCCGCCGCGGGCTACACTAGCGCCGGCACGGTCGAATTCCTGCTCAGCGCCGGTGGTGCGATCTCGTTCCTGGAGGTCAACACCCGCCTGCAGGTCGAGCACCCGGTGACCGAGCAGACCACCGGTGTCGACCTGGTGGTCGAGCAACTGCGCGTGGCCGACGGCCTGCCGCTGTCGATCACCGAAACGCCGGCGCCGCTGGGCCATTCGATCGAGTTCCGCATCAACGCCGAGGACGTCGGCCGTGGCTTCCTGCCGACGCCGGGCCCGGTGCAGTGCTTCGAGGTACCGTCCGGCCCGGGCGTTCGCGTCGATTCCGGCGTGCAGACCGGCTCGGTGGTGCCCGGCACCTTCGACTCGCTGATGGCCAAGCTGATCGTGACCGGCGCCACGCGCGAGCAGGCGCTGGCGCGTGCGCGCCGCGCGCTGCGCGAGTTCCGGATCGAGGGCGTGGCCTCGGTGCTGCCGTTCCATCGCGCCGTGATCGACCATGCCGATTTCCTTGGCGCCGATGGCTTCAAGGTCCATACGCGCTGGATCGAGTCCGACTTCGCCGAGCCGCTGGCCGCCGCCGCCCGCGCCGAGCCTCAGCCGGATGGCAGCCTGCTGCGCACCGCGATCGAGATCGACGGCCGCCGCATGGTGCTTGGCCTGCCGGCGCAGCTGCTGCGGGGCCTGGCCGAAGCGCCGGGGCAGGGCGGTGCGGCCGCACCCGCGCCGGCTGCGACCACCAACGCCGCCGACCTGCCTTCGCCGATCGCCGGCACCGTGCAGGCCTGGAAAGTCAACGCGGGCGACGAGGTCAGGGAAGGCGACCTGATCGCGGTGATGGAAGCGATGAAGATGGAGGTGCAGGTCCACGCCCATCGCAGCGGCAGCGTCACGTGGCAGGCTGAAACGGGCGTGTACCTGGCCGTGGGGGCGCGGCTGGCCAGCGTGGAGTGAGAGCGGACGGCCGCCGGCCTGGTTTGTCGATTCGTTTGCCGATTATTTGGCCGATTTTTGTCCGATCGGGCACGTGCAAGCGGGCGGTGGTCTCTCCCGCAAGCGGGAGAGGTAGCAAACAATCAGCAGGTTCGTGCCACCGTAGTGTGCTGCGGGCGCCGACCTAGCCCGCCCCGGCCCGCTGCACGCCCGGCCGCCTATCCTCTACCACGAACGCCGCCTGCGTGCCGACCGCGCTGTCGGCGCGCGCCACGTCTTCCACGGCGCGCAGCGTGGCGGCCCAGCGCGCAGGCGTGGCCTCGACCACGCTGTAGCCGCGCTGGTCCGGCTGTGCATGCACGATATGCGGGTTGTGGGCCACGATCTTTGCCACACTCCGCTCGCTGCTGCCCGAGGCCGAGGCGATGGAGGTCGTGCAGAACTCGCTGGCGATCACGCGGGATGACGGGTCGCCGAAGTCCGCCAGTACATTGCAAGCGTAGTGCTGGTGGATATCGCCGCCGATGAACACGGTATTGCGCGGCGCCGCCGCGGCGATGCTGTCGAGCAGGCGCTGGCGCGCGGCGGGATACCCATCCCAGGTATCGCTGTGGAAGGCTTCTTCCGGCGGCGCCTTGTAGTTCCGCCGCGAGAAGATGGTTTGCTGCGCGATCGCGCTCCAGCGCGTCTGGTCGTGCTGGTCCTGCGCCAGCCCCTGTGCCAGCCATCGCTCCTGCGCGCTGCCCAGCATGGTGCGGCGTGGATCGTAGAGCGCGCTGCATTCGCCGGGGGACACTGCGCCCTTGCGAGGCCGTCCAGGTTCACGGCAGGGCTGGATATCGCGATACTGGCGGTCGTCCAGCACATGGAAATCGACCAGCCGGCCCCAGCGATGGCGTGCATGGATGCTCAGCGCATCGGGCCTGCCAAGGCCCGCCGTGCCGTGCACCAGCGTGCTGGCGCGGATCGGCATGTTTTCATAGAACGCCTGGTATCCGGCCGTGCGCCTTGCAAGAAATGCGGTGGCAGGCTCGCTGCCCGCGCGTCCCGCATAGTCGTTCTGCACCTCATGGTCATCCCAGGTTACCAGCCAGGGGCACGCAGCATGCATAGCCTGCAGCAGCGGGTCGCTCTTGTACAGCGCGTAGCGGTCGCGAAAGTCCTGCAGGCTGGTCGCGGTGGGCAAGCTGTGCGTGCGCGGCAGGTGCGTCCGCGCGCTGGCCGGCACCGCGCCCTCGTAGATGTAGTCGCCCAGGAACACCACCAGGTCCAGTTCTTCCTGCAGCATCTGCCTGTACGCGGCGTAGTGACCTTGCTCCCAGCGCTGGCAGGAGGCAAAGGCAAAGCGCACGCGCGCCGCCAGCGTGTCTGTCGCCGGCGCGGTGCGGGTGCGGGCCGGGGTGGTGACTGCGTCGCCGTGCATGAAGCGGTAGTAGTACCAGCGGTCGGGGCGCAGCCCGTCGACTTCCACATGCACGGAATGGCCGAGTTCCGGCAGCGCCTGCGCCTGGCCGCGGCGCACGATGCGCCGGAATGCGTCGTCCTCGGCAACCTCCCACCCGACGGTCAGCGGCCCCTGCAGCGGCGTGGTGCCGAGGGCATCGGCCTGCGGCGTGCCGGGGATGGCGCCGGCGAACAGGCGCGTCCACAGCACGAATCCATCGGGCGTCGGCGCGCCGCTGGCCACGCCCAGCTGGAACAGATCGTGCTCGCGCAGCGTGGCGGAGATGGCCCAGCGGGGCAGCTGGGTGGCGAGGGCAGAGGCTGCCGCCAGCGTCAGGAAGGTTCTTCTTTGCATGCCGGTTCCGGGATGTCGGTGGTTGGTGTCGCGCTGTCGATGTGCAGAACTATAGCCAATCCGTTCTACCGGTTCTGGACAGGGGAAGTCGTCCCGGTTCTTGCCGAAGCGCTTCTTCGTGGCGGGCACCTGGATGGCCGAGACCTTGAACAGGCCCGGCAGGGTGAACTCGCCCGCACCCTTCTTGTGGATGGCGCTAACGATGGTGTTCTCCCGGCTCGCGCGCGGTCGACTGCACCAGCAGACGCCGCCCGTGATATCGGCCAGCCCGCTCGCGGGAGCGCGCGGCCGAAGGCAGGCCCAGTGCCAATATCTTTGCTTTGGCCGCAAAGGCATTAGGCAGTGCGAAGGTCTTATCGCCCGCCGCAGCGGCCCATATTATTGGATCGGCAAAAAGCGGTCTCTGATCTTTGCTCGGAAAGCAATAGGTGCAATGCGATAGTCGATCCGCGCCAGTTCCGCATAGCCGCCACCGCCGACGATGCCCATGACGCGGTCGCCCGGCGCGAAGCCCTGTACTGCGTCGCCTCCGTGCGAACCGCCGCGGTACACCTTCAGCACGGCATTCGGCACCAGCTCTACGGCGAGGCGCGCGGACATCTCGAGCGGCACGTTCTGGTCATCGTCGCCGTGCAGGAACAGCGCGGGGACGGTGATCGCGCGCAGGTCGTCGGTGAAGTCGGCCTCCGGAAACTGGCGTACGCACGCATACTGGCCGAGGATGCCGCCGGTCATGGCCTGCGCCCGGAAGGCGTCGATCACGCCTGCCTTAAGCACCGTTGATGCTGTCAGCAGGCAGTAGGCGGTCAGCCCTTGCATCGGGATCGCTGCCAGCATTGCATCGTCGGTGTCATGGCGGGCGCCGCCCGGGTGGGCGGCACGTACGGCGCGCTCGTTGGCGCGGCACTGTTTGGCATGGGGCTTCCTCCTCGGTGGCAGCTGCCGGGGCGGGGACCGGGCGCTTGCGTCTCGCACCGGCCTGGCAGATGGTGCCGACGATGTTAGGAGAGGGTGGTGCGCGAGCGGTAGCGATATCTCCGCATGCCGCCATGCGCGTGGCGCATGGATCGGGTTGACCGCACCCTGGGCCGGGATTACACTGCGCCGCGTTCTTCCCAACGGAGCTATCCGTGGACAGTTGTCCCAGTCCTTCTTGCGCAACGGGAGATTCCCCGGACGCGCCGGCGCGCTGAGACACTGCGGTCTTTCGCTGCAGTGCCGCCGCCCGGCGCTGCCACGCCCATGCGGCCAGGCCCACGCCTGCGGCCGCCGGTGCCCGACCTCCCTTGCTGCCTTTCGATGTCTTGTCATGGCCGGCGTGTATCGTCGCCAGCCATATGGCTGTATTTGCTCAGGAGGTTGCCAAATGGTGTGGCACCGGTTCTTCGTACGCCTGGCCGCGGTGGCCATCGTGGCCGCGGCCTGCCGGCCGGCGCTGGCGGCGCGGCCGCTTATCACCGACGACGCCCGCATCGTCGATCCCAAAGCCTGCCAGCTTGAATCGTGGATGCAGTTCCAGTCCGGGGGCAATGAGCTGTGGGCGCTGCCCGGCTGCAATCCCACCGGCAACCTGGAGCTGACTCTGGGCGGTTCGCTGCAGCGCGTCGATGGCGGCTGGGACGGCACCAACGTGCAGTTCCAGGCCAAGACCCTGCTCAAGCCGCTGGAAACCAACGGCTACGGCATTGCGCTGTCGGGCGGGGTGATCCACCATCCCGATGCCGAGCCCGGCAAGGTGCTGGGCAACCTCTATGTCAACGTGCCGGTGTCGTTCTCGTTCGCCGACGACCGCTTCGTCGCGCACCTGAACCTGGGCGCCAACCGCGACACCGGCAATCGCCAGACGCGCATGACCTGGGGCGTGGGCACCGAGACCCAGCTGCACCCGCGCGTGTTCCTGATCGCCGAGACCTTCGGCGAGAACCGCGGCAAGCCGTCATTCCAGGCGGGCTTTCGCTTCTGGGTGGTGCAGGACCGGGTGCAGGTCGACACCACCTATGGCAACGTGTTCGGCGGCGGCACCGGCGCGCGCTTCTTTACGGTGGGCCTGCGCCTGCTGTCGCCGCCGTTCCTGCCGTAGCGGACGGTTGGCGGCTCTTGCCGCGTGGGGGCGGGCGGCGAGTGCCGGTCGCCGCTCCGCCGGAGTCCCACTTACTGCGTTGGCTTCGACATTTGCGTGGCGAAGTACCCGCCCGTACCGGTGCTGGCGACCATCACCAACGTGCGCACATAGCGCGTGCTGCTGTTCACGACGATTTCGCCGTTGGCCGGCATCAGTCGCAGCGCGGCAAGGCCGTTGTGCGGGATGCCGGTCGACAGCGAGCAGCCGGTGGTGCCTGGTTGCGTCGAGACCTGGGCGACCATGCGCACCGTATACATGTTCTTGGCCGATCCGCGGGTGGCCAGCGTGGCCGTGCCCTGGAGGTCGCACACGCGGGTGCCGTTGGTATGGGTGCCGGTGACATTGCCGGCGTCGTCGATCTGCATGGCGAAGCCGCTCTGCTTCCAGCTGCCGGCGATGGCGGCCTGGTCCACGGCGAGCGCGTTGGACGCATGGTAGGTGCCCGACAGATCGTTGGCATCGTTGGACGGCGGAATGACGAAGCTGCCATCGAGGCGCTGGCCGGGGGTAATGGTGCCGCTCCCGGTGACCGGCATGGCGAGTCCGGTCTCATACAAGGTGCCAGGGCCCAGCGTCCAGGTCGAACCCGAGAACTGGAACGTGCCTCCCAGCACGCCCAGCAATCGCGGTTGGACGAAATTTCCGCCGGGGCCGACCAGCGTGGTCGTCGCGAAGCTGACCCAGATCCCTTCGCTGCCATTGCCTACCGCGGCGGTCGAGCCCGCTTGCGGGGCGTTCAGGCTTGGCAGCAACTCTCCCTTGGGTACGGGCGCTGGCGTAGGTTCAGGCGACGGTGCAGGCGACGGTGCGGGTGCTGGGGCTGGCGCCGGCGCGGGCTTGTTGTCAGATGGCGGCGTCTGTGGCGCCGCATTGCCTGTGCCGTCATCGCCGCCGCCACATGCGGCCAGTACAGCGATAGCCGACAGGGCTGCCGGCATGACCAGTTGTCTCATTGGATTTCACCTCTGGATGGGGACGGTCCTGGCCGTCCCGTTGCTCGGACGCCGGCAGGTTCCCGCGACAAGCAGGGCTGGAAGACGCGGGAATCGCCGGCCGAGTCAAGCTAGAGGTCCAATGCACTGCGGTAAATCAGCGCAATCCTAAAATTGCTTCAGTCATTGCAGCGCTACAGCGCCAGGCCGGTCTCACTCCGGCAACGCCCCCACCTTGCGCAACGCCGCGCGCGCAATCTCCATCCGCGCCCTGGCATGTTCCGGCCGCAGCAGATCCAGATTCAGTGCGAACAGGTAGTCGTCATTGCCGCGCTCGACCCAGCCGACCAGCCAGCCCACCGCTGGTTTGGCCGAGTTGGCCCAGCCGGTCTTGCCGTGCAGGGTGAAATTGGCGGTGCGCTCCAGCACGGTGATGTCGTCCACGGCTTTGAAGGTGGCGGGCGAGAACGGCAGCGTGCGCTGCACCAGGCCCTTGAGGAAATCGATCTGCTGGTAGGCGCTGATCTGCAGCTTGCCGTTCAGCCAGAAGAGGTCGACCGGACCGGAACTGTCAGCGTTGCCATAGTGCGACGCGCTCAGGTAGCGCTGGTAGGCCGCGCTGCCGACCCGGCGCGCCAGCGCCTGGTAGGCCGGCACGCAGGAATTGGGCAAGGCCACGCGCAACGGCACGTCGGCGTTGCAGGTCTCGGGCAGCACGGCCTTGCCGCCGACCAGCCAGACCTTGCCGTCCCACGGCAGCTTGTCGTGGTCGACGTCGGCCACCGCGCCGGTCTCGAGGCCGATCAGGGAATTCATGATCTTGAAGGTCGATGCCGGCGAATACGGCGTGGCGGCGCGCGAGGGGTTGTAGGTCAGCATGCGCTCGCGCCGCAGGTCGTAGATCACCATGGTGCCGGTGGTCTCGGCCTGGCGGAACAGTGCCGCGGCGTCGAGCGACGCTTCCTTTGGCGCGGCCAGCGCGGGCAGGTGGGCGGCAAGCAGGCCGAGGCTCAAGGCCACCGGCGTCAGCAGACGGGCAAGACGATTGTTCATGGTTATGCGTGGGAAGTTGGGGAAATGACAATCCGGGCCCGGACCGTGATGCGCAGCATAGGAGAGGGCTTGCGCAGCGCCAACCGCGTGCCCTGTAACTTGCGTAACATGACGGGCGTCGCCACTGATGCTGCCTTCCAGATTGATGTCCGCTTCGCCTGCCCCGATCCATATCGATGTGTCGAGTCCCTACCGCGTAGACGGCCAGCCCGCGCGCTACCAGTCGGTCTGGCTGCTGGCGCGTGCCTGGCATGCGCATCGCAGCGGCGAGGGCATGGTCACCGCCGCCGCGGTACGCAGCGCGTTCCCCGCGGCGGCCAACCTGCGCATGCTGGTGTCGCGTGCGTTTGCAGACTTCGCGCGCTGGGGCATCGTGGTGGGATGGGGCGCTGAGCGCGCGCGCGATCCGGCCGCGGCCAACCCGGCGCAGCGCAGCCGCGGGCCGTTCTGGCTGGCTCCCCCCAGCGCGCGCCGTCTGCGCTTCGTCGCCAATGGCCGCACGCTGGGCCCGGTTGCGCTGGCGCGGCATTTCGGCTTTCCGGCCCGGGCGCATCCCGTGCCGCCTGCGCAGCGCGATGGCACGGGCTACGTGATGCGCGACATGGCCTTCTGGAGCGAGCTGACGCAGGCCATGCGCAGCGCGCAGGACGGCCACGCGGGCGCCCACGGCTTTGCCGTGGCGGAGTCCTTCGGCGCGGCGCGCCGGCTGGCCGGCGACGGTTTCCAGCAGGCCTTGTCGTTGCTGAAGGAAAGCCAGGCGTGGCGTCGCTGCGGGCGCCTCGACCAGAGCCGCGCCGCGCTCCGGCGCTTCGACCGGCTGGCGCAGGCGGCCGACGCGGGCGCGGCCACGCCGGCGTTCCAGGCCATGGCGCAGGTGGTGCGCGCCTGGGAGCGCTATACGCGCGGCGACGGCGAGGGTGCGCGCGCCGGGCTGGAACACCTGCACGCCGATGCGGAACTGCGCCTGGTGGTGCGCTACAACCCGCGCGTGCGCTTCGAGGTGCTGAACCTCGAAGCGCTCTTGCACAAGGCCGATGCCATGCGCCCCGCGCATGCGGCAGCGGCCACGGCGGCGCAGCGCGCGCTGGACGCGTTCTCGGTGGCGCTGCAGGCCGCTTACGAGGCCGATTCGGTCGATGCCGTGCAGCATGCCGCGGCCAATATCGGGCTGAGCCTGTGGCTGTTCTGGCGCCATGGGCTGATCGATGGCGGGCGCAGCCTGTCCGCCAGCGCCGTGCAGCGGCAGGCGATGCGCTGGCTGGGGCTGTCGGAATGGATCTGCGACCGCTTTGGCGTTGGCGGAGGCACGGCGTGGAACGCGATCTTCCTGCTGCGCATCGCGCGCGGCAGCTGCGGGCCCGATGCGCCGCCGCTGGACCGCCCGGCCAGCGCCAGCGACAGCATGGCCATGTTCCGCCGGCAGCGGCCGCTTTCGGTGGCCGACGCGGTCGAGGCGCTGCGGCCGTTCCATGCGCCGTTTGCGCCGGCCAGGGGCTTCGTGCGCTGGTCCGCCGTGGCCGCCTTCGCGCTGGAAGACCACGACGCCGGCCACGTCAGGCTGGCGCCGCTGCAGCTGGCCAACCTGCTGCTGGAATCGGCCTGGTACCTGACCCATGAACAGGGCGCCACCGCCGCCGCATGCGCGGCGGTGGAGCGGCTGGCCGGGCAACTGCCCGGGTTGCGTCCGGCGGAACGGGCCTTCTTCACGGCCGAGCTGCGCGCGCTGCCGCCGGCCTTGCGCGACGCCGCGACGGAAGCGGCGCGGCGCCACCGCAAGCGTGCCTGACGGCGTTCGCTAACTGGCCGCGGGAACGACGCGGTTGGCGCGCGACAACTCGCCCGGCGTCATGTTGTAGAGCCGCCGGAACGCCGCGATAAACGCCGACAGCGACTCATAGCCGCAATCCAGCGCCACTTCGGTAACGGCTTCGCCGCGCTCCAGCCGGGGCACGGCGTCGAGCAGCCGCAGCCGCTGGCGCCAGGCGCGGAAGGTCAGCCCGGTTTCGCGCTGGAACAGCCGCGTCAGGGTCTTGCCCGAGACCGCCAGCCGCGCGCTCCATGCCGCCAGGCTGGTGTCGCGGTCGGCATGGCGTTGCAGGCCATTGCAGACCAGGCGCACGCGCGGGTCGGCGGGCAGCGGCAGCATGAATTCCACTTCGGGTGCGGTGCCAAGCTGGTCGATCAGCACGCGCGCCAGGCGCCCGTCGGCGCCGCGCTCGTCGTATTCCGCCGGCAGGTGGCTGAAGGTGCGAATCAGCTCGCGCAGCAGCGGGCTGACGGTCAGCACGCGGCAACGGGCCCGCGCCGCGGCGCACACGCTGTTGTCGACGCTGTTGTCCAGGTAGAGGCTGCGGATGCGCGTGCCCGTCGCGCAGCGCACGCGGTGCGCCACGCCGGCCGGAATCCACACCGCCCATTGCGGTGGCGCGACAAAGCGCCCGCGCTCGGTCCATACCTCCAGCACGCCCTGCAAGGCATAGGCGAACTGGCACCAGGGATGCCGGTGGCGGTAGCCCAGCACGCGGTTGGGCAGGGCTTCGATGTGGCCGTACAGCGGGCGAGGCAGCCGCGCGAGCGCGCGCAGGGCGGGATCATGGGCAGGCATGCGTGGTCCGGTGGTAGTGGTGGGCGATCACTGGCGGAACGGGCAGCGCGGCGGCGGAGGTCCGCTCATGTCCGATTGCCGACACCGGATGCGACTTTGCCGTTAGCCAGATTGTCTGGCGCAGGCTAACTTGCGCTCGCCCCACAAGACAATCCGGGCAATCCGCTCTACCGCTCGTGCCGGTTGCGTCCGCTCCGGCATGCAACTTCGCTGTGTTACCCAGGGAGCCTGCGATGCACCGCACCAGATTCTTCACCGCTCTGCGCCTGGCCGGCATGTGCTCGGCACTGACGCTGGCCGCCGCGCCGGCATGGGCCGTAGACGAGGCCGGCAAGTACTGCGACACGCCTTCGACCTGTATCAACCCGATGGCCACCGGCGGCATGGTGACCTCTTCCAACCGCCTGGCGACGCAGGCCGGGCTGGGCGTGCTGGAGCGCGGCGGCAATGCGGTCGATGCCGCCATCGCGGTGGCGTCGACCATCGCGGTGGTGTACCCGCACATGAACTCGATCGGCGGCGACGCCTTCTGGCTGATCTACAACGCCCGCACGCGCGAGGTGCGCGCGCTCAATGCCAGCGGCCGCGCCGGCGAACGCGCCACCATCGCGCTTTACCGGGACAAGGGACTCGACCGGGTTCCCGCGCGCGGCTACCTGTCGGCGATCACCGTGCCCGGCACTGTCGCCGGCTGGGAAGCCGCGTACCAGTACGCGCGCCAGGCCATGGGGCGCAGCCTGCCATGGCCCGAGCTGATGGCCGACGCCATCCGCCATGCCGAGGGCGGGTTCCCGGTGTCGGCGTCGCTGGCGTCGTGGAGCCGCGTCAATCTCGACCCGGCCGACACCGAATTCCGCGCCTTGCAGCGCTTCGACGGCTTTCGCCAGACCTTCCTGAAACCGGACGGGTCGGCCTACCGGATGGGCGAAACGCTGCGCCAGCCTGACCTGGCCGGCACGCTGCGCCAGATTGCGTCCGGTGGTGCCGCCGCGTTCTACCAGGGCGAGATCGCGCGCAAGATCGTGGCCGACCTGCAGGCGCACGGCGGCGTGCTGACCCAGGCCGACTTTGCCCGCCACCGCGCCGACTGGGTCCAGCCGATCACCGTCAACTACCGCGGCTACCAGGCCGTCAACGTTCCGCCCAACACGCAAGGCTTTGCCTCGCTGGAGATCCTGAACATCCTGGACCAGCGCGACGTGCGCGCGCTGGGCGAGGGCACGGCCGACTACTACCACGTGCTGGTGGAGGCCACCAAGCAAGCGTTTGCCGATCGCGACCGCTACCTCGCCGATCCGGACTTCGTGCAGATCCCGCTGGAACGGCTGCTGTCGTCGCGCCACGGGCAGGCCCAGTCCGGGCGCATCAGCATGCTGCGCGCCGGCGCCGACGTGAAGCCGATGGATCCGCACGGCGATACGGTATGGTTCGGCACCGCCGACAAAGACGGCAACGTGGTGTCGATGATCCAGAGCGTCTATCACGACTTCGGCTCGGGCATCGTGCCCAGGGGCACCGGGGTGCTGCTGCAGAACCGCGGTGCGTTCTTCTCGCTCGATCCCGCGCATGTGAACCACCTGGCGCCGGGCAAGCGCACCTTCCATACGCTCAACCCTGCGCTGCTGCTGAAGGACGGCAAGCCGTTCCTGGTCTACGGCACCATGGGCGGCGAGGGGCAGCCGCAAACGCAGGCGGCGCTGGTGACGCGCATCGTCGATTTCGGCATGTCGCCGCAGGACGCGGTCAATGCGCCGCGCCTGCTCTATGGGCGCAACTGGGGCGTGTCGTCGAACGATCTCAAGATCGAGGGCCGCGTGCCGGAAGCGGTGACTGCGGAACTGGCGCGGCGCGGGCATCCGGTGAAGCGGGTGCAGGCCTTTACCGACACCATGGGCCATGCCGGCGCGATCCTGATCGACCCGGTCACCGGCGTGATGTATGGCGCGGCCGATCCGCGCGGCGACGGCCTCGCGGCAGGGCTGTAGCGGGGCGTAAACGAGGAAAGGGCGACCACGGTCGCCCTTTCTTTCAAATCGCCGGCCGGCTTAGTCGAACAGCTCGTGCCAGATGCTCTTCTTCCGATAATGCTTCTGCTCGCGCTCGTAGTGGCGGTCGCGGTCACGATCACCGTAGCCGCGCTGGTAGCCCTGCGGTGGCGGCGCGCTGTGCATGGGGGCCTGCTGCTGTGGCGGTTGCTGCATCGGAGCCTGCTGCGGGGCGGCCGCTGCCGAGCGTTCCAGGATCTTGTCGAGCTCGCCCCGGTCCAGCCAGACGCCGCGGCACTTCGGGCAGTAATCGATCTCGATGCCCTGGCGTTCGGACATCACGAGTTGGGTTTGCGGGCACACCGGACAGTCCATGGGTTCTCCTGTTGCAATGAAAAACGGTCCAGTTATGACCGGCCACGGCGCCGATGGTTCGGCCAGCACGGCGGCCGGAAGTGGTGCGTACGGCTCATAAAGGGGGCGAGGGCCGGGAATTTGCATGCCAGGCCGCCGTCGAAGGCATATGGCCGCCTCGCATCTCCTTCCCCCTGTGCTCGCGTTGGTGCGCCGGCTGGCGTGGCTGGCGCTGTGGATCGGCCTGGGCTGGCTGGCCTGGCCGTGGCTGCAGCCGCCGCTGGAGCGCGCCATCTACGCGGCCCGGCTGTCCGCCCGGCCCGCGCCGGCGACGCTGCCGATGCCGGTCACCGGGGTTGCCCCAGGGGCGCTGCGGGACACCTGGCACGGCGCGCGTTCCGGCGGGCGCAAGCATGAAGGCATCGACATCTTCGCGCCGCGTGGCCGGGAAGTGGTGTCGGCCACCGAAGGCATTGTCACGCGCGTAGGCACCAACCAGCTGGGGGGAAACGTGGTGTGGGTGATGGGGCCGGGGCGGCAGATGCACTACTACGCCCATCTGGACCGGTATGCCGGCGTGCGTGCCGGCGACATCATCGCCGCCGGCACCGTGCTGGGGTATGTCGGCACCACCGGCAATGCGCGGGGCACCCCGCCGCACCTGCACTACGGCATCTACACCGCGGGCGGGGCGATCAATCCCTACCTGTTGCTGAAGCCAGCCATGGCCGCCGGCGCGCGCTAGCGCAGCCGGCGTGTGGAGTATCGGGGTTCAGGCGGCCTCGCCGACCGTACCGTGGCCGGCTTCGTCGGCGGCGGCTTCCTTGCCGCCGGGCAGCAGCAGGTTCAGGAACACCGCGGACAGCGAGCCCACCGTGATGCCGGAGCCGAACACCTCGTGGACAAAGGCGGGCAGCTTGGCCAGCAGTTCCGGACGGAAGGTCACGGCCAGGCCGCAGCCGATCGACACCGCGACAATCAGCGTATTGCGCTGCGTGAACTTTACCGTGCTGAGCATCTGGATGCCGCCGGAAACGATCATCGCGAACATCATCAGGCCGGCGCCGCCAAGCACCGGCTGCGGAATCGTCACCACCAGCGCGCCCAGCACCGGGAACAGCCCGGCCAGCAGCAGCATCACGCCGGTCAGCGCCACCACATGGCGGCTGGCCACGCCGGTCAGCGACACCACGCCGACGTTCTGGGCAAAGGTGGACAGCGGCGGGCTGCAAACCAGCGCCGCGAAGGCCGAGCCAAAGCCGTCGCACAGGATGCCGCGCGACAGGCATTTGCCCGACACCGGCCGCTGCGTGGCCGAGCCCAGCGCCATGAAGGTGCCGGTCGATTCGACGATGGTGACCAGGAAGGCGATCGACATGGCGACGATGCCGGAGATCGGGAACGACATCCCGAAGTGCAGAGGCTGCGGCACCGCGAACACCGGCGCCTGGTGGAACTGGGTGAAGTCGATCAGGCCCAGCGCCAGGCACAGCAGGTAGCCGCCGGCAATGCCGACCACGATGGCCGAGGCCGACAGCATGCCCTTGCCCCATTGCACCACCGCCACCACCAGCGCCAGCACGGCGACGGCAATCGCCAGGTTGCCGGGGGCGCCGTAGCGGCTGCTGCCCTGGCCGCCGGCGGCCCAGTCGATCGCCACCGGGATCAGCGACAGGCCGATCATGGTGACGACCACACTGGTGACGGTATGCGGGAACAGCTTGCGGATCGCCGGCATGAAGAAGCTGCCCAGGATCATCACCAGCGAGCCCGCCAGCGCCGAACCCAGGATGCCGGCCACGCCGTGCTCGACGCCTACGCTGATGGCCGCGCCGACAAAGGCAAAGCTGGTTCCCATCACGCACGGCATGCGGATGCCGACCGGGCCCACGCCCTTGCACTGGATGATGGTGACGATGCCCGAGCCCAGCAGCGCGGCATTGACCAGCGCCACCACCTGGTCGGAGGGCAGGCGCAGCGCGCCGCCGATCACCAGCGGCACCGCAATGATGCCGCCCAGCGCGGCCAGCAGATGCTGGAGCGCCAGCAAGAACGTCGTCAACCGTGGGGGACGGTCTTCCACCTGGAACAGCAAGGGCGCCATTCGAGTCTCCTGTCGTCTGCCCGGATGTTCCGGGCTGTCTTGTTCTTCTGGCGCCGGGCGGGGAACCCGGCGCCCTCGTGCACGCTCGCGGGCCAGGTGCGGCAGCTCCGCGAGCGAGGCGGGCAGGATCTGCATCCCGCCTCAACAGGCGTGCAAGAATAACAGGGATCAGCGAACCGTGATACAAAGATTGCATACAATTTGTATCAACTCCCATGCGCTGGAAGACAAGGCGGATGCCCCGGAAGCCGCCTGCATGGCGGCTTCCCGGGCTCAGCGGCGCTGCGCCAGCGCCTTCTGGATCGCCGCCTCGGTTTCGGCATACTGGCCTTCGCCGAAGTGCTTGTAGACCACGTTGCCGTTGGCGTCGACCAGGTACAGCGCGGGCCAGTACTGGTTGCGCCAGGCGTTCCAGGTGGCATAGGCGTTGTCCTGCGCTACCGGGTAGCGGATGTCGAAGCGCTTGAGCGCGGCCTGGACGTTGCTGGCGGAGCGCTCGAACGCATACTCCGGCGTGTGCACGCCCACCACGACCAGGCCCTGGTCGCGGTATTTGTCGTACCACTTGCGCACATGGGGCAGGGTGTTGATGCAGTTGATGCAGCTGTAGGTCCAGAAGTCGACCAGCACCACCTTGCCGCGCAGGCCGGCAAGGGTCAGCGGTTCGGAATTCAGCCACTTGCCGATACCGGCGAACTCGGGCGCCGTGCCGTAATTGGCGGGCGCGGCGGGCGCTGCGGCGGCGGGCTGGATCGCCAGGGGGGCGGCGGCAAAGGCGGCTGCGGCAAACAGGGTGCGAAGGATGCGGGACATGGTTCAGGCTCCAGGTTGGGTGGCGGGGAAAAGCGAGGTCAGCCAGGCGACGGCGAGGGTGTCGTACTGGAAGTACATGGCGATGGCGGTGGCCACCACCAGCACGCCGAAGGCCTGCTGCAGCCGCGGCGTATGGCGCGCCAGCCGGCGCACATGGGTGGTGGCGAACTGGCCGCCGTAGGCGATGCCCAGCATCGGCACCGCGGCGCCGGCGGCAAACAGGGCGAGCAGGCCGGCGGCGCGGTGCAGGTCCTGCGCCTTGGCCACCAGCGCCAGGATCGAGGCCAGCACCGGGCCCGCGCACGGGGTCCATACCGCGCCCAGCGTCATGCCCAGTACGAAACCGCCGGCCAGGCCATTCCCGGCCCGGTTGCCGGCGCCGGCGGCGCGGTCGGTGAGCGCGGCGAATGGCGCGGCGAACGGTGCCGTGAGGCGGCCGAAGCCGGCCGGCCACAGCCGTGCCAGGCCTGCGGCGAACAGGATCGCGATGGCGACGTTGCGCACCACGCCCGGGGCGTCGCTGAAGGCGCTGGTGAGCGCGCCGAAGACGATGCCCAGCGCGGAAAAGGCGGAGACGAAACCCAGCGAGATCGCGAGCGGGCGCAGGCGGCTGGTTTCGCCCAGCGAAGCGCCCAGCAGCATGGGCAGCACGGGCAGCACGCACGGCGACGCAATCGTCAGCACGCCGGCGGCAAAGGCAAGGTAGGCATCGATCATGGCGGTGGACTCCCGGATTGGTATGGCTGCATTGCACCGTCCCGGCGTATCCGCGTTGTTTCCGCATCCGGCCCGCTGTGCAATGTTTCTTGTCCGGACCCGGCCCGGATACACAGCGATACAAAGCGCGCCGCCAGCGCCGCATAATGGCGGCACCGGGCCAGGCGACTGCCATCCCTGGCAGCGCCGGCCGCACCGCTTTTTCTTTTTCTCCTTCTTCGATTCCGGGACCCGCCATGACCCCGCAGGACCATATCCTTATCGTCGACGACGACCGCGAAATCCGCGAACTGGTTGCCGCCTACCTCGAGCGCAGCGGCATGCGCGTGTCCCTGGCCGCCAACGGGCGCGAGATGCGCGCGGCGCTGGACAAGGGCTCGGTCGACCTGGTGGTGCTGGACCTGATGCTGCCCGGCGAAGACGGGCTGGCGCTGTGCCGCGACCTGCGCGCGGGCGAGCGGCGCAACCTGCCGGTGCTGATGCTGACCGCGCGCAACGAGGAGGCCGACCGCATCCTGGGGCTGGAGATGGGCGCCGACGACTACCTGGTCAAGCCCTTCGCCGCGCGCGAACTGCTGGCGCGGATCCGCTCGGTGCTGCGGCGCACGCGCATGCTGCCACCCAACCTGCAGGTCACCGAGGCCGCCAGCGTGCTGGCGTTCGGCCCGTGGCGGCTGGACACCAACGCGCGCCACCTGATCGACGAGCAGGACGTGATCGTCGCGCTCAGCGGCGCGGAATACCGGCTGCTGCGCGTCTTCGTCGACCACCCGCAGCGGGTGCTGACGCGCGACCAGCTGCTCAACCTGACCCAGGGCCGCGACGCCGAACTGTTCGAGCGCTCGATCGACCTGCTGGTAAGCCGCCTGCGCCAGCGCCTGCGCGACGATGCGCGCGAGCCGCGCTACATCAAGACCGTGCGCAACGGCGGCTATGTCTTCAGCGCTGCCGTCGAAATCCGTCAGGAGCGCGCATGAACGGGCACGCGCGCAAGGGGCTGGCATGGCCGCGAACGCTGTTCGCGCGGCTGATGGTGATCCTGCTGGTGGGGCTGGTGCTGGCGCAGAGCCTGTCGTACAGCCTGGTGATGATGGAGCGCAAGAGCGCCGCCGACCGGCTGATGCTGGGCAACCTCGAGCGCGACGTGGCCAGCTCGGTGGCGATGCTCGACATGCTGCCGGCGGACCAGCGCGCGCCCTGGCTGGAGCGGGTGCGGCGCGACAACTACAGCTACCGCCTCGATGCCGGCACGCCGGGCGAGCCGCCGCGCGCGCCGCTGGCGCGCAAGGCCGTCGACACCATTGCCGAGGCGCTGCAGGGCCGCTATCCGGTCTCGGCCAGCGCCCAGCCGGGCGGCGGTTTCCAGGTACACCTGCGGCTGCATGACGGCAGCCCGCTGACGATCGACGTGCGGCCCAAACGCTCGCTGGTCTCGCCGTGGCTGCTGGCGATGCTGGCGGCGCAGCTGGCGCTGCTGGTGGCCTGTGCCTGGCTGGCGGTGCGCGTGGTCACGCGTCCGCTCAGCCAGCTGGCCAGCGCCGCCGAGAACCTGGGGCCGGACCTGAAGGCGCAGCGCGTGCCCGAAACCGGGCCGACCGAGGTGGCCCACGCCGCCGCCGCCTTCAACGCCATGCAGGCCCGCATTGCCGGCTACCTGGATGAGCGCATGCAGATCCTGGCCGCGATCTCGCACGACCTGCAGACGCCGATCACGCGCATGCGGCTGCGCGTGGACCTGATGGAAGACTCGCCCACGCAGCAGAAGCTCTACCACGACCTGCGCGAGATGGAGCACCTGGTGCGCGAAGGCGTGGCCTATGCGCGCACCCTGCAGGGCGGCACCGAGACCCCGGCCCGCATCGATCCCGATGCGCTGCTCGACAGCCTGGCCGGCGACTACCTCGACGCCGGCCACACCATCGCCATCGAAGGCCAGGCGGGCGCGCCGCTGCTGACACGCCCGCAGGCGCTGCGGCGCATCCTGACCAACCTGATCGACAACGCGCTGAAGTTCGGCGCGGAGGTCACGCTGGCGGTGGCACGGCAGGACGATGGCTGGCTGCAGATCGCCGTGCAGGACCGCGGCCCGGGCATTCCGGAGGCGGAACTGGAGCGCGTGATGCAGCCGTACTACCGCGTCGAAACCTCGCGCAACCGCGGCACCGGCGGCACCGGCCTGGGGCTGGCAATCGCGCTGCAGCTGACGCAGGCGCTGGGCGGCACGCTGCAACTGGCCAATCGCGAGGGCGGCGGCCTGCAGGCGACACTGCGCCTGCCCGCCTGAGAGCATGTTTTTTTTCACACCTCTCCCGCCTGCAGGAGAGGGGCGAGGGAGAGGGCCGGCGCCTCCACGAAGTCAGTCCCCCAGATATTTCAGGCACCGTCCTCCCGGCGCCAATTCCCGAAATTCATTAGGCAAAAATCCCATTCCATCCCCTGATCGGGGGATAAACGCCATTTGGCCTGTTTGGGTTATGACATTAAAATCATAATCAATTATTGCTAGAGCGATGTCCATCGACGCATTGATTTATTGTCTGCGATCGGCGGAAAGCTGTTGAATCTGGATAGCGCAAGCGGCGTGTGCAAATTCCCGTGAAAGCCTTGCCTGCTCTGGGGATGCGGGCTGCATTGCAGGCCCGCCAGGCTCCGTATCGCGCAACCGCATCCGGATATTTCGTGCGCGACATAAACGAATTAGTGATTGAGATAATTCATGCAATCACCAATTCGTTTGCGAAAATTAACAATCTGTCCGCCGCACTCTCCTTACAATCGCCTTCGCATTAGCGGCAACGCAGCCCGATTTATCGGCCCCTGCGGTTGCACGACGCCATTCCCGCTGCGAATGGCCATCCGGCGCAGTTCCTCGGTGCCGCGCCGGATCCCGTAGGCCTGTTCTGCCGGTTTTCGCACCCGGCCAGGCCCGATCGGGTTCCGTGTCCTCGTGCCGCCATGCGATAAGCCGATAACGGAGCTCAAGCCCGCGCGCGCCTGTGTCATCGGTGCGCGGCGCCAGCTTGGGCAACACAGAGACAGGCTGCGGATCCCATGGATTCACTGATGAAGCGCCGTGAGCGTGCCCGCGACGGGGCGCTGCGGCGGCAGGGGAGGCGTCGGCGCGCTCGGGCCGCGCTGGGTACCGGACTGACCGCGGGGCTGGCGGCAATGTGCTGGCTGCCGGCACTCGCGCACGCGAGTTCCGACTATGACGCACTGATCCTGCGCGCCCGCGCCGGCGACTATGCGCCCGCGCTGGCAATGCTGCGCGAGCGCGCACCGTCGGACCAGCGGGCCGCGTGGGACCGCATCGTCATCGCCAGCTGGGCGGGACGGCCGGGCGAAGTGCTGGAAGCCTATGGCAACCTCGACGAAACGCGCGCCTTGCCGCCGGAGGTGCTGGCGTCCGTGTCCGGCGCCTTGCGCGACGAGCGACGCTGGGACGAGGCGCTGGCGCGCTATCGCGAAGGCCGGCAGCGCTTCCCTGCACAAGCGGTGTTCGCACTGGGCGAGGTGAAGGTGCTGGCCGACAGCGGCCAGGCCGCCGAGGCGGTGGCGCTGGGGCAGGCGCTGGTGCAGCGCGATCCCGTCGCCGTCGACATCCGCCTGGCACTGGCCTACGCGCAGACGCGCGCCGGCGAGCCGTACGCCGCCTTGTTCGAGGCGGATCAAGCGTACCTGCGCGCGCCGCAGCGCGCCGATGTCGTGCGCGAATATGTCGGCACGCTGCAGCGCGCGGGACTGCCGGAGGCGGCGCTGCGCGTCGCAGGCGAGCACCCGGCACTGTTCGACCAGCGCGCGCGCCTGGCGCTGGAGCTCGATGCCGCGGCCGAGCTGGTGCGCCTGGCTGACATGCCGGCGCGCACCGAGGCCGAGCGCTTTGCCATTGCCGATCGCGCGCTGGCACGCTATGACGCATTGCTGCCCGCCCTGCAGGCGCTGGCGCCGCCGGCCGCGCCGCAACTGCGCCGCGCGCGCATCGACCGCCTCGCCGCGCTGCACGCGCGGGTCCGGATGCAGGACGTGGTGAACGAATACGAGGCGCTGCGCGCCGAGGGCGTCGAGGTCCCGGCCTATGCATTGGGAGATGTCGCCGCCGCCTACCTGTACCTGCGCCAGCCGGAGCAGGCCGCGCCGCTGTTTCGCCAGGTGCGCGACGCTTACCCGCGGGGCCTGGATGCCGAAACCCGGCTCAAGGCCCAGACCGGCCTCTACTACGCCCACGCCGAGGCCGAGGCCTTCGATCCCGCCGCGCAGGCCGTGGCGCAGGCCAGCACCGAGCAGCCGCGCTGGCGCTGGGTGCGCGGCCAGCCGATGCGCCAGCCCAACGACCTGTGGCTGCAGGCGGAGCAGACCGCCACCCGCGCCGACCTGCAGGCCGACGCCACTGAATCGGCGCAGCAGAGGCTGGAAGACCTGGTGCGCAAGGCACCCGGCCATTCCGGCCTGCGCGCCGCGGTGGCGGACGTCTACCGCGCCCGCGGCTGGCCGCGCGCGGCCGAGGGCGAGCTGAAGCTGGCCGAGACCCTGACCCCGCGCAGCCTGCCGGTGGAGGTGCAGCAGGGTCACGCCGCGCTGGATCTGCAGGAATGGCGCCAGGCCGAGCTGCTGCGCGACGACACCCTGGCGCGCTTCCCCGAAGACCTCACCGCGCGGCGCCTCGACCGCGAGTGGCAGGTCCACAACAAGGCCGAGCTGCGCATCGAGGGCTACCGCGGGCTGGCCAACGACAGCGCCGTGGTCGGTAACGGCAACTTCGGCATCGAAGCGGTGCTGTACACGCCGCCGGTCAACTACGACTGGCGCGCCTTCGGCGGCATCGGCTATGCCACCGGCCGCTTCGACGAGGGCCGCGTCGATTACCGCTGGGCGCGCGCCGGCGCGCAATGGCGCGTGCGCGACCTGACCGTCGAGGGCGAGCTGTCGCTGCACGGCTATGGCCAGGGCGCACGCCAGGGCGGGCGCATCGCCGCGGACTATGACATCGACGACCGCTGGCGCGTGGGCGCGTCGGCGGCGCTGCGCTCGACCGGCACGCCGCTGCAGGCGCTCAAGCACGGCATCTATGCCGACACCGTGCAGGCCTACGCGCGCTGGCGCCGCAGCGAGGCCAGCGAATGGATGCTGACCGTGGCGCCGTCGCGCTTCAGCGACGGCAACGACCGGCTCGAAGCGGGCGTGTCCGGCGTGCAGCGCTTCTATACCGCGCCGCACCTGAAGGCCGACCTGCTGGTCGACCTGTGGGCATCGCGCAATAGCCGCGCCGACACGCCGTACTACAACCCGCGCTCGGACCTGACCGTGCTGCCGTCGGTGCGCCTGACGCACATGCTGTACCGGCGCTACCAGACCGTCTGGGAACAGCAGTTCCTGGCCGGCACCGGCGCCTACAGCCAGCGCGGCTTCGGCACCGGCGCGATCCTGCTGGTGGGCTACGGCCAGCGCTTGCGCACCAACGACGTGTTCGAGGTCGGCGCCACCGTTACCGGCACCAGCCGCCCTTACGACGGCCAGCGCGAGCGCGAGCTGCGCATCGTCTTTGACATGACCTACCGCTTCTGAACAGGAATGCAAGCCATGAACGCAACCCTGCGGCGCGCCTGCCGCCTGCTCTGGCTGGCGCTGGCCGCGTGCCTGCTGGCCGCCTGCGCCAAGGACATCCCGGTGTTCACGCCGCCCGCCCAGCGCCCGGCCGCGGCCGCCGAGCAGCCGTGGCCGCGCAACCATGTGGTGGTGCTGGCCTATCACGACGTCGAAGACAAGGACCCCGACCAGGCCTACCTGAGCGTGCGCACCGACCACCTGGTCGGCCAGCTGGCCTGGCTGCGCGAGAACGGCTACCGCGCGGTCTCGGTCGACCAGGTGCTGGCGGCGCGCCGCGGCGGGCCGCCGCTGCCCGAGCGCGCGGTGCTGCTGACCTTCGACGACGGCTACCGCAGCTTCTACACGCGCGTGCTGCCGATCCTGAAGGCCTACCGCTGGCCGGCCGTGCTGGCGCCGGTAGGCAGCTGGCTCGATACCCCGCCGGGGCAGCCGGTGGATTTCGGCGGCACGCCGACGGCGCGCGAGCGCCTGCTCGACTGGCAGCAGGTGCGCGAGATCGCCGCGTCGGGCCTGGTGGAAATCGGCGCGCATACCGATGCCTTGCACTACGGCGTGCGCGCCAACCCGCAGGGCAACACCGAGCCGGCCGCGGCGGTGCGCGTCTTCGATGCCGGCACCGGCCGCTATGAAAGCGATGCCGCGCAGCAGGCGCGCTTGCGTGCCGACGTGGCCCGCATCACCGCCAAGGTGCGCGCCGTGACCGGCAAGCCGGTGCGCGTGTGGATCTGGCCGTACGGTGCCGAGGGCGGCGCGGCGCTGCGCGTCGTCGCCGAGAACGGCTACCAGATGGCGCTGACGCTGGAAGACGGGCTGGCCACGGTGGACCGCATGATGTCGGGCGCGCGCCTGCTGCTCAGCGACGATCCCGGCCTGCGCGGCTTCGCCCGCTCGGTGGTCGCGATGGAAGAGCCCAACGGCATGCGCGTCGCGCACGTGGACCTGGACTATGTCTATGACCCCGATCCCGCCCAGGTCGAACGCAACCTGGGCCTGCTGGTGCAGCGCATCGCCGACCTGAAGATCGACACCGTGTTCCTGCAGGCGTTCTCCGACGACGACGGCGACGGACTGGTCAGGTCGGTGTACTTCCCCAATCGCTGGCTGCCGGTGCGCGCCGACCTGTTCAACCGGGTGGCCTGGCAGCTCGACAACCGCGCCAACGTCAAGGTGTATGCGTGGATGCCGGTGCTGAGCTTCGACCTCGACCCGTCGCTGGCGCGCGTGGCGCGCTGGGACTCCGCCACCGGCACCGCGGCGGTCGACCCGAAGCAGTACCGGCGCCTGTCGCCGTTCGATCCGCAGGCCCGGGCGCGCATCGGCGACCTCTATGAAGACCTGGCGCGCCATGCCTTCTTCGACGGCATCCTGTTCCACGACGACGCCTTGCTGGGCGACTTCGAGGATGCCAGCGCGCCGGCGCTGGCCGCGTATCGCGCCGCGGGCCTGCCTGGTTCGATCGCCGAACTGCGCGCCAGCCCCGAACAGATGCAGCGCTGGACCCGCATGAAGAGCCGGGCGCTGGTGGACTTTACCCACGAGCTGACCGCGCGCGTGCGCGAGGTGCGCGGGCCGGCCATCAAGACGGCGCGCAACATCTTCGCGCTGCCGGTGCTGCAGCCGGAGAGCGAGGCATGGTTCGCGCAGAACCTGGACGACTTCCTCGCCGCCTACGACTGGACCGCGCCAATGGCGATGCCGTACATGGAACAGGTGCCCGCCGGCCAGGAGAACGCATGGCTCGACCGCATGGTCGACACCATCGCGCAGCGCCCGGGCGCGCTGCGGCGCACCGTGTTCGAGTTGCAGGCGCGCGACTGGCGTGGTCCCGCGGCCCGTCCGGTCGACAGCGCGGTGCTGGCCGGCTGGATGCAGCGCCTGCAGCGCCGTGGCGCGCGCAGTTTCGGCTACTACCCGGACGACTTCCACAACAACCAGCCCCGGCTCGAGCTGATCCGGCCGGCGCTGTCCAACGCCTGGTACCCCGCACCATGATCGAACGACTGTTTGCCCTGGTCATCCTGTGCCTTGCGCTGGCGCTGCCGTTCGCGCTGGCCGCCCTTGCCACCGGTGACCTGCTGCTGGCCTTTGTGTTCTTCTATCCGCTGTTCATGTCCGGCCTGTGGATCGCCGGCGGCCTGTACTTCTGGTGGCACTGGGAGCGCCAGTGGCGCTGGGCCGCCGAACGCGAGGCGCCCGCGGTGCCCGGCGAGCCGTTCATTTCGATCCTGGTGCCGTGCTACAACGAGGAAAAGAATGGCGAGGAAACCCTGCTGGCGGCGCTGGCCCAGCGCTATCCCGACTTCGAGGTGATCGCCATCAACGACGGCTCGCGCGACGGCACCGGCGCCTTGCTGGACGCACTGGCGGCGCGCCATCCCCGCCTGCGCGTGGTGCACCTGGCGCACAACCAGGGCAAGGCCATGGCGCTGCGCATGGGCGCGCTGGCCGCGCGCGGCGAATACCTGGTCTGCATCGACGGCGATGCCGCGCTGGACCCCGACGCGGCCGCGTACCTGGTCGCGCCGATGGTGGCCAATCCGCGCGTCGGCGCGGTCACGGGCAATCCGCGCATCCGCACCCGCTCGACGCTGGTGGGGCGGATCCAGGTAGG
The DNA here is from genome assembly GCF_057798955.1 of Cupriavidus sp. 207A1. Lineage (NCBI taxonomy): Bacteria > Pseudomonadati > Pseudomonadota > Betaproteobacteria > Burkholderiales > Burkholderiaceae > Cupriavidus > Cupriavidus sp. 207A1. Next base: position 68,009 of record NZ_JBYOJO010000010.1, on the reverse strand, counting down.
GGAGTTCTCGTCGATCATCGGCCTGATCAAGCGCACCCAGCGCGTCTACGGCCAGGTCTTCACCGTCTCGGGCGTGGTCGCGGCGTTCCGGCGCCGCGCGCTGGACCGCGTGGGCTATTGGAGCCTGGACATGATCACCGAGGACATCGACATCAGCTGGAAGCTGCAGCGCGACCACTGGTCGATCTTCTACGAGCCGCGCGCGCTGTGCTGGATCCTGATGCCCGAGACCGTGCGCGGCCTGCTCAAGCAGCGCCTGCGCTGGGCCCAGGGCGGCGCCGAGGTGTTCATGAAGAACGTCCGGTCGATCTGGATCTGGCGCCACCGCCGGCTGTGGCCGCTGATGGCGGAGTACTGCCTGTCGGCGGGCTGGGCCTTTGCCTTCGCCATGTCGATCCTGCTGTGGGCGCTGGGGCATTTCATCGAGCTGCCGCCCAATATCCGCATCCAGAAGCTGATGCCGCCGGGCTTTACCGGCATGGTGCTGGCCGCGGTGTGCCTGCTGCAGTTCGGGTTGAGCGTGCTGATCGACCGCCGCTACGAGCCGCGCCTGGCGCGCACGCTGTACTGGATCATCTGGTATCCGCTGGCGTACTGGATGGTGGGCATGCTGACCACGCTGCTGGCCTTTCCCAAGGTCATGCTCAAGACCCGGCGCCAGCGCGCGCGCTGGACCAGCCCCGACCGGGGCATCCACACCACGAGGTCGTGATGAAACCCGAAACCATGATCATCCGTACCCGCGGCTCGCGCCTGCGCTGGCTGTTCGACGCCGTGCTCTCGGCGCTGGCCTGGGTCGGCTTCTTCTACCTGGGCGCGAGCGGCATCCGCGCCATCCTGCAGGAAGCGTCCGCCGGCCCCGGCGTGCCGTTCTGGGCCGCGCTGCTGCCTACCATGGGCACGCTGACGGTCTACGTGCTGGTGGGGCTGTTCAACGGCATCGTGCTGCTGTCATGGGCGCTCTACAACCAGTATCGCTTCGCCGGCCTGGACCGGCGCAAGCCGCTGCCTGCGCTGCGCATCGATGAACTGGCGCGCAGCTTCGGCCTGCCCGGGCAGCGCGTGCGGTCGCTGCAACTGGCCAAGGTGGCGGTGGTGGACCATACGCATGAGGGGGAGGTGGCGGAGGTGAGGGCGGTGGCGAGCACGAGCGCAGCGAACACCAAGCCCAGGGCACAAACGATGCCTGAAGAAGCGACAGCGCCTGCGGCAATGTTCTAGCGCGTGCTCACGCCGCTTTGTCGCTCGGGCCGGTAGCCCTGGTTCAGGTCGGCTCGGGAAAACCATTATTTGACTGGGTGTCAAAAACAACGTAATTTAATTGTGCTGGTGTCAATTTATGCGGTGCGCATGCCCCCATGGCGGCCCGCAAAAGACAGCACATCGCAGGCCGTTGATGGCCGCGATCGAAGACAAATTACGGAGGAGAAATGACACGAAGCCTGGCCATCGCCGGTGTGCTCCTGGCCACCGGTGCGACCGCGCACGCCCAGTCATCTGTCACGCTGTACGGCGTTGCGGATGCGGGTATCGAATATCTGAACCATGTACCGGATCCCGCCAGGCAAGGTTCAAGCCTGGTGCGCATGACCTCGGGCAACATCGCCGGCAGCCGCTGGGGCTTGCGGGGCGTGGAAGATCTGGGCAGCGGACTGAAGGGGGTATTCCTGCTCGAAGGCGGCATGGTGCTCGATTCCGGCATGGCCGCTCAGGGCGGAAGGCTGTTCGGGCGCCGTGCCTACGTCGGCCTCGACACGCCATATGGTCAGGTCTCCATGGGACGCCATCACAACCTGACGTTCGATCTCATTATTCCGTTCGACCCGATGTACTTCGCGCCGAAGTACTCGTCGTTCTCACACGATTCCTGGCTCGCCGGACGAACGGATAACGCCGTCAAATACACCGGCAAGTTCGGCGGGTTGACGGCATCGGCGCTATACAGTTTTGGCGTTGACTCGACGATCGCAAACGGCAGCGAGGTCCCTGGCAACAGTCGTGTGGGCCGTGAGATGAGCGCCGGCTTCTCCTATGGCATGGGCAACATACGTTTCGGCGCCGTCTATGACCAGTTGAACGGGCGATCGGTGGCCACGGCCAGCGCGACTGAGCGACGCTATGTAGCGGCCATCGCGGGAGACTTCGGTCCCGTGACTGCCTATTTCGGCTACCGCCGACTCGTCAGCCAGTTGCTGGCGTCGATGTCGCGCACTGACCTGTACTGGACCGGCGCGACCTACAACTTCGGTCAGGCGTTCGCTTTGACTGGCGCGGTCTACAAGACCAATGACCGGACCTCGGCCAAGGATCCCATGTCGATCGTCATGTCGGCTGACTATCGGTTCTCAAAACGCACGGATGCCTATCTGACGGCCTCATACACCCTGAACAAGGGAGGTTCCGCCTTGGCTGCAAATGGGTACGATGGCTCCGTGGTGCCAGGCGCGAATCAGTTCGGCGCCGTGGTCGGCCTTCGGCACAACTTCTGATCGTTGTTGCCAGACCTGCCGGCTACGTAGCGTCTGGCAGTGTGCCGCCTTCGCGGCACACTCTGTTTCACGTTCTGGGCAGTCCCCTCGGACATACGGAATTATTTGACAGCATATCAAATAATGACTAGATTATTGAGACGGTGGCATTTACGAAGGAGGCACAGTGACTGAACAAGACAAGCCGCAGGTGACGGCAGGGATGCGGGGTGCATCATGGGACTCCCGCTTGATGGATCGCCCGTATCAGATGGTGCCGTATGCGCTTGGCACGGCCGACGGACAGCGTACGCTCGGCTTTCTGTTCAGCGTGACGGGCAAGGAGAAGACGGTAGTCTCCCTGATGCACCCGCGCGAGATGGCCATTACCCATTACCTCGTGCCATTTGTGCTCGATGCCGGATGCGCCTGCTGGGTGCAGGGTCCACGGTCCATCGGCAACGACCTGCGCCTGGAGCATGAGATCGCGCTGTTCGACGTTGCTGCCGGCATGACGCATCTGCGCGAGCTCGGCTATGAAAAGATCGTGCTGCTCGGAAACTCGGGTGGCGCCGGGTTGTACACGTTCTACAACCTGCAGTCGCTGACGCCACGCGAAATGCGCATCGCCCGCACGCCGGGCGGCCGCCCGACCAATCTGGGCGAGCTGCATATGCCGGAGGTGGACGCTTTCATCCTGGTATCGCCCCATCCAGGTCAGGGAAAGCTGTTGATGAGCGGCATCGACCCGTCGGTCACGGATGAAGACGACCCGCTGCAGACAGACCCCGCGCTTGACCCTTTCTCCAGGGGCAATGGCTTCGATGTCGAAACGGGGAAGGCAACCTATGCACCGGCGTTCATCGAACGATACCGCGCCGCGCAGGTCGACCGTGTGGCCCGCATCGACGCCCGGGCGAAGGCCATGCTGAGTGCCAAGCTCGAAGCGCGTCGACAGGTGAAGTCCGGTTCGAGCACCGATGCCGACCGACGCCTGGCCGCCCACGCGCCGGTTTTCGAAGTCTGGCGTACCGATGCCGATCTGCGTTCCTGGGACATCTCCCTGGACCCGTCTGACCGGAAGACCGGTTCGCTCTGGGGCAAGGACCCGTTCGTGTCCAACTGGGGCAGCGTGGGCTTTGGACGTGTCGTCACGCCGGAGTCCTGGCTTTCCACATGGTCCGGGCTGTCGTCGAATGCGTCACTGGACAAGACCATTGGCGCGCTGCATCAGCCGACGCTGCTGCTTGAATACACCGGCGACCAGTGCACCTTTCCCGCCGATATCCGCGCCATCTACGATCAGATTCCGGCGCAGCACAAGCGCCACATCCGCGTGCGCGGCAATCACCACGGCATGGCACTGAGCCGCGAAGAAGAGCCCGGGCAGCAAGTTGCCGGCCGGCACATCGTCGAATGGCTGCGCGAAACGATGGTCTGAGCGCACTACGCTGGACCACAAATATACATAGAGGTAGACAAAACATGCTGCAACCCACCCATGTGCGCCCGTCCATCTTGCTGGAAGGCGTGCGCTACCCCGATGAAGATCGTCTTCGCCGATATGTGGGCGAGGGCTACCTCACGGCCGAGACGCTGGTCGGAGCCCTGCGCCAATCGTTTCTAGAACATCATGACCGTCTGGCGCTGGTAGGTCCCGAGGGTGAATTCACTTACGGAGAGCTGGATCAACAGACGGACCGGCTGGGTGCCGCCTTGCTCGCCCTGGGTCTCAAGCCGCTGGACCGGGCCATCTTTCAATGTGGCAACAGCAACGAGTTGCTGTTCGCGTTCCTCGGTTGCCTGAAGGCCGGCATCATTCCTCTGTGCTCGCTTCAGGCATTCCGCAAGCTCGAAGTTGGCTACCTCGGCAACCTCTGCGAGGCCCGTCTGCATTTCGTGCAAGGCGATGATCCGAAGTTCGATGACGTGGCCTTTGCGGAAGAGATGCAGGCCGAAGTGCCAAGCCTGCAGTTCATCCTGCAGGCTCGCGGCGAGCGCCGGGGCCGTGCCGTCCTGCTGGCTGACCTGATTCGCGACATGTCGCTGGGGCGTGCGCAGCAGATCCTGTCAGAGGTCAGGCACGAGCCGTTCCAGGCGGCCGTGTTCCAGTTATCGGGCGGCACCACGGGCGTGCCCAAGATCATTCCGCGCTTCCAGAACGAATATCTGTACAACATGCGTGCGGTGGCCGCATGTAACGGTTACGGCCCGGACGACGTGCTGTTCTTCCCCACGCCGTACATGCATAACCTCAACATGGGCTGCTTCTTCGGGCCGTTTCTGCTTTGCGGCGCCAAGGTGACGGTGGCGCCGGATATCGGCGAAGACACGTTGCAGTCCCTGGTCCGCGACTATGAACCGACCTGGTTCGGCGTGGCCGGGCCGATCCTGAACCGCATTGCGCCGGAGTTGGTTCGCGGCACGGCGACGGACAAGGCGCGGCGCACGTTCATTGCCCCGAAGAACGGGGCCAACCTGACACGCCTCACGGGCTCGCCCACGCATCACATTTTCGGCATGACCGAAGGCGTGATCATGTTCACGCGCCCGGACGATCCGGCGCAAATCCGTGAGGAGTCGGTTGGTTATCCGGTGTCTGACGCAGATGAGGTTCGCATCGTCCATCCGGGTACGGAAGACGATGTGGCCGAAGGCGAGACTGGCGAGGCCCTGTTCCGCGGTCCCTACACGATCCGTGGCTACTACAAGTCAGAGCAGGAGGACGTCACGCGCTTTACCTCTGACGGCTTCTACCGATCGGGCGACCTCATGTCGTCGCAGGTGGTGAACGGCAAGCGCTATTACTTCTTCCGTGGTCGCATCAAGGATGTGGTCGATCGCGGCGGGGAGAAGATCAACGCCGAAGAGCTCGAGAACGTCATCAACCTGCATCCTGCGGTCATGGCCTCGGCTGTCGTTGGCATGCCGGACAAGGTGTACGGCGAACGGGTATGTGCGTTCGTAATGTTGAAGCCGACGCTGGCCGCAGCGGGCCTGACATTGCTCGAACTGACCCAATACCTGCAGCAGGCCGGCCTGGCGAAGTTCAAATGGCCCGAGCGGCTGGAGATCATTCCCGAGTTTCCACTGACCGCATCGGGCAAGCTCAGCAAGGTGCTGCTGCGTGACCGCATCGTCCAGATGCTGCGCGCGGAAGCAGACAAGAACACCGTTGAACAAGCGAAGTGAAGAAGGACGAGACATGAACCAATCCACCCAAGGCGCGCAAGCGAACGCCCCCGTTGTTGAACTGCACGGCGTTCATCACACGGCCCGGCCGACCTGGAAGCTTGCAGAGACCGTGCACTTCTACCGCGACCTGCTTGGCCTGCCTCTGGTACACGCGATTTCCGCAAAAGGCTGGGGTCCCGACAACCATGCCGACTTCCTGCACTTCTTTTTCGATAGCGGCAACGGCAGCACCATCGCGTTCTTCTATTACATCGGTACGGAACGTCCCGACTGGCTGACCGTCCGCGAGCACTACCAGGACCGCGCCACGCACACCGCATGGCGAGTGCGCGACGAGGCGGAATTGCTGCAGTGGCGCCAGCGGGTCGAGGCGGTTGGCATTCCCTTGCGCTATCAGATCCGCCACGAAGTCATCGAATCGATCTACTTCAACGATCCGAACGGCTATCCGATCGAGATCACATGGCAGGTCCGCCCGTTCAGCAGCGCCGACAGGCAGGACGCTGCTTTCACCATCGACTCCGCCATTGAACTCGAACGCGCTCGCGACAAGGGCGCGGCCTTCGGCTCCATCGAACCTGTCTGGCAGCGCAAGGCCGAACGGATCGAGCAGGCCGTGCCTGATGGCAAAAAGGCGTCGGTGTATGTGCTGGATGTGCCCGAGTTTGCGCCGTTGATCGATGTGGCGCGCAAGACGGAAGGCTACAAGACCACAGCGCTGGGCAACGGCTATGTACGCATCGATGGCAATCCGGCATTGCAATTCCGGCGCAAGGAACTCGGCTTCAAGCCAGCGGTGTGGTACGGCGCCTTGACGGGCGGGCTGGCCGGCAAGATTCGCCAGTTCGACATGGATGCCCTGGTGGTCGCTCCGGGAGACGCGCAATGAAGGTCGCAATCATTGGCGGCGGACCGTCGGGCCTGTTCCTCTCGATCCTGCTGAAGGAACGGATGGCCGAGGTCGACATCGATGTATTCGAGCAGAATCCGGAGGATGCGACCTTTGGTTTCGGCGTGGTTCTTGCGGATACTGGTTTGTCCAACCTCCGCTCGGCTTCCCCCTTGGTGGTGGATCGCCTGGCGAAGGTGATGCGATTCAATGACCAGCATTCGATCATCAGCCACGAACATCCGATTGTCATGAAGAAGCCCGGCGCGGGTGGTGGTGCGATTCCGCGTATCAGCCTGCTCTCGGTGCTCCAGGAGCGTGCGAAGGAGCTGGGGGTACGGGTTACCTGCAACCAACGCATCGCGGACTTTGATGCGCTGGACGCCGACATTGTAGTGGGGGCGGACGGCATCGGCTCGCAAGTGCGCACGGCCAATGAGGCCGCCTTTGGCACGACCCGCCGCACGCTGACCAACCACTTCGCCTGGTTTGGCGTGGCGAAGCCATTCGCCAGCCCCGCGCTGGTGTTTCGCAAGTACCAAGGCGGCTATTTCGTGGCCCACTACTATCCTTATTCCGATTCGATGAGCACCTTCGTGGCGGAGTGCGATCATCAGACGTGGGTCGACTTTGGCATGGAAGAAATGAGTGCCGAAGCGCGCCAGGCACTGTTTGAGAACGTCTTTGCTCCGGAGCTGGGCGGGCACGGCCTGGTATCCAACAATTCGATCTGGCGGCAGTTTCCGGTGATTCTGAATGCCAACTGGCATGTCGGGAACCAGGTGCTCATCGGCGATGCGCTGACCAGCGCCCATTTTTCGATCGGATCGGGTACCCGGATTGCCATGGAGGACGCGATGGCGCTGGCGGACGCCATTGTGGCCAATCCCGGCAATGTCGCCGCGGCCCTGGAGCAATACGAGGCCGTTCGCAAGCCGGAGAAGGCCAAACTGATCAGTGCTTCCGAGGCTTCGTACAACTGGTACGAGCGCATCCGCGAGTGGATGGAGCTTCCCACGCCGCACGAGTTCGTATTCCGTTTCATGACCCGTACGGGCCGGGTTGACGCCGAGCGGTTGCGGGCACAGTTTCCGGCCCTGATGGCCGAACTCGCCGCCAGCGGTGTCACGGCGGTGGCGGCGCAAGGGCAGTCATGATCCGCGCCACGGAGTACGTCATCAGTGAGACCCCGTTTGTGGTACGGCGAACGGTACGCTGGGGCGATTGTGACCCGGCGGGAGTGGTTTACACCGGACGCTTCACCGATTACTTGCTAGGGGCTGTCGGTCTCTACACCTCCCACATGGCCGGCGGTAACGGCAGACTGGGAGAAGGGCATGGCGTGGGAACGCCATGCAAGGCGATGCGTTTCGAATTCATCGGGACGCTTTGGCCCGACGACGTAATCGACATCCGCTGCAGCGTCGAAGCCATCCGTACCAGGTCGTTCGATATTCGCTGCATGGCCCGGCGTCCGGATGGGACACCGGTCTTCGACGCGATGTTCTCGCCGATCTGCGTACGGCTGGACCGACGCGAAGGCACTCCCATCCCCGCTTCGCTGCGCGCAGTGCTCAACCGCTTCCTGTCGCCAGCTCTCTGAACTGTTCTGGAAACCATCAATGTCGAAGTATCGAATCGGGCAAATCGTGCCCAGCTCCAATATCACGATGGAGCGCGAAGTGCCGGCCATCTTCAACGCTCGCATGCAGGTACGGCCGGAACAGTTCAGCTTCCACTCCAGCCGCGTCCGCATGCATCGCGTGGTGGCGGAGGAGCTGGAGAGGATGAACCGGGATATGGGCCGCTGCGCCGTCGAACTGGCGGACGCCCGCGTCGACGTGATGAGCACGGCGTGCCTGGTGGCGACCATGTGCATGGGTCACGGCTATCACCGCCAGGTCATCGATGATCTGGGCGCAGTCATCGGCGACGCGCCGTACCGTCCGCAGATCATGACGTCGGCGGGAGCGCTGGTGGATGAACTGAAGGATTTCGGGGCACGCCGGATTGCGCTGATGGCGCCCTACAGCGATGCCCTGACCAAGACCGTGGTCGAGTACATCGAGCACGAGGGCATCGAGGTCAAGGACGTGATTAATTTCTCGATTCTCGACAATCTGGAAGTCGGCGAGCGGGATCCGTTGCAGTTGCTGGAGGACGTCAAGCGCCTGGATACCAGGGGTGTGGATACCGTGGTGCTGTCTGCCTGTGTCCAGATGCCATCGCTCGCGGCGCTCGAGGCCGCGCAGGACTCGCTGGGCATCCCGGTGACGTCCACGGCAGCCTGTACCGCACGCCAGATGTTGCGCAGGCTCGGTCTGGAAGCCATGGCACCTGGAGCCGGTGCCTACCTGGGCAGCCAGACCGGTTTGCGTTAAACGTACCCACAACGATAGGGCGGGCGCTCACGGAAGCGGTGCCCCGACCACGGAGACGAGACCATGCACAACGCCCCCACGGGATTGCCCCGCGTATCGGGCCGGATTTACGCCAGTGTGATCCTGGGCGCCGCCCTTGGCATGCTGGCCGGTTACGCGCCCTTGTTCAATGCCACGGCCGGCGTCTTCGTCAGGCCGTTGGCTGACGAGTTCGGTTGGGGACGTTCGCAGGCCTCACTGTCGTACGCGGCGTCCATGTTTGGGCTTGCAATCGTCAGCCCGATCGTCGGCGCCATGATGGACAGGTTCGGCATTCGACGGGTGATCGGCTGCTCGGCAATCGTTTTCGGGCTGGCCACCGCGGCGATGGCGCTGCAGAATGGCAGCATGCTGATGTGGGTCGCCCTGTCGATCGTCGTCGGCGTGTCCGGCGCGGCGACGTCGGTGCTGGGGTACCTCGCGGTGCTGCCACAGTGGTTCGACCGTCGCCTGGGTCTTGCCCTGGGGATTGCGATGTGCGGCCTCGGTGCCGGTACGGTGATATTGCCCATCACCGCGCAGTTCCTGGTGACGAGCTTCGGCTGGCGTATGGCTTACGTCGGACTGGGCATCGGCTCGGTCCTGCTGTCGCTGGTAGCTTGCAGTCTTCTGCGTGAAAGATTCCCTGGCACGCGCAACGCAATGCATGCGATGACAGTCGCACCGCAAGGGATTCCACTGGCAGCAGCGTTGCGCAGTTACCGTCTGTGGGCGATCTGGCTGGTCTTTGTGTTGAGCTCGGCAGCCACGTTGTCGTTGGGGCCACATCTTCCTTCGCTGTTCGCAGATCGCGGATTTGATGCGGCCATGGCCGCGCGGAGCGCGTCAATGGTGGGTGTCGGACTACTGGTCGGCCGTCTGCTCACGGGATTGCTGATCGACCGGATTCATGCACCGCTGGTAGCGAGCGTTTTCTTTGTTGGTGGCGCCATTGGCGTATTCCTGTTGCGCGGGGCGCACGATTACACGGCGCTCCTGATCGCCGCGACGCTGATCGGCCTGACCATCGGCGCCGAGGGGGATCTGATCTCTTACCTGGTGCGGTCATATTTTGGGCTTTCGTCGTTCGGCTCGCTGTTCGGTATCGCTTTCTCTGGCTACGGTCTGGGCGCGGTCATCGGACCCATTGCCCTGGGTGCGTGGTTTGACCGGCATGGCAGCTACGATGTCCCGCTGTTTGTGCTGCCTTGCATGCTCGTGATCTCCGCCATGCTCGTCCTGTCGCTCGGGCGATACAGCGTGGGCGCGCCAGGGGAGGGGGCACCGGTGGCCGCGTCGGCATAACGCGATGCGGACGATGGCGTCAACGGGATTAGCGGATAGAATTGGCAGACTACCAATTTTCGCTGGTTCCATCCTCCCACGCTCATGCCTGCCGCCCGCAAGTCGCCCGTCTCAAAGGCCGCCCCCCAGCAAACGACCACCGCGGCACCGCGCCGCCGTGGCCGTCCGCCAAAGACAGAATCGCCGATCGGTGCCGAGCCGATGCTCAGCCGCACCACAATCCTGCAGCATGCGATTCAGTTGACGAAAACGGTGCCGCTGGACCAGATCTCGATGGTCCAGCTTGCCAAGGATTTTGGCGTGGCGCCCGGGCTGATTCACTACTACCTGGGTGGCCGTGATCAACTGGTTTCGGGCGTCCTTAACGACTACTATCGCCAGCGCACGCTGCGCATTCCGCCGCTGACAGGCGATTGGCGCGCGGATGTCGAGCGCATCGCGCGCCTCAGCTTCCAGGTCGCTGTGGAAAATCCGGGCGTCAGCAACTATGTGGCGTCGCACAACAGGTATCGCCTGTTCCAGGATGTGCAACCGGGCGAAACCGATTACGGCCTGGAGTTCTTCAACCGCATGACGTCGGCCATCATGCAGGGGGGCTTTTCCGCCGAACAGGTCGCGCTGGGCTACCACTTGCTCGCCCAGTACCTGGTTGCGGCAAGCATGGCGGAAGCCTCACGCCAGCTACCGGCATACCATCAGGCTTTCATACAGAAGAAGCTGGATTCCGTCTCCGCCGAGCAGTATCCCGGCGCGCGCTTCGTGAGCAAGTCGTTTTCCCAACTGTCGTCTGATACGGCGTTCGAGGAAGGGCTGCGCATCACCCTTGACGGCATCGAAGCCTGGCAACGCGACGCAAAGCCTGCAAGGAAGAAAAGCGTTCGTTCCGCTTAGCGCCCGAGGGGGTAGATCGCGCGCAGTACCGCGTCCCTAGTGGTATCTCCTTATTTGAGATGCAGTCAATAAAACTACAATGCTTATTTGATTGTGTATCAAATAAGTGCCGCGACGATGGGGTCGCCGGCACGCCAGACGCGGAGACAACATGAAACGCCCCTTTCTCGCATTGACGCTGTTGGCTATGGCGCTTCCGGCCGCAGCCAGCACCTACCCCGACAAGATGGTTCGGCTGCTCGTGCCATCCATCGCGGGCAGCGCGCCGGACATCATTGCGCGCCAGGTTGCCGAGCGCCTCGCGAATACCTGGAAGCAACAGGTCATCGTCGAGAACAAGCCCGGTGGCAATGGCATCGTCGCAATGAGCGCGCTGAAGCAGGCTCCGGCCGATGGCTATACGCTCGTGCTGTTTCACGCAGCGGCGGCCGTCACGACGCCGGTGATGTACAAGGAAGCGAAGTTCGATATCCAGCGTGATACGGAAGTGGCTGCCACGCTGGCGTACACGCCGATGATGTTCGTGGCGGGACCGGCCACTCCGTACAAGAGCCTTGGCGAGGTGATCAAGGACGCCAAAGGGCGGCCGGACGATGTTGTGATCGGCAGTCCGACGCGTGGCTCTGTTCCGCATCTCACGGCGGAAATGATGGGGCAGTTGCATCAGGCCAGGTTCCGCCAGGTTAGTTTCAGCGGAACGACGCAGGCGATCCAGGCGGTGGTCAAGGGCGATATCCCCGTCTACGTCGACGGCATTGCGCCGCTGGTGCCTCTGGTGCGTGGCGGACGCCTGAAGGCGCTTGCCGTGACGTCGGACGCCAGTTTGCCGGGATTGGAAGGCATTCCGCTTGCAAAGGATGTCGCGCCCGGGCTGGTGGCCAAGGGATGGTTCACGATCTTTGCGCCAAAGGGAACGCCGGTGTCAGTGCTGGATCGCGTCAATTCGGCTGTCAATCAGACCTTGAAGCAGCAACCATTTGTCGATCGGCTCAAGGATCTGGGCACCTATCCGATGCCGATGTCGCGGCCGGAAGGCGCGAAGTTCATCGAGGCCGAGAAGCTCCGTTGGGAAAAGGTGATTGCCGATGCCGGCGTAAAGCCGGAATGACGGTACGCCACCACTAAACCTTCCTTCGGAGAACATATGCCTATCGTTCTAACCCGGGTACTGGCTGGCCGGGCTCTCTACCTTCGTCAACTTTGTGCCGCGGCCACGGTGGCGCTCGGCGTTCTGGCCTCGGCTTCCCATGCCGATCCAGCCAGCCAACCGAAGACGCCATCGTTGGCCGATCCTGGTCCCAATCTTGTCCTTCTGGGAACGGCAGGCGGTCGGACATCATGGCGGGGCTCGCAATCGGCGGGCATCTCATCCGCCCTGGCAGTCAACGGCCAGGTTTACCTTGTCGACTTCGGAGCGGGATGGCTGCGACGCTATTTCCAGGCGGGCCTGGGAGCACCGCCGCCGGGGCGCGGGCTTGAATCGCTGCGGGCCGCGTTTATCACCCATATGCATGCGGACCACATCGTGGACTATCCGTCGCTGGTACTGTTCGGTGCATCCGACGGGTTGGCGGAGCGACGTCAGAAACTCAAGGTGTTCGGTCCGGGCCCACGGGGGAAGTTGCCGCCTGCGAGTGGAGGCAAAGAAGGGGTGTCGGAAATCGTTGCCCCCGAGCAGCCGATGCCGGGCACCGTTGCCATGACGGAGGCGCTTTATCGGGCCTTTGCGGCGGACATCAATGACAACATCCTGGATAGTCGCAAACCGAATCCTCATAGCCGTGTCGACGTGATGGACATCGCGCTGCCGGCCAGTCTCAGGGTGGATCCTGACCGCGATCCCGCCCCTGTGATGGAACCTTTCGAGGTCTACCGTGACGAGAACGTCAAGGTCACAGCAACGTTAGTCAACCATGCACCGGTATTTCCGGCATTCGCGTACCGGTTCGATACGGCTCACGGCTCCGTTGTCTTCTCCGGCGACACGAGTCCGCATGCGAACCTGATCAGGCTGGCGCGCGGTGCCGACATACTGGTGCACGAAGTGATCGACACCGCGTGGGTTGACGCCTTGTATCCAAAGCCTCGAAACCCCGCACAAGAGGCTAAGGCGCACCACCTGGTGCATTCCCATACCGCGGCGACCGAAGTGGGCGCCGTGGCGGAAGCCGCTGGCGTCAAAACGCTTGTTCTGTCCCATCTCGCGCCTGCCGACAACGATCCCAGTCGGTGGGAGTCAGCCAGCAAGGGCTTTTCGGGGAAGGTGATCGTGGGGCGGGATCTGCAGTGGATCCCCCTTGCAACGGCTGTGCACACCCGGGAGCAGCGCTCGAACAGCGCAGCGCCCTGACGTCTCGCATCTTTCCCAGGCGTCCGCGCGCCTGGCCGGCGCACCCTGGACAATGAAGTCAGCTCGACCGAGACAAGTCCGCAACCAGCGACTCCGCGCACTGAATGCCAGACAGCATTGCCGACGGCACGCCATAGCCCGGGAACGTCGTCTGTCCGCCCAGGTATAGCCCGCTGATCGATGTCCGATGCGGAAGGAAGCGGTGGGGTGGAGAACCCGGGGCAATTCCATACAGCGCACCCTCATACAGTTGTCGTTCCCGGGCAAAGTCCTGCGGGTCGAGCACGCGGGTCCTTTCGATGGCCATGCCGGGGACTCGCTTCTGCAACGCGTCCAGGTATCTCTCCAGTGCCGAATCGCTCCATGCCGGATTCCATTCGGATACCGAGCGAATATCGCTGGCGGGCGCGTACAGCTCGATGATATGCCTGCCTCCTGGTGCCAGTTCCGGTAGCACCCGCGTAGGCTGCGTGTACGCAATCCATGGCGGGACGTCGGATCTCGGAACGTGCATGGCGCCTTGTTTTTCCATCGCCGGTACATGGTTGACGATGAACGCGTCGGCTGCCGCAGCACCGGAATATCCGATCTGGATGGAGATGGCTCTGTGTGACAACGGAGCCTTATCCGCCTTTGCGGCCAGGCTTCGCGGGATATCGGCGGCACGCAGCAGGTTCTTCACGACACCCAATCCCGAACACGTGGCGACGACGTGCGAGGCCGGGATGTGTTCTCCGTCGGTTAGCACAACGCCATGCACCCGACCGTCGCTGACGACGATTTCCCTGACCTTGGTACCGAAACGCACCGAGACGGATTGACCCTGCAGGGCTCGCAGCAGGGCAGCACTAATGGCGCCCATGCCGCCGCGCGGCAGGTGAAAGCCTTCCTCCAGCAAGGCCAGCAAGCCGATGATCTGTGTCGCCGGTAGCCGGTCGGGTGCGAGGCCCGTGTAGAGCAACGTGGACGCGACAGCAGCCTGCAGATCCCCGTCCGGAAAATAGGACGCGATCAGGCCGTTTACGTGCCCGCCCATTCGCGGCAGGTGCCTCCAGAGTTTGCCGATCGTACGTAGCAGCGACGGTTCTTCCGGAAGCACGTCGCGGACCAAGGTTGCGTAGATCGGACGCCAATCGTCCCGTAGCTTGGCCAGCCCGTCCCGCAGCGCCTGCGTGCGGCGGTGGTGGTCGGCGCCGTCCACGTACGAGTGTTCCGCTGTCGAGAGGTGCACTGCAGTGCCATTGTCCAGATAAGTCGCGTGGGGCCTGGCTATGCCGACGAGTTCGACTTCTTCATCGAAGCTCAGGCCCAGGCGCCCGAAGGCAGCATGAAGCAATGAGGGCACGGCCACGTATACCGCGCCATTGTTGAAGGTATATCCGTCGGACAGCTCGGTGGAACAGCATCCGCCCGCGCTCTGCTGCGCCTCCACGACCATCACCGGGATGCCACGACGAGACAGCGAAAGCGCGGCGGCCAGTCCTGACAGCCCAGCCCCGATGACCACCGTGGGAACTTCCTTCCTTGCGCGCATCGACGACTTCCCCTTGCGAGATTGGACAATGTACAATCCTAGACAATGTCCAATTAAGTCGCAACTGCCATGAGCGAAGACGATCGCATTGCCCGTAAAAGAAAGCAGACGCGTGACCGCATCGCTGCCATCGCGCATACGTTATTTGAACGCGACGGTTATGAAGCGGTCACGATGGAACAGATCGCGGCAGAGGCGGATGTTGCGAGAGGCACGCTCTATAACCACTTCCCCGTCAAAGAGGCGGTGCTGGTGCACTGGATGCACAACGAACTCGAGGAAGACCTGCAAGCGGCGGTGGAGGACTACGTTCTGAGTCGCGAGTCCTTCGTCGCACGCGTGGCAACGCTGTGGCATGGCTCGGCCAACTGGTGGGAACACCATCGCCAGTATGCGGCGCCGTATATCCGCTTCCGCTTCCAGCAAGTGCGCGATGGCATGGAGCAGCAGACCAGTTCGGACATGCTCCCCTTGTACGTGCAACTCATCGAACAGGCACAACAGGCCGGAGAGCTCCGGCGTGATACTGCGGCCGAGCGCCTGGCGCACTATCTGCATTTCCTATACCTTGGGGCCGTCATGGCCTGGTTGAGCGGCCTGGACGTGCACCTGGAGGACGAGCTTGGCAAAGCCCTGGATTTCTTTATGCAGGGCGCCGCCCATGCTGATGACAATGCGCCCGGTATCAGGCCCCAAACGGGATCGCGAAGGCGATAAACGTTCGGTACAACACTCAGTGCCTTTCGGTTGGGCTTCCTGCGTATCGATTTTAGGAAACTGAATGACCACGACTGATGCGCTCCTGATCAGGAGCGAGCGTCCGGACGACGCACACGCAATTACCGAGGTGACACAGGCCGCCTTCGCCGTCGCCACCCACGCCAGTGGCACGGAACCACTGATCATCACGGCCCTGAGGGCGGCCGGACAGTTGGAGATCTCGCTTGTCGCGGAACTGTCCGGCAAGGTTGTCGGGCATGTCGCCATTTCCCCGATCGAAATCTCAGACGGAAGTGCGCGATGGTACGGACTTGGTCCGGTATCGGTGCTGCCTGCTCATCAAGGCATTGGGGTTGGCTCGCAGCTCATACGTGCGGCCCTGGATCGCCTCCGACAGTCAGGCGCGCAAGGCTGCGTAGTACTCGGGGAGCCGGCCTACTATTCCCGCTTTGGATTTTCGGCACAGTCGACGCTCGTATTACCCGGGGTTCCGGCGGAGTACTTTCAAGCCATTGCGCTCGGCCCGCACGTGCCCTCGGGCGTGGTCAGGTATCACGAGTCATTTGGCGTGAAAAGCTAGCTCCGGAGCAGGATCGGGGCAAGAGCACACGGTCCGGATGGGGTTCGCCTGGGCTATACTTAGCTAACTGTCCTAGCTAGGAGGCTATATGCTGACGATCAACATGCATGACGCGAAGAGCCAGCTCTCCCGACTGGTCGACGCGGTCGAGTCGGGCGCGGAATCGGTCGTGATCATTGCCCGCAACGGCAAGCCGGCTGCCCAACTGGTACCGGTCCCGTCGCCGCAGTCGCAACGTATCGGTGGAGGCAGGGCGCTTCTTGGCGATGCGTTCGATGATCTGACGCTTGACCGGTTCAACGAGAGCGACGAGGAGGTCGGCAAGCTCTTCCTGGGAGAACACGGTTGAAAGTTCTGCTCGACACGCATATCGCGCTTTGGGCGGCCTTGGCCAGCCCGCAATTGCCGGCCGTCGCCCGGCAAGTCATCGCGGATCCGGCCAACGAGATCTTTGTTTCCGTGGTCAGCCTGTGGGAAATCGGCATCAAAGCTTCGCTTGGCAAGCTTCCGGTCACGGCGACACAGGCATCTGCGGTGTTTGATTTGTGCGGCTACAAGAGCCTGGATCTGAGCAAACAGCACCCACGAACGCTCGACGGCCTCATTCTGCACGCGGAGCATAAAGACCCGTTCGACCGGATGCTGGTGGCCCAGGCACTGAGCGAAGGCATGACCTTGCTGACGGCCGACGCGAAAATGGCGGGCTACCACCCGGTGACGAGAGTGGTATAGACGCGACGGCACCCACCCTCACCGATACGACAGCACCAGCCCCTGGATCAGCTGCGTCCAGCCCTCCAGCATCACGAACAGCAGCAGCTTGAACGGCACCGAGATCGTGGTCGGCGCCACCATCGACATGCCCAGCGCCAGCAGGATGGCGGCGACGATCAGGTCGACCACCACGAATACCAGGTAGACCACGAAGCCGATCTGGAACGCCCGGGTCAGCTCCGACAGCGTGAAGCTGGGGATCAGCACCATCATGTCGTCGGACTTGAGGTCGTCGGCGCGGCCCTCGGGCCAGATGCGCTTGGCGGACTGGACGAAGAAGGTGCGGTTGCGCTCCTCGGTGTGCTTGACCAGGAATTCCTTGAGCGGGCCGCTGACCGAGTCGTAGACGGTGACCACGTCGTTGACGTTGAAGGCGGCGTTGGCGTCGGCGCGGCGCTTGATGGCATCGAAGGCATCGGAGCCGATCGGCGCCATGATGTAGGCGGTCAGGATGATGGCGATGCCGTTCAGGACCATGTTCGGCGGCACCTGCTGCAGGCCCAGCGCGGCGCGCAGCAGGCCGAACACGATCACCAGCTTGGTGTAGCTGGTGACCATCAGCGCGACGAAGGGCGCAATGCCGAACGTCAGGATGATGGTCAGGATCAGGACCGGATTGTAGAGTCCGCTGTTCATCGCATGCACCCGGCCGGAACGGGATGAGGCGGCCTGCCGCGATTCATGCGTCGCCGCCGGCAAAGGTGGTGATGCGCACCCCCAGGCGGTTGCCGACCGCGATCAGGGTGCCGGTGCCGATGCGGTTGCCGTTGGCGACGATGCGCACCTCGCTCTGCTTGAGCGGCTGCGGCAGCTCGAACACATAGCCCGGGGCCACCGCGCGCAGTTCGGCCAGCGGCACCGCGACGTCGCCGACTTCAAAGCGCAGCGTCACCTCCAGGCGGTCCAGCCGCGACAAGGTCGGCTGCGCCGCGTCCGGATGGGGCATGGGCTGGTCTTGCCGTGCGGGATCTTGCTCTTCCATATGCGCTCCGTTTGAAACGTCCGTACTGTCGGCGCCGGCCTGCACCACCAGGCGCCGGCCCTCGGCCAGCGCGGTCCAGCCCGGGCCGTGGCGCCCGGTGGTACAGCGCACCACCAGCGCGCTGCCCTGCGAATGCCAGTCGTCGATGCCGACGATGTCGCCGGGCTCGATGCCGTGCATCTCGCCCAGCGCCAGCCGCGTGGTGCCGATGCGCACCGCGAGCGGCACCGGCAGGCGCTCCATCCACGCCGGTGCCGGCGCGGGCAACCCTGCGGGCAGCGCCGCGAGGCGCTCGGGCTGGTCCAGCAGCAGGGTGCCGCGCAGCCGCGCCGGCGATGCCTCACGCCGCAGCTCGAAGCCAAAGGCATGGGCCGCAGCCACTGCCTGCGCCCGGGCGCCATCGGGCTGCCAGCTGAAGGCGTCGGGCACGGCATGGCCCAGTGCCGCCACCGCTTCGGCCAGCGCGTCCGCCATCAGCGCGTAGCGCAGCAGCGCAGGCAGTGCTTCGGCGGCGCCGGGCGCCGCAAGCAGCAGGCGTTCGCTGGCCACATCCCAGCGCAGCACGCCGTGGCTGGCGCCAAAGGTGAAGGCATAGCCGGCACCGGGCCGCGCCGCGATCTGCGGGTCTGCAGGGACAAAACGCAGTTGCCAGTCGTGCCCGCCCGCCCGCACCGGCACGGCGGCCGCGCGGCAGGCCAGCCAGCCGGACAGCCGCGCGGTATCGGGCTCCATATGCGGCAGCGCCGGGGTGGCATCGAGCCCAGCGGTGGCCAGCCGTGCCGCCGCCGCAGCGCTGTGCACCAGCACGCGCGCGTCACCGCGCGGCGCCGCGGCGGGCGCCTGGGCGGACGGGGCGCGGCCAGGGCGAGGCAGGACGGAAGACATGTTGGGAGGCTCGGTTGCTCGAGACGCAACGATAAGCAGCGGGGTGCAGCCGCGTCCACTACGAAGCCTTGTAGGCCGGCGCCCGAAACCGCCAGGCCCCGGCCGCGCAGGCCGGATGTGCGGCACGCGCTACGAATCCTCGGTACTGGTCGCTGTGCAGGGGCGGCCATACACTGCCCCCCACTGATCCCACCGGCAAGGACGATGGCGAAACTCCCGGCAAACCTCCCAGCGTTCCCGCGCGGCCTCGGCCCCGGCGCGCCGGGGCTGCAGCAGATGGCGGCGGCGGCGTCGCGCCAGTCAGACCTGGCGCTGACGCTGCTGCTGTTTGCCGTGATCGCGCTGTTCGTGCTGCCGCTGCCGACCTTCCTGCTGGACCTGCTGCTGACGATCAACCTGGGCATGAGCCTGACCCTGCTGATCGTCGCCACCTATATCCCGTCGGCGCTGTCGCTGTCGACCTTCCCGTCGCTGCTGCTGTTCACCACGCTGTTCCGGCTGTCGCTGAACATCGCCTCGACCAAGCTGATCCTGCTGCATGCGGACGCGGGCCACATCATCGATACCTTCGGCAAGCTGATCGTCGGCAACAACGTGGTGGTGGGCGGGGTGGTGTTCCTGATCATCGCCATCGTGCAGTTCATCGTCATCGCCAAGGGCTCGGAGCGCGTGGCCGAGGTAGGCGCGCGCTTTGCGCTGGATGCGATGCCGGGCAAGCAGATGAGCATCGACGCCGACGTGCGCGCCGGCACCATCACCGCCGGCCAGGCGCAGGAGCGCCGCCGCGCGCTGGAGCAGGAATGCCAGCTGCACGGCGCCATGGATGGGGCGATGAAGTTCGTCAAGGGCGATGCCATCGCCGGCGTGGTGATCGCGCTGGTCAATATCCTGGCCGGCATCGCCATCGGCACGCTGATGAAGGACATGAGCATCGGCGAGGCGCTGCAGCGCTATGCCATCCTGACCATCGGCGACGGCATGGTGTCGCAGATCCCGTCGCTGCTGGTCTCGATCGCGGCCGGGGTGGTGATCACCCGGGTGTCGTCCGACGAAGAGCGCACCCGCGCGCCCAACCTGGGCGAAGTCATCGGCAAGCAGATCCTGGCCCAGCCCAAGGCGCTGGTGGTATCGGGCCTGGCCATTGCGGTGTTCCTGGTGGTGCCGGGCTTTCCCAAATGGACCTTCGGGCTGATGGCGCTGGTGGTGGCCGGCGGCGGCTACCTGCTGCTGCGCCGCGCGCGGCGCAGCACCGGCACCGTCACCTGGATCGAGATGGCCGACGCGGACGACGGTGCGGCGGCCGGCACCCAGGCGGCGGTGGCGCCGGCGCTGGCGCTGGAGCTGGACCAAGCGCTGCGCGGGCGCATCGACCTGCGGCTGTTCGAGCAGCGCATGACCACCGCCAAGGGCGAGGTCGAGGCCGAACTGGGCATGGTGTTCCCGCGGCTGCGCATCCAGCACCGCGCGCTGGGCGAGCCCGATGCGTATGCCATCCGCGTGCAGGACGTGGTGGCTTCCGGCGGCGTGCTGCGCCCCGGCAAGCGGCTACTGGAGCCGGGCGCCCGCGCGCGCGTCGACCAGGGCGTGGCCGAGGCCGGCGCGCCGTTCGGGCCGTTTGCGGAAGTGGTGTGGGTGCCGGCCGAGGCTGGCGCCGCCGACGGCGTGCGCACGCTGTCGTGCGAGGAAGTGCTGGCGGTGCACGTGGGCGCGGTGATCAAGCAGCATGCCGCGCCGCTGCTGGGCATCCAGGACGTGCAGGCGATGATCCACGTGATCCAGGCCGAGGCGCCGGACCTGGTGATGGAGCTGGCGCGGGTGGTGCCGCTGCAGCGCGTCACCGACGTGCTGCGCCGGCTGCTGCAGGAGGGCGTGCCGATCCGCAACCTGCGCACCATCTTCGAAAGCCTGGTGACCTGGGCGCCCAAGGAAACCGATGCGATCGCGCTGACCGAGCTGGTGCGCGTGGACCTGGGCCGGCTGATCACCAGCCGCCATGTCGGCGCCAACCGCTCGCTGGACGCGGTGCTGTTCGAGCCCGCGCTGGAGGCGCGCGTGCAGGGCGCGATCGAGAAGGCGGCGCGCGGCAACCTGCTGCTGCTCAGCCACGACGTCACCCGCGATATCCGCGAGCAACTGCGCGTGCTGCTGGAGAAGGCGGCAGAGAAGGCCGGTGCGGCGGGCGGTGCCGGCGCCGCGCGCGTGGTGGTGGTGGTCAGCGTCGACGTGCGCCGCTATATCAAGCGGTTGATCGAGCCGGTCGCGCCGCGCATCCCGGTGCTGTCATACCAGGAGGTCGATGAAGACGTGACGCTGGTGCCGGTGGGCTGGATCCAGAACCCGGCCGGAGAGTGAGATGGGCGCCGACACCATCCTCGACATCACGCGCCAGGCGCTGCTGGTGGTGCTGTGGGTCACGCTGCCGGTGGTGCTGATCGGCACGCTGGTGGCGCTGGTGGTGGCGGTGCTGCAGGCAGTGACGCAGATCCAGGACCAGAGCATCGGCACCTCGGCGCGGCTGATCGCGGTGCTGGTGTCGCTGGTGCTGCTGGGCGGCTGGCTGGGCGGCGAGGTGATGCGCTTCGCGCAGCGCGCGCTGCAGACCATGCTGACCTTCCTGTAAGGGGCGGAATCCATGCAGGCAACCACGCAGGAACAACGGACAAGCAAACGGACATGATGCTGGGGCACCACGGGGAACACGGATCGACGGGCCGCGCCATGCGCCGGCCGGCATGGCGCCAAGGCGCGCCACGGCGGCCATGGCGCGCCGCCGCGGCGCTGCTGTGCCTGGCGGGGACACTGCTGTGCGGACCGCAGGCGGCGCGCGCGGCGGACCTGCGCTGGCCCAGCAAGCCGTTCCAGGCGTCGGCCAGCGACAAGCGGCTGGCCGACTTCCTGCGCGAGCTGACCGCCTCGCAGGGCACCACGGCGGTGATCGATCCCAAGGTCGAAGGGACCATCAGCGGCAAGTTCAATGAGTCCGCGCAGCACGTGCTCAAGAGCGTGTGCTCGATGTTCGGGCTGACCTACTACTACGACGGTTCGCTGCTCTATATCGACGTCGCCAGCGAGGCGCGCAGCGAGGTGCTGCCGATCGCGCGCGGCTCCGGCGCGCGCCTGCGCGATTCGCTGGAACGCATGCAGGTGCCCGACTCGCGCTACCCCATCACCATCAACGATGCGGAGGGCACGCTGATGGTGTCGGGCCCCAAGCGCTACGTCGAGACCGTGCGCGCCGCGGTGCGCGCGGTGGACGACCGCTCCATCGCCGACGAGCGCGCCGAGATCCAGCTGTTCCCGCTCAAGTACTCGTGGGCCTCGGACTTCCGCATCAACCGCGCCGGCAAGGAGATGACCGTGCCCGGCGTGGTCACCGTGCTGCGCAACCTGTACGGCCGCAACCGCACGCTGGCCACTGGCACCGGCCCCAGCCTGGGCACCAGCCGCGGCGCCACGCGCCAGGCCAAGCTGCGCATGGGTGAGGGCGGCGGGGGCGGCATGGGCATCCCCAGCGCGGACCCGTCGCAGATGCTCGATGCCATGGGCGGCGGCGGCGTCGGCCTGGGCCCTGGCATGCAGAACAACTGGGGCGGCGGCCAGTTGCCGCAGTTCCAGGCCGATACCCGCCTCAATGCGGTGATCGTGCGCGACACCCCGGACAAGATGGCGCAGTACCGGCGCCTGATCGAATCGCTCGACGTCAAGCCGCGCCTGGTGGAGATCGAGGTCACCATCATGGACATCAGCCAGGCCGACCTGGACAGCCTGGGCGTCGACTGGCGCCTGCATACGCCCCATGTCGACCTGCAGCTGGGGGGCGGCAACGGCAACGCCGGGCTTAGCTTCGGCAACCTCGCCAACGAGGCCGGCACCACCGCGGCGACGATCGGCAGCGGGCTGCAGTTCACCGGCGCCATCGGCAGCGATGTCACCCGCTACCTGCTCACGCGCGTCAAGGCGCTGGCCGAGCGCGGGCAGGCCAACTTCGTGGCGCGGCCCAAGGTGCTGACGCTCGACAACACCGAAGCCGCGCTGGAGAACCTGCAGGAGTTCTATGTGCGCGTCGACGGCTTCCAGGACGCGGGCCTGTTCAACGTCACCGCCGGCACGGCGGTGCGCGTGACGCCGCTGGTGGTCGACGAGCAGCAGAACCGCGCGGTGATGCTCACCATCGACATCGCCGACGGCAACCTGTCCGGCGAGACCGTCGACCGTATCCCGGTGGTGCGGCGCCGCTCCATCACCACGCAGGCGATGGTGGAAGAGGGCAAGAGCCTGCTGATCGCCGGCTACACCACCGAAGAGAAGATCAACGCTTCGTCCGGCGTGCCGCTGCTGCAGGACGTGCCGATCATCGGCAGCCTGTTCAAGTACCAGGAGAAGCGCCAGAACAACATGGAGCGCTTCTACCTGCTGACGCCGCGCCTGGTGATCCCGGGGATGAGCTGATGGCCGACCTGCACGACTCTCACGCCTCGGGCTGGACGCTGCGCTTTCTCGGCGGCGACGTCTACGGCCGCCAGGTCACGCTGCGGCGCGGCGCCAATGTGCTGGGCACGGCGGCGGACGTGGACATCAGCGTCCCCGGCGCCGAGGTGCAGCCGCGCCACCTGGTGCTCAATGTGGGCGAGCTGGCGGTTTCGGCCGAACGTGTCGGCGAGGCCGCGGTCAACGTCAACGGCCGTGCCACCACGCAGCGCGCGTTCGCGCTGGCGGGCGGCGACATCCTCACCATCGGCGCGCTCGACGTGGAGCTGCTGCGCGCGCAGCCGGGCATGTCAGAGGCCACCGACACGCTCTTCGCCTGGGCCGAATCCGGCCGGCGCGCCGCGCGCGATGCCGACGCGCAGCAGCAGGGCGGGCGCCGGCCCGGGCGCGCGCTGCTGGCGGCGCTGGGCGTGGCCGGCGTGGTGGGCCTCATCGGCGCCGGCTGGCTTGCCGCCACCTATGCCAACGGCGGGCTCGCACCGCGCACGCAGCAGGCGGATCCCGCCGCGGTGCGCAAGACCGTGGCGGCCTATCCGGAGCTGGAGGTGGTGTCGCTGCCCAACGGCACGGTCACGGTCAAGGGCTTCGTCAATTCGCGCGTGGACCGGCAACGCATCGTGCAGGCGCTGGCGCCGTTCGGCCGCGGCGTGCAGCAGCAGGTGCGCTCGGCCGACGACCTGATCGAGCATATCCAGCGCTATCTGGACGAGCCCGGCGTGGGCATTGCCTACCAGGGCCAGGGCCGGGTGCTGCTGAGCGGCACCGCCGACCCGGTGCACGGACGCGACAAGGTGCGGCGCGTGATCGAGGACCTGCACCCGGGCGTGCTGGTGTCCGACAAGATCGATTACCGCGAAACCGCCGACAGCCGTCGCCGGCAGGTGCGCGACGGCCACATGGAAAACTGGCAGGGCGTGTTCCCGGCGCGCGTGGTGAGCATTACCGAGGACGGCAACGGCACGCGCTCGGTGCAGCTGGCCAACGGTGCGCGCTATTTCGAAGGGGCGGTGCTGAAGAACGGCGCCGAGATTGAACGGATCGACGCGGACGGCGTGGTGCTGAAGGACAGCCCGGTGCCGCCGCAGGCACGGCGATGACGGCGCACGCCGGCGCCGTGCCACTGGATTTGCGCCCGCGGGCGCAGATGCCGCTTGCCCCCGGAGGGCAGGTGTTTGACGCCAACCTACCTGAAGGAGATTGTCATGGCTGAAGTCGACCTCAATGCCAAGATGCAGGAAATCCAGCAGAAAGCGCAGGAGTTCTCGGTGAACATCCTGGGCCTGCAGGACACGCTGACGCGCCAGAACGCGGTGGTCAGCAGCGAGATGGCCCACAACACGCAGAAGGCCAACCTGGTCCAGGGCGCGATGCAGGACGTCAAGCAGACCTCGCGCACCAACTGACGGCACGCCGCCACGCGCCCCGGCATGCCGGGGCGCCCAACGCCTTGCAAGGAGAGCCATGATGGACCCGACCGCCGCCATTGCCGCCGCCAATGCCGCCACCGCCGCCGGCGCCGCGCCCGACAGCGCCACCGTCGCCGCGCACCAGTCGCCGGCCGCGGCCCCCGCCGCGCAGCCCGACCCGGCCGATGCCCGGCAGTTCGCGCAGATGGTCCAGCAGGGCCGCGCCGCCGACGGCTCGCGCACCGCGCACGTGACCCAGGCGGCAGACCCGACTTCGACCACGCTCGGCAACGCCATCCGCGCCAGCTACGTCTCCGCCGGCGAGGAATCGGCGCGCCAGGCCGCGCGCCTGCAGGAGCTGCGCGACGGCATGTTCGCGTCGATCTACGAGGGCAGCACCAGCGAGGTGGTCTACCAGGCCATGCTGCTGCAGACGCAGTCGCTGGAGCTGTTCTCGTCGATCCACGTGACCTCCAGCATCGGCAGCGCCGGCACCAACCTGTTCAACAGCCTGCTGAAGAACCAGCAATGATGTCCACGCCACCGCTGTGCCGGCGCCTTGCGCGCGCGGCCCGGCTGGCGCCGGCGCTGATGGCGCTGGCGCTGGCCGCATGCAAGGTCGACCTGTACGCGTCGCTGAACGAACCCGAGGCCAACCAGGTGCTGGCCGCGCTGACCGCGGAGGGCATCGACGCGGAGAAGGCGCGCGCCGAGACCAGCGGCGGCACCGGCGAGGGCCAGTGGCGCGTGCGCGTCGAGGAATCGCAACTGCCCGCCGCGCTGGAGATCCTGCGCAGCGAAGGCCTGCCGGGCGAACGCTTTGCGTCGCTGGGGCAGGTGTTCCAGAAGCAGGGGCTGGTGGCGACGCCGACCGAAGAGCGCATGCGCTATATCTTCGCGCTGTCGCAGGAGCTGTCGGAGACGCTGCGCAATATCGACGGCGTAGTCACCGCGCGCGTGCATGTGGTGATCCCCGCCACCGATCCGCTCTCGGACAAGATCCGGCCGTCGTCGGCGGCGGTGTTCATCAAGCACCGCGCCGATACCGACCTGCGCCTGCTGGTGCCGACCGTGAAGGACATGGTGGCGCACAGCATCGAAGGCGTGACCCATGACAACGTGTCGCTGTCGCTGGTCGAGGCGCGCCCGTTCGCGCCGCAGGCGGGCGCACCCGGGCCGGCGCCCGGCTTTGCAGTGGGACGCTTCGCCGCGATCGCGGTCGGCGCGGCGGTGGCGATTGCACTGGCCGTCGCGGCCGTGGTGGCATGGCAGCGCGGCGTGCTGCGCTGGCCGCAGCGGCGCGGCACGCCGCGGAGCGCAAATTGACGCTGCTATCCACCGTTGCCGCCGCCGAGGCTGCGCCTGGCGCCTACCTGCCCGGCGCGCTGGCCGCCGCGTTGGCACCCGCGCCGCCGGCATTGCCGGATCCGGCGCTGGCGCGCGCGGTGGCCGACCTGGCGCAGCGGCCGCTGGCGCATCTGCATCCCAGCTGGCTGCCGGCGGACTGGCCGCTGGCCTGGCGCCGCGCGGACCGCTTCGGCCCCGCCGCCGCCGACGTGCTGGCGCAGCCGCTGGGCCTCGGCGCGGAGGGCGACCGTGACGCCGCGATCCACCGCCTGCTCCAGGCGCCGCCCTCGCTGGCGCGGCTGGTGCTGATGCCACGCAGCGACCTGCGCCTGCTGGCGTGGTGGCTGGGCCTGGCGGTGCACCAGGCGGGCTTTGCCAGCGAGCGCCGCATGCTGCCGGCGCAACTGGCCGACAGCATCGCGCCGTTGCCCGGGGCCCTGGCAGCGCCGCTGATCGGCAGCGCGCCGCGCGCGATGCGCCGTGCCGCGCGCCGGCTCGACCGCCACGCCGTGGCCTTTATCCTGAAGCGCGTGCCGGCCCTGCCGGCGCTGCCGATGAACCTGGCACCGTTGCGCGCACACCCGCCCGGCGCCGGCCGGCTGATGGCCGAGCGCGGCTATCGGCTCCTGTGCGGGCTGCTGGCCGCCGAGGCGCGCCACGAAGCCTGTGCGGCGCCGCTGCTGCAAGCGCTGCGGCGCAAGTTTCCCCGGCGCCTGGCGGCGTTGTCGCCGGCACCGCTGACCCCGGCGCAGGCCGCGCAGCTGCGCGAACTGCTGCTGCTCAACCTGATCCCCGAACGGTTCCCGGCATGGCACTGGCTTTTCTGATCACCAGCGAAAACCTGCAGCTGCTGTCCGAGCGCAAGGTGCTCAAGGAGGCCGAGTATGCCGCCTTGCTCGACGCCGCCGCGGTGATCGAGTCCGCGCGCAGCGAGGCCGTGCGCATCCGCAGCGAAGCCCAGCGCGAGGCCGAGGAACGGCGCCAGCATGGCTACCGCGAAGGCTGGGCGCGGGCGCACGCCGACCATGCCGCCGCACAGGTCAGCACCGCCGCCGAGGCCGAGCGCCAGCTGGGCGCGATGCGCCGCACCATGGCCGAGATCGTGATGAAGGCGGTGCAGCAGATCGCCGGCGAGCTCGACCCCGACATCATCCTGGAGGTGGCGCTGCAGCGCGTCGAGGCGCTGGTGCGGGCCGAGCCCTTCATCACCATCCAGATCCCGCTGGGCCGCGAGCAGGCCGTGCGCAGCCTGCTCGACCGGCTGGCCGAGACGCAGGAGTGGCCGCGCCGCGCCAACGTGGTGGTCGAGCCGGGGCTGGAACCCGATGCCTGCCGTATCCAGACCCCCTCGGGCACCATGGAAGTGGGCCTGCAGGCCCAGCTCGAAGCCTTTGCGCGCCGGCTGCGGGCGGGCTGATTCCTACGT
Organism: Cupriavidus sp. 207A1; assembly: GCF_057798955.1. Taxonomy (NCBI): domain Bacteria; kingdom Pseudomonadati; phylum Pseudomonadota; class Betaproteobacteria; order Burkholderiales; family Burkholderiaceae; genus Cupriavidus; species Cupriavidus sp. 207A1. Next base: position 40,370 of record NZ_JBYOJO010000010.1, on the reverse strand, counting down.
TGATACCCATGTCCAGCGAACTCCCTGCCTCCGATATCGAAGCCGCGCTGCAGCATGCCGCCGCCGACCTCGAACGCGCGTTCGAACACTTCACGCCCGTGGCGATGCGCGGGCGCGTCAGCAAGGCGGTTGGCATGCTGATCAACGCCACCGGCATCCAGGCCCACGTGGGCGAGCTGTGCCAGCTGGTCACGCCCGGGGAGCCGCCGCTGCTGGCCGAGGTGGTCGGTTTCGTGCAGCAGACCGCGCTGCTCACGCCGCTGGGGCGCACCACCGGCGTATCGGCGCTGACCGAGGTCATCCCATCCGCCCATGGCCACCAGTGCCCGGCCGGCGCCGCGCTGCTGGGCCGCGTGCTCGACGCGCTGGGCGAGCCCATCGACGGCAAGGGCGCGCTCGACGGCGTGGCGCGGGTGCCGGTGGACAACGAGCCGCCCGACCCGCTCACGCGCCGCCTGATCCGCGAGCCGCTGGCCACCGGGGTGCGCGCCATCGACGGACTGCTGACGCTGGGCGAGGGCCAGCGGGTGGGCATCTTCGCGCCGCCGGGCGTGGGCAAGAGCACCTTGCTGGGGATGCTGGCGCGCGGCGCGTCCAGCGATGTCAACGTGGTCGCGCTGGTGGGCGAGCGCGGCCGCGAGGTGCGCGAGTTCATCGAATACAACCTGGGCCCCGAAGGGATGGCGCGCACGGTGCTGGTGGTCTCGACCTCCGACCGCTCGCCGATGGAGCGCGTGCGCTGCGCCTATACCGCCACCGCGATCGCGGAGCATTTCCGCGACCAGGGCCGGCGCGTGCTGCTGCTGGTCGACTCGCTGACGCGGCTGGCGCGCGCGCAGCGCGAGATCGGCCTGGCCAGCGGCGAGCCGCCGACGCGGCGCAGCTATCCGCCGTCCGTGTTCTCGATGCTGCCGCAGCTGCTGGAGCGCGCCGGCACCGGCGTGCAGGGCTCGATCACCGCGGCGTATACCGTGCTGACCGAAGGCGAGGACGACAGCGATCCCATTGCCGAAGAGGTGCGCTCGATCCTCGACGGCCATATCGTGCTGTCGCGCAAGCTGGCCAGCGCCGGCCAGTATCCGCCGGTGGACGTGCTGCAGTCGGTCAGCCGGGTGATGCCGCAGGTGGCGGCCGGCGCGCACGCGCGCGACGCGGCGCGGCTGCGCCAGCTGCTGGCCCGGTACCAGGAGCTGGAGCTGCTGCTGCAGATCGGCGAGTACCGGCCCGGCGCCGACCCGGTCGCCGACGCCGCCGTGGCCGCGATGCCGGATATCCGCGCCTACCTGGCGCAGCCGGCGGCGCGGCTCGATACCTTCGCCGGCGCCGTCGACAAGCTGGCGCAGGCGTTGCGCGTGCGCGAGCCCGCACCGCTTGCCGGAGCCGCGCAATGACGGCCGCCGGCGCCGACCCGCGCCTGGGCCAGCTCGAGGCGGTGCGCCAGCGCCGCCAGGAAGAGGCGCTGCGTGCGCTGCAGCAGCATCGCGCGCAGGTGATGGCCGGGCTGCAGCAGGCCGAGGCCGCACAGCAGGCGGTGCAGGCCGCATTGGCCGAGCGCGCGGCGTTCATCGAACGCCTGCGCCAGGGCGCATCGCAGGGCGGGGTGTCGGTATCGGGGTTGCTCGATGCGCAAGGCTGGCAGAGTGCGTTCGACGCCCGCATTGCCCGCGCCAATGCCAACCTGGCCACGGTGCTCGACCACGTGGCACAGCGGCGCGCCGCCTTCGACGCGGCCCGCCGCGCGCTGCTGCGCGCGCAGGCGCGGCTGGACGGCGCGCGCGAACTGGCGCTGCGCGAGCGCCGCGCGCTGCGCGCGGGCGCCGGGCGGCGCGAGGACGAGGCCATCGACGAAGCCGCGGCGCGCCGCTGGCACGCTGCCCGGCACGACGCGCGGCATGCCTGAGATGCAAGGCGAACTGCTCGATCCCGCCTTGCTGTTCCAGTGGGGACGCGAGGTCATCATGCCGATCGTGATGGTGATGCCGCGGCTGCTGACGGCGTTTACGGTGCTGCCGTTCCTGTCGCAGCAGGCCATCCCCGGGGTGGCGCGCAATGGCATCGTGCTGGCCATCGCGCTGTTCGTGTCGCCCGGCGCGCGCATCGACCTGGACGCCGTCGCCGGTGGGCTGTGGCTGGTGCTGATCTTCAAGGAAGCCTTTATCGGGCTGCTGCTGGGCATGGCGTTCGGCCTGTTCTTCGTGGCCCTGCAGATGATCGGCGAGCTGATCGACTTCCAGACCGGCTCGGGCAACGCCACCTTCTTCGATCCTGTGACGCAGCAGGAGGACGGGCCCATGGAGAACCTGCTGTCGCACTTCGGCATCGCCCTGTTCGCGGCGCTGGGCGGCTTTATCGCCATGACCGGCGTGATCGTGGAGTCGTTCGCGTTCTGGCCGGTGATGTCGTTCGGGCCGGAGATGTCGCTGGCGTCGATGGGCTTTGCCAACCTCTACGCCGGCACGCTGTTCTCGTGGGTGGTCAAGCTGGCCGCGCCAATCCTGCTGCTGCTGGTGATCGTCGAGCTGGGCTTTGCGCTGATCGCGCGCTTCGTGCCGCAGTTCGACGTGTTCCAGTTCGCGCAGCCGGTCAAGATCTCGGTGGCGTTCCTGATGCTGGTGCTGATGCTGGCGGTGATGGTGGATACGCTGCAGGGCTTCCTGCGCCCGGACAATATCCTGATCGAGATGCTGCGCCGGGGCGCGGCACGCTAGCATCGGCGGCGGCATATCGACACCCGATGAGCGACAGCGAAAAGAACCTCGAGGCAACGCGGCGCAAGCTGGACGAGGCGCGCAAGCGCGGCGAGGTGCCGCGCAGCAGCGACGTCACTTCGGCGGTGGTGTTTCTCGGCGTGCTGGCGGGCCTGTGGCTGCTGGGCCGTTATTTCGTGCGGCTGTTCCAGGCCTTGTGGCACAGCGCCATGGGCAGCGTGCCGCAGCACCTGGCGGACCAGCAGATGCTGGTGCTGGGCGAGGCCGCGGCGCGCTTCCTGCTGATGGGCGTGTTGCCGATCGTTGCGCTGGCGCTGGTATGCGGCATCGTCGGCGCGTTCCTGCAGGTGGGCCCGCTGGTGGCGTTCGAGCAGATCAAGCCGGACCTGGCGCGGCTGAACCCGGCCGAGGGCCTGAAGCGCATGTTCGCCGTGCGCAACCTGGTGAACCTGGCCAAGATCCTGGTCAAGATCGCGCTGCTGGCCGGGCTGGTCTATGTGCTGGCGCTGGGCGCGATCGAGGATGGCGTGCGCACCGGCTATGCCCGCCCCGCCGAAATCCTGCTGCTGGTCGCCTACATCATCCTGCGCATGTGCTGCTGGGCCGCGGTGATCTACCTGGTGATGGCGGTGGTGGACTACGTGCACGAGCGCCACCAGTTCATGAAGCGCCAGCGCATGAGCGTCGACGAGTACCGCCGCGAATACAAGGAGACCCAGGGCGACCCGATCATGGCCGGGCGCCGCCGCGCGGCCTTCTTCGAGGCCGCGTTCTTCGGCGTCAGCGAACGGGTGCGGGTCTCGACCGCGGTGGTGTATTCCACCCAGTACGCGGTGGCGCTTCGCTATGACGGCCCCGGCACGCTGCCGCGGGTGGTGGCCAAGGGCAGCGGCCAGGTGGCGGCCCGCATCCGCCAGGCCGCGGCGGACTACCTGGTGCCGTCGGCGTTCGATTCGGACCTGGCGCAGCGGCTGTACTTGAATGTTCCGCTGGACCGGTTTATCGACCGGACGTTGTTCGAGCGGGTGGCGGAGTTGATGCGGTGGGCGAAGGGGGAGTGAGGGGGGGCATGTCGACGCTGCCGGTTTTCTCCCCTCTCCCGCGAGCGGGAGAGGGGCGGGGGTGAGGGCGGGCGCGTCCAATAGCGACGGCCTTCACTTCGTTGATGCTCCGGCCCTCACCCCAACCCTCTCCCGCTAGCGGGAGAGGGAGTACACCGTCGGTGGAGGCAACGCCAATGCCAATGCCAATGCCAATGCCAAAACGAAAACCAGCAAACTAAGCCGCGATCACCCCCGCCGCATCCTTGTCCCTGTCCACCGACAGCGGTGCCCCCGGCGGCCGCAGCAATGTCGCCGCGCTGGCCAGCTGCACGCGGTTGCGCACGCCGAAGTGGCTGCGCAGCCGGCGCATGTGGTAGTCGACGTTGAAGATCGACATGTCCATGCGCCGCGCGATCTCCTTGTCCGACAGGCCCTGCGCCAGGCAGGCGAGGATATCGCGCTGCACCTCCGACAGACCTTCGCGATGGCGGCCGGCAAATGCGGGGATCTCGACGTGGCAGGTCAGGAATTCATGCAGCGCCAGCCCCATCGCCAGCGCCTGGCCCACCACGGAATCGCCGATCCAGCGCCGGCTTTCGATGCCCGACATAAAGCTGATCAGCACGAACTCGCTGTTGCCCGGCATCGGCAGGTTGAGGAAGATGCCGCTGCGCACGCCGGCGTCGCGCAGGTCCTCCAGGAAGCGGCGGCGGCGCAGCGGCGGCACGTTGCCCAGCGGCGTCTGCGCCAGGTCGTCGGCGTCCCACACGGTGGGCAGGCAGAACGTGCCCGGCTGCGGCGTGCGCGGGTCGATCTCGTAGTAGCGCTCGCGGAAATAGCGCTCGCGCCAGCCCGGCGGGGAATAGCTTTCAAAGAAGGTGCGCGGCTGCAGCTGGCCGCCGACATGCGCGGCGGTGGCGTAGCCCAGCCAGTCGAAGCCGATCGCGCGGATGGCGGACTGCATCACGGCGCTGCGGCCTTCGTGGGTCGGCTCGGCCTGCAGCGCGGTCACCAGTCCGGGGGTGGCGCCATGGCGCACGCGCTGCCTGACCGGCACCAGGTGGCGCTCGCCGAATACCTTGATGCCGTTGTTGGCCACCAGTGCCGGGGCGCTGCCAGGCGCGGTGGCCGGGCGTGCGGCGGTTGCTGCGGTGCCATGCCCGGACGCCCCCGCGTCACGGTACGGCACGACTTCCACATCTTTGATCATGTAGGCCTCCGACAACGAGTCTTGGCGTGCGAGCACGGCCTTGTGAGCCGGTCCACGCGTGCAAATGGGGCTGGCCTGCGCGGCGGCGCTGCGGGGCGCGGCGCGTCGTGCCGGTCGTGGCCGCCCGCCGGTACTGCACGGCGGCTGGCCATCGCCAGCGCGTATCGCTGCTGCGCTGCATTGCCGTCGAGCTGGCAAGCCCGACATACTGCTGACCCGATTCCCGTCGGAAGAAGACTGGGCTGGCCCCGTGCGGGGCCGCCGTGATTGTTGTTGTGATCTGTGCCGCCCGCGGCGCCAGGCCGCGGCGGTGTCATGCTGGCAGTTGTCGCCGGCGGTTGTCGATCTCCTGCGGCGGCATCCCTGCCGCAGGTAGGGTTTTTCGCGCCACTATGCTTCCAGCGCCTTGCCGCGTGTTTCCGGCAAGGTCAGCGCGGCCAGGATCAGCACGCCATACGCGGCCGCGGCGAAGATGCCGATCGCGTGGCCCAGCGACATCTGCTGGCTGACATGGCCGATCAGGAACGGGAAGAACGCGCCGATGGCGCGGCCCACGTTGTAGCAGAAGCCCTGGCCCGAGCCGCGCACGCTGGTCGGGAACAGCTCGGTCAGGAACGCGCCCATGCCGGCGAAGATGCCCGAGGCAAAGAAGCCCAGCGGAAAGCCCAGCAGCAGCATCACGGTGTCGTTGACGGGGATGTGCGTGTAGGCCAGCGCGATCGTCATCGAGCCCAGCGCGAACAGGATGAAATTGCGCTTGCGGCCGATGCGGTCGGTCAGGTAGGCGCTGGTGACGTAGCCGATATAGGAGCCGACGATGACCATCGCCAGGTAGCCGCCGGTGCCCAGCACGGTCAGGCCGCGCTCGGTCTTGAGGAAGGTCGGCAGCCAGGTGGTGATGGCGTAGTAGCCGCCCTGCGCGCCGGTGGTCAGCAGCGCCGCGCGCAGCGTGATGCTGAGCAGGCGCGGCGAGAAGATCGCCGCGAACGAGGTCTTTTCGCTGGCCTGGGCCTCGCGCGCCTTGTGCTCGGTATAGACCTCGGGCTCCTTGACCAGGCGGCGCAGCACGATCACGAACACCGCCGGCAGCAGCCCGATCAGGAACAGCACGCGCCATGCGGTTTCGGCCGGCAGCAGCGAAAAAACCAGCGCATACAGCAGCGCCGCCAGGCCCCAGCCCACGGCCCAGCCGGCCTGCACCATGCCCACCGCCTTGCCGCGGTCCTGCGCGCGGATGGCCTCGCCGATCAGCACGGCGCCGGCGGTCCATTCGCCGCCGAAGCCGAAGCCCATCAGCGCGCGCGCCACCAGCAGCTGCTCATAGGTCTGCGCCAGCCCGCACAGGAAGGTGAAGAAGGCAAACCACAGGATGGTCAGCTGCAGCGTGCGCACCCGGCCGATGCGGTCGGACAGGATGCCCGCGACCCAGCCGCCCGCGGCGGAAGTCAGCAGCGTGGCGGTGCCGATAAAGCCGGCATCGGCGCGGCTGATGCCCCAGGTGGCGATCAGCGTGGGGATGACGAAGCTCAGGAACTGCGTGTCCATGGCGTCGAGCGCATAGCCGACCTTGCAGCTCCAGAAGGTGCGCCGCTCATTGGCGGTGATGTCGCGGTACCAGGAGAAAAAGCCGCGCGACGGTGCGGCCTCGGCGCTGGCGGGTGATGATGGCTGGGGGCTCTGGATACTGCCGATCTGCGTTTCCATGCATTCCTCTCGTGGTATCTCTGGCTCGGCCCTGGCGGGGCGCGCTGGGCGCGGCGCCAGCCTTGATGTCCCGGCGTGCGCTGCCGGCTTGCCGCCGGCGCGCATCGATGGCGCGGCAGTGCGCGGTTGCAGCGTCTCCTGTGGTGCGCCCGCTGACAGCATTCTTGAAAGGCACGGCGGCCCGCGTCCAACTAGTTTTTCGGGCGGCGGCCGATAAGAAAAATTGATTCCTGTGCTGAACGCCCGTGAATGCGCGGCTGGCGCCGTTTCGTCCCGTGGCGCCATCGCCACGGCCCGCGGGTTTTCCCCGATGCCGGGGCGGCGTGCGCGGGGCGCAGCCGCGAGGGCATAAGCATACGGCGCGCCAGCGCGCACGGGTTGGCCGCGGCCCTACGGAAACACGTAGGGCCGGTCGGTGCGCGGCGCGGCCGCTACGAGCCTTCGGTAATGGCACATGCCGCCGCGCTCGGCTAGGCTTGCACCCATTGCCCCGACCGTGCGCGTGCCGCCTAGCCTATGTCAATGCTTGCCCGCCTGACCCCGTCCACGCTCCGGCTCGCCGTGCCTGCGCTGCTGCTGGCGTGGCAGGCGCCGGCGCACGCGCAGCTGATCCCCGTGGAGCGCTCGGTCGAGGTGCTGGCCGATCCGGCGCGCGTCTGGGACCTGGCCGGCGGCTACTGCGCGGTGCCGGACTGGGACAGCCTCTACAAGGACTGCCGCGTGGTGCTGGGCAGCGGCAGCCCGGGCACGGTACGCCGCATGGCCCACAAGGCCGGCGGCCTGCCTGCGGTCGACGTGCTGACCGACAGGGGGCCGTTCTCCTACAGCTACCGCAAGCTCTCCAGCCATACGCGCGGGCGGCTGCAGGCCACGCCGGGGCAGGACGTGGGCACCACGCACGTGACCTGGCAGATGTGGCTGGACCCGTCGGCCGTACCCGACGGCGCGCGCGCCGAGTATCCGGCGGCGCTGGGCGACGACATGCTGGCCGCGCTGCAGCGCCTGAAGGCGCAGGCCGAAGCGGCGCAGCATGAGGCCGAAGAGGAGGCCGCGCGCGGTCCGGCACTGATCCCGCCGCGCCAGCCGCCGACGCCGTCGCAGCCGTCGCCGCTGGGGGCGTGAGCGCGGCGCGCCGGCCATGCTGCTCGGCAGCATGGCACGCTCCCGAGCGCCGCTATCAAACGCTTGTTTGCCGCCGTGCCATCGCGTAGATTCTGTGGCTTGGATTCTGTCCTGATGCGCCGCCGCAGCGATTGTCCCGCCTCCCATCGCCCATGAACCTGCGCTTTCTCGAAACCTTCGTCTGGGTGGCCCGCCTGCGCAGCTTCCGCCTGACCGCGGAGAAGCTGTTCAGCACGCAGGCCTCGATCTCCAGCCGTATCGCCGTGCTGGAGGAAGACCTGGGGGTCAAGCTGTTCCTGCGCGATTCGCGCGGCGTCACGCTGACGCCGGAGGGCCAGCGCGTGCTGGAGTACGCCGAGAAGATGGTGAACACCATGCACCATATGCGGCAGTCGCTGGACCGTTCGCGCGCCATTGCGGGGCGCGTGCGCATCGGCGCGATGGACTCGGTGATCCATACCTGGCTGTCCACCGTGGTCAAGCGCGCGATGCAGGCCTACCCGGCGCTGGAGATCGAACTGACCGCCGATGCCGCGCTGAACCTGTGCGACCAGCTGCAGAAGGGCTATCTCGACGTGATCTTCCAGACCGACCTGCTGCGGCTGGAAACGGTGCGCAATATCGAACTGGCGCGCTACCCGATCCGCTGGATCGTCGCCACCGGCTCGGCCTGCGACCGGCCCTATGCCTCGCTCGAAGAACTCGCCGCCGAACGCGTCATCACCTTCGTCAAGAACTCGCGCCCGCACCAGGACATCCTGAGCCTGTTCCACCTGAACGGCGTGGCCTCGCCGCGCATCAACTGCGTGAACTCGGTGGCGGCGATGACCCGGCTGATCGGCGACGGCTTCGGCATCGGCGCGGTGCCGCCGGCACTGGTGCGCAAGGAGCTGGCCGACGGCGCGCTGTCGGTGGTGGACGTGGAGAACCATCCGCCCGCGCTCGACATCGTCGCCTCGTGGCGCATCGGCGCAGGGCTGGAGGTCAACGAGTCGATCGTCGGGCTGGCCACCGGCGTGGTGGCGGAGTTCTGTGCCGAGGTGGGCGAAGACATGGCGGTGGCGGCGCAGCCGCAAGCCGCGGGGCCCCACGCGGGCTCGTAGTCATCGGATTCCTTTATCGCGCTCGATCCGAAAGATTTGTTGGACGCCGGCGCCGGCGGGCGCCCAGAATCGGCAGGTCAACCCGACTTTGCGCGCCGCCCGGCGCCTGCCTGCCGACCATGAACCAGCCGCTCCAGCACGCCGCCTCGCTCCTGCCCGAAGACCCCGCCGCATTGCGCCAGCTGATCCGCGCGGGCCGCTACCACGGCCATACCAGCGGCCTGGCGCGCGGCCACGTGCAGGCCAATATCGTGATCCTGACGCGCGACTGGGCCTATGATTTCCTGCAGTTCTGCGCGCTCAACCGCAAGGCCTGCCCGCTGATCGACGTGACCGATCCGGGCGACCCGGTGTTCCGCAACCTCGGGCGCGATGTCGATATCCGCACCGACGTGCCGATGTACCGGGTCTATCGCAACGGCAGCGCGTACCACGAGACCACCGGCATCACCGAGCTGTGGCGCGACGACTTCGTCGCCTTTGCCATCGGCTGCTCGTTCTCGTTCGAGCAGGCGCTGCTGGCGGCCAACGTGCCGCTCAAGCATATCAACCTGGGCCGCAACGTCGCCATGTACCGCACCGCCATCGAGACCCGCCCGGCCGGCCGGCTGTCGGGCAAGCTGGTGGTGTCGATGCGCCCGCTCAAGGCCGCCGATGCGATCCTGGCCACCGAGATCACCGCGCGCTACCCCGACGTGCACGGCGCGCCCGTGCATATCGGCGACCCGCGGCTGATCGGCATCGAGGATATCGAATCGCCCGACTACGGCGACGCGGTGCCGCTCGACGCCGATGAAATCCCGGTGTTCTGGGCCTGCGGGGTCACGCCCCAGGCGGTGATCCGCGAGGCGCGGCCCGAGATCTGCATCACCCATGCGCCCGGCTGCATGCTGGTGACCGACCTCGACAACAACCGCCTGTAGCCAACCTGCCCCGCGCAGGCCCTACGAATTCCCATAGTTGGCCTGCGCCGCCGACGCGCGCAGAATCGGCGCGCATGATGCCCGCGGCTTGCCCGCTGCTGGCGCGTGGCCGCGGCCGCGTGCCAGGGCATCGGCAACCGTCTGACCTGCCGGCACGCGCCGGCCTCGCCAGGAGACTTGCGTCATGCTGGATTTCATGGATGCCATCCGGGCTGCCGCGCGCGCGGCCGCCGAGGCCGCGGCCCGCGCCGCCGCCGAAGCCGCGCGCGAGGCGGCCGAACGCGCCGCCCGCGAAGCCGCCGAACGCGCCCAGCGCGCCGCCGAGGCGCGCGAGACCCAGCGCCAGCAAGACACCCAGAACACGCAGCAGGCGCAACAGTCGCAACAGTCGCAACAAACCCAACAAAATCAGCAGGCCAGGCCCGCGGACCAGCCCGACAAGCCGCAGGCGGTGGTGGTGACGCCGGCGCTCTACACCGCCAACGCCCCAGGCGCACAGTCGCCCAAGGCGACGCAGGTCGATGCGCCGGCGCCGGAAAAGCCCAAGACCGACCCCGCCGATGAAGCGCGCAAGAAGAAGGAAAACGATGCCAGGGCGCTGACCGATGGCTGGCAGCAGCAAGCGCAGGACGCCTATGACAAGGTGGTGGCCGACCTCGACGGCCGCGCCATGACCGACAAGCAGTGGCAGCCGCTGGGCCTGAAGTACGGCAACGTGATGGGCGGCGCGCAGAACGAGCTGCGCGTGGCCGCCAACAACGCCGCGGCCAACGGCGGGGATGTCAAGGCCGCGGTCGAGGCCAAGGCCGAGGAGATCCGCAAGCGCTATGACGATCCCAACGTCGCGCTGAACATCGAAGAAACCAAGACGCAATTCCTGAAGAACGAGAGCACGCAGCAGGCGCGCGACACCCAGGGCGCGCGCTTCAACGTGGTGCTGGCGCAGGAAAAAGAGCAGCAGGCCGCCGCCAGGGTCGACCAGGAACAGGCCGCCTACCTGAAGATCCCCGGCGGCATCCGGCGCTTCGAGCTCGAGGCCGACGACCAGCTGGTGGCCGCGCGCGACGCCCACGAGCAAGCACAGCAGGAACGGGTAAAGGCCGAGGATACCTTCCTCGCCGCCATGCAGAAAGAGATCGACACGATCGCGGCGAACGGCTACAAGCAGGACGCCGACCAGGCGCTGAAGGACCTGCGCAACGATCCGCACGACCGCACCCTCTCGATGGCGGACCGCTCGTACGACCTGACCCTGGCCAACGGCAAGGTCGGCGACGCCGACGCGCAGCTGCAGGCGCTGGCGTCGGGCCAGGGCGTCAAGGTGCCGGACAGCTATCGCCAGCAGGCGGTGCAGGACCTGAAGGCGCGCTACGGCACCGACGGCGGCATGGGCCAGCTGATCGACCGGATCGACCTGCGCGGCCGCATCGCCGGCGAGATGGACCACCTGACGCCGTCCACCGAGTTCGAGCGCAAGCTGGCGCAGAACGACCCCACCACGCTGGCGATGGCGCAGGCGCAGGGGCTGACGCTGGATCCCCAGGCCAAGACCGATCCCAACGCCGCCACGCCGCGCGACCTGCCGCAGGCAGAGCGCGCGCTGATGGAACACAACCCGGCCGGCTACGTCATGTACAAGGCGCTGGGCGCGGACAGCCTGGTGCCGGACGCGGACCTGCCGGCGACCGACCCGGCCCGGGCCGCCTACGACCAGGGCGTTGCCGAGAAAGGCCTGCTCGGCTACACCGTCGAGCAGCTCAAGGCGCGCAGCGAAGACCCCAAGCTGAGCCAGGCGCAGCGTGACCAGGCCGCCAGCGGCCTGAACCGGATGCTCGGCTTCATGGAGGGCTCGGTGCCGCTGCGCGTGGACGCCATGACCCGCGGCATCGCGCAGAAGCTGGACCGCGGCGACGTCACCGGCGCGCTGCAGATCCGCAAGGCCGGTGCCGATGCCGCGCAGACGCCCGAGGAGCGGCAGCTTTACGTCGACGTGCACAACGACCGCTTCAGCGGCGACCTGTTCAAGGCGCAGATCGAAGCGTCGATGGACAAGGACCTGAAGAACAAGACCCACGACGACCAGGGCCGGCCCATCATCGGCCAGGAGAAGATGTACGCCGACAAGGTCGGCGTCTACCTGCAGGAAGTGGCGCCGCACCTGATCGAGGAAGACGCCGGCACGCTGCTCGATACGGTGAAGACCGAATACAGCAACGACTGGACCGGGCGCAACAACAGCCAGTCGCCGGGCTACAACGACTGGGACGACTTCTATCATGGCCTGTCGGCGGTGGTCGATGCCGCCGATGCGGGGTATTACGCGCGCAATCCGCAGGCCCAGGCCGGCACGGCCCCGGCCGCGACCGGCACGGCCAGCTGGCTGACCGACCGCGACAACGAGGTCAGCATGCTGATGATGATGAACCAGGGCGGCTCGTCGCGCCAGGGACGCATCTACGGCGGGGCCCAGGACGCCGCCGCCAAGGGCCACATCGGCCTGTCGGCCGCTTTCGAGCAGTCGCTGAAGTCGAGCAAGGAGGCGCCGGTGATGTCCGACGTCTACCTGCGCAACGCGGTGCAGCGCGGCAGCGAGGACTACGCCGGCACCGACGAGGCGAAGGAAGCCAACCAGCGCTTCGAGCTCGACAAGGACGAGATCCTGCGGCAGACCTTCGACAGCCTGGCGATGCGCAAGGAAGCGCTCAGCGCGAAGGCCTCGGACGAGAAAGGGCTGTCCGAAGCCATCGCGCTGGGCGCGCCGCAGGGCGACGCGAACGCAATCCGCGAACAGATCGCCGACGATGCGAAGCCGGGCACCACCGTCAAGGCCATCCCGATGTACGTGGCCGGCCCCGGCGGGGTGCCGTACCAGACCGCGGTGTTCGAGTTCGAGGGCAAGGACGGCAAGACCCTGTGGGTGGACGACCAGGGCGCGGTCTACGGCAAGGAGGAGCTGGACGCAAAGCGCGATTTCCAGGAAAACAACCTGCTCTCCGACAAGGGCACGGTCTACTTCGCCGAAAACCTGGATCTTGGCCGTGACGGCCACGTCGACTACGCCGCGATGGACGCCCATATCGTCACCACCAGCGAGAAGGTGTGGGGCTGGGTCAACCTCGGCGTGGCCGCGGTCGGCGCGGTCGCGGGCGGGGTGCTGGCAGTGGCCTCGGGCGGCACGCTGACGCCGCTGGTGGCCGCGGCCTGGGTTGGCATGGTGGGCAGCATGGGCTACGGCGTCGGCACCTCGTGGGCCGCGCTGGACAATATCTCGGACCATGGCCGCTCGGTCAATCCCTTCGCCAGCCAGGAAGCGATGGCGCAGTGGCTCAACGTCGCCGGCTCGCTGGCCGGCATGGGTGGCATGGGCCTGGCCAAGACCGGTGCGCTGGCGATGAACGCCGGCACCCGGCTGGCCGGCGGCACCAATCCGCTGCGCCAGATGGCGGGCGGCATGCTGACCCACAGCGCCGGCCACTACGGCAGCGCCAGCCGCGTGCTCAATGGCGTGGGCTTCGGCATCGGTGGCGTGCAGACGCTGCAGCAGGCCGCCATGTTCGCCGAGCATGGCAGCGAGATGAGCGTGTCGGAGAAGCTGCAGAACGGCGCCATGCTGCTGATGGGCGCCACGCAGATGCTGCCGATGGCGGTGCAGAAGCGTATCGGGGAATCCGTGCGCGACGGCTACCAGGCCATGCGCGGGCGCGGCGCCGGCGATCCAGCCGGCATCGGCGGAGCGGCGCGGGGCGTCGCACCGGACGCGCTGGGCGCGTACCGCGACGGCGATGGCGTGCCAGCCGCGACGCGGCCGACTACGCGCCGGGGTCCGGCCGGCCGCGACGCCGAGGGCCAGCCGCTCGCGCGCACCGATGCCGACGGCCAGTCCGGCCGCTCCGGCAGGCAGGCCGACGGTGAACCCGCCCCGGGCGCAGCCAGGCCCGCGACGCCGGCGCGCAGCAACGGCGGCCGGCCGACCACCGACGGCGCTGCCACGCCGGCGCGCGACCTGCGCACCCCGCACCGCCTCACGCCCTGGCAATCGGCCAGGCTCAGCACCGCCGCGGCCTTCGACATGGCGGTCACGCGCGGGACGATGCTGCAGGAACGCGTGATCCACGGCATGATGGACCGCGCCATGAGCCGCGCCATGGCGCGCTACGTGACGGAATCCGCCGCGCGCAACCCGTCGGGCGAGCGCGGCGGCGGCGGCCGCACCGACGCGCCGGTGGCGGCGTCGCGCCGCCGTGGCACGCACGGCACGCCGGCGCCGGCGCGCGCGCCGCGCCACCCCGCGGGCGACGGCGAGGCCGGCGTGCAGCGCCGCACGGTGAGCCACGGCCCCGCGGTGGTGGCGCATGCCGACGGGCCCGAAGCGCCCGCGCGCATGTCGCTGCGGCAGAACGCGATCTCGCCGCTGGACAACGTGCTGTGGATCGACGGCAGCATGGAGAACATCGGCGTGCCCTACGGCGCCGAGATGGCCGCGCGCGCGCTGGCGGACCTGGACTCGGTAATGATCGTCACCGGCCCGCTGACCGCCCATGGCCGCGCCGAGACCAACGGCCCGGTCGGCGCGGCCTCGCTGGGCGCCTACCTGGCCTCGCTGGGCAAGGACGTGGTCTATGTCACCGACCGCGCCCATGCGCGCACGCTGCGCAAGATGCTGCGCCAGGACCTGAACCAGCCCAATGCGCGCGTCGAGACCTTCTCGGCACGGGACTTTGCCAGCGCGGGGCGCCAGTCGCGCGCGCTGCTGGCGATGCACAAGCCGCAGGCGGTGGTGGCGGTGGAAGTGGCCGGGCGCAACACCAACAACGAATACCGGCTGCAGAACGGCGAGCGGGTACGCGGCAATGCCATGCTCGACCAGTTGCTGATCGACGCCAACGACATCGCCGACATGGTCACCATTGCCGTGGGCGACCACGGCAACGAGGCCGGCATGCGCGCCGCGCGCGACCGCCTGCTGCGCGACATGGCGGTGACCGAGCAACTGGCCGACAGCTGGTCCGACGTCGGCGCCGACCACCTGGTGACTGGCATGAATTCCAACCTGGCGGCGCAGGCGATCGGCTTCGGCGTGCAGCGCGCGCTGGGCCGCGACAGTGGCATGCCCAGCGTGGAAACCGTGGGCGCGCTGCTCGACACCATGGCGCGCCACAAGGCGCGCGACGGCGTCACGCTGGAAGTCGGCGCCACCAGCGTGCGCGGCTACGACAAGACCGTGCAGAAGGGGGTCTACGAGCTGCTGCAGAAGGCGTCCGAGCGCCTGCCCGCGGGCCTGGACATGGCGCAGCTGTTCGAGGGCATCCAGCGGCGCTTCCTGCCCGACGGCATCGACCCGGCCGACTTCGGCATCCGCGTGCAGGACGATGCAATCGTCATCACCGCCTTCGATTCCAGCAACGGCGGCCTGCTGGCCGCGCAGAACATCGCGCGCCACACCTATGCCATGACCGGCAAGGCAGTGCAGGTGGTGGCCTTTACCGACCATGCCGCCGGCACCTACGGCGGGCGCGAGCGCGGTGACCTGGTGAACCTGGTCCATGCCGGCGTGATTGCGGCGCAGAAGGCCAGGGGCGCGGTCGACCTGTTTGCCTGCAACACCGCCTGCACGGCGTTTCCCGAGGCGCTGGCCGGCACCCACCAGGCCAAGGTGGTCAACCTGA
Organism: Cupriavidus sp. 207A1; assembly: GCF_057798955.1. NCBI lineage: Bacteria > Pseudomonadati > Pseudomonadota > Betaproteobacteria > Burkholderiales > Burkholderiaceae > Cupriavidus > Cupriavidus sp. 207A1. The sequence continues at coordinate 24,891 of NZ_JBYOJO010000010.1, read as the reverse complement.
TCATGCAGACCGCGCCCAAGATCGTCACCGAGGGCGGGGCGCGCCCGGTGGTGGTGGCCACGCCCGGCACGGTCAAGCTGCACGCCTACCTGGAAGCAGTGGCCGAGGCCAGCGGCGGCAGCGTCACGGTCAAGGAAATCGGCGCGACCGAGTGGGCCGATGCGGTCAACAACCTGATGCACCTGGCCGACGGCAAGCAGCTGGAACAGCTCAAGGGGCTGGTGGCCAAGTACATCAACGCCGAGCAGATCCCGGCCGACGCCACCTCGCTATGGTTCTGCTGCACCCACTACCCGGCCCTGGAGACGCTGGTGCGCCAGCAGCTCGATGCCATTGGCCGCAGCGACGTCAGGCTGATCGACCCGATGCAGTACCAGGCGCGCAAGGGCGTGGAGATGCTGGTCGACCAGGGCCTGATCGACCGCAGCGCACTGCTGGAGCAGCCGCTGGACCCGTCGGCGGTGCCCGACGACAAGACCCTGCCGACCATCGTCTTCACCACCGGCCAGCCGTCGCGGGTGTCCGGGCTGGCGCACGCGATGGGGCGGCGCCCTGATATCCGCGTGTTCAAGACCGCCTTCGGCGAGGCCGCCGACGTGTCGCCGGCGCTGGCGCTGGTCGACGGCGGGCGCCACCTGTCGCCGGTCGACCGCGTCAGCTTCAACTACATCGGCCGCGGCCTGCGCGAGTTCTACATGCCGGGCGGCGCCGAACGCGCGGCCGCGTCGCTGGAGGACGCCGGCAACGTGATGCTGGTGACGGGCTTTTCGGTGGCCAAGGACATGCCCGAAACCGACGGCCCCCCGGGCACCGCGGAACTGGGGCGCGCGCTGCGGCTGCGCGGCAAGCAGGTGACCTACGTGGTGGATTCGGCCAACCGGCCGATCCTGGAAGGCATCCTGCGCGAGATGGGCGAGCCGCTGGACAATATCCGCGTGTTCGATGAACCGATCGCCAGCGCCGCCGAGCCGGCGCGCGCGCTGTTGCGCGAGGTCGGCCCCGACCGGGTGATGGCGATCGAGCTGCCGTCGCGCAGCGCGCGCGGCACCAAGCACAATATGCGCGGCATCGGCATCGACGACTTCAACCCGGCGCTGGACCAGATCGTGCTGGAAGCCAATGCCATCGACGGCATCGAGACCCTGGGCGTGGGCGATGGCGGCAACGAGGCCGGCATGGGTGGCGTCGGCGGGCTGATCCCGCGCGCGCTCGACGGCAGCGATATCGCCGCGGTGGTGCCGGTGGACCATGTGGTCACCGCCAGCGTGTCGAACTGGGGCGCGTACGCGGTCTCGGCGCTGCTGCTGCGCCGGGGCAATATGCCGGAACGCTTCCAGAGCCCCGAGGAACTGGGCCGCGTGCTGCAGGCCGCGGCCGATGCCGGCGCCGTCGACGGCGTTTCGCGCGAGCGGGTGGCAACGGTGGATGGCTTCTCGACCGAGGTGCACCAGGCGGTGATCACGCTGTACGGACGCGCTGCCGCCGGCGGCGAGCCGCGCGGACCGGGTGCCGCGCGCGCCCCGTTGCCGGGCGGTCCGGCGCTGGCGCGCACGCCGCTGGCCGACGCCGCCGAAGCGGTGGTCGCGCACGGGGGGCAGCTGCCGCGCAAGGCCGCTTCCGCAAGCCGCGCCGATGACGCGGGCAGCCAGCCGGCGGCGATGCCCGCGGCGCGGCCGGAGATTCGCGACGGCAGCTGGTCGGTGCGCGACGGCGCGCCAAGTCGCGGCGCGATAGCGGCCACTATCGACGGCATCCATGCCTCCGGCGGGCGCCTGGCCGGCGTGCACTACGTGGTGACCCATGGCGATGGGCTGTCGGTGCCGCTGCGCGCGGGGCTGCCGGAAGCATCGTTCCTGTCGCTGCAGCAGGCCATGCGCGAGCTCGGCCCGGCGCTGCAGGCGGGGGGCAACTTCCGCCTCGCCATCGTTTCGCAGCGCGAGGCGGCGCGGCACGGCGCGGTCGACGCGCGCAGCGTGATCGGCACGGTGCCGCTGTCGTTGCGCGGGCACCAGCCGCACGCGGACGGGTTTGCGCTGAATCCGGATTACCACGGCGAGATCCGCGCCGCGTTGCCCGACGACTTCCGCGCCGGCCTGCCGCTGGTGCGCCAGCAGGACGGCCGTCGCATCGACGTGCTGGCCCGGCTGGAGCAGTTTCCGCGCGGGCGTGCCGACCTGGACCTGGCCCAACAGGCCGGCCAGAAGACCTTTGGCGACGAGGCGGTGGCGGTGTCGGTGCCGCAGATCCCCGGGCATTTCACCGTGCGTGCCGAGGGCCTGTTCGGCGGCATCGCGATGCGGGCCGACGACGGTCCGGCGTCGTTGATCGACGCCACGGCGGTGATCGACCGCATCCGCTCGCATCCGGACTACCAGCAGGGCATGCCGGTGGTGCTGTACGGCTGCTACGGGCAGGACGGCGCGGTGTCGCTGGTGCAGGAACTGGCCACCGGCCTGAACGCGCGCGTCTACGGCGCCGACGGCCGGCTCGACGTGGATGCATTCCGCGCGCCGGGCAGCGACCTGGCCTATGGCGCGCGCCTGCGCGTGGCCGCCGACCCCGCCACCATGGCCGGCTCGGGCGCGCCGGTGCATGTCCGGGACGGCGGCCGCTTCCACGGCGCCATGCCGGCGCTGCCGGTGGTATCCGTCACCGGCGGCGGCAAGCCGGTGCGCCAGCCTGGCACGCGTGCCGCGGGCGATCCCGCGCCGGCCGGCTGGCAGCAGGTGCCGGACCGCTGGGCCGAACTGGCGCTGGGCGAGCCGGCGGTGCGCGTCAACGCGCCCAGGGATCATCTGGTGGTAGTCGGCGCCGTGCGCCCGGAGGGCGGGCTGCGGGGCGAGGGGGGCGAGGGCGTTGGCGCCCATGAGCTTGCCTTCCTGCTGGCGCACGACTGGGAGCCCGGCCAGCCCATCGTGCTGGCGCTGGACGGCGCGCATGCACCGCAGGGACGCATGCTGGCGCAGCAGGTGGCCGACGTGATGGGCACCGAGGTGCTGGTGCCGGAGTTCGCGCTGCGCCGCGGCGCCTACGCGCAGGATCCGGCCAGGAGCCAGATCGACCTGGCGCAGCCGGGCCGCTGGCGCCGCCTGTCGCCGCAGCCCGATCCCTACGCCGGCCACAGCTTCAAGATCGACCACCACGGCAACGTGTTCCTGCGCCGGCCCGATGGCACCCGCGAACGGGTGCAACTGGAAACCTACCTCGGCCCGCGTCTGGGCAGCGGCGGCGCCAAGACCGTGTTTGCGCTGGGCAAGGACCTGGCGGTCGGCATTGCCAACGAAGCCTGGCTGGGCGACATGGTGCACGGCGAGCGCGCCGCCATGGCCGAGGCCGCCGGCACGCACGGGCTCAAAACCGTGCGCAGCTTCGGGCCGGCGTCGTTCGAGGCGTTCGGGCGCCCGGCCATCGGCTATGAACGCTACGCGGCCAGCACCAAGGACTTGTTCGACGCCGCCGGACAGTTGCGGCCAGAGCATGCCGCCTTGCTCAATGGCCGCTCCGCGCGCGATATCGCTGCGCTGGTCGACACCATGAAGACGCGCAATTTGCACCTGGGCGACGTGGAGTTCGCGCTGTTCCCGGACGGTACGGTCAAGGTGGCCGACCTGACCCATGTCGAGACCGGCTCGGATGCGTCGCAAGGGAGCGCGGTGTACCGCATGCTGGACCGGATGCAGGAAGCAGGGCGCGCCAGGGGTGACGACGGCACCCGGGGCGGCGAGGGCGCAGTGGTGCGCGCGACCATCTCGCATGGCCCGGCCGGCAATGCCCCGCCGCCCGGCAGCAATGGCCCGCGGCCGTGGAAGGTGCGCACCGCGCTGGCGGTGTCGGCGGCCGGCACCTTCGCCGCCGCCTCCGGCGCCGCGGCGATCTCGGCGCAGACCGGTGCCAACCTGGTGCTGACCAGCGCCGGCTGCTTTATCTACCGCGGCAGCGTGGCGATGGGGCGCACCGTGCATGCCAACAAGGTGATCCGGCGCGCCGGCACGCACACGCCGGCCGATATCGCCTGGCTGCGCCGCGCGCTGACCGAGAAGCCCGGCACCGCGGTGTGGGGCATCAACGACAAGAACCAGCAGAAGTTTGCCAAGGCGCTGGACCAGCTGGAGGCCTACGCCCACCACGCCGACAAGAAGGACCTGGCGGAGGCCCCGGACAAGATCCGCGAGGCGCAGGCGGTGATCGGCACCATCGGCGCCTCGCTGCTGACGCCCGATACCCGGGCCGGCCAGGTCAACGACGCGCTGCAGCTGACCACGCTGGCGATCAACAACGGCAACACCATGCTGTGGTTCGGCGAGCACGGCGTGACCCAGATCGGCGAGCCGCTGACCTACAGCAGCGCGGTGTTCCTGGCGGCCAATTCGGTGCTGAGCACGGTCAACTTTGCCGCCCGCGCGGGCTATCACACCGGCCTGGCCCAGCCCGCGCTGCTGGGTGCAAGGCTGCGCAAGTTCGTGATGAATGCCTATTCGGTCGGCGCGGTGCCGCTGGCCGTGGCCGACATGGTGCATACCGGCGGCGTGGTCGGCGCGATCGAGGCGGGCAGCCTGGCGGTGTTCGGCATCGGTGCGCACCTGCAGTCGCGCAACGAGCAGAAGCTCATCAATGCCGAGAAAAACCGGCTGGCGAAGGCCGCCGATCCCGACGCCGTGGACAAGCCGGTCACGCCATGGCTGGCGCAGAAATGGGATTTCTTCGGCCGCGCCATGCCCAAGGGGCTGGTGCTGCTGGGCGGCGGCGTGATCGTCAACTTCGGCGCCAAGATCCTGGTGGAGCTGCTCAAGGACGAGGACAAGGGCGCGCCGCGGCCAACGCCGACGCCAACGCCGACGCCCAGCGGCGGCCCGTCGACCCCGCCGGCGCCGCCGAAGGAGCCACCGAAAGAGACCCCGGCAGAACCGCCCAGCGAGACCCCGAGGGAGCGCCCGGCCTCCGGATCGGTACGGGTGCAGCCCTACAGCCCGGACCACGTCGCCGGTTCCACGCTATGGGGCATCGCCGGCGCGCATCTCGACACGCTGCTGTCCGACGGCCAGAAGGCCGAGGCCCGGGCGCAGGCGATGACGCCGGACCAGCAGGTGGCCAACTTCGCGCTGCGCGAACTGATCAACCTGAATCCGCGCTATCGGCTGGCAGACAACCCGGACCACCTGGAGCCAGGCTGGGAGCTGGACGTGACGCGATAGGGCAGCTGGCGCGCCGCGCTTCAGCGGCTGCCGTGGCGCTCCAGGTAGTCCGCGAACTCGTCGCGCACCACCGCTTCGATGCGCGCGAGCTCGTCGTCGGTGATGTCCTCGAACAGCTTGCGCTTGCGCCGCGACAGCTCGCCGTGGTTCTGCACGACCAGGTCGATCAGGTTGGACAGCCGCGACTGGCGCAGGTCGAGCCAGCTTTCGAGCCGGGTCACGCTGGCGTCGTAGGCGCGCAGGTACTGGATTTCCTGCGCCAGGTCCTGCTCGACGCATTGCTCGATGCACTCGAACACGAATTCGCATAGCGCGGTGGCGTCGAACGAGGCATAGAGCCAGTAGGGCTGCGGCGATTTGATCAGGATGGTGTCGCTGTCCGCATCCAGCGCGTAGTTGAGCAGCGCGGTACGCGGCGCGGAATAGGCCTTGAGCAGGCCGGCGTAGAGGTCGAGCTGCTTGAGCATGCGCGCCGACACCGGCAGCACCACGCCTTCGGGCGTGACGCCGGCCTGGCGCAGCAGGTGGTGGATCAGGAAACGATGCAGGCGGCCGTTGCCGTCATAGAACGGGTGCGCAAAGACAAAGCCGAACGACACGCACGCCGCCACCACGATCGGGTTTGCCGCGTGGGATTCGACCAGTGCCGCGACCGCGGCAATGCCGTCCATCATCGCGCCCAGCTGCGCCGGCGGCGGCGGAATATAGTCCGCGATATTGCGCAGCCGCCCGCCGCGAGACAGCCAGTTCTGCTGGTCGCGGAAGCTGTACTCGGCGCGCAGGCCGGAGATGATCTCGTTCTGCCATTCGCACAGCTGCGCTTCGGTCAGCGGCGCGCGCTGGCCGGCATATTCCAGCAGCCGCCGGAACTTGGCGACGCGCTGGTTATCGGGAATCTCATGCTCGATCGAATACGTGGAGCGGGTCTCGGCCAGGTAGAGATAATCCACCGCGCGCGCCAGCAACTCCGGCTCCAGGCGCCGGATGGCGCTGCCCACACGGCCGGGCAGGTCGGCGGCAATCCAGCGTGCCAGCTTCTCGGTACGGCGCACCACCGGGCAGAATGCCGCCGGCCCGAGGTGATTGTTCTGGATCCCAAACTGCAGGTCCGGCGTTGACGGGCCGGTCACGTATTCCGCCTCATCCAGCGCCAGCACCCGCGGCGCGCCGGCCGGCAGCTTGTAATCGAACTGCGCCCCGGCCAGCCATTTGGCATAGAAGGCGCTCAGCCGGGCATAACGCGAGGTCGGCGTGGCTGCCAGCCAGGCGCGCACATCCTGCACCGCCTGGGGCTGCTCGAACAGCGCCGCCAGCACGGTCAGGTCGAGCTGTTCCTTCTTCAGCGCAAAGGTCAGGTGGTCCACCGTGGTGTCGCCGCCGCGGTAGCGGTTGCGGGGGTAGACCGTGCGCGTGGTGCCATCCGGGCCGGTATGCGTGCTGAGCACGCCGGTCTTGTCGCCGAGCGCCGAGGTGCAGCGCAGCGGCGGCACGCGCAGGCCGAACTGGCGGATCAGGGCGTCGTAGCCTAGTGGTGCATGAGCCATGCGGAGGTCGGTGAAACGTGGGGCTGATGCCCGCGGAGCTTACCATAGCTTCTACCGGACTTACCAAAACATCTACTTCGCGCCGGATTTTTGGCAATTTCATCTATGAAGCCGGCGCGCCACCGGGGCAGGCCAGCCGGCCAGCAGACCGGCTTTACGAGGCGCTCTACTGCGCTTGCTGTTTTGTCTATTCCAGGCGCAGGCGATGACGTTTTCGTCTACATGGGTCAACCGGCGCCGCCAGCGGCCAAGGACTTGTAAATGTCACCTGAAAATGACAGCCTTGTCATAATCAAGCCGTATTGCCACATAATCGCCGGCATGGCCCAAGGAGTAGCTCAGGGTTTTCTCTGAGTTTGCCAATTAATCGGCGTAAAACCCATTTCGGTTATTTGACCAACTCCATTTATCGCCTATAACTGCAACTACATGTTGCGGCCGATGTCACGCACCATGCCTCAGCCCGCCAGGTTCGCCTGCGGGCATTTTTTTTATATGTCGGCACGAGATTAATCGGAGGCATTTAGCCTGAATCTGCCGGGGCGGCGGGGGATAATCATGACAATTCTGTCATCATGACGCTGCCGTCATCATGACAATGTTGTAATGATAATGCGCCATTGTGACCGCGTCGGATTCAGAAGCAATACTCATTGATGTCGGAGGGTGCGCCGGATTTCCCCGCCAGCAAAGGGATTGAAGCCGGCGGGCGCTACCGCCGCCAGGTTTTGCATACAGCTTCTGATGCGGTTTTGTCGTGAATATCAGGCGCCCATCCATGGCCCGCATTAATTCAGTGAAAACCCTGCCCCGGCTTTCGCTTGACTTCGTTGATATATCACATACTGTGTATCCCATCGCCGCTCCTAGTTTGTGAGAGAGGTGAGGGCGGAGACCTCAGGTCGCGTCGTGATAAGAGGCAAACAAATGCCAATGACATTAGGAGACATGAAATGCCAGCAGCCATCCCTAAGCTGAGGCGCAGCGCGACCGTATATTCCTCCGCCCTGTCGCGAGTTAATGGCCAATCTATTCAAGGAGCGCGCAATGAGTAATCCATCGGCAATGGGGATGGGCGTCAATCACCAGGTCCCGGAAGGTACACGCTGGATGCAGCTGATCGTGGGGGTGATCTGCATGATCGCCACCGCCAACATCCAGTACGCCTGGACCCTGTTCGTCCCGGAGATCCAGGACACCTACGGCTGGTCCCGCGCCAGCATCCAGATCGCGTTTACCGTCTTTGTGCTGGTGCAGACCTGGCTGGCACCGATCGAAGGCTACTTTATCGACAAGTTCGGGCCACGCATGATGGTGGCGTTCGGCGCGGTGTTCATCGGCGCGGCCTGGTGCATCAACTCGCAGGCGACCACGCTGATGGGCTTCTACGTCGGCGCGGCGGTGGGCGGGCTGGGCGTGGGCTCGATCTACGCCACCTGCATCAACAACGCCCTCAAGTGGTTCCCGGACCGCCGCGGCCTGGCCGTGGGCCTGACCGCCGGCGGCTACGGCGCGGGCTCGGCGGCAACCATCCTGCCGATCGCGGCGATGATCGAGTCGCAGGGCTTCCAGCACACCTTCCTGTTCTTCGGCCTGCTGCAGGGTTCGCTCGCCTTCGTCGCGGCGTGGTTCCTGCGTTCGCCCAAGTCGCATGAAGTCAAGGCGTCGGCCAAGCTGGTCCAGGCCACGCGCGACTACACGCTCAAGGAAGCGCTGTGCACCAAGCTGTTCTGGCTGATGCTGATCATGTTCGTGCTGGTGGTCACCGGCGGCATGATGGCCGTGGCGCAGCTGGGCGTGATCGCCAAGGACCTCGGCGTGAAGGAGTTCAAGGTCGACCTCCACTTCTTCGTGATGGCCGCGCTGCCGCTGGCGCTGATGCTGGACCGGATCATGAACGGGATCTCGCGTCCGCTGTTCGGCTGGATCTCGGACAACATTGGCCGCGAAAAGACCATGGTGATCGCCTTCACGCTGGAAGGGCTGGGCATCATCGCGCTGGGCTACTTCGGCAGCAACCCGTACGCGTTCCTGATCCTGTCCGGCGTGGTGTTCCTGGCCTGGGGCGAGGTCTACTCGCTGTTCTCGGCGCTCGCCGGCGATGCCTTCGGCACCAAGCACATCGGCAAGATCTACGGCGTGCTCTACACCGCCAAGGGTATCGGCGCACTGTTCGTGCCGATCGGCAACCTGATGATGGAAGCGACCGGCACCTGGTCCACCGTGCTCTACACGGTGGCAGCGATGGACCTGACCGCGGCCTTCCTGGCGATCATGGTGCTGCGGCCGGTGCTGAAGAGCCACGTTGCCAACGCCCGGAGCCTGTTCTCGAAGGAGGCGGCGGCAGCCGGATCGCAGGTACCGGCCTGAGCGGGGATGACGGCGGCGACGCCAGTCATTGCAGGGCTTTCGCAGCAACAAAAGGCGGGCTTCGTCGGAAGCCCGCTTTTTTCATGGGGCCGGGTGTTTGCGACGGCAGCGGGGCGCCTGTGATAAAGGTATGCCCGTGCCCACCCCAGCGCCTCCCATGCGCGCCGCCGTCATGTTCCAGGTCCTCGCCCCGTGCCCATCCCTGACGCCCTATGTCGACGGCTACTGGTTCGTACAGGACCTGGAAGGCGCCTACGCCGGCAGCGATATCACCACCTGTCCGTACCCCGGTGCGGTGCTGTCGGTCAACTTCGGCCGTCCGAACGCGATGGTGGGCGGCCCTGCCGTGCCGACGGTGTCGCTGCTGGGCTTGCAGTCGGCCAGCCGGCGCTGGCAGTCGTGGTCCGATACGTACTTCGTCATGGCCATGCTCAGCGGCGCCGGGCTGGCGCGGCTGTTTCCCGGCGTCGGGCCTGAGTGCAAGGACCAGTTGCTGGACCTCGCGGGGTACCTGGGAGACCGGGCCAGCCATGCGCTCAGCGCCGACCTTAGCGCCGCCTGGATGCCGGCACGGATCGTTGCCCGGCTCGATGCGTGGCTGCTGCGGCGGCTCGCGGCGCTGCGGGAGCCGGCGGCGCTGCAATCGATGCGCGCGGCCCACGCGCTGTTGCGCGAGGGGCGGCAGGTACAGGAAGTCGCCAGCCTGATGGCGGTCAGCCGGCGCCAGCTGAACCGCTGGTTCGCGCAGCAGCTGGGGCTGGGGCCAAAGCAGCTGATGGAGCTGGAACGCCTGCAGCACAGCATCCAGGCACTGCAGCGCGGCACGGGCGATGCGCTGGACGGCTACAGCGACCAGGCCCACCAGATCCGCGCATGGCGCCGCCGCATGGCGCAGACGCCGGGCACGTATGCGCGCAGCGGTCAGTCACCGCTGGCGGTGTCCTTCGGGCAGCGTCCGGCCGGCGCGCCGGCCTTTTATCTCTGAGCGGCGCGTGCCAGCCACGTCCCAAACGTTCAATACAGCGTTTGCGCGCAGCGCCATGCTGGCCGCCTGAATGGAGGAAACCATGAACGCTGCAGAGTTGCCGCCGGAGCGCGGCTTGATCACCTACACGGATGGCACCACGGTCTTCGAGGGCTACCTCGCCAGGCCTGCCGGCATGGCCGCGTCACGCACGCCGTGCGTGGTGCTGGCCCATGAGTGGAGCGGCCTGAACGCGGCGATGCGCCGCTGCGCCGACCGCTTTGCGGCACTGGGCTATCTGTGCTTTGCCGCCGACGTGTACGGCAAGGGCGTGCGCGGCGACGAGCGGGGCGACAACGCGCACCTGATGGACCCGCTGCTGGCCGACCGCCGGCTGCTGCGGCAGCGGCTGCTGGCCGGGTTTGAAGCGGCCAGGCGACTGCCGGACGTAGATCCGGGGCGGATGGCCGCGGTGGGGTACTGCTTCGGTGGCCTGTGCGCGCTGGACCTGGCGCGCGCCGCCGCGCCCGGGCTGGTGGCCGCGGCCAGCTTCCACGGCGTGCTGCAGCCCCCGCGGCTCGGCCCGCAAGGTCCCATCGGTGCCAGCGTGCTGCTGCTGCATGGCTGGGAAGACCCCGTGGCGCCGCCGGCGGACGTGCTCGCCATCGCCACCGAGCTGACACAGGCCGGAGCCGACTGGCAACTGCATGCCTATGGCCATGCGCGCCATGCGTTTACTTTCGAGGGCGCCAACTTCCCGGAGCGGGGCATTGTCTATGACGCCGCGGCCGACCGGCGCTCGTGGGCGGCATGCGCGGCGTTCCTGGCCGAGCGGTTCGCGGCATCGGCCTAGCGGCAGGACCGGCGCCGCACGGTCAGATCGCCTGTTGCCGTGTCAGCCTGGCGCGGCAATGGATGCAGGCGTCGCGCACCATGAAATTCACCAGCGTCGGCGAGACCCCCAGCTCCGACGCGATCTGCTTCTGCGTCATGCCCTGCAGGCGGCACATCTCGAAGGCGCGCCGGGTGCGTTCGGGCAGTTCCGCCAGCGCGCCGGCCAGCGCGCACAGCGCCTGCCGGTCCATCGCGATGATGTCGGGTGTTGTCGTCGGCGAAGGGGCGTTGATGCCTTCGTCTTCGGGGGCCATCCATTTCTGCTCCAGCGTCTGCCGGCGGTAGGTGTCGATGGCGAGGTTGCGCACCACCTGGAACAGGTAGCTGAGCCGGCAGCGGATCGATGGTTCGTCGGCCATGCCGCGCAGGCGCAGGAAGGCGTCCTGGACCACGTCCTCGGCCTGGTCGCGGGTGCCTACGATGCGGGCGGCGGCACCCACCAGGGCGCGCCGGTTGGCTACGAATAATCCGAGCAGGGAGTCCCCGGCCAGCACGGGGGCGGGGCGTAAGCCTGGGTCGGTGATGGAAATCATGCGGGCGGCTCCTCGGATTGCTGCAGTGCGGAGTCGTACGGTAATACGAATGCGAATGATTCGCAATAAAGAAAAACGTAACGCAGATGTTATCGGGATTGAAATTAATGCCACGGTTTCGGGATACGAGAGAAATTAAATTTCCCGGGGGATGCTTCGTCTAGGTGCGAGCCCCGTTGGCGCTAGGCGGTTTCCCAGTCCGGTGCAGGCTCCCTAAATCCTTGCCGCCGCCATTCGTCCTGACTCGGATGGACTGTCCAAAACTTCGCCAAGCCGGGTTTCCACGCCGCCTCCCGGCGCCGCTGCCGCAGTTGTGGCTATGGCAGGTGGATCTGGCCGATCCGGTGCATGCGGCGGCGATTGCGGCAGCCAGCTGCCTTTGCCCTGCCGAGCAGGCGCACTGCGCCACGCTGCGGCAAGCCGCTGACCGCCGGCGTTTCACGGGCGCGCGCGTGGCCTTGCGAACCGTGCTGGCGCAGCGGCTGGATTGCCTGCCGTCCACCCTGCGTTTCCGCACGGGCAGCCACGGCAAGCCTTATCTCGAGGGCATCGCGGCACCGGTGTTCAACGTCGCGCATGCGGGGGACTACGCGTGGATTGCGCTGGCGGAGGCAGGCGGGCAGGTCGGCGTCGATATCGAGCGGATCGATCCGGCCCTGGGGCGGGCGGCGATGCGCGAGCTGGCCGCGCACTGCCTCACGCCGCGCGAGCGCGCGTGGCTGGCGCTGCTGCCGGCCGACGCCTGGCCGCGCGCGTTTTTCCTGCTATGGACGGCCAAGGAGGCCCTGCTGAAGGCGCTGGGCCTGGGGATCGCCGACCACCTGCAGCATGTGTCGGTGGTGGCGGATGGGCGGGGCGGCGCGGGCCGCCTTGCCGTGGTGCCGGAAGCCGGCCAGCTCGCCGGGCATGCGGCGGCACTTGCCCGGATGCGGCTGTACCGGCTTGCGGCTCCGGACGGCTACGCGGCGGCGATCGCCTGGGTGCCGCCCGCCTGAGCCGGCTGGGCCATCCAGGGGCGCTCGCCGGCCAGCGCGTCGTGGATGTCGCTGGCGATTTCCTCGGCGCGCGCTGGCAGCACCGACAGCAGCGTGTCGCTGAGGCCGTGGCTGCTCTGGCAGAAGCCCTGCAGGTACACCGGCACCGCCAGTTCCGGCGCTGCCAGCACGCGATAATTGCGGTCCACGCTGAAGTCGCCCAGGTAGCGGGCCAGCGGCGCCAGCAGCCGGCGATGGCTTTCGCGCTCATAGCCAGTGGCCAGCACCACCGCGTCGTAACGGCGTGTGTCGGTGTCGGCCGGCGCGCCCGGCGCCGTGACGGCAATGGCCAGCTCGATGCCGCCGGCGCCGCATTGCGCGGCCTGCACCGCCTTGCCGGTCAGCAGGTTGACGCGGAACTGCCCGCACACCTTCTGGCGGTACAGCATGGCGTAGATCTGGTCGATCAGGTTGGCGTCGATGACCGAGTAGTTGGTGTTCAGGTATTCGTCGATCAGCCGGTCGCGGCCCGCCTGCGCCTGTTCGAACACCACATCGGTATAGGCCGGCGCGAAGATCTCGTTGACGAAGGGGCTGTCGTCGGCCGGCTTCAGCGCCGCGCCGCGGATGATCCAGTCCACTTTGGCCGAAGGATAGTTGTCGTGCAGGTCGATAAAGGCCTCGGCGGCGCTCTGTCCGGCGCCGATCACGGCGATGCGCATCGGCTTGCCGCTGGCGCAGGGCTGCGTGCCGATCCAGTTGAGGTAGCCGCTGTGGTGGGTCAGGCGCGGATCGCCGCGCAGGCCGGCGAAGGCTTCCGGAATGCGCGGCGTGCCGCCGGTCGACAACACGATGGCGCGCGCCAGCCGGGTGCGTTCGCGCCCCTGCGCATCGACCGACACCACCCGCACGCGCCCGATGCGCCCGCCCAGGGCTTCCGGCTCGATCCGCGCCACTTCCTCGCCGTGGCTGCATTGCCCGGCAAAGTGGCTGGCGGCCCAGCGCAGGTAGTCGTTGTACTCCATGCGGCTGGGGTAGAACGTGCGCAGGTTGATGAAATCGACCAGCCGCCCGTGGCGGTGCAGGTAGTTGATGAAGCTGTAGGGGCTGGTCGGGTTGCGCATCGACACCAGGTCCTTCAGGAACGAGATCTGCATCTCGCTCTGGGCCACCAGGGTATTGCCATGCCACTGGTAGTCCTGCTGCTTCTCGATGAAGTGCGCGTCGAGCGGGCGGCCGGCCGCGGCCTGCTCCTGCAGCGCGATCGCCAGGGCCAGGTTGGAGGGGCCGAAGCCGATGCCGATCAGGTCATGGGTGGCCGGGGAAATCTCGCGTAGCGTCATGGGTTCGGTCCTTGCTGAGCAGTCGAAGAAGAGGCCAGGGAGGGGAGCAGCAGGTGTTCGCCAAAGAAGCGCTCGCGCAGCAGCATCACCAGCATGGCGCGCTTGTGCGGGAAGTCGAACTCCTTGACCTTGGAAAAGCCGGCCTTGTCGAGGTTGGCAATCTGGCGCACATGGTCCGCGCGCGGCTCGCCCACGATGCGCTGGGTGCGCGGATCGTCGAGGAACTGGTAGTGCTGGATCGCGGGAAACCATGCGGTCAGGAAGGCCTTGCCGCGGAATGCCGGCTCGCCGATCAGCACGTGCCAGCCACGGTCGTGGTCGTGCGCGTCGTAGAACGGCGCGATGCGGTTCTCCTTGGCCCAGTACACCTCGAAGTAGCCAAACGGAGCATCGTCGAACGCGGCGATCAGCGGGATCATGTGCGGGTCGTCGATCAGCCCCTGCAGGTAGGCGCGATGTTTGGTCTCGTCGCCTTCCTCGTTCCAGAAGTACGCCACCTCGGGGTCGTTCATCCAGCGGTGCAGCAGGGGCAGGTCGAGCTCGAGCTCGGCGGCGCGCAGCGTCAGCGTGCGGTCCAGCCACGGGATATGGCGGGCATAGACCACGCCCTGCGGCTTGGGCGCGCGTTGCGGGTGGCGCTTGCCGTCGGTCAGCGCATAGCGCAACGGATACGGTCCGGCCGATGGCGCCAGGTAAAGCTCGGGGCGCTGCCACAGCAGCTCGGCATGGGCCACGCTGCCGCGCGCGCCGGACGCGTCGCGCACCAGCACGCCGAGCGCATGCAGCCGTCGCTCGGCGTCGCGGGACTCGAACTGGACGCGCAGCGCACGCGGCGCGCCGTGCGCGAACGCAGCGTCGAGCGCCGCCATCGCGGCATGCGCCAGCGCGGCGGCATCGGCCTCGGTATCGAGCAGACGCAGGGCGTCGCCGTCGAGCGCAAAACGGACCGGCGCGGCGGCGGCTTGCGTGACGGTAAGCTGCGCGCCGTCGAAGCGGCTTTCGCAACGCAGTGCGGCGTCCGCGGCGAAGGAAACGTGGCGAGGGAAGGGAGAGAGCGTAGACGGCATCGAAGTCCTGTGCAGGCGAAGCGAACGTTGCGGGCGGCGCACTGGGCGCTTTCCGTCATGCCTATCGAGACGAGGCAGCGGGCGCCGGATTTAGGTTCGCCGCGAGCGGGTGCGGGCGGCCCGGCAGGTTCCCGAATGCCTGCGCCAGTGCTTCCGCGATGTCTTCATGCGCTTGCGCGGCATCGGCCACCACATTGCCCATGCGCAGGAACTCATGGACCATGCCCGCATACTCGCGCACCGTAACCGGCACGCCGGCATCGGCCAGCTTGCGCGCGTAGGCGTGGCCCTCGTCGCGCAGCGGATCGCACTCTGCCAGCACCAGCAAGGCCGGCGCCACGCCGCGATGATCGGGCGCGAGCAGCGGCGCGAAGCGCCAGTCGCCCCGGTCGCCGGCATCGCGCAGGTACTGGCGGTAGAACCATTCGATGGTTTCGGTATCGAGCAGGTAGCCCTGCCCGTAGCGGCGGTGCGAATCGGTGTCGGTGCGCCCGCCCAGTCCCGCGTAGCACAGCACCTGCAGGCAGGGCTGCGGCAGCGCCGGGTTGTCGCGCGCGGCCAGTGCCAGCACCGCGCTGAGCGTGCCGCCGGCGCTGTCGCCGCCCACGGCAATGCGGGCCGGATCCAGTCCCAGCGTGGCGGCATGCGCGCCCAGCCACGCCAGCGCGTCGATGGCATCGTGGGCCGCGGTGGGGAAGCGATGCTCCGGCGCCAGCCGGTACGCCACCGACAGCACCGCGCAGGGCGTGCGCTGCGCCAGCGCGCTGCACAGCGCGGCATGCGAGTCCAGGCTGCCGACGGTGAAGCCGCCGCTATGGAAATGCAGCAGCACCGGCAGCGCCGGCCCGTCGCCGTGCGCGCGCGGCGCATAGAGCCGGGCATCGAGCTGCTGGCCGTCGCGGGTGGGGAGCAGCAGCGCTTCGACCCGCGCCAGCGGCTCGGGCGGCAGGTCCAGCGCGGCCGAGGCGGCGTCGAATTCGCGCCGCGCCTGCGCCGGCGTGAGTTGATGGATGACCGGGCGCTTGCCGGTCGCGGTGGCGATTTCCACCATGTCGAGCAGCGCTTCGAGATCGGGGTGCAGTGCCATGATCGATGCGGTTGGGAAAAAGGAGTCAGGCGGCGGACACTGCGGGCAGCGGCGTGGCGTCGTGCGGCGCGGCGTCGCCCGCAATCTGCCCGTTCTCGATCCTGACCACGCGGTCGGCCAGGCCGAAGTAGCGGTCGTCGTGCGAGATCACCAGCACCGCCTTGCCCTGCGCGCGCAGTTCCGGCAGCACCTCGCGATAGAAAATGTCCTTGAACAGCGGGTCCTGGTCGGCGGCCCACTCGTCGAGGATCAGCACCGGCCGGCGTTCCAGGCAGGCGACGATCAGCGCCAGCCGCTTGCGCTGGCCCTGCGACAGCGCCTGCGTGGTGAAGCGGCCGGCGCGCACGCTGACCTTGTGGCCGAGCCGGAAGCGCTCGATCAGCCGGTTGGCCACGGCCTCGTCCTGCGGATCGTGCGCGAGCAGCGTGTCGAACAGGTGGAAGTCCGAGAACACGGCCGAGAACAGCGCCCGGTAGTCGGCCAGCCGCGCCGGGTCGGCCGCCTTGCCGTTATGGAGCAGGCGGCCCGACAGCGGCGGGTACAGGCCCGCGACCAGCTTGGCCAGCGTGGTCTTGCCGCTGCCGTTGCCGCCCACCAGGAAGACGATCTCGCCGGCGCGCAGCACCAGGTCGACCGGTCCGAGCGCGAAGAAGGTGTTTTCGCCCTCGTGGAAATAGCGGTGGCTGGCGCCGTCGAGCGCGACCGACGAGAACGGCGCCGCGGGCGGGGCGCCCGGCGGCGCTTCGGGATCGGCATCGGCGCCCAGCGCTTCGATGCGCGCGTAGGCCACGCGCCCCATGCTCAGCGCCGGCAACGCGTTCAGCAGCGATTCCAGCGGCGACATGATGTAGAGGAACATGATGGTGAAACCCGTCATCACCGCCGGATCGAGCGGCGTTGCGCGCGGCGCGAACAGCACGCCGCCGATGACCGCGAAAAACAGGAAGCTGCCGAACCCCAGCGCCACGAAAAATATCGACAGGCCGCGCGTGCGCGCCGCGCGCACCGCTTCCAGCGTGGCGCCCAGGCTGTCGCGCAGGAAGCTGAGCTGTTTGTCATGGTTGAGCTTGAGTTCGCGCGCGCCGGACACCAGCGCCTTGAACTGGCCGTGCAGCGAGTCCTGGGCAATGCCGGCCTGCTTCAGGTGCACCAGCGCGCGGCGGTGGTTCAGGTGATAGATCCACGAGCCCACGCCCAGGATCGCGCAGGCAATGGCGAAGGTCGGCAAGGACAGCCAGGCCAGGTAACCCAGGCAGCCCAGCACCACCATGGCGTTGGTCAGCACCACGGGAATCACCGACAGGCCGTTGGCGACATGGGTGCTGTCGTCCGCCAGCGCCGCCTGCACGCGCGCATTGCCGGTCTGCTCGATATGCGGATAGGGCGCGCCGATAAAGCGCTCGCAGATCTGCGCGCGGATGCGCGCCAGCGCGCTCTGGCTGACGCGCACGAACAGGGTCGACGCCAGCGTGCGGCACGCCAGCACGGCGATCGCCAGCGCTGCGAACGGCAGCGCCAGCCGCGGCGCTTCGGCGCCCTGCGTGGCCAGCACGCGGTTGATCAGCGCCACCATGCTGACCGCGCACAGGCCGGCGGCCAGGCTGGCCGCGGCGGCCAGGACGATGGTAAGGCGCAGCGTGCGCGGCAGGGAGGCAAATAGCGTCATGCGGGCTTGGAGGGAGGGTCGTTACTGACCGGATGACGTGCGGCCGCCCGGGAAAATTAGCGGCAACCCGGCGCGCCGGTAATTTCCCGCCCGGCGCATTCGTCATGCGTGGTGCAGGCCCGCATCTGGCGCGGGTATGCGTACCAGGAACCCGATGATCGCTTTGCTTGCGCCGTTTTTTACCGGACCGCTGCGCCCGTTTGGCGAGCGCCTGGCCATTGCCGCGCAGTCGGCGCAGCCCTCAGTGCGCGCCATGGCGCTGGACCGCAGCTGGGCGGACGCCTGCCTGGCCAGCCTGGCGCAGGCGCTGGGCTGCGATGACCGGCGCGCGCTGGCCGCGGCATGGTTTCGGGACTACACCCTGGCGGTGCTGCCGGGCGCGCTGGTGGCCGCTACGCTGCATCGGCGCAGCCTGCCGTTCGATCATCCGGCCGTCAGATGGCAAGGCGCGGCGGACGGCCGGCTCGCCCGCCTGGTGCTGCCCGATGACGGCGCGCCGGCCGCGGCGACGCTGCCATGCCTGCTGTCGCCCTTGCTGGTGCGGCACCTGCCGCAGGTGGTGGCGGCGTTTGCCGCCGCCGCGCGCGTGTCGCCGCGGCTGCTCTGGTGTACTGGCGGCGTTGCCGCCGCCGGCGTGGCGCGGCAACTGGCCGCACATCCCGCGCTGGCCGCCGCGCCGCGGGCGGAAGTGCTGGCATGGAGCGGCAATGCCGTGTCCGCCGATGGCTTCGGCAATCCGTTCCACGGTGCCTTCCGTCCGGGCGCGGAGCCCGGGCTGCCCGGCGTGGCGGCGGTGCGGCGCATCTGCTGCCTGAACCACCGCTTGCCTGGCGAGGGGTATTGCGGCACGTGCCCGCTGGTGGCGGATGCGCGGGCACGCGCGCCGCTCAGCGCCGCGCAGACTGCTCCGGTGCGCGCCACTGCCGCCATAGCCAGCCCGCGGTGACCGCCACCGGCACGCCCAGGCCGATCCAGCACAGCGCATCCCACGCGCCGTCGCCAAAAATGCCGGCCGCCAGGCCGCCCAGCGACAGCGCGCCAAGCAGCACCGGCATCGGCCAGGTATCGTCGATCAGCTTCATGCCTGGTCTCCCGACAGTTGCGGCGGCAGCGGTGCGCGCGCTTCCTCGCGGCTGCGCCGCGGCCGCTTGAGCCAGAAGATCAGTCCGGTCACGGTGGCCCCCGCCGTGATCACGGTCAGCAACGCCCACAGGATCTGCAGCGGCCGGCCGGCATAGTCGCCAAAGTGGAAAGGCGCCGACAGCAGCAGCACCTGCAGGTACCACGGCATGCCGCGCACCGCGGCGACGCTGCCGTCGCCGGCGTCGACCAGCGCGATCGCATAGACGCGCTTCTGCAGCTCGGTATGGCCGCGCAGCACCACGCCGTAGTGGCGGCCGGTGGAGAACTCGGTGCCGGGGTAGAACACAAAGGCCGGATCCTTGCCCGGCACGGCCTGGTGGGCCGCCTCCAGCGCGCGGTCGACCGGCACCAGCTTTGGCGGTGTCGGGCCGGGCAGGGTGGCGATCAGGTGCTGCAGCTCGGTCTTCTGCCACAGCCCGATGATCAGCGGCGAGAACGACAGGAAGGTGCCGGTCAGCCCGACCACCAGGGCCCACACCATCACCACGATGCCGAACAGGTTGTGCAGGTCCGCCTGCACTACGCGCACCGGCTTGCCGAAGCGCACCAGCCCGAAGGCCAGCTTGCGCATGAAAGGCCCGTAGAGCACCAGGCCGCTGATCAGGCTGAGCGCGAACAGCACGCCGATAAAGCCGATGAAGAACTGGCCGGGCAGGCCCAGGAACAGGTTCAGGTGCAGCTTGAGGATAAAGCCGCTGACGGTCTCGCCGGCCGGGCCGGGCTTGCGCGGCGCGCCGGTGGCGGCATCGAACTGGACCGTGGTGCCGTGGCGCAACTTGGCCTCGCCGGGCGGGCCGACGCGCACGCCGACGGCATCGGCATCATCCTCGGCGAAGGCAATCGACTTGGGCGCCTGGCCAGGATGGGCGGCGCGCGCCGCATCGACCATGCCTTGCAGCGGCGGGCGCTGCGCCGGCACGGGCAGGGTGCGTTCGGCCGACACCAGGCCGTGGTGTTCCTGGCCGGCGAGCGCGTCGATGTCCTCGTGGAAGATCAGCAGCAGACCGGTGAGGCACAGCACCAGCAGGTTCAGGGTGCAGAGCAGGCTGGTCCAGCGGTGGATCGCGTACCAGAAGCGTAGCGTGGGGGCTTTCATGTGATGGGACTCCTGCAAGGCCGCGGCCCCGCACCCGTGTTGCGGGTGCGGGGCCGTGCCTGCCGCCATGGGTTGGCATGCCAGGCCATGCCCGGCTTACCAGCGGTACGTCACCGTGCCGATGATGGTGCGGCGGCGCCCGTAGTAGCAGTTGGTGGCGCTGTCGCATGCGGCGACGTAGGTCTTGTCGAACAGGTTGTTGACGTTCAGCCGCAGCGTGTAGTGCCGCGCAAACGAATAGCTCGCGGCCAGGTCGACCAGCGTGAAGCCGGGCACCTCGGTCACGTTGGTCTGGTCGTAGGTCTTGCTGACGTAGCGCACCCCGCCGCCCAGCCAGACGCCCGCCAGGAAGCCGCTGGAGAGCCGGTAATCCGCCCACAGCGAGGCCATGTGCCGCGGCACGTATTGCGGCGTCTTGCCGGCGTTGGGCGCGTTCGGGCCGGCCTTCGTGACCTCGGCGTCGGTGTACGTGTACGACGCCAGGATGTTGAAGTTGGGCGTGACCGACCACGTGCCTTCCAGTTCCACGCCGCGCGAGCGGACTTCACCCAGTTGCGACGAGAAGCCGCTGACCGGGGATGTCGTCAGCACGTTGGCCTGGGTCAGGTCGAACAGCGACAGCTGGGCAAAACTGCGGCTGCCCGCGGGCTGCCACTTCAGCCCGGCCTCGTATTGCTTGCCGGTGGTGGGCTGCGGCGTGCCGCCGCCGAACAGCGGCACGGCCGTGGCCGGCTCGAACGAGGTGGAATAGCTCACGTAGGGCGAAAGGCCGTACGGGCCTTCCCACAGCAGGCCGGCACGGCCGGTGAACTTGCCGTCGTCGCTGCCGGTGCGAGTGACCGCGTTGGTCGAGAGGGCGCGCGTGTCGGTGCTGACCTTGGCCTTGTCATAGCGCCCGGCCAGCTGCAGCATGAAGCGGTCGGAGATCCGCACCATGTCCTGCAGGTAGAAGCCGATCTGGCTGCGCGTGGTGTCTTCGTCGGTCTGGTAGTTCGGCGCGACAAAATTGCCGTAGACCGGGTTGAAGATATTCAGCGGCGGCTGGGCGGCCGGCGTGTTGCCGGTCAGGCCGCGCAGGCGGTCGAAGGTCGAGCGCGAGTAGTCGATGCCGGTCAGGATGGTATGGTCGAAGATGCCATGCCTGACCTTGATCTGCGCCTGGTTGTCGACCGTGAACAGGTCGAACGACTCGTTCGAGCGCAAGCCGATACGGCGCAGCAGGTAAGGGCCGTTGGGCGGATTCGCCACCAGCCCGCCGTTGCCGCCGATGTTCTCGTAGCTCACATACATGTGGCCGTAGCGCAGGTTCTGGCGCAGCGTCACCGTGTCGTTCAGGCGATGCGAGAATTCATAGCCCGCCAGGTACTGCTCGCGCTTGAAGCGGTCGAAGCCCGGCTCGCCCGTGAACAGGTCGGTCGGGATCCTGGAGCCGTTGGCCAGCGGCGTGATCGTGCCCAGCGCCGGCAGGAAATTGGCGCTGTTGCCGGCATTGTCGTGGTAGATCTGCGCGTAGGCCGTGAAGCTGGTGGCATCGGTGGGGCGCCAGGTGATCTGCGGCGCGATGAAGAAGCGGTCGTCGCCGGCCATATTGGTCTGCGTGCCGCTGTCGCGCGCCAGCGCGGTCAGGCGGTACAGCACCTTGCCGTCCTTGTCGAGTGCCCCGGTGAAGTCGCCGGAGACCTCCTTGCGGTCATAGTTGCCGAAGCTGAGGTTGATCTCGTTGGCGGTCTCCGCCTGCGGCCGCTTGCTGATCTGGTTGATCAGGCCGCCGGGCGAGGTCTGTCCGTACAGCACCGACGACGGACCGCGCACCACGTCGACGCGATCCAGGCTGTACGGCTCCAGTTCCCAGCCGCCGTAGCCGCCGGAAGCCGGCAGCTTCAGGCCGTCCCAGTACTGGCTGTTCTGGGACACGGTGAAACCGCGGATCATGTAGGTGCTGCGCCGCGTATCGACGATCGGCTCGGTGCGCACGCCGGCGCTGTAGCGCAGCGCTTCCTCGACCCGCTGCGCGCCCTGGGCGCGCATCTGGTCGGCGGTGATGACGCTGATCGACTGGGGCGTGTCGGCGATCGGCACGTCGGATTTGGTGGCGGACACCGACTTCTTGTTCGCCGGCCCGTAGTTCTCCACGCCGTCGGCGCGCACGCTCACGGTCGGCAGCTGTACCACGGCGGTGCTGCCCGCCTGCGCCGTGCCGCTGTCCTGCGCCTGCGCGCACTGCATGGAGACCGCCAGCGCCAGCGCCGTCAGCGCAAATGGTTGATGGCCTGGCCGACCCCGGCCCGCGCGACCCGTTCTACCCGTGTACATATTCCTCCTGGATTTCGGCTTTCTTGATTTCGGCCGTAGTGTAAATGCAAATCATTGTTATTTGCGTTAAAAAATTTCATTCGCAGCCTCCTACGTCGGGAGGGTGGCCCCTGTAGCCGGGTGCCGCGCTTCCGTGTCCGGCTCCGGGCGGGACTCGACGCTGCGCTGCAACTGCGCCAGCAAACGGGGGTCGCGGACGATGGCGTGGTGGTCCACGGCCTCCAGCACGGTCTCTTCGCGCGGCGCGCCCAGCCAGGCGGCCAGCCGCGCGGCTGCGCCGTCACGGCCGGTGCGCCACCAGACCGCACGGGGTGCCTGTACCACCGGTAACGCGCGCTGCGCCGCGGCCAGCAAGCCAAGCCGGTGCGCTGCCAGGAACATGTGGGCCAGCTCGTCGGCACCCAGCGTTGCCTGCGGCGCCGACGACGTTGCAATGCGCGGCGCCAGCAGGGCGCGTACGGCTTCTGCGTCGGGCTCGGGCGCGGCATTGGACGGCAGCGCCAGCGGTTCCGCAGCGGGCAACAGGCGATCGGCAAATGCCGCCAGGGCGGCGGGCCAGCCGGGCGCCGCGCCGGCGTGCGAACGCGCCTCCGGTACAAACGGATCGACCAGGCCCAGCCACTGGACCGTCTGCCCCTGTGCTTCCAGTTCGCGCGCCATCAGCGTGGCCAGCGCCGCGCCGAGCGACCAGCCCAGCAGCAAGTAAGGCCCTTGCGGCTGCGCCGCACGCCATTCCCGCACATAGTCCGCCGCGATCGATGCCAGCGAGGCATCGCGCCATGCCGGATCGGCCAGCGCGCGCGCCTGGAAGCCATAGACCGTGCGCTGCGTGCCCAATTGCGCGACGATGGCGTCGTAGTCAAATAAGGTGCCCAGCGCCGCATGGACGCAGGCCACCGGCGGCAGCGTGGCGCTTGCCGGTCCCGATGCGAGCACGCGCAGCGTGGCGGCGGGCATGGCGGCGGCAGGCTCGCCGTCCGGCAGCAACTGCCCGATGGTAGGCGTGCGCATCAGGTCGCGCAGCTTCAGGTCCAGCCCCAGCGCCCGGTTGGCGCGGACGCGGGAAATCACCTTCAGGCTCAGCAGTGAATCGCCGCCGAGCGCGAAGAAGTTGTCGTCCAGCCCCACCCGCGGCACGCCGAGCACGTCCTGCCATACCTGTGCGAGCCAGCGTTGCGCTTCGGTTCGGGGCGGCACATGCTGGTCTGACGCTTCCGCCCCGGGCGCCGGCAGGGCGCGGCGGTCGAGCTTGCCGTTGGGCGTCAGCGGCAAGGCATCGAGCACCACGAAGGCGGCTGGCACCATGTAGTCGGGCAGTTCCGCGGCGAGTGCGCTCCGCAGTTGCGCGCTATCGAGCATTGCGCCGGCAACGGGCACCACATACGCCACCAGCCGCGCCCCGGACGGTCCTTCGGCGGCGATCACCGCCGCGTTGGCGACACCGGACTGCGCTAGGATGCGCGCCTCGATCTCGCCCGGCTCGATGCGAAAGCCGCGGATCTTCAGCTGCTGGTCGATGCGGCCCAGGTATTCCAGCTCGCCGCCAGGCAGCCAGCGCGCCAGGTCGCCGGTGCGGTAAAGGCGCGCGCCATCGCCGGCGAACGGATCGGGCACGAAGCGTTCCGCGGTCATGCCGCCCTTGTTCAGGTAGCCGCGCGCCAGGCCTTCGCCGCCGATGTACAGCTCGCCGGCCACGCCCGGCGGCACCAGGTTCAGCTCGGCATCGAGCAGGTAGCAGCGGCGCGCGCCCACCGGGCGCCCGATCGGCGCGTAGGTGCCGGCGAAGCCGGCTGCGGGCGCATCGGCGCGCACCTTCCAGACCATCGGCGTGACCACGGTTTCGGTCGGGCCATAGCCGTTGATGAAGGTGCGCGGCGCCAGCGCGCGGCGCGCCTGCGCAAAGGCGGCGCGCGGCATGGCCTCGCCGCCGAAGGAGTAGAGCGCCACCGGCGGGCGCTCGCCGCTCTGTTCGCAGTACTCGGCCAGCTGGCGCAGATAGGCCGGCGGGAAGCCGGCGTTGGTGACGCCGTGGCGGGTCATGGCCGCGGCGGTCTGCTCGGGCGTCCACAGCGCATCGTCGCGCAGCAGCAGCGAGCCGCCGCAGGCAAGCGCGCACAGCCAGCGCTCGTGGGCGCCGTCAAAGGCGAACGAGAGGAAGTGCAGCTCGCGCGAATGCGGGCCCATCTCGTAGGCGTCGATGGTCGCGGCCACATGCATGGCCAGCGGTCCGTGCGCGACGCAAACACCCTTGGGCCGGCCGGTGGAGCCGGAGGTGTAGATCACGTAGGCAAGCTGGCCGGGGTGGACCGGCTGCTCGGGCAGCGGCGCGATGCCATCGGCGAGCGTATCCAGCGTCAGCACCGGCAGCGCCGCCGGCGCGGGCAGCGCGTCGAGCAGCGCCGGTTCGGTGACCAGCAGCCGGATGGCGCTGTCGTCGAACAGGTAGGCCAGCCGGTCCCTGGGATACGCCGGATCGAACGGCACGTAGGCGGCGCCGCAGCGCATCACCGCGAGCAACGCGACGACCAGGTCGGGCGAGCGCGACAGGGCGATGCCGACGCGATGCTCGGCGCCGATGCCGCGGGCGTGCAGCACGGCGGCGAGGCGGTCAGCGCGGGCCAGCAGTTCACCGTAGCGCAGCACCTGTTCGCCGCAGATCACGGCGACGGCATCGGGGCGCGCCGCCGCGTGGCGGGCGATGTGCG
>NZ_JBYOJO010000009.1:0-280793 GCF_057798955.1 Cupriavidus sp. 207A1 | reverse complement strand
CTGATTCTCGGCGTCAACGGCTTCATCGGCCACCACCTGACGCGCCGCATCCTGGAAACCACGCCGTGGGAGGTCTACGGCATGGACATGAACACGGACCGCCTGGGCGACCTCGTCGACCACCCGCGCATGCATTTCTTCGAGGGCGACATCACCATCAACAAGGAGTGGATCGAGTACAACATCCGCAAGTGCGACGTGGTGCTGCCGCTGGTCGCCATCGCCACCCCGGCCACCTACGTGCGCCAGCCGCTGCGCGTGTTCGAGCTGGACTTCGAGGCCAACCTGCCGATCGTGCGCGCCGCGGTCAAGTACCGCAAGCACCTGGTGTTCCCGTCGACCTCCGAGGTCTACGGCATGTGCGGCGACGAGGAATTCGACCCCGACGCCTCGCCGCTGGTCTACGGCCCGATCAACAAGCCGCGCTGGATCTACGCCTGCTCCAAGCAGCTGATGGACCGCGTGATCCATGCCTATGGCATGGAGCAAGGGCTCAATTACACGCTGTTCCGCCCCTTCAACTGGATCGGCGCGGGGCTGGACTCGATCTTCGAATCGAAGGAAGGCTCGTCGCGCGTGGTGACGCAGTTCCTGGGCCATATCGTGCGCGGCGAACCGATCAGGCTGGTCGACGGCGGCGCGCAGCAACGGGCCTTCGCCGACATCGCCGACGGCATCAGCGCGCTGATGCGCATCATCGAGAATCCCGGCGGCGTGGCCAGCGGCAAGATCTACAACATCGGCAACCCGGACAATATCCACTCGGTGCGCGAGCTCGCCGAGATGATGCTGAAGATGGCCGCCGACTACCCGGAATACGCGCAGCAGGCGCGCCTCACCCAAATCGTCGAGACCTCGTCGGGCGACTTCTACGGCAAGGGCTACCAGGACGTGCAGCACCGCGTGCCGAAGATCGACAACACCATCGAGGAGCTGGGCTGGCGCCCCGAGATCGGCATGGAAGCGTCGCTGCGGCGCATCTTCGAGGCGTACCGGGGCAAGGTGGTCGAGGCCCGCACGCTGGTCGATTCCGGCAACTGAACGCGCACCCACATGGCACGGATCGCCCTGAAGGTCGACGTCGACACGCTGCGCGGCACGCGCCAAGGCGTGCCCCGGCTGCTGTCGCTGCTGACGGCCGCGCAGGCGCAGGCCACCTTCCTGTTCAGCCTGGGCCCGGACCATACCGGCTGGGCGCTGCGGCGTGTGTTCCGCCCCGGTTTCCTGCGCAAGGTGTCGCGCACCTCGGTGGTGTCGAACTACGGCCTGCGCACGCTGATGTACGGCGTGCTGCTGCCCGGCCCGGATATCGGCCGCAAGGGCGCCGCCGAGATGCGCGCGGCGCGCGCCGCCGGGCATGAATGCGGCATCCACACCTGGGACCACGTCTACTGGCAGGACAACGTGCGCGAGCGCGATGCCGCCTGGACCCGCGACCAGATGCAGCGCGCCTTCGCGCGCTTTCGCGAAATCTTCGGCGAGCCCCCCGCCACGCACGGCGCCGCCGGCTGGCAGATGAACGAGGCCGCGTTCCGCCAGATCGATATCTGGGACATGGCCTACGCGTCCGACGGCCGCGGCACCGCGCCCTATATCCCCACCATCGGCGGCGTGCCATGCCGCCACGTGCAGATGCCGACCACGCTGCCGACGCTGGACGAGCTGATCGGCACCGACGGCCTGAGCGAGGACAACGTCCACACGGCCCTGCTGAAGCTGACCGAAGGCACGTGCGACCATGTGTTCACGCTGCATGCCGAGCTCGAAGGCGGCAAGCTCGCGCCCGTGTTCGAACGGCTGCTGGCAGGCTGGCTTGCACAGGGGCACGAGCTGGTGTCGATGGGCACGTGGTATCGCGGGCTGGATTGCGCGGCGCTGCCGCGCCTGCCGGTCACGTGGGGGGAGATACCGGGGCGCAGCGGGGAGTTGATCGTGCAGCCCGCTCCAGGCTGACGAACCGTCGCACCAAGCGATTGTGACTCCCTCTCCCGCACGCGGGAGAGGCGAGCAAACCAGCGGTGATGCTCACCCCCCGCGCCGCGCCCCCACCCGCAGCCCGTTGAACACCACCAGCAGGCTCGCTCCCATGTCGGCGAACACCGCCATCCACATCGTCCCCATCCCCAGCACCGTCAGCACCAGGAACACGGCCTTGATGCCCAGCGCCAGCGCGATGTTCTGCCTGAGGATGGTGGCGGTGCGGCGCGACAGCCGGACGAAGGCGGGGATCTTGCGCAGGTCGTCGTCCATCAGCGCCACGTCGGCGGTCTCGATCGCGGTGTCGGTGCCCGCGGCACCCATGGCGAAGCCGACGTCGGCACGCGCCAGCGCCGGGGCGTCGTTGATGCCGTCGCCGACCATGCCGATGCGGCCGCCGCGGGCATGGGCCGCGTCGGCCAGCGCGGCGATGGCATCGGCCTTGTCCTGCGGCAGCTGATTGCCGCGGGCCTCGTCGATGCCGACCTGCGCCGCGATCGCCTGTGCCGTGTGCGGATTATCGCCGGACAGCATCAGCGTCTTGACCCCCAGCGCATGCAGTTCGGCAATCGCCTGGCGGCTGGTGTCGCGCACGGTGTCGGCCACCGCGAACAGGGCCAGCGCGGTGGCCGCGCCGCGGCCGTCCACCCGCGCCAGCAGCACCACGGTCTTGCCCTCGCGCTCCAGCGCCTCCAGCCGCGCTTCCAGCGCCGGCGAGCACGCGCCCATCTCATGCACCAGCCGATGGTTGCCGAGCCGGTATTCCACGCCCTGCACGGTGCCGCGCGTGCCGCGCCCCGCCAGCGCCTCGAACGCCTCCACCGGCAGCGTGGCGATGCCGTCGGCCTGCGCCGCCGTGGCCACCGCGCGCGAGACCGGATGGTCGGAGCGCGCCGCCAGGCTGGCGGCAATGGCGCGCGCGTGCGGGACATCGTCGGCCAGCAGCGCATGGTCGGTCTGCGCCGGCTTGCCGTGCGTGATGGTGCCGGTCTTGTCCAGCGCCACCCAGGCCAACTCGCGGCCCTGCTCCAGGTAGACCCCGCCCTTGACCAGGATGCCGCGCCGCGCGGCCGCGGCCAACCCGCTGACGATGGTGACCGGGGTCGAGATCACCAGCGCGCACGGGCAGGCGATCACCAGCAGCACCAGCGCCTTGTAGATCCAGTCCACCCAGCCGCCGCCGGCCAGCAGCGGCGGCACCACCGCCACCGCCAGCGCGATCGCGAACACAGTAGGCGTGTAGATGCGCGCAAACTGGTCGACAAAGCGCTGCGTGGGCGCGCGGCTGCCCTGCGCGGCCTCCACCGCGTGGATGATGCGCGCCAGCGTCGAGTCGCTGGCGGGCGCGGTCACGGTGTATTCCAGTTCGCCGGACTGGTTGATCGAGCCCGCGTAGAGCGCATCGCCCTCGGCCTTGTCGACCGGCACGCTTTCGCCGGTGATGGGCGCCTGGTCCAGCGCCGACTGCCCGCGCACGACCTTGCCGTCGAGCGCCACGCGCTCGCCCGGGCGCAGCCGCACCAGCGTGCCGACCGCCACGCCGGCGGCCGGCACGGTGTCCCAGCTGCCATCGGCGCGCCGCACCGTGGCCAGTTCCGGCGCCATCGCCATCAGGCCGCGGATGGCATTGCGGGCCCGGTCCAGCGACGCCGCCTCGATGCGCTCGGCCAGCGCGAACAGCACCATGACCATCGCCGCTTCCGGCCACTGGCGCAGCAGCAGCGCGCCGGTCACGGCAATGCTCATCAGCGCGTTGATGTTCAGGTTGCCGTTGCGCAGGGCGATCCAGCCCTTGCGGTAGGTAGTGAGCCCGCCCAGCGCCACCGCGGCCAGCGCCAGCACCGCCGGCAGCCACGGCAGCCCAAGGCCCAGCCATTCCGTCGCCTCGGCCCCCAGCGCGGCGACACCGGCCAGCGCCAGCGGCCACCACGGCTTGCGTGCGGTGGTTTCGGGCAGGACCTGCTGCGCGGCTTCGGCACTGAGCGGGACCGGCCGCATGCCCAGGCTTTCGATGGCGCGGGCCACCGGCTCAGTCGACGGCAGCGTGTGGTGCACCGTCAGCACGCGCTGGATCAGGTTGAATTCGAGCGCGGCGATGCCGGCCATGCCGCCCAGCTTGTTGCGGATCAGCGTTTCTTCGGTGGGGCAATCCATGGCGTCGATGCGCCAGGCAGCGGTGCTGGCGCCGGCCGGTACCTCGACCCGAGGCGGCGGCGTCAGCGCGACGGTGGACGCACACCCGCCGCCGCAACACGCGGCAGGTGCCGGCTCCGGGGCGTGAGCGTGAGCGTGGCCGTGGTGATCGTGATCATGCGCATGGCAGGCGCCATGCTGCCCATCGTGCTTGACGGCGTGATCGTGTGGAAGAGCGTCTTCAGGTGACGTGCGAGCCATGTCTTGTTGTTCGCGCTGGTTTGACCTGATGACATTGAAGACCCTGTAGTGGCTACAGAGTCAAGCGGCATGGCCGCCGTGATGCCGGCCATGCCGCGGCGGGCCGCTAGTGCTCGCAGTTGACCATCCACGACATGCCGAAGCGGTCCACCAGCATGCCGAAGCCTTCGGCCCAGAAGGTCTTCTGGTATGGCACCACCACCTGCCCGCCTTCGCTCAGCCCTTCGAAGATGCGCTGGCCTTCGTCGCGGCTGACTCCGCCCACCGACAGGCTGAAGCCGCTGAACGCCGGGCGCTCGCCGGGACGGCCGTCGGAGGCCATCACCTGGTTCTCGCCGATCTGCAGGTTGGCGTGCATCACCTTGTCTTTCCAGTCCTCGGGCACCGCCATGCCCTGGTCCTGCGGCGCTTCCTTGTAGCGCATCGCAAACGTGACCTGCGCCCCCAGCACCTTGCCGTAAAAGGCCACTGCCTCGTCGAAGCGGCCGCCGAAATCCAGATAGGGTTGCACCTGCATGTAGCTCTCCTGGTTGTCCATCGGTTTGCATGACATGAGACCGGCGGGCACTGCGGGTCGCAGCGCGGCCGGCACGCGCGCCATTATGCGCGCGCGCCGGGCCAGTGCAAGTGCGGGGTTCAGGATACGGCGGCGGGGGTGGCAGCCGCCGGCATCGGCATCGGGTCGGCCGGGAACTGCAGCGTGAACACGGTCAGTCCGTCGACGCTGCGCACCGTCACGCTGCCGCCATGCAGCCGCATGATGGTGTCGACGATGGCCAGCCCCAGCCCCGTCGAAGCCGCCGAGTTGCGGCGCGACGGATCGGCGCGATAGAAGCGGCCGAAGATATGCGGCAGCGTCTCCGGCGGGATCGCCGGGCCCGGGTTGCTGACGCGGATACTGGTGCCCGTACCGCTGCCGGCGCCCGTGCCCGCGGCCGCGGGCGCAAGCGCGCGTGCCACGTCGACCCGCACCGTGCTGCCCGCCGGCGCGTGGCGCAGCGCGTTGTCGAGCAGGTTGGTCACCGCGCGCCGCAGCAGCGTCTGGTCGGCCTCCACCGGCGCGGAGCCGGAGACCGTCAGCACCACCTCGCGGTCCGCCGCCACGGCTTCGAAGTACTCGGCCATCTTGTCGAGTTCTTCGCGCGCGTCCAGCGTGCGCACGTCCAGCGCCACCTGCGCATGGTCGGCGCGCGCCAGGAACAGCATGTTCTCGATCATGCGGGCCAGGCGCTCGTATTCCTCCAGGTTGGATTCGAGCAGCGCCTCGTATTCGGCGGTCTTGCGGCTTTGCGCCAGCGTGACCTGGGTCTGCCCGATCAGGTTGCTGATCGGCGTGCGGAAGTCGTGCGCCAGGTCGGCCGAGAACTCGGACAGCCGTGAAAAGCTGTCCTGCAGCCGCGCCAGCATGTCGTTGAGCGCGGCCGCCAGCTCGCGCAGCTCCGCCGGCGCGCTGCCGACGTCGAGCCGCGTGGCCAGGCGGCTGGTGGTCACCGCGGCGGCGTCGGCGGCCATGCGCCGCAGCGGCCGCAGCGCGCGCCGCGCCAGCGCAAAGCCCAGCCCGGCGGCCACCGCGGCGCCGCACAGCGTGGCCCACAGCAACTGGTGGCGATATTCGCGGATCAGCGCGACGCGATAGCCGGCATCGCGCAGCACCACGATCTCCACGGCCTTGTCAGAGTCGCCCAGCTGGCCCAGCGCGGCAATGCCGCGCGAGGGCACGCCGTTCTTCGGGCGCCAGGTCTGCAGCATGCCCTTCTCGGGCTGCGTGGTGGCCGGCAGCACGCGCAGCGGCGGCACGGTCTCGTTGCGCGGGTTCAGCGTCACCAGCGGCTCGCCCTGGCGCGTGCGCACCACCAGGATCAGGCCCTCGTGGCCCATCGCGATATCGGCAAAGCGGTGGGTATCGGCGCGGATCTCGGCTTCGCTGCGCACCTCGCGCAGCAGGTGGCGCACCAGCAGCACCTCGCCCACCAGTTCGCTTTCATCGCGTCCTTCGAGCTGGGCCGACAGCGCGCTCGACAGGTAGGCCGCCACGCTGGCCAGGATCGCCGCGGTGGCGAGCCCGTAGGCCAGCGCCAGCCGCGTGGTAAGCGAAGACGGCAGCCGCATCATGCGTCCTGCACCCGCTCGTCGCCGTCGTCCAGCACATAGCCCATGCCGCGGCGCGTATGGATCAGCTTGCGCGGGAACGGGTCGTCGACCTTGGCGCGCAGGCGCCGGATCGACACGTCGACCACATTGGTGTTGCTGTCGAAATTGACATCCCACACCTGCGAGGCGATCAGCGAGCGCGACAGCACCTCGCCGCGCCGGCGCGCCAGCAGGTACAGCAGCGCGAACTCCTTCGAGGTCAGGTCGATCTTCTGGCCGGCGCGCACCACGCGGCGGCGGATGGCGTCGATCTGCAGGTCGGCCACTTCGATGAACTCGCTCTCGCGCAGCGGGCCGCGGCGCAGGATGGTGCGGATGCGCAGCACCAGCTCGGCAAAGGCAAAGGGCTTGACCATGTAGTCGTCGGCGCCGAGCTCGAGGCCCTTGAGGCGGTCCGACAGCTCGTCGCGCGCGGTCAGGAACAGCACCGGCGTGTCGCGCTCGCGGCGCAGTTCGCGCAGCACCTCCCAACCGTCCAGGCCGGGCAGCATCACGTCCAGCACGATCAGGTCATAGGGATGCTCGCGCGCGTGGGCCAGGCCGTCCGCGCCATCGCGCGCCAGGTCCACCACGAAGCCGGATTCGGTCAGCCCCTTGTGCAGGTAGTCGCCTGCCTTGGGTTCGTCCTCGACAATCAGGATACGCATGATTCAATCACTTTCGGGCGGCCCAGTGCCGCCATGGCGTAACGCTAGCCGAGGATGGCGGCAAATGGGTAAAGATTGCAGAAATGTCATCGCCATGCCAACGCATTGCCACGGCCTGGCCGCGCAAATCCCCGGTAGAATGCGCGCTCACCTTCCCTGCGCGCGACTGTCCCGCGCGCATCGTCTCCCATTCTGCCGGTTTCCCTGCGATGAAACGCCTGCCTGATTCCTTGTTGCTGTCCCTGGCCCTGCTTGCGCCCGCTGCGGGCATCGCGGCGGACGCCCGGATGTGCGGCGCAGTGCAGGCGGCTGGCCTGTCGCTGCCGGACCGGCACGTTGCGGCCAAGCTGGCGGCGGAAGCGTCGCTGGATGGCGCTGGCGACGCAGGCTGCGGCGGTAGCGCGGTGCGCGTGATGGCCGAGCCGGCCGGCGCCGGCGCGCCGTTGCAGCTGGGCGAGACGGATGGTCCGCAGGACCCTGCCGCGGGCAACGCCCCGCAGTCGGCCGCGGCTGGCGACGTGCTGCGCGAGCTGCCGCCCGAGGTCTTCGTGCACCGCTCTCATGCGGCGCCCATGGCGACGCCGGCGGCATTCACCGGCATCCTGCCGATGCTGCCGGTGCTGCGGCTGCTGCCCCCGCACTGCTGAGCGCGACGCTGCGCAAATTTAAAGTGGATTTAACCGCGGCTTAATCGACGCGGAAGAATTCGATCGACTGCCCGGCGTTGACCGCCCGCTGCAGCCAGTCAGGATATTCACCCTGCCCGTCCCAGCTCTGGCCCAGGGCATTGCGGTACAGCGGGCGCGCGCCCGCGGGCTTCGGCGCCGCGGCGGGGGCCGCCGACGGCGCGGACTCTTCGGCGCCCGCCGATGCCGCTGCAACGTTGTCGAAACACCCGGCCTCGACCAGGTCGTCGAGGGTCAGGGCATGACGGTCCATTTGCTCGCGGATCCACGCCACCGCAGCGAGTTTGGCTGAATCAGACTCGGACATGACTCTTGTGAGAGGCCCGCTGCATTTCCGCGGGCAATGAAAAACCGGCGATGGAACCACAGGCCGGTCGGACAGCCATGATTCTACAGCCTTTGCCCGGCGGCAGCTTCTCCGGCGTGCTGGCGGTGCCGACTAATGCCCGCGGGATGACGGCATTGTCATGTGGCAGTCATGCTCGTGTGGGTGGCCGCCACCTAGACTAGCCACACCGCCGCCCATCCCGGGCCGGCAACCTTACGGAGAAGCGATCCATGCATGCACTCAGGCAAGTCTTTGTCGCCACCGCCCTTATTGCCGGCGTTGCCGGCGCCGCGCAAGCCGCGCCACGCAGCGTCGATCCGTTCAGCGATGGCGCGCACAGCGTTACCAGCACGCGCAGCCCGTTCACCGACGGAGCCCACACCGCCACCGGCACCCGCAGCAGCTTTACCGACGGCGAACACACCGCGACCGGCGCGCGCAACCCGTTCGCCGACGGTGCCCACAACCCCAACGGCCCGCGCGACAGCTTCAGCGACGGCGCCTGATGGCCCCTGACGGCTCATTAAAGCGCCGCGCGGCGCGCCTTCGTCAGCGCACCTCGCCGTAGATACGGCGCGCATCGGCCGCATCCGCGATCGGCCGGCCCAGCGTCAGCCCGCCCTGCACCGCCTGCGCCACCAGCGCATGGTTGCCGGGCGCACGGCTGCCGTCGCGCAACAGCAGATTGTTCTCGAAGCCCACCCGCACATGGCCGCCGAACGCGGCGGCCGCGGTCACGCAGGCATTCTCCTCGCGACCGAACGCGCAGATCGCCCACGGCAGCGCATCGCCGCCCTCGGCCGCGGCCTGCAGGAACGGCAGCAGGTCGTGCGGCGATGACACCTGTCCCGCCGCATAGCGTCCCAGTACATACAGCACCGACCACGCGCCCGGCGGCACCATGCCGCGCGCGCGCATTTGCTGCCAGCGGCGCACGTCGGCTGCGTCATACAGGATCACCTGCGTCATCACGCGTTCGCGTGCCAGCCAGGCGAAGAACGCCGCCAGCTCGCTGTCCGCGACCTCCGGCACCGCGACTTCGCGCAGGCCGACCGAGACCGCCTCGGGGCGCAGCGCGCGCACCATCGCCATCTGCTCGGCTGCCTGGTACACGCCGGCGGCCTCGCTGGTCACCTGCACCAGCAGCGCGTCGCCGACGGCCTGCCTGACCGCCGCCAGCGCGTCGCGGTAGGTCTGCACATCGAGCGAATGGCGACCGTCGGCATCGCGCACATGCATATGCATCATGGCGGCGCCGGCATCGAGGCAGGCGCGCGCCTCCGCCGCCAGCGCCGCGGCGGTCAGCGGCACCGCGGGATGGTCGCTGGCGCGCTTGTAGGCACCGTTGGGCGCCACGGTGACGATCAGCGGCGATTCGGCCAGTGCGGCGCGCTGGGGGACAGGCCGGGTGCCGGCTTGGGATGGGGTATCGGTCATGGCTGGATCTCGGGCAGTTCGGGGGCGATCAGCGCCAGGCCGGCGCGCAGCAGTTGGTCATAGCGCGCGCGCTCGGCGGCGATGCTTTCAGGCGTCCACGCGTAGAAGCCTTCGCCGCGCTTCATGCCGTGGCGGCCGTCGGCGGCGCGCTCGGACAGGCAGCGCGCGGGATGGTCGTCGTTGCAGAAGGTCGGGTACATGGTGGCGCCGGCCGCCGCATGGACGTCGATGCCGGCGTGGTCGCGCTGCAGCACCGGTCCCGCCGCCAGGAAGCGGAAACCGAAGCCGAAGCGCACCGCCGCGTCGACGTCCTCGGGCGAGGCAATGCCGCGGTCGATCAGGCTGAAGGCCTCGCGCGACAGCGCATGCTGCAGCCGGTTGGCGAGGAAGCCGGGCAGGTCCTTGCGTACCTTCACCGGCACCATGCCGCAGCGGCGCATGAACGCGGCGAGCGCGTCGGCATGGCGCTCGTCGCTGGCCTCTCCCAGCACCACCTCGACCAGCGGCACCAGGTGCGCCGGCATGAAGAAGTGCAGGCCAAGCATGCGTTCGCGCGTGTCCAGGCCGGCGCCGATCGCGCTGATCGGGAAGCTGGAGCTGTTGCTGGCCAGCAGCGTATCCGGGCGCGCACGCGCGACCAGCTCCGCAAAGAGCGCCTGCTTCAGCGCCAGGTCCTCGGGAATGCATTCGATCACCAGGTCGACCGATGGCCAGTCGACGGCGTCGAGCGTCGCGGCCACCGCAAGGCGCTCCGCGCCCGCTTCACGGCCGATCGCGGCGAGGTTGGCGCGCACGCGCGCGGGCAGCGCGCCGGCACGCCCGGCATCCGGCTCGACAATGGTGGTGCGGCACAGCGCGCGGGTCAGCACCACGGCGACATCGGCGCCCATGGTGCCGCCGCCCACCACCACGGCGTGGGTGGCGCCCGGCCGGCTGAGGGTGGATGGCGTTGCGGCGGGGGTGGCGTTGGGCATGGTTTCTCCTGGCATCCCGCCAGTGTAGAGAACCCGCTTTGATTGAAGAAGTCGATTCTCTGGATAAAATGATCACCAAATCAGATCAATCGACTTGAGGGTCCGGCCACGGATGCCGCCGGACCGCTGCTGCCATGAACATCAACCTGTCGATGCGCGACATCGAAACCACGCTGGTGCTGGGCCGCACCCTGAACTTCCGCCAGGCCGCGAGCCAGCTGCACCTGTCGCAATCCGCCCTGTCGACGCAGATCCTGCGCATCGAGGAAGCGCTGGGCGTGCGCCTGTTCGACCGCACCACCCGCACCGTGCGCCTGACCGCGGCGGGCCAGGTCTTCATGCAGCAGGCCGCGCTGCTGCAGGCGGCGTTCCGCGGCGCCATCGACGCCGTGACCGGCATCGCCAGCGCCGAGCGCGGCCAGGTGGCCGTGGCCGCGCTGCCCTCGCTGGCGGCGCGGGTGCTGCCGCGGGTGCTGATGGCCTACCACCAGGCTCGCCCCGAGGTGGCACTGAAGGTGTTCGACACCCTGTCGGGGCCGGCCTTCGACCTGGTCCGCGCCGGCGAGGTGGATTTCGCGCTGACCGCCGCCAACCCGCAGCAGGCGGACCTGCAGTACGAGCCGCTGCTGTCGGACCGCTTCGTGCTGCTGATCCCGTCGGCGCACCCGCTGGCGCGCAGCCCCGGACCGCTGCGCTGGGCCGACACCGCCGCCACGCCGCATGTGTCGATGACCCATCCCAGCAGCGTGCGCCAGTACGCGGAATGGGCCTTCCTGCAGAACCGCATCCGCTTCCAGCCGGTGTTCGAGGCCGAACGCCTGGCCACCATCGCGGCCATGGTCGAATGCGGCTTCGGCGTGGCCGCGCTGCCCGAGATCGCCGCCGGCACGGTGCGCCAGCCCGGCATTGTCGAGCGGCTGCTGACCGCGCCGGTGACCGAGCGCTCGATCGGCCTGGTCACGGCGCGCAACCGCAGCCTGTCGCCGGCGGCGGCCGAGCTGGCGGCGGCCGTGCGCGCGCGGCTGGCCAGCTCGCCGCTGCAGGATGCGGCGCCGGAGGCCGGCGCATGAGCATCATCGTCGATATCCTGATCCTGGCCGGCGTGCTGCTGGCCATCGTCGCCGTGGTGCAGGTGGCCGCGGCGCGGCTGGTGCTGCCTGAATCCACGCTGCTGTCTGCCATCGGCATCGCCATCGGCGCGGGCTATGTGGCGATCGACGCCGCCCACCCCGACTTTGCCCGCCACTTCCTGCATCCGCTGATCGACCCGGCCTTGCCGCCCGAGGCCTACCTGTGGATCTTCCTGCCGCCGCTGCTGTTCCACGCCGCGCTGACCGCCGACGTGCGCGGCATGCTGCCCGACGCGGCGCCGATCCTGCTGCTGGCAGTGGTTGCGGTGGTGGTGGCCACCGGTGTCATCGGCGTGGTCACCGCGGCGGCCAGCGGCATGCCGCTGGCGGTGTGCCTGCTGCTGGGCGCGGTGGTGGCCACCACCGACCCGGCCGCGGTGATCGCGATCTTCCGCGACGTGGGCGCGCCGGCGCGCCTGATCCGGCTGGTGGAGGGCGAAAGCCTGCTCAACGATGCCGCCGCCATCGCCATCGTCGGCGTGCTGGTGGCGATGCTGACCGGGCACGGCGCGCAGGCGACGCTGGCGGCGGGGCTGCGCGAGCTGGCCTGGGCCTTTGTCGGTGGGGTGCTGTGCGGCGCGCTGGCCGGGCGGCTGGTGTCCGACCTGCTGCCGCGGCTGGCCGGCCTGGCCATGGCGGAAAGCGCGCTGACCCTGGCGCTGCCCTACCCGCTCTACCTGCTGGCCGAGCAACTGCTGGGCGTGTCGGGCGTGGTCGCGGTGGTGTGCGCCGGCCTGATGGTCAGCGCGCTAGGTCCCACGCGCCTGGCGCCGCCCAACTGGCGCCACCTGCGCATGATGTGGGAGCAGTTCGCCGGGATCGCCGGCGCCGTGGTGTTCCTGCTGGCCGCGGTGCGCGTGCCGTCGATGCTGGCGGGCGTGACCGGGCATCATGGCTGGTTGCTGCTGGCGCTGGTGCTAGCGGCGCTGGCGGCGCGCCTGCTGACGCTGTTCGGGCTGCTGCCGCTGCTGTCCGGGCTGCGGCTGAGCGCGCCCATCGATGGCGCCTTCAAGCTGGCCATCGCCTGGGGCGGGCTGCGCGGCGCGGTGACCCTGGTGCTGGCGCTGGGCATCGCCGAGAACAGCGACCTGCCCTACGAAACGCGGCATTTCGTCGCCATCCTGGCGACCGGCTTCGTGCTGGTCAGCCTGCTGCTCAACGGCACCACGCTGCGCGCGCTGATCCACCGGCTTGGCCTCGACCAGCTTTCGCCGCAGGAGCGCGCGCTGCAGCTGCAGGCGATCCGCCTCTCCACCGAGGAGGTCGAGGCGATGCTGGCGCGCGTGGCCGACTCGTTCGACCTGCCGCCCGCGATCGCGCGCGAGGCGGCGCAGAAATACCGGCACGGCATCGAGCTGGGCTCGGCGGAATTCGACTTCGACACCGCCCTGTCCGAGCGCGACCGCCTCAGCATCGGCCTGGTCACGCTGGCCACGCGCGAGCGCGAGCTGATTCCGGAATACGGCGACGGCGTGATCTCGGTGGCCAACCTCGACGCGATGATGCGCAACACCGCGCAGATGATCGACGCGGCGCGCGAGCAGGGCCGCATCGGCTACAACCGCGCAGCGCGGCATATCCTGGACTATCACCTGGGCTTCAAGGTGGCGCTGTTCCTGCATCGCCGGCTCGGCATCGATCGCCCGCTGGCGCGCGCGCTGGCCGACCGCTTTGAACTGCTGATCTGCCGCCAGACCGTGCTGGACCGGCTGCGCCGCTACAACCGCTCGATGCTGACGCCGGTGTTCGGCGCGCGCATGGCGACCGTGCTCGACGGAGTGCTGGAAGACCGCTCGCGCGCCGCTGCCGAAGGCCTGGCTGACATGCGCGGCAAGTTCGGCGCCTATACCGTGGCGCTGGAGCGGCGCCTGCTGATGCTGTTCGCGCTGCGCAAGGGTCGGCTGTCGCTGGAAGCGATGCGCGAGGAGGCGGTGATTTCCAAGGAAGCGTTCAACCAGATCGCCCAGGTGATCCAGCAGGCGTGGAACGCCAGCCTGGTGCGCCCGCCGCTGGGCGACGTCACGGAAGCTGCGACCGGGCCCGGCGTGGCGCCGGGCCCGCAGCCGCAAGGCGGCGTAACCAGAGGGGCTTCAGGAAGGGTCTTTGGTGCGGGTACGCGAGACGGCCGCCATGATGCCGATGCCGAGCACGATCAGGCAGGCAATGCCGATATAGACCGGCGCCAGCCCGGCCGTCGACAGGCCCCAGGCAATGCCGCCCACCAGGACCAGCAGGCCGATGATATATAGCGCGAATGACATGAGTCGGCTCCTTCGGGGGTGCAACCTGTGTTCAATGTAGGCAGCGTGCGCGGCGCCAGGGATAGGACAAGGGCGGATGCTGGCGTAGGCGGGTTCTGACCCGCTTGTGACTTGTCAGGGTCCTCGCCGCCGCCCACGGGCTGTCATGGCCCGGTGCCGGCAGTTCTGTATCTGTCCGGGGCGCCACCCGGCCCGTATACTCGCGGGACCGGCGCCGCCGCGCCGCACCGATTCCAGACATCAAACAAGCAACGGAGCAGCAGCATGCGTGTCGCATTCCTCGGACTGGGCGTGATGGGTTTCCATATGGCCGGCCACCTCGCCGCCAAGGGCCACGAGGTCACGGTCTATAACCGCACCGCCGCCAGGGCCCAGGCCTGGGTCGAGCGCTTCGGCGGCAAAGCCGCCGCCACCCCCGCGCAGGCGGTGCGCGATGCGCAGGTGGTCTGCTCCTGCGTTGGCAACGACGACGACCTGCGCGCGGTGCTGACCGGGCGCGACGGCGCCTTCTTCGGCGCGCCCAGCGGCTGCATCTTCGTCGACCACACCACCGCCAGCGCCAACGTCGCGCGCGAGCTGTACGCGGCGGCCGGCGAGCGCGGCCTGCACTTTGTCGATGGCCCGGTCTCGGGCGGCGAAGTGGGCGCGGAAAAAGGCATCCTGACCATCATGTGCGGCGGCGACGCCGACGCCTTTGCGCAGGCCGAACCGGTCATCGCCGCCTACGCGCGCGCCGTGACCCGCATCGGCGCATCCGGCGCCGGGCAGCTGGCCAAGATGGTCAACCAGATCAGCATCGCCGGCCTGATCCAGGGCCTGTCCGAGGCCATTGCCTTCGGCGAGCGCGCGGGCCTGGACATGCGCCTGGTGCTGGACGTCATCAGCAAGGGCGCGGCCGGTTCCTGGCAGCTCGAGAACCGCGGCCCCACCATGATCGACAACCGGTTCGACTTCGGCTTCGCCGTGGACTGGATGCGCAAGGACCTTGGCCTGTGCCTGGACGAATCCCGCCGCAACGGCGCGGCCCTGC
This sequence comes from Cupriavidus sp. 207A1, assembly GCF_057798955.1. NCBI lineage: Bacteria > Pseudomonadati > Pseudomonadota > Betaproteobacteria > Burkholderiales > Burkholderiaceae > Cupriavidus > Cupriavidus sp. 207A1. Next base: position 265,778 of record NZ_JBYOJO010000009.1, on the reverse strand, counting down.
CGGTCACGGCGCTGGTGGACCAGTTCTACGCCGACCTGCAGCAGATGGGCTGTGGCCGCGCCGACACCTCGTCGCTGATCAAGCGGCTGCGCCAGCACAGCGACCAGGTCTGAGGCCACGGACGCTCCACCCCTGCCGTCGTCCGATTCCTACAGGGCAATCGGCGCTTCACGGAAGGGCCGCGCCGCGTCACACGCCTAAAGTGGTCGCATGAGGGCCCGGCCGCTGCGATGGCTTCCCCGAGACGTGGTGCGGCGGGCCCGGCCACGAGGCAGGAGACCATCATGTGGAAACTCGCAGGCGCGCTTCTGGTAGGCGCAAGCATGGCGCTGGCCGGCTGTACGGCGGCGGGCGCGGTCGCCGGCGGTGTCGCCGGCCATGAACTGACCGACGGCAGCGCCGCCGGCACCATCGGCGGCGCCGTGGTGGGTGGTGTGATCGGCCACGAGCTCAGCGACTGACGGGTCGCTCCGTCCCACCGGGCACCAGGCCGCCGCGCGCGGCCTGGCCTGTTTTGGCCGTGGGTTACGCCGCGTGGCCGGACGGCCGGCGCAGGTGCCGCCACAGCAGCATCGGCAGCCGCACCACGAAGCCGGCCAGCAGCCGCAGGTGCATGCCGGTCAGCAGCAGGTTGTCGCGCAGGTAGCGGAAGTGGGAGACGCCGCCCTCGCGCCGATCGAAGTAGCGCACCGGGGCGTCGAGGTTGATAGGACGCACGCCGCGCCAGCACAAGCGCACCGCCACCTCCGGATCGAAATCGAAACGCCGCATCCAGCGGCTGCCATGCATCACCGCACGCAGCGGCGCGATCGGGTAGACGCGAAAGCCGAACAGCGAATCGCCGATACCGGCCCACAGCGTCTCCACATCCACCCAGAAATTGGACATGCGCCGCCAGTAGACCCGCTCGCGCGGGGCGCTGGCGTCGAAGCGCGGGCGGCCCAGCACCATCGCGCCGGGGTCGCGCTGCGACGCCGCCATGAATGCGGGGATCAGGTGGGCCGGATGCTGGCCGTCGGAGTCCATCACCAGCACATGCGTGTAGCCCGCCGCCGCGGCGTGTTCGATGCCGCGCAGCACCGCGGCGCCCTTGCCCTGGTTGCTTGGCAGCACCAGCACCTGCAGCCCGGGGTCGGCGGCGGCCTGCGCCTGCAGCCATTGCGTGCTGCCGTCGGTGCTGCCGTCGACCACCACCCAGACCGGGGTCCAGGCCGCGCGCGCGCCGCGCAGCACCTCCTGCAGGCGCGCGCCGGGGTTATAGCTGGGGATCAGCACCAGGTGGGTCGCCGAAGGCGGGGCACCGCCTTCCACCAGCGCCGGCGCGGGCGTGGCTTGCTGCGGCATGTCGTGGTCCTGTGCGGGCTGGAGGAAACAGTGGCTGGGCTAGCGGGTGCGGTGTTGCGCCAGGTAGGCGGCCAGGCTGCCCAGTGAGGTGAAGATGGTCTTGTTGTCGGGATTGTCCGAGCGCAGTTCGACGCCGTACTTGCGCGACACCAGCAGGGCGATCTCGAGAATATCGATCGAATCCAGCCCGAAGCCTTCGCCATAGAGCGGAGTGGCGGCGGTGATGTCCTCCAGCCGCAGTTCGGCGATGTCGAGTTCGTCGAGGATCAGGCGGGCAAGTTCGGTTTCGAGTTCGGTCATGTTGCTAGATGGCTGGAACGCCGCTGCGCCGCCCGTGCCGGGCAAGTCGGTCCCGGTGCGGGCGTCGGGCACCCGAATGCTATCAAACGGGCCATTCCCGGGCCAGTCGAGATAAGTTTAGTAACAACATCAACAACCTATTGGGGAATCATGATCGCGTCCGGAGGGTCTTTTGGGGTATAAAGCGTTCGCTTCGCGTGCCACTTGGCGCCTTTCCGGCGCACCGCAAGCCAAGCGCCTTACGCAACACACCAAGCTCTCACAAATGCCTTCGAGCCAGCCGTTCGACCGCCGTTCCCCGCCCGCCGCCATGCCTGCGCCGGACGCTGCCGCCCCGTGGTGGCGGCGCCATGCCTGGATCGGCGCGGTGGCAGCCTTCGTGGTCTACGAGTCGGCCCTGCATCGCGCGGCGCACCAGCCGGGCGCCGAGGTGGCCGCGCTGTGGCTCGGCGCGGCGCCGTTCCTGCTGATCGGCTTCGTCGCCTGCCGCCGGCTGGCCGGACGCGTGCCCGCCCTGCTGGCGCTGCTCGCCGCGTGCGCGGCGCTGTGGCTGTGGCGCGCACCGCTGTCCGGCCATTTCGGCTGGACCTACTATTTGCAGCATGCGGGCGCCAATGCCGCGCTGGGGGCAATGTTCGCGCTCAGCCTGCGCCGCGGCCGCACCCCGCTCTGCACCCAGATCGCCAGCGCCATCCACGGCCCGCTGTCCGCCGCGCATGCGCGCTACACGGTGCGCGTGACCCAGGCCTGGACGCTGTTCTTCGCGGCAATGGTGGGGGTGTCGACGCTGCTGTTCGTGCTTGCGCCGGTGGCGGCCTGGTCCAGCTTCGCCAACCTGGCCACGCCGCTGCTGATCGCGCTGATGTTCGCGGGCGAGGCCCTGTACCGCCGCATCGCCTTTCCGGGCATGCGCCACCGGGGGCTGCTCGACGCGGTGCACGGCTACCGCGCGCTGATGACGGCCCGTGCGGCCCGGCCCGGGTTGCCGCGCTGACGCGCCGCCATCCGGCCCCGGCCCCGCGTAACAGGCACAGGCTCCGTCCATGACCTCATTCCCCATCGTTGCCCACGCTGCGCCCGACGACACCATCGCCTGGGTGCACGGACGGCCCGTCACCGTGCGGCAGTTCCTCGCCGATACGGCCCGCCTGGCAGCGGCCTTGCCTGCCGGTACCCTTGGCGGCCACGTCTTCAACGCCTGCACCGACCGCTACCGCTTTACCGTCGGCCTGTGCGCGGCGCTGCTGGCGGGCAAGCCCACGCTGCTGCCGCCCTCGCACACGCCCGAGACGGTGCGCCAGCTGCTGGCCTTCGCGCCCGACGCCTTCTGCCTGCATGACCAGCCCGACGCGGCCTTCGACATGCCGGCGCTGCACTACCACGATGGCCTGGCCGCCACCGCCGCCGACGGTCCCGTCGAGATCCCGCAGATTCCGGCGGCGCAGGTGATGGCCTACGTATTCACGTCCGGTTCGACCGGCACGCCGGTGCCGCACCGCAAGACCTGGGGCGCCATGGTCGGCAGCGCGCGCGCCGCGGCGCAGCGGCTCGGCCTGCTCGACGGGCGCGCGTGGACGCTGGCGGGCACGGTGCCGCCGCAGCATATGTTCGGCCTTGAAGCCACCGTGATGCTGGCACTGCAGGGCCGCGCGGCGCTGGTAGCCGCGCCGGCGTTCTATCCGGCCGACGTCAGCGCGGCACTGGCCGCGGTGCCGGCGCCGCGCGTGCTGGTCAGCTCGCCGGTGCATCTGCGCACGCTGGTGCAGTCCGGGGTCGCCATGCCCGCGGCCGACCTGGTGCTGTGCGCCACCGCGCCGCTGGGACGCCAGCTCGCCGCCGAGACCGAGGCGCTGTTCGGCGCGCCGCTGTGCGAGATCTACGGCAGCACCGAGACCGGACAACTTGCCACCCGCCGCACCGCCCAGGAAGACACGTGGACCCTGGTGCCCGGCGTGCGGCTGCAAGCCCGCCCCAACGCCGCCGCTGACGATACCGAAACCTGGGCCGAGGGCGGCCATATCGAGCAGCCGGTGGCGCTGGGCGACGCCATCGCGCCGCTCGACACGCAGCGCTTCCTGCTACATGGGCGCAAGGCCGACCTGCTCAATATCGCCGGCAAGCGGACTTCGCTGGGCTACCTGAATCACCAGCTCACCGCCATTGACGGCGTGCGCGACGGCGCGTTCTTCATGCCCGACGACGCGCATGAAGGCGACGCGCACGGGCACGTGGTGCGGCTGGTGGCCGTGGTGGTGGCGCCGGGCGTGGCGCCGGCCCGGCTGCAGCAGGCGCTGCGCGAACGGATCGACCCGGCCTTCATGCCGCGCCCGCTGTACTTTGCCGAGCGCCTGCCGCGCAATGCCGCGGGCAAGCTGCCGCGCGAGGCGCTGGCCGCGCTGGTGGCAACCCTGTCCGGCGCGCATGACCGCGCTGCCGCGTTGCCGCCAGGCTTTGTCATCGACGCCGGCCATCCTGCCATGGCCGGCCATTTCCCGGGCCATCCGATCGTGCCGGGCGTGGTGCTGCTGGACCATGCCGTGCTGGCGCTCGGCACCGCGCTGGGCCGCCCGCTTGCAGTCGCGCAGGCGAGCCTGCTGAAGTTCCTGAGCCCGGTGCGCCCGGGCGAGCGCGTGGAGGTGCTGCACCAGTCCGAGGCGGCAGCCGATGGCGCCGAGACCATCCGCTTCACGCTGCGCAGCGCCGGGCGCGATGTCGCCAGCGGCACGCTGCAGGTGCGCACCAACTCGCCGCAAGCCGGAGCCTTGCCATGCTGAGCTGGCTGTGGCGGCGACAGGCGCCGCTGGACACGGAATGGTCCAGCCGCAAAGAGCGCGGCAGCATCACGCTGCTGCGCGTCATGACGTGGATCTCGCTGGCACTGGGCCGGCCCGCCGGACGCGTGGTGCTGCGGGCCATTGCCGCCTACTTCATGCTGTTCGCGCCGGCGGCACGCCATGCCTCGCGCGCGTACCTGGACCGCGTGCTCGGACGCCAGGCCGGCTGGAGCGACGGCTACCGCCATGTGTTCACCTTCGCCTCGACCATCCACGACCGCATCTACCTGCTAAACGGGCGCTTCGACCTGTTCGACATCCGCCTGCATGGCGAGCACCTGCTGGAAGCGGCGATGGCGCGCGGCCGCGGCGCCATCCTGCTGGGCGCGCACCTGGGCAGCTTCGAGGTGGTGCGCGCGCTGGGACGGCGCCACCCCAACATGGAGGTCGCGATCACCATGTACGAAGAGAACGCGCACAAGCTCAACGACGTGCTGCAGTCGATCAATCCGGCCATGCGCCAGGACGTGATCGCGCTGGGCCGCTTCGACACCATGCTGCGCGTGCGCGACTACCTGGACCGCGGCTATATGATCGGCATGCTGGCCGACCGCACACTGTCGCAGCGCGCCACCGACCCGGTGCAGCAATGCAGTTTCCTCGGCGCGCCGACAGGTTTCCCAACCGGCCCGCTGCGCATGGCGGCCATGCTGCGCCGGCCGGTGTTCTTCATCACCGGCCTGTACCGCGGCGGCAACCGCTACGACGTCCATTTCGTGCCGCTGGCGGACTTCACCGAGACCGCGCGCGGCCAGCGCGAAACGGCGGTGCAGGCGGCGCTGGCGGACTACGTGCGGCTGCTGGAGCGGTTCAGCCGCAGCGCCCCGTACAACTGGTTCAACTTCTATGACTTCTGGCACGCCGGCCCGCCGCTGTCCGAACAGCCGCCGCCGGGGAACGAGCCCTAACCCGTGAGCCGCCATTGATGTTCTTCTCCGCGCGCCCTTTCCGCTATTCGTTGTCGACCCTGCTGGCAAGCGCACTGCTTGCGCTGGCGCCGCTGCCGGCCACGGCAGCACCCGCCTCATCCGCGGCGCCGGCCGCCACCGCCGCGTTCGGCGTCGACCAGCTGATGTCCACGCTGGCGCAGCGCAAGTCGGGGCGCGTGTTGTTTACCGAGACCAAGTACCTGGCGCTGCTCGACAAGCCGGTGCAGTCGTCGGGCGAACTGCGCTTCACCGCGCCCGACCACCTGGAAAAGCGCACGCTCTCCCCCAAGGCGGAAAACCTGCTGCTGGACGGCGACATGCTGACGGTCGAGCGCGACGGCAAGCGCTACACCATGCCGCTGCAGAACTACCCCGAGATCGCCGCGTTTATCGAGAGCATCCGCGCCACGCTGGCCGGCAACCGCGATGCGCTGGAGCGCTACTACAAGCTCGGCGTCGAGGGCCGGGCCAGCCGCTGGACGCTGACGCTGACGCCGGCTGACTCGCGCCTGGCCGCGGCCGTCAGCCAGGTGCGTATCGAAGGCAGGCAGGATGTGCTGGACCAGGTCGAGATCCGGCAGGCCGACGGTGACCGCTCGGTGATGAAGATCCGGCCGGCCGCGAGCCGATGAGCGCGGCACCGCGCCGCCTGGCGCTGGCGCTGTGGGTGCTGGCACTGCTGGCCTGCGCCGCAGTCGTCAGCCGCACCAGCTTCACCGCCGACCTGTCCGCCTTTTTGCCGCGGCTGCCCAGCGCCGAACAGCAGTTGCTGGTGAACCAGCTGCGCGACGGGCTGGTATCGCGCCTGATCCTGGTCGGCATCGAAGGCGGCGATGCCGATGGCCGCGCCAGGGTCTCGCGCGCGATGGCGGCGCAACTGCGTAGCGACCCGCGCTTCGCCTCGGTGCAGAACGGCGAGCCGGTCAACCAGGCGGCGGACCGCGAATACGTGTTCGCGCACCGTTACCTCCTCAGCCCGGAGGTCACGCCGGAGCGGTTCAGCGAACACGGCCTGGCCCAGGCAGTGAACGATTCGTTCGCGCTGCTGGCCTCCTCGGCCGGGCTCTTCACCAAGTCGTTGCTGCCGCGCGATCCCACCGGCGAGGTCGCGGCGATGCTGGCCCAGCTCGATGCCGGCCAGCGCGTGCCGATGCATGCGGGCGCGTGGGCCTCGCGCGACGGCAAGCGCGCGCTGCTGCTGGCGCAGACCACCGGCGCGGGCTCGGATACCGATGCGCAGGCAGAGGCGATGGCGGCCGTGCAGCAAGCCTTTGCCAGCGCCGCCGCGAACGGCCCCTACCAGCTGGTGATGACGGGCCCGGGCGTGTTCTCGGTCAAGGCGCGCGACACCATCCGGCACGACGTCGAGCGGCTCTCGACCATCGGGCTGGCCATTATCGTCACGCTGCTGCTGGCGGTGTACCGCTCGGTGCCGCTGCTGGTGCTGGGGCTGGTGCCCGTGTTCAGCGGCGCGCTGGCAGGCATTGCCGCGGTCAGCCTGGGTTTCGGCGGCGCGGTGCATGGCCTGACGCTGGGCTTCGGCACCACGCTGATCGGCGAGGCGGTCGACTATTCGATCTACCTGTTCGTGCAGTCCGCGCAGTACACAAGCAATGGCCGGCGCGACGAACGCGCCTGGCTGGGCGGCTTCTGGCCGACGGTGCGGCTGGGGGTGCTGACCTCGGTCTGCGGCTTTGCGTCGCTGCTGCTGTCGGGATTCCCGGGACTGGCGCAGCTGGGCCTGTATTCGATCGCGGGGCTCGTCACCGCCGCGCTGGTCACGCGCTTCGTGCTGCCGCAGCTGGTGCCGGCCACGCTGCAGCTGCGCGACGTCGCACCGCTCGGCCGCAAGCTGCAATGGCTGACGCAGCGCGCGCCCCGGTTGCGCTGGCTGGTGCTGCTGCTTGTAGCGGGCGCCTGCGTGGTGCTGGTCCAGCATCGCGGCACGCTGTGGGGCCGGGAACTGCAGGCGCTGAGCCCGGTATCGGCCAGCGACCAGGCGCTGGATACCTCGCTGCGCGAAAACCTGGGCGCACCGGACGTGCGCTACCTGGTGGTGGTGTCGGGGCCGGACCAGGAATCCGTGCTGCAGGGCGCGGAACGCGTCGCGCATGAACTGGAACCGCTGGTGGCGCAGAACTTCATCGGCGGCTACGAGAGCCCCGCGCGCTACCTGCCCAGCGCGGCGACCCAGCGCGAGCGCCAGGCCAGCCTGCCGCCTCCCGATGTGCTGGCGCAGCGGCTGCATGCCGCCATCGCCGGCCAGCCGGTGCGCGCATCGGTGTTCGGGCCCTTTCTGGCGCAGGCCGAAGCGGCCCGCACCGGTCCCCTGCTGCAACGCGAGAGCCTGCGCGGCACCTCGATGGCACTGGCGGTCGACGCGTTGCTGGTGCATCGCAACGGCCGCTGGAGCGCGACGCTGCCCCTGCGCGCGCCGGTGCATGCCGCAGGCCATGCCAGCGCCGCCGACGGCGTAGACAGCGCGGCGGTGCGCGCCGCGATCCAGCGGGCGGGCGTGCCCGATACCCTGTTCGTCGATCTCAAGGGCGAATCGGACCGGCTCTATGCCGGCTACCTGCGCGAGGCCCTGCTGCTGTCGCTGGCCGGACTGCTGGCGATCATCGCCCTGCTGGCGCTGGCGCTGCGCTCGCCGCGGCGGGTGCTGGCGACAGTACTGCCGCTGGCCGCCGCCGCGGTGGTGGTGCTGGGCGGACTGGCGGCGCTGGGCCAGCCGCTGACGCTGCTGCACCTGGTGGGCCTGCTGCTGCTGGCCGCGGTCGGCTCCAACTACGCACTATTCTTTAATGGCCCGGCGGCAGACGGCCAGGAGGCTGGTGCTTCGCCGCACACGCTGGTGTCGCTGCTGCTGGCCAACCTGACCACGGTCGCCGCGTTCGGCCTGCTGTCGCTGTCGAGCCTGCCGCTGCTGCAGGCATTCGGCCTGACGGTCGGCCCCGGCGCCGTGCTGGCGCTGTGGTTTTCGGCCATCCTCGCGCCCGCGGCCTCGCCCGCGGCAGCGGCGAAGGCCGGGAGTGCAACATGAAGCCGCTATCCGCACCGGGCGTTGCCCTGCCCGGGCGTCCTCCCAGCCGCCCATGGCGGCCGACCCCGCTGCTCTATGGCGCCGCCGCGGTGCATGTGGGCGCCGTCGGCGCGATGCTCGCTTATCCGCAAGGCCTGGGCTGGGGCCTGGCCGGCATCGGCGCATCCCATGTGGCGATGTGCGCGGCCGGCCTGTGGCCGCGCAGCACCTGGCTCGGCCCCAACCTGCTGCGCCTGCCGCCATCGGCGGAAGGCTGCGTGGCGCTGACCTTCGACGATGGCCCCAACCCGGACCTGACGCCGCGGGTGCTCGACCTGCTCGACCAGCACGGCGCCAGCGCGACGTTTTTCTGCATCGGCGAGCGCGCCGCGGCGCATCCCGAACTGGTGCGCGAGATCGTGCGCCGTGGCCACGCCGTGGAAAACCACAGCATGTACCACCGGCTGCACTTCTCCACCTTCGGGCCCGGCCGCATGCAGCGCGACATTGCCGCCGCGCAGCTGCTGCTGACCGAGATCACCGGCCAGACGCCACGCTTCTTCCGCGCCCCGGCGGGGCTGCGCAATCCTTTCCTTGAGCCGGTGCTGTGCCGGCTGGGGCTGCAACTGGCGGCCTGGACCCGGCGCGGCTTCGATACCCTCAGCGGCAACCACGCCGCGCGCGTGGCGCGGCGCCTCGCCGGCAGCCTGGCCGCGCGCGACATCCTGCTGCTGCACGACGGCAACCCCGGCCTGGACCCTGCCGGCCAGCCCCACTGCACCACCGTGCTGCCAGGCCTGCTGGACGCGATCGAACGGGCCGGGTTGCGCTGCGTGACGCTGCGCGCCGCCGTGCCGCCGGGCTGAGCCGCCGCGGCTTGTTACAATTGCCGCTGCCTTCAGAGATTCCTTCCATTCGCCTCACCGAAGCTGTGTCCCCGCTCCTGTTCTCGCATTTCACGGCCACCAGCTGCCTCGGCGCCGGCCTCGACGCCACGCTGGCGGCGCTGCGCGCGCAGCGCGGCGGCCTGGCGCCGTGCCGCTTCGGCGACGTTGCCCTCGATACCTATGTCGGCGAAGTGGCCGGCCTGGACGCCGTCACGCTGCCGGCCGCGCTGGCCGAGTTCGACTGCCGCAACAACCGGCTGGCGCAGCTGGCGCTGGAGCAGGACGACTTTGCCGCACGCGTGCGCGAGGCGGCGGCGCGCTACGGCGCCCACCGCATCGGTGTCTTTCTCGGCACCAGCACCGCGGGCGTGCTGCAGACCGAACTGGGCTACCGCCAGCGCGATCCGGCCAGCGGCGCGCTGCCGCCGGACTTCCACTACGGCGGCACGCACAACCCCTACTCGCTGCCGGCGTTCCTGCGGCAGCAACTGGGCCTGACCGGGCCGGCGGCGGCGGTGTCGTCGGCGTGCTCGTCCGGAGCCAAGGTGTTCAGCTCGGCGCGGCGCATGCTCGAGGCCGGGCTGATCGATGCGGCAGTGGTGGGCGGCGTCGACTCGCTGTGCCACACCACGCTGTACGGCTTCAATGCGCTGGAGTTGTTGTCGCGCCAGCCGTGCCGGCCCTACGACGTGGCCCGCAATGGCATCTCGATCGGCGAAGGCGCGGTGTTCGGCCTGCTCGAACGCGTGACCGGCACGGAGGCGGACGATGCCATCCTGCTCGCAGGCATCGGCGAATCGAGCGATGCGCACCATATGTCGACACCGCACCCGCAGGGGCTGGGGGCACGCATGGCAATGGCGCAGGCGCTGGCCGGCGCAGGCCTCGCGCCGGAGCAAGTCGGCTACGTCAACCTGCACGGCACCGCCACGCGCAGCAACGACGCCGCCGAAGCGCTGGCCATGGCCGCGGTGCTGCCCGGCACGCCGTGCAGCTCGACCAAAGGCGCCACCGGCCATGCACTCGGCGCGGCCGGCGCCCTCGAAGCCGTGATCTGCGCGCTGGCGCTGCGCCACGGCCTGGTGCCGGCCGGCATCAACACCACGCAGCCGGACCCCGCGCTCGATGTGAACTACCAGCTCGCCAACCAGGACACGCCGTTGCGCTACGCGATGAGCAATGCGTTCGGTTTCGGTGGATCCAACTGCAGCCTGCTGTTCGCCCGTGCGGACGCAGTTGCTCACTGAGCCAGCGTCATGCCCCAGCCCGTCTATCTCGAAAGCATCGGCCTGCTCGGCCCCGGCCTGAGCGGCTGGCAGCAGGCCAGTGCCGTGCTCGCCGGACGCGCGCCGTACGAGCATGCGGCCACCGAGCTGCCGCTGCCGTCGGGCCTGCCACCGGCAGAGCGCCGCCGCACCGGACCCACCGTCCGGCTGGCGCTTGGCGTCGGCCAGCAGGCAGTGGCTGCCGGCGGCTGCGATGCCGCGCAGTTGCCGACGATCTTTACCTCGTCCAGCAGCGATGGCCAAAACTTCCATGCCATCTGCGAAGCGCTGGCGCAGCCCGAGCCGCTGATGTCGCCCACGCGCTTCCACAACTCCGTGCACAACGCGACCGCCGGCTACTGGTCGATTGCAGCCGGCGCGATGCGCGCCTCCAACGTGCTGTGCGCGATGGACGGCAGCTTTGGCGCGGGGCTGCTGGAAGGCGTACTGCAGGCCAGCGCCGATGCCGAGCCCTGCCTGCTGATTGCCTATGACACCGGCTATCCGGAGCCGCTGCACAGCTGCCGGCCGATTCCCGATCCGTTCGGCGTGGCCCTGCTGCTCACGCCGCAACCGAGCCCGCGCTCGCTGGCGCGCATCGCGGTGGCGCTGACACAGGCACCGGCCACCGCGATGGCGGACGCCGCTTTGGAAGCGCTGCGCCAGTCAGCCCCGGCCGCGCGCGCGCTGCCGCTGCTGGCCGCCATCGCCCGCGGCGAGACCGGCACGGTGGTGCTGGATTATCTGGACACGCTGCGGATCGAAGCCGAGGTCACCAGCCTCGGCAGCCAGGCCGATGCCTGAAACAATCAGGGACCGCGCCTGGATCGCGGCGCGCATTCCGCACCAGGGCAGCATGTGCCTGCTCGACGGCGTGGTGGCGTGGGACGCGGCATCGATCCGCTGCACGGCAAGCAGCCACACGCATGCGGAGAATCCGCTGCGCGCGCAGGACCGGCTGGCAGCGGTATGCGGGATCGAATATGCCGCGCAGGCCATGGCCGTGCACGGCGCCTTGCTGGCCGAGGCCGGGCAGGCAGGCGGCGCGCCGCAGCGCCCGCGCACGGGCTACCTTGCCAGCGTGCGCAAGCTGGTGCTGCAGGTGGAACGGCTCGACGACATCGCGGCGCCGCTGGAGGTCACGGCGGAGCGCATCAGCGGCGAAGGTGCCACCGTGCTCTACGCCTTTGCCGTCAGCGCCGCGGGACGTACGCTGCTGTCGGGCCGCGCGGCGGTCATCCTGGATGCCGCCGCGCTTGGCGCTGACGCAGGCTGAAGCCTGCCGGCCAGCACCCTCGCTTCAGCGCGCCGGCAGGATCTTGCCCGACACCGTACCGAAGCCGACGCGATAGCCGTCGCCCTGGCAGTAGCCGGTCATGAGCACGTCGTCGCCGTCCTGCAGGAAGCTGCGCTGGCTGCCATCGGCCAGCGTCAGCGGCTCGGCCCCGTTGCGGGTCAGCTCGAGCAGGCTGCCGTAAGAGTCCGGCGTGGTGCCGCTGATCGTGCCCGAGCCCATCAGGTCGCCCACGCGCACATTGCAGCCCGACACCGTGTGGTGCGCCAGCTGCTGCGCCATGGTCCAGTACATCGCCTTGAAGTTGGTGCGGCAGATGGTGCTGGGCGCCGCTGCGCCTGCGGGCTGCAGCGCGACTTCCAGCGCGATGTCGTAGGCGTTCTTGCCTTGCTGCTGCAGGTAGGGCAGCGGCTCGGGCGATTGCGCGGGATTGTCGCGGCGGAACGGCTCGAGCGCTTCCATGGTGACCACCCACGGCGAGATCGAGGTACCGAAGCCCTTGCTGTTGAACGGCCCCAGCGGCACGTATTCCCATTGCTGGATATCGCGCGCGCTCCAGTCGTTGAGCAGCACCATGCCGAACATATGCGACGGCGCGTCGGCGGTGCTGACCGGCTCGCCCAGGGCCGAGGGCTTGCCGACGACAAAGCCCATCTCCAGTTCGAAATCCAGCTTGCGGCAGGCGCTGAAGACCGGGCGCGCCTCGTTCGGCAGCTTGATCTGGCCATTGGGGCGATGCAGCGGCGTGCCGCTCACCACCACCGAGCTGGCGCGGCCGTTGTAGCCGATCGGGATTTCCAGCCAGTTCGGCAGCAGCGCATTGTCCGGATCGCGGAACATGCGGCCGACGTTGGTGGCGTGCTCCTTCGACGAATAGAAATCCGTGTAGCCCGGTATCTCGACCGGCAGGTGCAGCGTCGCGGCCGACATCGGCACCAGCGCCTGGTCGCGCAGGGAGGCATTGTCGCGCAACGCGGCGTCGGCACCGGACAACAGCGCCGTCAGGCGCCGGCGCGTTTCGCTCCAGACCGGCTGGCCCAGCGCGATGAAGCGATTGAGACTGGCCGCGGCAAAGGTGCCCCGGGCCGCTTCAGGCAGCAGGCCGGCCTGGTCCAGCGCGTCGAGGTCCACGACCTGGTCACCGATGGCAACGCCGACTCGGGGCGCCCGGCCTTGGGTGGAAAACACGCCGTAGGGAAGGTTTTGCAGCGAAAAATGGGTGTTGCCGTCGTTGGCGCTGTCGATCCAGCTGGTTTGGGGGGCGGTCATCGGGATACTCCGAAAATTTTGGTGGCACTTGTCACATGCGGTGACGCGTCACGCCTGGCGGGCGCCTGCCCTCTCCCGCAAGCGGGAGAGAGAAAACCGGGCGGGCCAGGCGGCCGGGATCAGCGGGTGTTCGGGTTGAAATGCTTCTTCAGGCCTTGCCAGCAGGTGTAGTACTCCTGCTGCAGCGACGCCGACTGCGCCGCGTACGGCGTCGGTCGGATCACGCCCGGGGTTTCGAACATGAACGCCATGGTGTTTTCGATATGGTGCGGCGTCGAGGTGTCGGCAACGCTGGCCTTCTCGAACGTCTCCGCATCGGGGCCGTGGCCGCTCATGCAGTTGTGCAGGCTGGCGCCGCCCGGCGCGAAGCCTTCGGCCTTGGCGTCGTAGACGCCCGAGATCAGGCCCATGAACTCGCTGGCGATATTGCGGTGGAACCAGGGCGGGCGGAACGAGTCCTGCATGGCCAGCCAGCGCGGCCCGAAGATGACGAAGTCGATGGTGTCGACGCCCGGCGTATCCGACGGCGATTGCAGCACCAGGAAGATCGACGGATCCGGATGGTCGTAGCTGATCGAGCCGATGGTGTTGAAGCGGCGCAGGTCGTACTTGTACGGCGCGTAGTTGCCATGCCAGGCCACCACGTCGAGCGGAGAGTGGCCGATGTCGGCGCGCCACAGGTTGCCCTGGAACTTGGCCACCAGCTCGAACGCGCCTTCGCGGTCTTCGTAGCTGGCCACCGGTGTCAGGAAGTCGCGCGGATTGGCCAGGCCATTCGAGCCGATCACGCCCAGGTCGGGCAGCCGGAACAGCGCACCATAGTTCTCGCAGATATAGCCGCGCGCCTCGCCGTCGGGCAGCTCCACGCGGAAACGCACGCCCCGCGGGATCACCACGATCTCGTGCGGCTCGGCTTCCAGGCGGCCCAGTTCGGTCACCATCAGCAGCCGGCCCTGCTGCGGCACGATCAGCATCTCGCCGTCGGCGTTGTAGAAAAAGCGGTCCTGCATCGAGCGGTTGGCCAGGTACAGGTGGATGCCGCAGCCGGTCATCGCCTCGGGGCCGCCATTGCCGGCCATGGTGACGATGCCGTCGACAAAGTCGGTCGCCACCGAGGGCATCGCCGGCGGGCTCCAGCGCATCTGGTTCGGCGACGGCGGCACCTGGTCGAAGCGGCTCAGGAAACGCGACTGTTCGATCAGCGTGAACGGCTTGTGCATTGCCGCCGGGCGGATGCGGTACAGCCACGAGCGGCGGTTGTGCGCGCGCGGCGCCGTGAACGCCGTGCCGGACAACTGCTCGGCATACAGGCCATAGGGCGCGCGCTGGGGCGAGTTCTGGCCGACCGGCAGCGCGCCGGGCAGTGCCTCGGTGGCGAATTCATTGGCGAAGCCGGACATATAGCCGTGCTCGGCAAGCTGGGTATGCGTGAGGTCCATGGTGTGGTCTTGCGTCTCCGGGGTGGGTCCATCAGCGCAGCGCTGGCCGCACGGCGCTTGAATTACGTATTGTGCAATGAATTTACCATATCGTAATCACCGAAACCGGGCGTGTCAAACCGCGGAGGCGCGCGGGCAGCACGCGGCGCTCTTGCAGTTGTAGGCGGCGGAATCGGGAAATGGGGAGGACGCCGCTGGGGCGTGCCAGAAGCGGAAGAAGACAGTAAGGCTCGAAAGCGCCGGTTCAGGCAGTCAGGCCTGCGGCGTCAGGGAGCAGAAACGGCTCTCGGGACAAAAGCGGCTCGGCGCGCGCCGGAGGGCACGCGCCGCTTGCGGAGGGTGGCCTGGAGGCCCGCCGCCGGACCGGCCCGCACAAGCATGCGTCCGGCCAGGCAGAAGGCGGATCAGACCGGTTTGTGGCCCTCGCCGGTGCCGGGGCCGAAACCGCCGCCGGAGGCCGGTGCCGCGGCCGGTGCCGGCGCGCTGCCAGCGGGCTGGCCGGCCATCGAGGCAGCGGTCACGCCGCCGTTGCGGCTGGCAATGAAAGCGTTGACGTCAGCGGCAAGGTGCTGCGGCGCCAGCACCACTTCGAGGCCCAGCGCCTCGCAGGCCGCCAGGAAGGTCGACATGCGGGGGTCGGCCTGACCTGATTCTGCCCGGAGGTAAGCCTCCCGGGAAATGCCCGCCTTGCGGGCAACGTCCTCCTGCTTGAGCTTGCGCGCGCGGCGCAGCGCCCGCAGTTGCCGGAACGGTTCGCTAGCGCCTCTCGGCACGGCTGTACTGTTCATGTCGGTCTCCAGTCACCAGTGAAAAAAAGTGCGCGGACGTGCATTCGAGTATAGAGCACGCAAAGCGTTCCGTATGTAACCGCCGAAACACTTTGTGCAGATTTATTGCTGGCCCGTCATCTTGCGCCGGCATCTACCGGAAGGCGCCCCTCCAAGCGTCGGACAGAGCACAACACCTTCCCGCCGCCTTGACAGTAACGAGCCCTCGGAATTTGCGTTGACGTCACATGCATAGCTGTATGACGTTATGGCCTCCCCAGCACAACAACGCAAGTCGGGGCAACTACCATGCATCCGGTTTCGTTGACAAACCGACCGGTCGTGCTATTCTTCGTTGCATGCAGAAAGGACATCTCACCCGCAAAGCCATCATCGAGCAGGCGCTGGACGCCGCCGCCAAGGTCGGCTTCGAGCAGTTGTCGCTGGCCACGCTGGCGGCCGACACCAATATGTCCAAGAGCGGCCTGTACGCGCACTTCAAGTCCAAGGAGATGCTGCAGCAGGCGGTGCTGGACCTGGCGGTGGAGCGTTTCGGCGACATCGTGATCCGGCCGGCGATGCGCCAGCCGCGCGGCATGCCGCGATTGCAGGCGCTGTTCGAAGGCTACCTGGAATGGCTTGGCGGCACGGTGACGCAGGGGCGGTGCCTGTTTACCGCGCTGGGGCAGGAGTATCGCGACCGGCCCGGCTCTATCCGCGACCTGGTGGTGCAGTCGCTGAAGGACTGGCACAGCACCATCGCGCGGGTGGTGGGGGACGCCATCGAGGAAGGCCAGTTCGGGCCGCACGTCGACCCGCGCCAGTTCGCCTTCGAGCTGTCCGGCATCGGCATGGCCTTCCAGCAGTCGTTCAAGCTGCTGGGGCGGCAGGATGCGGAAGCGATGGCGCGGCACGCCTTCGCGGCCCTGGCCGCGCGCGCGGCGGCAGGCGCGCCCCATCCCGCGAGGACCTGACATCGGCGCCGGCGCTATCCCGCCGGCAGGCAGCAAACCGCTCCGGCGGCTTTTTTTGTACTGAAAAAAGCACGACTGGTCGGTCTTTTAGAAAGCGCGAGACGCCGCCGGCCCGCCCGGTTCCGATGACGTCGCGCAATCCAGAATCCATTGGAGGTGCAGGTCGTGACGCAAGCAGTCTCTTCTCCTTCCCCGGTTTCCCCCTCTCCCGCCGTGGCCGCGACCGCCTTGCGCAGCCCAGATGCGTCGTCCCCCGCCAGCCGCGACGGTACCTTGCAGCGTGCCCTGATGGGCTTGCAGCGCTTGCGCTGGCAAGCCGGCAGTGTGCTGATGCCCGCGGCGACGGCGCGTCGGCTCGAGCGGATCTGGTTCTGCCCGCCGCGGGGTGTCGCCACTTCCGCTGCCCGGCATGCGCTGGACAGTGCGCGCGCAGACTGGGCCCTGGTAACCGGCCATGGACCCAGCCGGCGGGTGCGGGTCTACCGCTGGGGCAGCGCAGGTCCGGTGGTGCTGCTCGCCCATGGCTGGGGCGGTCATGCGGGCCAGTGGCATGCGGCGATCGACGGCCTGCTGGCAGCGGGCATGCGGGTGGTCGCCTTCGATGCGCTGTCGCACGGCGCCTCCGATGCCGGCGCGCGCGGCGCCGCGCAGAGTTCGGTGCTGGAAATGTCGCGCTCGCTGCTGGCGGCAGCCTGGCATGCCGGGCCGGTCCATGCCGTGGTGGCGCATTCGCTCGGCGGCGCGGCCGCGGCGCTGGCGCTGCGCGAAGGCCTGCCGGCACGCGCCGCGGTGCTGCTGGGCGCGCCCGCCGACATGCGCGCGGCATGCGCCGCGCTGGCGTGGCAGCTGGGCGTGGCGCCGGCGGTGCTGGGCCGCATGCAACGCCACAGCGAACGCTGGCTCGGCATGCCATGGTCGGCCTTCAACGTGCCGGACCTGGGCCGCGCCCGCCCGGTGCCGCCTACGCTGGTGATCCATGACCGCGACGACAAGGAAGTGCGCTGGGAAGACGGCGCGGCCATCGCCGGTGCCTGGCCTGGCGCCCGGCTGGAGACCACCACCGGCCTCGGCCATCGCCGCATCCTGCGCGATCCCGCGGTGATCCAGCGCATCGCCGAATTCATCCGGCCGCCATCCGGGCCGTGCCAGCTACCGGTATCCGCCGGCCTGGCCGTGGCCTGAACCAGGAGACCATCATGTACCTGGTAAGCAACGATATGACCGCCACCCTGCCCGCCCGCAGCTCGCTGCGGCTGGTCGCCGGGCCCGGCGAACGGGTGGCAGTGCGCTGCACCGCCGGCGAATTGTGGCTGATCCGCGATGGCGATCCGAAGGACACGGCGCTGACCGCAAGCGAGTGCTTTACGTTGTCCGACGCCGGCCATGTCGAGCTGTATGCGATCACCGCCGCCTCTCTGCATGTCAGCCGCTGCAAGGCGGCTCCCGGCCCGGTTCGCGACCCATGGCGGCAGCGCCTATCGCGCTGGCTCGGCCCGCGCCGCCACGGCTATACCGGCGCCAGCCGCTGACACGAGCCACCACCCCGTCTGCCATCCGCCGACAAGCCCTGCCCGCTTGCCGCCCCAGGGCGTTGGTGGATGGGTGTGCGCCATGGCGGTTAATTGCGCAATCGCCATGGCAAACATCGCTGACCTTGCCGCCCGCGCCGCGGATACCTGCCGACGCAACCTCAGCCTTCTTCGCCAAGCAGCATCTCGCGCAGCCGGAACTTCTGGATCTTGCCGGCGGGCGTGGCCGGCAGCGCGTCACGCACCACCAGTTTCTCCGGGATGTATTGCAGCGCCATCTTCTGCTGCCTGAGCCAGTCGACCATGCCGGCCATGTCGATCGACTGCCCCGGGCGTGGCACGACGAAGGCGCAGGCACGCTCGCCCAACCGCGCATCGGGATAGGCCACGATCGCCACCTGCGCCACCGCGGGATGCCGGTACAGCAGGGTCTCGACTTCCAGCACGGGGATGTTCTCGCCGCCGCGAATGATCACGTCCTTGCTGCGGCCGGCGATGCGCAGGTAGCCGTGCGCGTCCAGCTGCGCCAGGTCGCCGGTGTCGAACCAGCCGTCGGCATCGGTGCTGTTCAGGTGCGGCCGCTTCAGGTAGCCGCCGAAATTCGAACAGGCCCGCACCAGCAGGCGCCCGGTCTGCCCCGCGGGCAGGTCCGCGTCGGCGCCGTCCACCACCCTTAGCTCCACGCCGGGCAGCGGGCAGCCGTCGGTAGTCGAGGCACGCGTTTCGGGATCGTCCGGCAGGGTCGTGGTCACGGCGCCGTTCTCCGACATGCCCCATGCCGAGACGATCGTGGCGTCCAGCGCCGAGCGCGCGCGCTCCACCAGCGCCCCCGGGATCGGCGCGCCAGCGCACAGGAAGGTGCGCAGGCTCGGCACGGGCGTGCCGGACTCCGCCACCACGCGGGCCAGGTCGGTCAGGAACGGTGTCGAACCCATGGTGAAGGTCACACCTTGCTCGCGGATCAGCGCCGCCGCGCGCGCCGGGTCCCAGATATCCTGCAGCACCGCATGCGCGCCCAGCACCACCGGCATCATCAGTCCGTACATGAAGCCGGTCTGGTGCGCCATCGGCGAGGCCATCAGCACTACGTCGTCGCCGGTGAGATGGAGCCGGCCGGCATAGGCGACGATGTTGGAGAACAGCGTGTTCGCGGTATGCATCACGCCCTTGGGTTCACCGGTGGTGCCGGAGGTGTAGATCAGCTGGGTGACGTCATCCGGACCGGGGCGGCTGCCCAGCAGGATGGCGGCGGCATCGGTGTCGTCCTCCCAGGGCGGGCCGCTCAGCAGCGCCTCGAAGCTGTCGTCGCCGTCGCCGTCCACGGCGACGACATGACGCAGCGCGGGCAGCGCATCGCGCAAACCCCGCAGCATGTGCGCATGATCGAAGCCGCGGAACGTCTTCGGCACGACCACCACCTTGCTTTGGGCGTGCGCCAGCATGAACGACAGCTCGCGCTCGCGGAAGATCGGCATGACCGGGTTGAGCACTGCGCCCAGCCGCGCGCAGGCCAGGTACAGCACGCTCAGGTGCCAGCCGTTGGGCAATTGGCATGAGACCACGTCGCCGGTAACGATGCCGAGGCGGGAAAGCCCTAGCGCCACGCGATCGGCCATGCGCGCCAGCTCCCGCCAGGTGAAGCGCGTCACCTGTTGACGTTCGATGCTGAGCGCCGTCAACGCGGTTGCGTCGGGCCGTTCCCGCACGCATGCGGCAAGATAGTCGTTGATGGTACGGTCCTGCCAGTGCCCGCCGGCAACGCTGGCGGCACGGCGCGGCGCGATCAGTACGGCGTCGAAATCCATGGCGTTCTCCTCGTTGTTGTGTGCTGCCAGTCGTTGCGTCAGGCGCGCGCGTCAGGCCGGCACCGCCTCGCGCCCGGCGCGGGTGCGCGCGATGATGGTCTTCATGATCTGCGCGGTGCCGTCGCCGATCTGGAAGCCGAGCACGTCGCGCAGGCGCTGCTCCATCACGCCGCGGTCATAGCCGCCGTGGCCGAACGACAGCAGGCACTGGTGCACCACGTCGTACGCCAGCTTGGGTGCCCACCACTTGCACATCGCGGCTTCGGCGGTATGCGGCAGGCCGCGGTCCTTCAGCCACAGCGTCTGCAGGCACAGCAGCCGCGCGCCCTGCACCTGGGTCTCGAAGTCGGCCAGCGGATGCGACACGCCCTGGAACGCCGACAGCGGCTTGCCGAAGGCCTGGCGCTCCGCCACATAGGTCCAGGTCTCGTCCAGCGCTGCCTGGGCCACCGCCAGCACCTGCAGCCCGATCAGCGCGCGCGAGAAGTCGAAGCCCTGCATCACCTGCACGAAGCCCTCCCCTTCCTTGCCCAGCAGGTGGCTGGCCGGCACGCGCACGTTCTCGAAGAAGATCGAGCCGCGCCCGATGGCGCGCTGGCCATGGCAGTCGAAGCGGTTGCGCGTGATGCCCGGCAGCTCCATCGGCACCAGCAGCGCCGACACGCCGCGCGCTCCCGACTCCACCGAACCGCTGCGCGCGAACACCACTGCGGCATCGGCCTGGTCGGCGGCGGAGATCGAGGTCTTCTCGCCATTGAGCACATAGTGGTCGCCATCGCGCTCCATGCGCAGGCGCAGGCTGGCCGCGTCGGAGCCGCCGCGCGGCTCGGTCAGCGCGATCGCCAGCAGCGCTTCGCCGCGCGTCAGGCGCTGCAGCCAGGGGCCGGCGATCTCCGGCCGCGCATGGTGCGCCAGGATCTGCCCGTTCAGCGATGCCAGCAGGTTGATGTACGACAGGCTCAGGTCGGCGCGCGCCACCGCTTCGTGGATCACGCCGGCGGCGAGCGAGCCCAGGCCCTGCCCGCCATACTGTTCCGGCAGCTCGGGCGCGATAAAGCCCATCTCGCCCATCTCTCGCATCAGCGCGCGGTCGAGCACGCGGGTGCGGTCGCGCTCCAGGCAGCCGGGTGCGACGCGCGCGTCGGCAAAGCGGCGCGCGTGTTCCGCCAGCGCCATCAGTTCTTCGTCAAGGTAGGGATTCATGTTCGTCTCCGCGCGGTTGGGCCGGCTTACTTCGCGTACTTGCGGAAATCCGGCTTGCGCTTTTCCTGGAAGGCGCGCACGCCCTCGCGCGATTCCTCGGTGTCGTAATAGAGCTTGAGCGCGTACATGCCCATGCCGGCGATGCCGCCCTGGTGCGCGGTGTCCATGTTGAACGAACGCTTGGCGATGGCGATCGCGGTCGGGCTCTTTTCCAGGATCTCGTCGCACCACTTCTGCACTTCGGCGTCGAGCTGCTCGTGCGGCACCACGGCGTTGACCAGGCCCATCGCCAGCGCTTCGGCGGCGGGATAGCGGCGGCACAGGTACCAGATCTCGCGCGCCTTCTTTTCGCCCACCACGCGCGCCAGGAAGGCGGTGCCGTAGCCGGGGTCGACCGAGCCAACCTTCGGCCCGACCTGCCCGAACACGGCCTTGTCCGAGGCAATGGTGAAATCGCAGATCGTGCACAGCACGTTGCCGCCGCCGATGGCATAGCCCTGCACGCGCGCGATCACCGGCTTGGGCACGTCGCGGATGGCGTTGTGCAGTTCTTCCATCGGCAGGCCGATGGTGCCGCGGCCGTCGTACTGGCCCTCGTGCGCGGACTGGTCGCCGCCGGTGCAGAACGCCTTGTCGCCGGCGCCGGCCAGCACGATGGCGCCGATCTCGCGGTCATAACCGGCGCGGTTGATGGCGTGGATCAATTCGTCGCAGGTGCGGCCGCGGAAGGCGTTCATCTTTTCCGGGCGGTTGATGACGATCCAGGCCGCGCCGTTGCGCACTTCATAGCGGATGTCTTCGTATTGCATGGTGGTCTCCGTTGTCTGGTTGGGATGGTTTGCGCTCAGCCGTTCATGGTCAGGCCGCCCGACACGCTCAGCACTTGCCCGGTGATGAAGGCCGCATCGTCGCCGGCAAAGAACAGCACCGCGCCGGGCAGGTCGTCGGGCTGCCCGATGCGGCCCAGCGGGATCGAGCGGGTGAAGGCTTCCACCAGCTTCTCGGGGTTGCCCGCGCCCTGCTTGTAGTCCTCGAACAACGCGGTCTCGGTCGGCCCCGGGCACACCACGTTCACGGTGATGCCGTGGCGCGCATGCTCGCGCGCGATGGTCTTGGAGAACGACACCAGTCCGCCCTTGCACGCGGCGTACACCGCCTCGCCGGACGAACCCACGCGCGCGGCATCGGAGGCGATATTGACGATGCGCCCGCGCTTGCGCGCCACCATGCCGGGCAGCACCGCGTGGTGCATATGCAGCGCGCCGGTCAGGTTGATGGCGATCAGCCGCTCCCACTGCGCCGGCTCGGTCTTGACGAACGGACGGAACACATCCCAGCCGGCGTTGTTGACCAGCACGTCGATGGGTCCCAACTCCTGCTCCACCGCCGCCACCGCCGCATCGACGCTGGCGCGATCGGTGATGTCACAGCGCACCGCCAGCGCGCGGCCGCCGGCATCGCGGATCTGCGCCGCCACGCGTTCGCCCGCGTCCGGGTTCAGGTCGAGCACCCCCACCGCCGCGCCCGCACGTGCAAAGCGCAAACAGGTTGCGCCGCCGATACCGCCACCACCGCCGGTCACGATGACCGTCTTGCCTTCGAGTCCTTGCACAGCCGTTCTCCTTTCAGGGTTCCGGTGCTATCGTGCCGGCGGTGTCGCCGCCACATGCGCCTTTATTTACGTAAATATATTGACGTATACTAGGCGCGACCGAGACCGCGTGCAAGGCCGCTATCCTTTGGAAATCACTATGGTTAACCCCGACCAGGGAGGCGAACTCCCGACTAACGCGCGCATGGAACTGGCCAACCGGCTGTTCTTTCGCCTGTACCAATGCGCAAACATGTTGCATAAAACCGGCTCGCGAGCCGTCGAAGCGGAAGGCTTGACGACACAGCAGTGGGCCGTGCTGGGCGCGCTGTCGCGGCCGGAAGCCGCCGATGGCATGAGCGTCGGCGACCTGGCCCGTTACCTGATGGTGAGCCGCCAGAACCTGTCCGGGCTGGTCAGCCGGATGGAACGGGACGGCCACGTCACGCTGGCGCCTGACGGGCGCGACCGCCGCTCGCGGCTGGTGCGGATGAGCGAGCCGGGCCGCGAGGTGTGGCTCCACCAGGCGCAGCCGAAGATCCGGCAGTACTACGAGCAGGCGCTGGACGGCTTCTCCACCAACGACCTGACGCACACGCTGCATTACCTGCTGAAGTTGCTGGACAACATGCGCGCACTGGACGCGCCGGAGGGTGGCGACGGCGGGCCGGCACAGGACTAAGGCGGATCGCTGTATCAGGACTGATACACAGCAGCCCATCCCGAGCCGTCGGGCACCGCGGCATTTCCCGCGACGCGGCCCACCACGTCGGCTGGCGCGCAATATGCGTCGGTGTGGGGTTGCTCAGGCCCCCGGCGCTGCGCCGGGACTCCCTGAACCACTGCCCCGGCTTGCTGCGATCGGTCGCGTGCGCGCAGCCGGGACGGCGTTCGATCGATCCTTACCGGAGATCCCGCCATGACCCGCTATATCGTGCTAGCCAGCTTCACCGACCAGGGCATCCGCGCCGTCAAGGACACCACCAAGCGCGCCGCCGCGGTGCGCGAGATGGGCGCGCGCTTCGGGGTGCAGATGAAAGACATCTACTGGACCCTGGGCAAATACGACATCGTGCTGACCGTCGAAGCCCAGGATGACGCCAGCATGACCGCCTTCGGCCTGGCGGTGGGCGCGCTCGGCAACGTGCGCACGCAGACGCTGCGGGCCTTCAACGTCGACGAGATGCAGGAGATTATCGACAAGATGAGTTGAACCGCCCTGGCACTCTGTCCATGTCATCAAGAACGCCCGCCATGGCGCCTGGCGGGCGTTGTTGCTGCTGGCTGGTGCGCGCTTTCCGGATATCCGACGGCCTTGTCAGACGGCGCCCGATACCTCGGCCACGGCACAGCGCTGACACTCATACTGCCAACTTCCGGAGAGCGCCATGCCAGGCAAGAATATCCATGTCGTGCCGACCCATAACGGCTGGGCCGTCGAAGCGGAAGGACGCGCCGGCAACCAGCAGCGATTCACGTCGATGGACCATGCGATCGCCACCGGCATGGAAAAAGCCAGGCGCGCAAAGGTCGAGTTGCTGATCCATGGAAAAGACCACCAGATCATGGAGCGCAACTGCTTCGGCAACGCTTCCGGTGACGCCGACGGGTAATGGAAGGGAAACCTCGTGCAGGGTACCATCGTGCAGGGCACCATCGGCAACGTGCCTGGACGACTCTAATCGCGGACAACCCGATGCGCAATTTGAGAGGTTTTTACATCCTTCTGATCGCCGTCACCATTGCGTTCATCTGGATACTGCTGCCCTTCTACAGCGCGATCCTGTGGGGCACCATACTTGCCATCCTGTTCCATCCCATGCACCGCAAGCTGACGGTGCGATTCGGCAACCGGGAAAATCTCGCGGCATTGACCACGCTGCTGGTCTGCGTGCTGATGGCCATTGTCCCGGTATTCCTGATGATTGCCACGCTCGCACAGGAAGTGGCTTTTGCCTACCAGCAAATCAAGACCGGCAAATGGGATTTCGGGCAGTACTTCCAGACCGCCGTACAAGCCCTGCCGGCTTCCATCGAGAACTGGCTGAACGAAATCGGGTTGGCCGACGTCGCGGGCCTGCAGGCAAAACTGACCGAAGGGGCCGCCCGCATCAGCCAGTTCATGGCGGCCCAGGCTGTCGCCATTGGCCAGAACACGCTGCAGTTCGCGGTTGGCCTCGGTGTCATGCTGTACCTCGTGTTTTTCCTGCTGCGTGACGGTGCGGTGATTTCCCATCGCTTCCGCGAAGCCATGCCGCTGAGCGACGCGCACACCCGCCGGCTGGTCGGCCGGTTCACCACCGTGGTCCGCGCCACGGTCAAGGGCAACGTGGTGGTGGCGGCGGTGCAGGGCATTCTGGGCGGCCTGGCTTTCCTGCTGCTGGGCATCAACGGCGCGCTGCTGTGGGGCACGCTGATGGCGTTCCTGTCGCTGCTGCCGGCCGTTGGCGCCGCGCTGGTCTGGGGCCCCGCCGCGATTTATTTCCTGCTGGCCGGCCCGGTCTGGAAAGGCGTCGCGCTCATTGCCATCGGTACCCTCGTCATCGGCGCGGTGGACAACCTGCTGCGCCCTGTCCTGGTCGGCAAGGACACCAAGTTGCCGGACTGGCTCGTGCTGATCTCGACCCTCGGCGGCATGTCGGTGTTTGGCATCAACGGCTTTGTGATAGGTCCGCTGATTGCCGCGCTGTTTATGTCGTGCTGGGATATCTCGGTGATCGAGGATCGCGACGACACCATGTGACCGGTTCACGCCGCCATTTCGCCATGTCGCCGTGCTCTCCACGTTGACAAAACAACTGCGAACACCCAGACAAAACCCCTAGAAACAAGAATTATTCTCATTTATTATTCGGCCTTTTGCTTTTATCCCGGGCCGTCATGCTTTTCCGCCGTCTTGCCATACCTGCCGCCGCCAGTTCGCTGCTGCTGCCTGCCGTTGTCTCCCACGCCGCCGAAGAGCCGGCCACGCTGCCGTCCGTGACAGTCAGCGCCGCCGCTGACGGGCAGACCGACATCGGTTTCGCCACGCGCCGGGCGGCTGGCGTGACCAAATCCGGCGAAGCGGCGGCCGACGCAGCGCAATCGATCACCGTGATCACGCGCGACCTGCTCGACAGCCAGCAGGCGCAGAACCTCAGCGACGCGCTGCAGAACTCGGCCGGCGTGGTTACCAACGTCTATGGCCGGCGCGGCTGGGACGACTTCATCATCCGCGGCCAGCGTGCCTCGGAATCGATCTTTGCCGACGGGCTGCTGGTCGACAGCAACAACCGCGTGGCGCAGGAGCTGTTCGGCGTGGAGCGCGTGGAAGTGCTCAAGGGACCGGCCTCGATACTGTTCGGCGCGGTGCAGCCCGGCGGCCTGGTCAACATGGTCAGCAAGCGCCCGCGCGCGGAACTGTTCGGCGAACTGGGCCTGACCGTCGGCAACTATGGCTTCCGGCAGATGACGGTCGATGTGGGCACGCCGCTGGCCAAGGACAGCAAGGCGGCGTTCCGCCTGAACGGGCTGATGATGAACAGCGACGATCCGACCGACTTCGTCTGGTATCGCAACCGCTGGATCGCGCCGTCGCTGACGCTCGACCTGGGCGCGCGCACGGACTTCACCATCCTGGCCAGCCACAACCAGCGCAACTACGTGCGCCAGCAGGGCCTGCCCGTGAATGGCACGCTGGTGCCGAACCGCAATGGCGTGGTGCCGGCCAACCGCTTTATCGGCGAACCGGATGCCCCTTCCTATGACGGCGAGCAGAACCGCATCGGCTACGCGCTGACGCACCGGTTCGACTCGGGCTGGACCCTGAACCAGAACCTGCGCTACCAGACCTCGTCGTTGACCGGTACGCTGGTATCGGCCGGCACCATGGCGCTCAACAGCCAGTCGATGAACCGCAGCGGCACGCAGCAGAACTTTTCGGGCAATTCGTTCGGCGTCGACACCAACGTGCAGCGGACTTTTGCGTTCACGGGCCATGCCCACAACGTGACCTTCGGCATCGACTACCGGCATACCAAGGAAGACCGCCTGCAGAAGACGTGCCGCGTGGCCGCGCTGAACGTTTACAGCCCGGTCTATGGCGCCAGCATCAACTGCCCGCCAGCCTATAGCGTGGATGCGACCGATACGCTGGATGCGCTGGGCCTTTACCTGCGCGACCAGGTCCGCATCGGGCAGCGCTGGACCGTCACCGGCGGCGTGCGCTACGAATCCGCGCGGACGGGCACAACCGACCGGCTCGCCTCGTCGCGTACCGACAATGACAACAACGCCGTCACCGGCAGCGCCGGCGTGATGTACGACCTGACGCACTGGGCGCGACCGTACGCGAGCTTCGCCACGTCGTTCCTGCCCAACGCCGGCACCGATGTCAGCGGCGCCACCTTCAGGCCCGAGAAGGGTCGCCAGTACGAGGTCGGCGTCAAGTTCGACATGCCGGACAAGTCCGGCCTGCTGACGCTGGCGGCGTTCGACCTGACGCGCACCAATGTGCTCAGCAGCGATCCGGTCAACACGGGTTTCAGCATGGCCGTGGGCGAGCAGCGCTCGCGCGGGCTGGAAGTGGAACTGACGCAGGATCTCGGCAATGGCCTCAGCGTATCGGCGGCCTACGCCTACATCGCCAGCGAAGTCACCGAGGACACCACCGCCGCAAACGTCGGCAAGCCGCTGAACAGCGTGCCGCGGCACAGCTTCTCGGTCTGGAGCCAGTATCGCCTGCGTGGCGCGCTGGCCGGCTGGTACGTCGGCGCCGGCGTGCGGGGCGAGAGCGCCAAGCGCGGCTACAGCTTCAACTACACCGTGCCGGGCTACGCCGTCGCCGATCTTGCCGTCGGCTACGTGGCCTCGCACTGGCGCGCGGCATTCAACGTCAAGAACGTGTTCGACAAGATGTACTACGCGGGTGGCCTGAACAACAACGTGCTGCCGGTGGGCAATCCGCGCGTCGCCATGCTCAACGTGACCATGAACTATTGAAGCTGGGGTGGTGTTCCGCCGGCGATGCGAAACACCACCGCTCCTTGTGACTAGGCCGGGCTAGGCCGAAGCGGGCTCCAGGATCTGCCCGCCGCCATAGCTGGACTGCACCGGCACCGGTCCGCCCGCCGTCATCCTGATTGCGCAGTACTTGAACTCGGGAATCTTGCCGAACGGGTCCAGCGCCGCGTTGGTCAGCTTGTTGATCGCCGCCTCGTAGTAGCAGAACGGCACGAACACGGCGCCGCGCGGCGTGCCGGCATCGGCGCGCGCATAGAGCGTGACCTCTCCGCGCCGCGATGACAGCGTGACCACGCCGCCCGGCGTGCCGCCGAGCGCATCCAGGTCGAGCGGATGCACCAGCGCCACCGGATCGGGCTCGATCGCGTCCAGCACGCCGGCGCGGCGCGTCATGCTGCCGGTATGCCAGTGCTCGAGCTGGCGTCCGGTGATCAGCACCATCGGGTAGTCTGCATCCGGCCGCTCGGCCGCCGGGATGATATCGGCCGGCACGAAACGGCCCCGCCCCGTGGCGGTCGGGAAGCTGTCGACGAAGATCACCGGCTCGCCCGGATCGCCCTCTTCCTTGCACGGATACGTCACCGCGTGTTCGCGCTCCAGCCGCTCCCAGGTCACGCCGCCGATGCTCGGCATCGCCTGCCGCATCTCGTTGAACACGTCCTCGACGCTGTCGTAGCGCCAGTCCAGCCCCAGCTGTGCCGCCATCTGCTGGACGATCCACAGGTCCTGGCGCGCCTGCCCCGGCGGATTCAGCGCCTGCCGTCCGAGCTGCACGGTGCGGTCGGTGTTGGTGAAGGTGCCGGTCTTTTCGGGGAAGGCCGAGGCCGGCAGCACCACGTCGGCCAGGTACGCGGTCTCGGTCAGGAAGATGTCCTGCACCACCAGGTGGTCCAGCGATGCCAGCGCCTCGCGCGCATGCTCGGCGTCAGGGTCGGACATCGCGGGGTTCTCGCCCATGATGTACATGCCGCGCACTTCGCCGCGCTCGATCGCCTGCATCACCTCGACCACGGTCAGGCCTGGCTGGCGGTCCAGCGGCATGCCCCACAGCGCTTCGAAGCTGGCGATCGCCAGCGGGTCGTCGACGCGCCGGTAGTCCGGGTACATCATCGGGATCAGCCCCGCGTCGGAAGCGCCCTGCACGTTGTTCTGGCCGCGCAGCGGATGCAGGCCGGTGCCGGGGCGGCCGATCTGGCCGGTCATCAGCGCCAGCGCGATCAGGCAGCGCGCGTTGTCGGTGCCATGCACGTGCTGCGACACACCCATGCCCCACAGGATCATCGAACTCTTCGCGGTGGCATAGACGCGCGCGACCTCGCGGATGGTTTCGGCGTCGATGCCGCAGATCGGCGCCATCAGCTCGGGGCTGTACGCGGCGACGTTGCGCTGCAGTTCGTCGAAGCCGATGGTGCGGCTGTCGATGAAGTCCTGGTCGACCAGCCCTTCGTTGACGATGACATGCATCATCGCGTTAAGCAGCGCCACGTCGGCATCGGGCTTGAACTGCAGGAAGCGCCAGGCGAAACGCGCCAGGTCCGAGCGGCGCGGATCGGCCACGATCAGCTTGGTGCCGTTCTTCACGGCGTTCTTGATCCAGCTGGCGGCGACCGGATGGTTCACGGTCGGGTTGGCGCCGATCACGATCACCACCTCGGCCTTGTCGACATCCATCACCGGATTGGACACCGCGCCCGAGCCGATCCCTTCCAGCAGCGCCGCCACCGACGAGGCATGGCACAACCGCGTGCAGTGGTCGACGTTGTTGCTGCCGAAGCCGGTGCGCACAAGCTTCTGGAACAGGTAGGCCTCTTCATTGCTGCCCTTGGCCGAACCAAACCCGGCCAGCGCGCGCTTGCCATGGGTATCGCGGATCTGCGCGAGCTTGCCGCCGGCCAGCGCCAGCGCTTCTTCCCAGCTGGCTTCGCGGAACACGTCCATGACGTGGTCGGGATCCATGACGAAATCGCCCTGCTTCGGCACGCCGTCGCGGCGCACCAGCGGCACCGTCAGCCGCTGCGGATGCTGGACGTAGTCGAAGCCGTAACGGCCCTTCACGCACAGGCGCTGGTGGTTGGCCGGGCCATCGCGCCCTTCCACGAACAAAATGCGGTTGTCCTTGACGTTGTAGGTCAGCTGGCAGCCGACGCCGCAGTACGGGCACACCGATTCCACCTGCTTGTCGGGCACCGCCAGCGCGGCATCGCGCGCGGGCATCAGCGCGCCGGTCGGGCAGGCCTGCACGCATTCGCCGCAGGCGACGCAGGTGGAGGCGCCCATCGGGTCGTCCATGTCGAACACGATGCGGGCTTCGTCGCCGCGCAGCGCCAGGCCGATCACGTCGTTGACCTGTTCGTCGCGGCACGCGCGCAGGCAGCGGGTGCACTGGATGCAGGCATCCAGGTTGACCGCGATGGCCGGATGCGACAGGTCCGCCGCCACGCGTTCGCGCGGGGCGAAGCGCGGCTTGCCGACTTCCAGCCGGGCAGCCCATTGGTCAAGCTCGTTGTTGCGCGTGTATTCCGCTTCCGGCATGTCTGACTGCAGCAGTTCCAGCACGGTGCGCTGGGCGCGGCGGGCGCGCGCCGATTCGGTCTGCACCTGCATGCCTGCGGCGGGAAAGCGGCAGCACGACGGGGCCAGCACGCGCTCGCCCTGGATCTCGACCATGCAGGCGCGGCAATTGCCGGCGGGCTCGAGGCCGTCCTTGTAGCACAGGTGCGGCACGTCGAAGCCTTCGCGCTGCGCCACCTTCAGCAGGGTTTCGCCGGGCTGGGCGCTCACCTCGCGGCCGTTGAGGGTGAAGGTGACGGCTGGTTCGGCGGATTCGACAAGCGCGCGTTCGGCGCGGGTCAGTGCATTCATGTCTGTCTCTCAGGCTCGGGCCGGCATCAGGCCAGTTCGTGCGGGAAGTACTTGATCACGCAGTCGACGGGGTTCGGCGCGGCCTGTCCCAAGCCGCAGATCGAGGCATCGCGCATCACCGCGGACAGGTCATCCAGCGCCGCCAGGTCCCACTTCGGCTGGCGGATCAGGTCGAGCGTCTTGGCCGTGCCGGTGCGGCACGGCGTGCATTGTCCGCACGACTCGTGCTTGAAGAAGTGCATCAGGTTGCGCGCCGCCTGCGTGGCGCTGTCGTGGTCGGACAGGATCACGATCGCGGCCGAGCCGATAAAGCAGCCGTAGGGCTGCAGCGTATCGAAGTCCAGCGGAATATTGCCCAGCGCCGCCGGCAGGATGCCGCCCGACGCGCCGCCCGGCAGGTAGCCGTAGAACGCATGGCCGTCGAGCATGCCGCCGCAGTATTCGTCGATCAGCTCGCGCACCGTGATCCCGGCCGGCGCCAGGTGCACGCCAGGTCGTTTGACCCGGCCCGAGACCGAGAACGAACGCAGGCCCTTGCGCCCGTTGCGCCCTTGCGAGGCAAACCACTCGGCGCCCTTCTCGAGGATGTCGCGCACCCAGTACAGGGTTTCGAAGTTGTGCTCCAGCGTCGGCCGCCCGAACAGCCCCACCTGCGCCACATAAGGCGGACGCAGCCGCGGCATGCCGCGCTTGCCTTCGATCGATTCGATCATGGCCGACTCTTCGCCGCAGATATACGCGCCCGCGCCGCGACGCAGCTCGATGCGCGGCAGGCCAGGGACCGGAGGGTCCTGCTGCAACTGCTGCAAGGCCGCGGACAGCAGCGCGCGGCAGCCCGCATATTCGTCGCGCAGGTAGATATAGATCGCCGCCACGTCGACCACATGCGCCGCGATCAGCATGCCCTCGAGGAAGCGATGCGGATCGCGTTCCAGGTAGACCCGGTCCTTGAAGGTGCCGGGCTCGCCCTCGTCGATATTGACCGCCATCAGCCGCGGCGCGGCTTCGCCGCGCACGATGCGCCATTTGCGCCCGGTCGGGAAGCCCGCGCCGCCCAGGCCGCGCAGGCCGGAATCCTCCATCGTGGCCAGCACCGCGTCCGGGTCGAGCGCGCCGCCGGCCAGGGCCTTCAGCAAGGCATAGCCGCCGTCGCGCCGGTAGGTGTCGTAGTCGATATGGGGTTCGGGCGCATGGCGCACGGCCTTGGCCTGCACGGCGTTACCGATGGCCTCGGCTGTCGCGGCATCGACCGGATTCTGCCCGACCAGCGCTGCCGGCGCCTTCTCGCAGCGGCCGATGCAGGGCGCGGCGACCACCCGCACGTCGGTGCCGAGCAGCGCCGGCAGCTTGTCGATCAGGGCCTGCGCACCGGCCAGCTCGCAGGCAATGCCTTCGCACACCCGCACGGTCAGCGCGGGCGGCGGGGCGATCTGGCCGTCGGCATCCTCGCGCACCACGTCGAAGTGGTGGTAGAAGGTGGCGACCTCGTAGACCTCGGTCATCGACAGCCGCAGTTCGCTGGCCAGCGCCACCAGGTGCGGCATGGCCAGCTGGCCGTAGCGGTCGTTGATGCAGTGCAGGTGTTCGATCAGCAGGTCGCGCCGGCGGGGCATGTCGCCCAGCGCCACGCGCACTTCGGCCAGCGCGGCCGCGTCGACCTGCCGGCCCTTGGGCTGGCGGCGCTTGCGCTGCCGGCTGAGGCCCGTGGCCTCGAGGGGAATGACAACCTGGTTCATGGCGTGCCTGGAGGATGTTGTTGGTGGGGATGCGGTGCGCGATCAGGAAGGCGTCCGGCGGGCCGCCCTCCTGTCGTGCCTTGTTGTTGTCGTATTGTGCTCTACCGGGCGCGACGGCTGTGCAGGCATCGCAGCCGCACGCGCCCGGGTACCGCCGGCGCCGGTGGGCGCCGTACTGCTTTCTTCATCAGGTCAGGTCTTCGGGCACGGTACGGTAACCCATCGGCGCAGCGGTGTTGGCATGCACGTACTTGCGGGCATGGGCCTCGCGCATCGGCTTGAGCACGAACAGCGCCATCGCCGCGGTCAGTGCCGCCATGCCCGCGGCCACCATGAATACCGCGTGCCAGCTGCCGGTGGCGGCGGTGATCACGCTCGAGAACGGCACCAGCAATGCCGCCGTGCCCTTGGCGGTGTACAGCAGGCCGGCGTTGGTGGCGGCAAACTTGGGCCCGAAGGTATCGCCGCAGGTGGCCGGGAACAGGCTGTAGATCTCGCCCCAGGCGAAGAACACCACGCCGGTCAGGATCACGAAGGCGACCGGATGGTGTCCGTACTTCGACAGCAGCAGGATGCCGACGGCCTCGACCGCGAAGGCGAAGAACATGGTGCGTTCACGGCCGATATGGTCGGAGATCCAGCCGAAGAACGGACGTGTCAGGCCATTGAGCACGCGGTCGATGGTCAGCGCAAACGTCAGCGCCGGCAGCGTCAGGCCGAGGATGGAGATCGGCGCCTCGTGCAGGCCGAAGTCCTTGGCGATCGGGCCCAGCTGCGCGGTGGCCATCAGGCCGCCGGCGGCCATCATCACGAACATCGCGTACATGACCCAGAAGATCGGCGACTTCAGCACCTCGCGCGGCGACGCGTTGTAGGTGGCGGCCGTCTTCAGCGTGGTCTTGACCTCGTTCAGGATCTTGGCCGACGGCGGGTACAGGGCCATGCCGAGGATAAACACCACCAGCCCCTGGCCCAGGCCGAACCACAGGAATGCCGCCTCATAGCCGGAGCTCTTGATCATGTTGGCGATCGGCACCACGGTGAGCGCCGAGCCGGCGCCAAAACCCGCCGCGGTGATACCCGCCGCCAGGCCGCGGCGATTCGGGAACCACTTCAGCGCATTGCCCACGCAGGTGCCATACACCGCGCCCGCGCCCAGGCCGCCGATGGCCGCCGCAACATAAAGCATGGGCAGCGAGGACGCCACCGAGTTAAGCGCCCAGGCCACTGCGCACAGCAGGCCGCCGCCCACCACCACCGGGCGCGGGCCGTACTTGTCGACCAGGTAGCCCTCGATCGGCACCAGCCAGGTTTCGGTCACAACGAAGATGGTGAATGCGACCTGGATCGCGGTACGGCCCCAGCCGTATTTGTCGTCGATCGGGTTGACGAACAGGGTCCAGCCATACTGCATGTTGGCGATCATCGCCATGCAGATCACGCCAAATACCAGTTGCACCCACGGCGACGCAAAGCGCGACGTGGACTCCCTCTGCTGCAATTCCATGATGTCTCCTTATAGCGGCGAACCGCCAAGGTGGAAGATGGGCGCCTTCAGACGCCTCTGCGTGACTCTCGGTCGAAGAACAGCTTAGCCGTCCCAGTGCTATACGGTATGTGATATATCAGGTAAGTCAAGCGTATTCTTCGCGGCTGTGCAGCATGCAGCCGCGTTACCTGGTGCCGTAGCCGTCACGGACCGCACGCGACTGGTGCGCAAGCGGAATCAATGGCAGTTCCGGCAGCATCAAGAGTCCTTGGAAATCAAGCAGTTGCCTTGCGGCGGGTCATAAATCGGCCGACGCACGGCATCCGCAAGCATGCCGGGGATCTCGCCATCGAAAAACCGGGAAAACGATCGGTTCGGGAAAGTCCCTAGATGCAAACATGGATGTCCGGCCGTGTCCGTATCGATATGGAATGTCGGGGAATCCACGCGGGGCACGCACGGTGCCGATGGTTGACGGCGCGCAAGCAGGCGCCAAGGCGTTCGCTCTTGCGAACCGAGGGAAGAGAACGAAGGGAGGTAAGGAGAATGGCGGCCGTACTCGCCGTGATGGTCGCAAGGGATGCCGGCCGCTACAGCCCTTGCCTTCAGCGCTTCAGCGCGAACGCGCCGCACGCCTGGCGGCGTCAGGCATAGGCGAGTTCACCGGCGGCGGGCACGATGCGCGACGTGCGGGCGCGGCCCACGCCGTCGCTGTGCTGGTCCGAGCCCAGGCCAGCGAAGCGGCCATGGTCCTGCGCGGTGACCAGCACATCCATGGGCAGGCGCGTGGCCAGCAGCGTGGTCACGCCCACACCGACAGCAATCAGGGCCAGGCCAAGGGCGACGAGAAGAGCGACTTCCATTTGAAAACTCCAGTAGCGTTGTGATCAGGAGTTTTCATTATATGCTGCGCCGCACTATGTGTAAATATCCTGTATGTAATATATCAATAGAGCGTGTGCACTAATCCAACACTCTTCTCGCCTCTCCTCAAACCGTCGTCGCTTCGCGCCTGCGGACAGGCGGCTCCTGGTATTCCTGGCCGCGCAAGGCATCCCAGATCGCGGCAGCGTTGGGCTTGAGCGACCGGCTCTTGCGCCGCACCAGCATCACCGTCGACGTCACCTGGGGTCGCAGCGGCCGCATCACGGCTGCCGGATGCATGCCCCCGGCCTGCGCCCGCGACGGCAGCACGCCGATGCCCAGGCCCAGCGCCACCATGCCGAACACCGCAGCGAAATGGCCCAGCAACTGCAGCGAGCCCGCGCGCACGTGATAGCTGCTGAGCGCCTTTTCCACCACGGGCTGCACGCCGCATTGCTGGTCCAGCGTGAGCACGCTGGCATCGCAGAGGTCGCCCCAGCCTACGGTGTCGTGCTGGGCCAGCGGATGCTTGGCGGG
Source organism: Cupriavidus sp. 207A1 (assembly GCF_057798955.1). Taxonomy (NCBI): domain Bacteria; kingdom Pseudomonadati; phylum Pseudomonadota; class Betaproteobacteria; order Burkholderiales; family Burkholderiaceae; genus Cupriavidus; species Cupriavidus sp. 207A1. The sequence continues at coordinate 230,837 of NZ_JBYOJO010000009.1, read as the reverse complement.
CAGCACGGCGTGATAGGCGTCGACGCACAACGGTTCGCAATACAGGTCGTCGCCGGCGCGCGGATCGGTGGCGATGCCGAAATCGACCTCGCCGCTGCGCACACTCTGCAGCACCGATTCCTGCGAACGGTCCTTCAGGTGGATGGCGATCGCCGGCCACGCCTGCCGGCAGCCGGCCAGCCAGGTCGGCAGCGACATCGAGCTCAGCACCGGGTCCGACGCGATCTGCACCAGGCCCTGGCATGGGCGGCTGGCGCTCTGGCTGTCGCGCAGGGTCTGCTCCACTTCGTCGATCAGGTGGCAGATGCGCTGGGACAAGTGCTGGCCGGCGTCGGTCAGCTCCACCTGGCGCGTGGTGCGGTCGAACAGGCGCTGGTCGATCTCTTCTTCCAGCTCGCGCACGCTGCGGCTGACCGCGGATTGCGTCAGGCCCAGTTCGACCGCGGCGCGGGTAAAGCTCTTGTGCCGCGCCACCGCGGCAAAGGCCTTCAGTTGCGGGAGCGAGATATTCATGGCCTGCCCCCCTGCCCCGCGCCGGCATGGCCGAGGTAAATCCTGTCTTCAGGCACGGCATGGCGCCGCGGTGCACGCACGGTTGCGTTCAATCCGGTCACGGTTGTCTCCTGGTTTGCGTGGCTGTGGGCAGCCATCGTGTTGTCGGCCATGATGATGGCCGGTGGCTGGCTCCTGCGCTGCCGGAGTGCCGGATTCTGGCGGGAAATGTCGAACGGACGATTGATGCTACTTGAATCTAAGATCAGCAATGCATAAAGTTTTTTATCGTTTATATAGCCGATCGTTTATAGGACGGAAGCAGGATGAAGAACGCCACGCTGCGGCAACTGAAGGTCTTCGAGACCGTAGCCCGCCATCTGAGCTTTTCCCGCGCCGCCGAGGAACTGCACCTGACCCAGCCCGCGGTATCGACCCAGGTGCGGCAACTGGAGCACCACGTGGGGCTGCCGCTGTTCGAGCAGCTCGGCAAGAAGATCTACCTGACGCCGGCGGGCCATGAAATGCTGCATTACAGCCGCAGCATCATCCAGCAGTTCCGCGAGGCCGAAGACGCCATGTCGCAGCTCAAGGGCATCTCCGGCGGCCGCCTCAATGTCGCGGTGATCAGCGCCGGCGATTACTTCTTTCCGCGGCTGCTGGCGGAATTCATGGACCGCCACGCTGGCGTGACGCTGAACCTGGCCGTGCACAACCGCGAGGAGCTGCTGCACCAGCTGGCCGGCAACCTGACCGACCTCGCCGTGATGGTGCGCCCGCCCGAAGGCATGGACACCATCAACGAGGCCTTTGCCCCGCACCCTTACGTGATCGTGGCCGCGCCCAGCCACCCGCTGGTGGGCGCGCGCAATATCCCGCTGGCCGAACTGGCCGACGAGGCCTTTGTCTCGCGCGAGAAGGGCTCGGACACCTGGAACTCGATGCAGGAGGGCTTTGCCGGCCGGCTGTCGAACCTGCGCATCGCCATGGAGATCAAGAGCACCGAGACCATCAAGCAGGCGGTAATCGCCAACATGGGCATTGCCTTCCTGTCGGCCCATACCGTGGGCCTGGAGCTGCAGGCCGGCAAGCTCGCCGTGCTCGATATCGAAGGCTTTCCGGTGATGCTCAACTGGTACGTGGTGCACCGCAAGAACAAGCGACTGCCGCCGGTGGCGCTGGCGTTCAAGCAGTTTCTGATGGAGGAAGGCGCGGACCTGATCCAGACCATCACCGGTGTGGAAGGACTGATCCGCCAGGACGCTTGACCTCATCCATAAACGATGAGTTATGATTTTTCTATGAAACTTTAATTATCGTAAATTGTTCGCCGTCCCTATGCTTGTCTCAACCCAACTGCCAGCGCGCATCCGAGGAGACCAGCATGAACCCAGCCCAGCAGGAAAGCCGCCACGCCGCCATCACGGTCGGCGCCGACAACCAGCCGATCCCGCGCGAGACCCAGCTCGCGGCGTATAACGCGGCCTTCATCGAACTGGGGCTGCGCTTTCGCTGGGACGCCGCCATGTATGAATGGCTGTGCGGCATCGAATGCGAAAAGGGACGCGTGGCCCGCTATATCGAGGAACACCACCCTCACCTGCTGGCCGCCTACGACGCCGCGTTCCTGAGCGGGCTGATCTTCGAGAAAAAGAACGAGTACCTGCGCGCGGTCGGCCACCTCAACTGAGCGGCCCGATCGGTTCACGGCGAGGCGCGCGACAGCGGCCTCGCCGTTTTTTCTTCAACTGATCTTGGCCACCATCAGGTAGAAGATGGCAAGGAACGAGAACAGCGCCGGAAAGCCCAGGCCGAACCACCACCAGAACAGGCGCCAGTACACACGCGGCAGCTGGGGCCCGGTGCAGTCCAGCGCCACGTCGCGCATGCGCTTCTGCAGCCAGACCACCGGCAGCCAGCAGGCAATGGCGACGGCGTAAAGCACCACCGACCACTTCAGCCACGGCACCGACCACGAGAACCCGGCCATCTTCACCAGTGCATAGCCAGTCAGCGGCTGCAGGATGGCGGTGGAGGCCGTGAAGATCCAGTCGGCGATCACCACCATGCGCGCGGTCGCGGCGACGGTGCGGACATTGCGCGTCAGCGTCGCGCCAACCAGGTAGAAGGCGCTGCCCACGCCGGTGCCGAACAGGAAGGTGGCCGACATGATATGCAGCCATTTCAGCGTGACGTAGTCCATGCCCGCTCCTCGGTCAGGTGCAGCCACCACAGCACGGCCAGCATCGGCACGTTCTTGCTGAGCGGGCCATACGGATGCAGCCAGTATTCCGGCAGGCGCACGCTGATGATGGCGGTATAGCCCAGGATCAGCGCTATCTGCGCCAGCCACAGCCAGCGCGGGCGCCGCGGCAGCACGCACAGCACGCCGAAGGCCAGGTCGAGCAGCGCCGCGCCATAGAGCGCCAGCGGCTGCAGCGCAGGCGGCACGCCCGCGCGCGCCAGCAGCGCATAGCTGTCGGCCACCGGGTACAGGCCCAGCGAAACCGCCGCGGTGACGATCCACACAAAGGCCAGGCTCCAGCGCAGCAGCGGATGCAGCCAGCGCTGCAGTGCCTGCGCGCGCAATGCGCCGCGCAGTCCCGGCGGGATGAAGGCATGCGCCGCCTGCGGCGACCGCCCGAGCACGCGCGCGAGTCCGGACGGATCGGCCACGCTGCCCTGGTCCAGCATGGTCAGCGCATCGCGCCCGAGCACGCCGCCGGTGGCGCGTTCGGCCAGCGGCATCACCGCGCGGGCCAGCGCGCGCGGCAACGGCAACAGCCAGGCCTTGCCGCGCAAGCCCAGGCCATGCCGCAACGCCTGCAGGTAGCCGGCCAGCGGCATCGGCGCCGGCCCCACCAGCGCCAGCCGGCCGGAGCGCCAGGGCGCTGCGCCGCCCCATCCGGCCAGCAAGGCCACGATGGCCTGCGCCACGTCGTCGACATGGACCGGCTGCACCGGCTGCCTGCCGCCGCCGGGCAATGCCAGGCAGGGCAGCGTCGCCAGCGCGCAGAACAGCTGCGCACTGGTGCCGTCGACACCGAACACCAGCGACGGCTGCAGCACCACGGCATCGATGCCGAGGCCGAGCAGGTGCTGGTCGGCGGCGCGCTTGCTGCGATGGAAGTCGGTCAGCGCGTGTTCGTCGGCACCCAGCGCCGACATCTGCACCACCAGCCGCACGCGCTGCCGCAGACAGGCATCGAACAACGCCTGCGGCGCCGCGCGGTGCAGCACGTCAAAGCGCTGCGTGGCGGTCTCGCGGAAGATGCCGACCAGGTTGACCACCGCATCGATGTCGGCCAGCACCGGCGCCCAGTCCGCCGCCGCCGTCATCCGCGCGAAATCGACGGCACGAAATTCGCTTGCCGTGCAGGCATGGCCGCTGTGCGGCGCTTCGGGTGCATCGTGCGCAGGCACGCGCCGCACCCCCGCTATCACATGGAATCCTCGATCCAGCATTGCGGCACAGGCATGCCGGCCGATAAAGCCGCTGGCGCCGAGCACCAGCACGCGCTGGATGCTGCCACCGTGCTGCGCCGGGCCGCGGTCTCGGGCACTTGCGCCAGCCTGTTGTCGACAGGCATGCTCGCCTGCGGCGGCAGCGTCGACTGCGGCAGCGCGTTCGCGCCCGTCAACGCCGTCAGCCACTGGATCTGGGGCGAGCGGGCCATTCACACCAACCGGCCGTCGGTGCGGCATACCGTGCTGGGCTATGTCATCCATCATGCGATGTCGGTGTTCTGGGCGGCGTTCTACGAAGGCGCGATGGCGGTGGGCGGCACACATGGCGATGTCCATGCCAGCGCGCGTCCCGCCGCATCCCCCACGGCGCCGACGCGCGTGCTCGGCGGCCTCGCGATTGCCGGCATTGCGTGCTTCGTCGACCTGAAGTGCACGCCCCATCGCCTCACCCCTGGCTTCGAGCGCCGGCTGTCGCCCGGCATGCTGGCACTGGTCTACGTCGCCTTCGGTCTGGCGTTGCCGCTGGGCGCGATGCTGCTGCGGCAAGCAGGAAGGCGCGCTTGAGTCCTGCCCGCGTCCGCCGCCTGTGTCCGTCTTGCTGCACGCAGCGCCAGTAATTTTCACACGGCTCTCCCGCTTTTACCGTTTCCGCCGCGTCCGGGCGGGCCCTGGCGTTGCACCCGGCAACGCGCTGCACCAGCCGTGCAAGCTCCACGCCACCGCGCGCCTGGCGCCATGCTGCAGCGCGTGCGGGAATCGTCGTAACATACCGCTCCCAACCCAGCTTCAACCCGCCGGCGGCAGCCGGACGCATAGCCCGCCCGCTTGATGGCCACGCGACGCACCGACGAAGACTTTATCCACGACCTGACGCGCCTGCTGTGCAGCGAAGGCGTCTCGTCGCTGACCATCGGCGAGATCGCGCAGCGCATGCGCTGCTCGCGGCGTCGCCTGTACGAGATCGCGCCGACCAAGGAGGCGCTGTTCGTCGGCATCTGCCGCGATGTGCTGGCGGCCAACCTGGAGCGGGGCTTCGCCGCTGCGCGCCGCGAGAGCGATGCCGCGCGCGCCGTGTCGGCCTACCTGCATGCTGCGCTGAACACCTCGGGACTGAGCAAGGCGGCACTGGCCGACCTCGATGCCATCGACAGCGGCCGGGCCGTGTTCGACGCGTACCAGCTGGCGCGCGTGCGCGGGCTGGAAAGCCTGCTCGAGGCCGGCATGCGGCAGGGACTGATGGCGCCGCACAACCCGCGGCTGGTGTCGGAAGCGATCCTCGGCGCCGCGCATCGCCTGCGCAGCCAGCAGTTCCTGAAGGACACCGGGATGAAGATGGGCGATGCCTTCAGCGAGTTCTACGAGATCATCCTGAACGGCCTGCTGTGCCGGCCGGACGCCGGTAGCCGTACTCAGGCCACCTGCCGCTCCTGCCCGCCCCAGTAACGACCGCGGATGGCCTTGCGGTCGATCTTGCCCAGCGCCGTCAGCGGCAGCGCATCGGCGAACACCACCTGCTTGGGCGCATTGACCACGCCCTTGTGCCGGGTCACGTGGGCGATCACCTCGGCCTCGGTCAGCTCGGTGCCGGGACGGGCCACCACCACCGCGGTCACGGCTTCGCCCCACTTGGGATCGGGCACGCCGATCACCGCCGACATGGCGATGGCCGGATGCAGCGCCAGGCAGTGCTCGACTTCGCTCGGGTACACGTTGAAGCCGCCGCTGATGATCATGTCCTTGGCGCGGTCGACCAGGTACAGGAATCCTTCGCTGTCGCAGCGGGCCATGTCGCCGGTATGGAGCCAGTCGCCGGCAAAGACCCTGGCGTCTTCTTCCGGCCGGTTCAGGTAGCCCTCCATCACCAGCGGGCCGCGCACGCACAGTTCGCCCACCTCGCCCGGCGCGACTTCCCGCATCTGCGCGTCGAGCAGCCTGACCTGGTTGCCGGGAATGACCTTGCCGCATGAACGCAGGCGCTCGGGATGGTTCGGATCATGGTCGCGCGGGCTCAGGTAGCTGATGCACATCGGCGCCTCGGCCTGGCCGTAGATCTGCCCGAACACCGGGCCGATGCGGCGCAGCGCGTCGGCCAGGCGCACCGGTGCGATCGGCGCCGCGCCGTAGAGCACCAGTTCCAGGCTGGACAGGTCGGCCGCGTCCAGGCCGTCGCAATCGAGCAGCCCGTAGATCTGCGTGGGGACCAGGAAGGTCAGGTTGATGCGGTGCTCGGCCACGCGGCGCAGGAAATCCGCCGGGCTGAACTTGTCGCACAGGTAGATGGTGCCGCCGCGCAGCAGCGTCGGCAGGAACAGGCTGCCGGAGGCGTGCGAGATCGGCGTGGTCACCAGGTAACGCACCTGCGCCGGCCATTCGTAGGTTGCCAGCATGTACTGCAGCATCGTCACCGAGGTCCGGTGCGTATGCAGGATGCCCTTCGAACGTCCGGTGGTTCCGCCGGTGTACGACAGCTTGCTGATCTCGGTCGGATCGTCGCCGGGGACCACGGAGGCGTCGTCGAAGCCGGCGGCGGCGCGGACCAGGCCGGGGCCGAACTCGCCGTCGTCGAGCGGCAGCACCTGCACCCGCGTGCTGGCGGCAAGCACGCGCGCGCGCTCGGCAAAGCGGGCGTTGTCGACCACCAGCGCCTGCACCGCCGCGTCTTCGAGCACGAAGGCATGGTCCGCTTGCGCGGCCATCGGGTGCAGCGACACGGCCTTCAGCCCCGCCAGCTGCGCGGCGATGATGGCTGCGACCGCCTCGGCGCGGTTGCCAACCAGGAAGGCCACCACGTCCTGACGCGCCAGGCCGCGCGCGGCGAACAGCCGTGCGATGCGTGCGCTGTGCCGGGCCAGCGCCTCATAACTCAGCGTGACGTCGTCGCCGACCACGGCGGGTACGCCGGGCCGCGCGCGCAGCGCCGCGGTATAGAGCTGGCCGACGGTCGCGCCGCCGTGGACGACGCAAGCCGCTGAAGCCTGACGGGCCATGTTGTCTCCCTGGAGTTGTTCTGGTCAGGCTCCCAATGTAGGGGCCACCCGGTACCAGGTCAACGCTTTTGGTACCGAGAAGACCGGGTTAACTCAGGGCAAAGCCAGCCGCTCAACGGTGTCCGGCGACACGCAACCCGCAGGCGCCTCAGGCCTGTTCCTTGACCTGGCTTTCCAGCTCCACCAGCCGCTTCTTCAGCGCCCGCTCTTCCTGGAAGCGCGCGGTCTCGTCGCGGATCACTGCGACGATGCCGGTCACGGCACCGGCGTCGTCCTTGAGCAGCGCCACGGTGAAGGCGATCGACATCGTCTTGCCGTCCTTGTCGACCGCCGGCACCTTGAGCAGGTCATGGCCGTAGCGCGTGATACCGGTCGCCATGGTCTTGTCGTAGCCTTCCCAATGCCGCCCGCGCAGGCGCTCGGGGATGATCAGGTCCAGCGACTGCCCCATGGCCTCGGCCTCGGTGAAGCCGAACATGCGCTCGGCCGCGGGATTCCACAGGGTGATGGCGCCCTTGGCGTCGGAGATGATGATGGCGTCGCCGATGGCGGACACCAGTTGCGCGTAGTCGATCTGCTCTGTCATGGGGATTCCCTCTCGTCATCTGCAAACGGCAGCGGCCTGGAGCCCGCCGGTGCCGTCAAGGTAGCGTGCCACAGCGCGGCGCCACAAGCAAAAACGCCGGAGCCCGCTGTGCGCGCGGCCCCGGCGTCGGCGCCGGCACGGGGTGCCGGCGGGCGGCGTCAGATCACCTGGGACTCGCGCAGGCGCTTGATGTCTTCCGCACCGTAGCCCAGGCCGGCCAGCACCTCTTCGCTATGCTCGCCCAGCAGCGGCGAACCCGTGATCTCCGGCTTGAGGTCGGAGAACTTGATCGGGCTGCCCACCGTCAGATAGCTGCCGCGCTCCTTGTGCGGCACCTCGGTGATGCTGCCGCTGGCGCGCAGCGACGGATCGGCGGCAATCTCCTTCATCGACAGCACCGGCGAGCACGGGATGTCGAACTTGCGCAGGATGTCGACCGCCTCGTACTTGGTCTTGTCGGCCAGCCATTCCTCGATGGTGTTGAAGATATCGAAGATGTGCGGCTGGCGCGCCTTGGCGGTGGCGTAGTTGGGATCGGCTATCCATTCCGGCTTGCCCAGCGCCTTGCAGATCGGCTCCCAGGCATGGCCCTGGATGGTGAAGTAGATGTAGGCATTGGGATCGGTCTCCCAGCCCTTGCACTTCAGCACCCAGCCCGGCTGGCCGCCGCCGCCCGCGTTGCCGCCGCGCGGCACCACGTCGCTGAAGGTGCCGTGCGGGTATTGCGGGTACTCTTCCAGGTAGCCCAGGCGGTCCAGGCGCTGCTGGTCGCGCAGCTTGACGCGGCACAGGTTCAGCACCGCATCCTGCATCGACACCGCCACCTTCTGGCCCTTGCCGGTCTTGTCGCGGCCGATCAGCGCGGTCAGGATGCCGATGGCCAGGTGCATGCCGGTGTTGGAATCGCCCAGCGCCGCCGCGGACACCGTGGGCGGGCCATCCCAGAAGCCGGTGGTCGAGGCCGCGCCGCCGGCGCATTGGGCCACGTTCTCGTAGACCTTCAGGTCTTCATAGTGGTGGCCGTCGCTGAAGCCCTTGACCGACGCCACGATCATCTTCGGGTTGAGTTCGTTGATGCGCTCCCACGAAAAGCCCATGCGGTCCAGCGCGCCCGGGCCGAAGTTCTCCACCAGCACGTCCGACTCGCGGATCAGTTGCTCCAGGATCTTCTTGCCGTCCGGCTTCTTCGTGTCCAGCGTGAGCGAACGCTTGTTGCTGTTGAGCATGGTGAAGTACAGCGCGTCGACATCCGGGATGTCGCGCAGCTGGGTGCGCGTCACGTCGCCGGAACCCGGGCGCTCCACCTTGATCACGTCGGCGCCGAACCATGCCAGCAGCTGGGTGCAGGCGGGACCCGCCTGGACGTGCGTGAAGTCGATGATCTTGATGCCGTTGAGTGGGAGGTTCACGTTCGTCTCCTATTGGATTAGGGGGTGAAATTCGGGTGGATTACTTCTTGGCCGAGCTTTGCGGATTCAGGTTGGTCAGGCGGCCGCTTTCGGTGCCTGCCGCCGGATCGATGACGGCGTTGACCAGCGTCGGCCTGCCCGAGCGCAGGGCTTCGTTCACCGCGGCCTCGAGTTCCGCCGGCGTGGTGACGTTGGCACCGACACCGCCGAAGGCTTCCATCATCTTGTCGTAGCGCGCGCCCGGGACGAAGGTCGTGACCGCGGGGTCGGTGCCGCCGGTGGGGTTCTTGTCGATGCCCTTGTAGACGCCGTTGTTGTTGAAGATGACGATGCAGACCGGCAGGTTGTAGCGGCAGATGGTCTCGACTTCCATGCCCGAGAATCCGAAGGCACTGTCGCCGCACAGCGCCAGCACCGGCTTGCCGGTCTCGACCGCGGCGGCCACCGCGTAGCCCATGCCCACGCCCATCACGCCCCACGTGCCTACGTCCAGGCGCTTGCGCGGCTCGTACATGTCGATCACGGCGCGGGCGTAGTCCAGCGTGTTGGCGCCTTCGTTGACGAAGGAGATGCCCGGGTTGGCCTTGACCACGTCCTTGAGCACGGCCAGCGCGCCGTGGAAGTTCATCGGTGCGGCATCCTTGGCCCTGGCCAGGGTCTCGGCCATCTTGGCAAGGTTGGTGTCCCTGCGGTCCGCCACCGCGTTCAGCCAGTCGGCGCCCGGCTTGGCGAAGTCATTGCCGATCTTGTCGAGCAGCGCCGTTACGCACGAGCCGATGTCACCGACCACCGGCGCGGCGATGGCGACATTGCTGTCCATCTCGGTCGGCGCGATGTCGACCTGGATGAATTGCTTGGGCTTGCCCCAGGTCTTGCCCTTGCCGTGCGACAGCAGCCAGTTCAGGCGGGCGCCGACCAGCAGCACCACGTCGGCTTCGGCCAGCACATAGGAGCGCGCCGCCGAGGCCGACTGCGGATGCGTATCGGGCAGCAGGCCCTTGGCCATCGACATCGGCAGGTACGGGATGCCGGTCTTCTCGACCAGCTTGCGCAGGTCCGCCTCGGCGCGTGCGTAGGCGGCACCCTTGCCGATCAGGATCAGCGGGCGCTTGGCGGTCTTCAGCAGCGCGACCGCACGCTCGACCGAGTCCGGTGCGGGCAGCTGGCGCGGCGCCGGGTCCACCACCTTGATCAGCGACTGCTTGCCCTTCTCGGCTTCCAGCGACTGCCCCAGCAGCTTGGCCGGCAGGTCCAGGTACACGCCGCCCGGGCGGCCCGACACGGCGGCGCGAATCGCACGCGCGACGCCGACGCCGATGTCCTCCGCGTGCAGCACGCGGAACGCCGCCTTGGCGTGCGGACGGGCGATGGCCAGCTGGTCCATCTCTTCGTAGTCACCCTGCTGCAGGTCGACGATCTCGCGCTCGCTCGAGCCGCTGATCAGGATCATCGGGAAGCAGTTGGTGGTGGCATGCGCCAGTGCCGTCAGCCCGTTCAGGAAGCCCGGCGCCGAGACGGTCAGGCAAACGCCCGGCTTCTGCGTCAGAAAGCCCGCAATCGCCGCGGCGTTGCCGGCATTCTGCTCGTGGCGGAAGCTGATGACGCGCATGCCGTTGGCCTGCGCCAGACGGGCCAGATCGGTGACCGGAATGCCGGGCAGGCCGTAGATGTTTTCGATGCCGTTCAGCTTCAGCGCGTCGATGACCAGATGAAAACCATCGGTTTGTGCCTGATGTTCTTCCGCGGCGTGACGCTGCAGCTCGTTTCCGACTTCTGCCATGGTTGCTTCCTTCTATGCAAATTGACTGGGGTGGGAATTTTTGTGACTCAGGCTGCCGCGGGAGTGCTTGGGGCCCGCTTCGCTACGACTTCCGACATGCTTGGTCTCCTTTTGGACTTGTGTTCGTGGTGCGCGGGGGCTGTGCCCTGCTGCGGTCGGTGCCGGTTCGGTTCGACCGGTCTTGATGACATACGGTATGTGATATATCAGAGAACGGCAAGTTATTTTCCACCTCTTCGACCAACTTTCGTCAGTGCACCGCAGCAAACCAGGCTGGATCTGCGCGTAAATCAGCGTAATTCCTCAATCCACGCTAATTATTCCCATTTCTCACTAATGCAGACGTTCGATTTGAAATTGCCTTAAAAGGCGATTTCAGCCATCAGATATATCACATACACCGTTTCCAGCCAGCTGACGGTACGGCTACAGCGCCGCTCAGGCCGGTACTTCCTCCAGCTGCCGCAGCAGCGCATCGACACTGCCCTTGGCATCGCCAAACCACATGCGCGTGTTGTCCTTGTAGAACAGCGGGTTGTCCACGCCCGCGTAGCCCGCCGCCATGCTGCGCTTGGACACCACCACGGTCTTGGCCTTCCACACCTCCAGCACCGGCATGCCGGCAATCGGGCTGGCGGGGTCTTCCAGCGCGCCGGGGTTGACGATGTCGTTGGCGCCCACCACCAGCACCACGTCGGCCTTCTCGAAGTCGTCGTTGATCTCTTCCATTTCCAGCACGATGTCATATGGCACCCGCGCCTCGGCCAGCAGCACGTTCATGTGCCCCGGCAGGCGGCCGGCGACTGGGTGGATGCCGAAGCGGACATTGACCCCCTGTGCGCGCAGCCGCCGCGCGATCTCGCTGATGGTGCCCTGCGCCTGCGCCACCGCCATGCCGTAGCCCGGCACGATGATGACCTCGTTGGCGTCCTTGAGCAGGCTGCTGACTTCCTCGCTCGACACCGGCAGCACCTCGCCCTGCTCGGCCGCCGCGCCCTGGGCCTGCACCGCGCCGAAGCCGCCCAGGATCACCGACAGGAACTTGCGGTTCATCGCCTTGCACATGATGTAGCTGAGGATGGCGCCGCTCGACCCCACCAGCGCGCCGGTAATGATGAGCAGGTCGTTGCCCAGCATGAAGCCGGTCGCCGCCGCCGCCCAGCCGGAGTAGCTGTTGAGCATCGACACCACCACCGGCATGTCGGCGCCGCCGATCGCCAGCACCAGGTGCGCCCCGACCAGCAGCGCGACCACCGTCATCGCCGCCAGCGGCACCAGCCCCTGCTGCGGATCCGGCGCGGCCAGGAAGGCATAGCCCAGCCACACGCATACCACCAGCGCGCCGGCGTTGAGGACGTGTCGCCCCGGCAGCAGCATCGGCTTGCCGCCCATGGTGCCCTGCAGCTTCAGGAAGGCGATGATCGATCCGGTAAAGGTGACCGCGCCGATCAGGATGCCGAGGTAAGTCTCGACCTCATGGATCGCCTTTTCGGCGCCGGCCAGCGTGGTCGGTTCCAGGTAGTTGGCATAGCCGACCAGCACCGCGGCCAGGCCGACGAAGCTGTGCAGCACCGCCACCAGCTGCGGCATCTGCGTCATCTCCACGCGCCGGGCCAGCATGGCCCCGGCAATGCCCCCCACCACCATCGCGACGATGATGATGGCGATGCCGTCGGGACTGCCCGCCAGCACCGTGGTCATGACCGCGATCACCATGCCGGCGATGCCGAGCATGTTGCCGCGCCGGGCGGTGGCAGGATGGCTCAGCCCGCTCAGGCTGAGGATAAACAGCGCACTGGCGGCGAGGTAAGCAATATTGCTGATTCCGGATGGCATGGTTCTCTCCCTGGCCTTAGTCGCGCTGGAACATCTTCAGCATGCGCTGCGTCACCAGGAAGCCCCCGGCGATATTGATGGTGGCCACCAGCACCGCGCAGCCGGCGATCACCGCCGTCAGCAGCGACGGCTTGCCCAGCTGCACCAGCGCCCCCACCACGATGATCCCGCTGATGGCATTGGTCACGCTCATCAGCGGCGTGTGCAGCGCCGCGGTCACGTTCCACACCACCTGGTAGCCGACGAAGATCGCCAGCACGAACACCGTGAAATGCGCCATGAAGGCCGGTGGCGCGACCGCCCCCAGTCCGAGCAGCGCAGCGGCCGCCAGTGCCAGGGCAATCAGCGTCGTGCCGGTGCGGCTGCGCGGCGGCGCGGCTTCGGCCGGCGCCGGGACCTCCGCCGGCGCCTGCTGCTGCGGCACCGCCACTGTCAGCGGCGGTGGCGGCCAGGTCACCGCGCCCTGGTGCAGCACGGTCGCGCCGCGGATCATCTCGTCGTCCATGTCCACCACCAGCTGGCCGTCCTTGCCCGGCGTCAGCTCGCTCAGCAGGTGGCGGATATTGGTGCCATAGAGCTGGCTCGCCTGCGCCGCCATGCGGCTGGGCAGGTCGGTGTAGCCGATGATGGTGACGCCGTCGCGGCGCACGCTTTCGCCCGGCACGGTCAGCACGCAGTTGCCGCCCTGCTCGGCGGCCAGGTCGACCACCACGCTCCCGGCGCGCATCAGCCCCACGGTGCCGGCCTCCAGCAGCCTGGGCGCCGGCTTGCCCGGGATCAGCGCGGTGGTGATGATGATGTCGACCTCGCGCGCCTGCTCGGCAAAGAGGCGCATCTCCGCTTCGATGAAAGCCGGGCTCATTTCCTTGGCATAGCCGCCGCTGCCGCTGCCATCTTCTTCGATCTCGACCGTGAGGAACTCCGCGCCCAGGCTCTCGATCTGCTGGCGCACCACCGGCCGCGTATCGAAGGCGCGCACCACCGCCCCCAGGCTGCGCGCCGCGCCGATCGCCGCCAGCCCCGCCACGCCCGCGCCGATCACCAGCACCCGCGCCGGCGGGATCTTGCCGGCGGCGGTGATCTGCCCGGCAAAGGGCCGGCCGAAGGCATGGGCGGCCTCGATCACCGCGCGGTAGCCGGCCATGTTCGCCATCGAGCTGAGCGCATCCAGCTTCTGCGCGCGCGAGATGCGCGGCACGCAGTCCATCGCCAGCACCGTGGCCCCGCGCTGCGCCAGCCGCTCCAGCATCGGCATCTGCTGCGCGGGCCAGACAAAGCCGATCAGCGTGGCATGCTTCTTCAGCAGCGCCGCCTCTTCCACCCCCAGGCTGGGATGGACCTGCGGCGGGCGCACCTTGACCACCACGTCGACCGAGGCCCACAGGCTGGCCGCATCGACAATGGCCGCGCCGGCGGCGCGGTAGTCGTCGTCCGAGAACGACGCTTCCAGCCCGGCGCCGGTCTCCACTACCACCTGGTAGCCGAGCTTGAGCAGTTCCTTGACCGAGTCCGGGGTGGCGGCAACGCGCCGCTCGCCCGGGTGGACCTCGCGCGGCACACCGATCGTCATTGGCATGGCATTCACCGTTTCAGGAAAGGAATGGGCGCCGGCTCAGCCGCGCACGTGGTTGACCAGCGAGCCGATGCCGGCGATCGACACCTCGACCACGGCGCCGTCCTTCATCGAACCCACGCCCAGCGAAGTGCCGACGGCAATCACATCGCCCGGCATCAGCGTCAGGTCCTGCGAGATGCGGCTGACCTGCTCCTCGGGCGAGAAGATCATGTCCGACAGCGGATAGTTCTGCCGCTCCACCCCGTCCAGCCGCGTGACCACGCTGGCGCCCTTCCACTGGAAGCCGGTGACGATGGCCGGGCCGATGCAGCCGAAGGTGTCGAAGCCCTTGGCGCGGGTCCATTGCGGGAAATTGGGATCGGCCGTGATCAGCTCGGCCGCGGTCACGTCGTTGACGATGGTGTAGCCGAAGATATGCGCGCCGGCCTCCGCCACCGTCACGTTGCGCGCCTTCTTGCCGATGACGATGCCCAGCTCGCCCTCATAGACGATCTTGCCGTCATAGCTCTTGGGGCGCTGCACGGCGTCGTTGGGCCCGGCCAGCGACGAGGCCGGCTTGATCAGGAACAGCGGGTGCGTCGGCACCGGCTTTTCCAGCTTGCGCGCGAGCGCGTGGAAGTTGTTCCACAGCGCCACCACCTTGCCCGGCGCGCACGGTGCCAGCAGCGTCAGCGCGGCGCGGTCGTGCACGGCGCCGGTGGGACTGGGGTTGTCAAAGCCGTCGCGGTCATATTCGACGACGCGGTTGGGGTTGGCCTCATCCAGGCGGCCATGGCCGATGCTGCCGTCGGCGCGGCGGAAACGTATCCAGGTTTGCACAGCATGCTCCTTGCGCGGGCAAAGCGAGGCCCCGCCTGCGCCGATGTCGGTTCAGGGATCTTCGGAAAAGGGAGAGGCATGACGGCGCGCGGCCGCCGCGGGTCATTCCCGCACGCGCGGGAATGACGGGAATGACATCAGGCCGGGCTCATGCGCTCATACCGCGCCGGCCAGCTTCATCGCGGCGATCTGCGCCGGGGTGCGGCCGAGCCACTCGAGGATCTCCTCGGTGTGCTCGCCCAGCAGCGGCGAGCGTTCCACCTGCACCGGCGAGGCCGACAGCGTGATCGGGCAGCCCAGCTGCACGTAGTTGCCGCGCTGCGGATGCTCCAGTTCCACCAGGTAGCCGCGCTGGTACAGCGACTCGTCCTCGATCAGGTCTTTCATCGACAGGATCGGGCCGCACGGCACATCGACCTCGTTCAGCGCCGCCATCACCTCGAACTTGCTGAGGCTGCGCGTCCATTTCTCGATCACGGCGAAGCAGTCGGCCAGGTGCTTGAGGCGCGCTTCCGGCGTGGCGTAGTCCGGGTTGGTGATCAGATCCTCGCGCCCGCACAGGCGCATCAGCGGCTCCCAGCCCTGCGGCTGGATGATGACGTAGACATAGTCGTTGGGACCGCCCGGGGCGCAGCGCAGCGCCGCGCCCGGCTGCCCGCCGCCCGACGCATTGCCCGCGCGCGGCACGTGGTCGCCGAACTCCTGGTTGGGATACTCGCGCAGCGGGCCGTTGGCCAGGCGCTGCTGGTCGCGCAGCTTGACCCGGCACAGGTTCAGGACCGCGTCCTGCATCGCCACTTCCACGCGCTGGCCGCGGCCGGTGTGCTCGCGATGCAGCAGCGCGGCCAGGATGCCGACCACGGCATGCACACCGGTGCCGGAGTCGCCGATCTGCGCGCCGGTCACCGTGGGCACGCCGTCGGCGTCGCCCGTGGTCGAAGCCGAGCCGCCCATGCACTGCGCCACGTTTTCATAGGCCTTGCAGTCCGCGTACGGGCCCGGGCCAAAGCCCTTGATCGAGGCGTAGACCAGTCGCGGATTCAGGTCCTGCATGTGGTCCCAGTCGAAGCCCGCGCGCGCCAGCACGCCCGGGCCGAAGTTCTCGATCAGCACGTCGCTGCGCTGGATCAGGTCTTCGAGCAGCGCCTTGCCTTCGGGCGTCTTCATGTTCAACGTCAGGCTGCGCTTGTTGGAGTTCAGCATGGTGAAGTACAGGCTGTCGGCGTTCGGCACGTCGCGCAGCTGGCTGCGCGTGATGTCGCCGCGTCCCGGCATCTCCACCTTGATCACGTCCGCGCCCAGCCACGCCATCAACTGCGTCGCCGACGGGCCCGCCTGGACGTGGGTCATGTCCAGGATACGCACTCCTTGCAGGGCTTTGGTTTCCATTGCGAAGGGTCTCCTCTTCCGCTATTTGTAGTCTCTGATGACATACGGTATGTGATATATCAGAAGAGAGCAAGAGGAGTTTGGCGCTTCCGGCGTAAATATCGACGATGCGACGCAGCAGAGAGCCGCCATCCAGACGCGCAAGGCATAAAGACCGGCGTTTTCAGTAGCGGGATGGAATAAAGGCGGCTTGCCTTTTCACATTGATATATCACACACCATTTAGCGAAATGGCGTCGTTCAAGCAAATCCTCGCCAGAAAGCAAAACGGCGGACCGAAGTCCGCCGTCTCTTGCACCGGATTGCTGGCTGCTTCAGTCCAGGAAATCGCAGTGCTTCTCCACGTAGTCCGCGAGGTCCAGCGAATGCTGCCGCACCAACCGCTCCGCGAGTTCGGTGTCGCGCCTCTCCAGCGCCTCGATGATGCGCAGGTGGTCGACGATGGACCGGGCCGCGCGGTCGCTCTGCGAGATGGTCATCTTCCGGATCGCGCGAACGTGGATAAAGATATTGCGGATCGTGTCCATGATGATCTGCGACTTCGACAACTGCACGATCGCCTGGTGGAACACAATGTTGGCGTCGGAATACTCTTCGATATGCTCGGCCGGCGTGGAGTCGCGGAAGCTGTCGAACATGCTGCGCAGTTGCGCGATCTCGGCGTCGGTGGCGTTCTCGGTGGCCAGGCGCGCCGCCATGCTTTCCAGCGCGGCCCACATCTGGATCATCTCGACGATCTCGCGCTTGGTCTTGCGCATGATGTAGATGCCACGTCGCGGTACCGTGCGCAGGAAGCCCTCCTGCTCCAGCAACGTCATGGCCTCGCGGATCGGCGTGCGGCTGACGCCCATGGCCTCGCTCAGCACGCGCTCGTCCAGCCGGATCTCGTCGCGCGACTGGTAGATGTCGGCGTCGGCAATGGCCTGCCGCAACATGGCATAGGCCTGGTCGCGCAGGCTGGCGCCGGCGTTGATCGGTTGTACCGACAGGGACAGCCCGTTGGGCTGGACGATGGATTGGCTTTGCGCAGACATGGATGTGCTCGTGTGAGACCGGCGGCCGGGCGGCCGGAATGGCTGCCCGCCGCATTGCTGCACAGCTTAGCAAAAACGCCGGATCCATTATGAAAGCGCATCAAACGATGCGCGGTTCCTATGCATCGGCACAGAAGCGGTGCGCGGCCTGTCGTATATGGTATATCACAATCGCCCTGCCTTCGGACTTTGCAAGCCGGGCGTGCGTCACGTTGCCGCCCGGCTCGCGCTGCGGGGGGACGCCCGACCCGGCGGCGTCCCGTGCTGGTCAGGCGGCGAGCTTCGCCATCGCATCGCGCTGCTTGATCAGCCCCAGCACGGCGTCGCACATCGGAGTCGGCGCACCCACCAGCCGCCCCATTTCCTGCACCACCGTCAGCAGCGGGTCGATTTCCATGGCCCGCCCCGCCTCCAGGTCCTGCAGCATCGAGGTCTTGTGCGCGCCGACGGCGCCGGCGCCGTTGATGCGCCGCTCCACGTCGACGCGGAACTTCACCCCGAAGCGCTCGGCGATGCCCTGCGCCTCCACCATCATCTGGCGCGACAGCGCGCGCGTGGCCGGATCGGCGGTAATGACATCCAGCGTGGCGTGGGTCAGCGCGCTGATCGGGTTGAAGCACAGGTTGCCCCACAGCTTGAGCCAGATCTCGTCGCGGATATTGTCGCGCACGGGAGCTTCCAGGTCGGCGGCCATCATCATTTCGCTGAGCCGGGTCACGCGCGCGGAGCGGCTGCCATCCGGCTCACCGAGCGGAAATTTCTTGCCGTAGACATGCTTGATCACGCCCGGCGCGATGATTTCCGCGGCCGGATAGACCACGCAGCCGATGGCCCGCTCCGGGCCCAGGCGTTGCCACTGGCGCCCGCCCGGATCGACGCTTTCCAGCGTGCGCCCGGCCAGATCGCCGCCGTGCTTGTAGAAGTACCAGTAAGGAATGCCGTTGACGCCGGTCACGATCGCCGTTTCGGGACCCAGCAGCGGCTGCATCTGGTCTACGACCCCGGGCACCGAATGCGCCTTGAGGGTGATGAACACATAATCCTGGTGCCCGAGTTCATGCGGATCGCTGGTGCAGCGCACCCGGGCGACGCGCTCCTCGCCGTCGATCAGCAGCTTGACGCCGTGCTCCTGCATCGCCGCGAGGTGGGGTCCGCGCGCGACGAAGCTGACCTCTGCCCCAGCGCGCGCCATTTGCGCGCCGACATAGCCGCCGATCGCTCCGGCGCCGTAGATACAGACTTTCATGCTGCCTCCTTGATGGCTCGATTGGATCTTTTGATATATCACATACTATATTCCATGGCAGCACATGGCAACCTGCGCAGGTACGCTTTATCTTTATGTGACAGGCTGCGCGGCCAAGCGACGCTGCGCTAACATGAAGCCTGCATGCGCCCTCCTATCACTCCGGAGCCTTCATGGAAGCGACGTTGGCATTGCTGCAGGATCCCGCCGCCTGGGCGGCACTGGCCACGCTGGTGGCCATGGAAATCGTGCTTGGGATCGACAACCTGATCTTCATCTCGATCCTGACCAACAAGCTGCCGCTGGAGATGCGGGAGAAGGCCCGCAAGATCGGCATCAGCCTGGCGCTGCTGATGCGCCTGGGCCTGCTGGCTACCATTGCCTTCATCGTCACGCTGACCCAACCGGTCTTCAGCGTGCTGGGCCATGGCCTGTCCTGGCGCGACCTGATCCTGATCGGGGGCGGCGGCTTCCTGGTATGGAAGGCCACGCGCGAAATCCACCAGCACGTCAACGCCGCCGAAGAAGCCGCGGAAGGCGGCACGGCCACGGCAGTGCATAGCTTTGCCTCGGCCATCGGCCAGATCCTGGTGCTGGACCTGGTGTTTTCGATCGACAGCATCATCACCGCGGTGGGCATGACCGAACACGTGCAGATCATGTTCGTAGCCGTCATCGCGGCGGTCATGGCGATGCTGTTCGCGGCGACGCCGCTGGCCAACTTCATCAACCGCAATCCCACCATCGTGATGCTGGCGCTGGCGTTTCTGATGATGATCGGCATGACGCTGATCGCCGAAGGCCTCGGCACGCACGTGCCGAAGGGCTATATCTATACGGCGATGGCGTTCTCGGCGGCGGTCGAGGGGCTGAACATGCTGGCGCGGCAGCGGCGCCGCCAGCGCCGCGCCGCGAGCGAGGTGCGCGAGGTGCCGTGAGGCGCTGGCGCCACCCGCTGTAACAGAGGGTGTCCGAACTTTTCCGCGGCGGCGGCGTCTTTTACAGTTCTGCACAAACCCGGACAATAAAAGGACGCTTTCGCCACATGATGAATCGCCGAACCCTGCTGGTCTCTGCCACCGCCTCTGCGGCGCTTGCCGCCCTCGGCATTACCCCATCGGTACTGGCGGCCAGCCGGATCAAGCTAGGCGAGGCCCAGCCGTTTGGCTTCGACGCCCTGATCGAGCGCGCCCGCGCGCTGGCCGGCAAGCCTTACGCGCCGCCGCCCGCGCCACCGGCAGACGTGCTGTCCCGCATCGACTACGACGCCCACGGCAAGATCCGCTTCCGCACCGAGGACGCGCTCTTTGCCAGCGGCCCGGGCCAGTTCCCGGTCACGTTCTTCCACCTCGGCACCTACTTCCGCAGCCCGGTGCGCATGCATGTGATCGAGCGCGCCAAGGGCGGCACCGGCAAGGCACGCGAGATCGTCTATGACGATGCCTACTTCGACATGCCGGCCGACAGCCCCGCGCACAAGCTGCCGCCGGGCAGTGGCTTTGCCGGCTTCCGTTTCCAGGAAAGCCGCCTGGGCGACCAGAAAACGCGCGACTGGCGCAAGAACGACTGGGTGGCCTTCCTCGGCGCCTCGTATTTCCGCGCCATCGGCGAGCTGTACCAGTACGGCCTGTCCGCGCGCGGCATCGCCATCGACGTCGCCGAAGCGGGCAAGCAGGAAGAATTCCCGGCCTTCACCCACTTCTGGTTCGAGACCCCCGAGGGCAACAGCGACACCGTCACGGTCTACGCGCTGCTGGACGGGCCCAGCATTTCCGGCGCCTACCGCTTCGTCATGCAGCGCGCCAAGGCCGTGATCATGGATGTCGAGTGCGTGCTGTTCCTGCGCAAGGACGTGGCGCGGCTTGGGCTGGCGCCGCTGACCTCGATGTACTGGTTCTCGGAAAGCATCAAGGGCACCGCCGTCGACTGGCGCCCCGAAGTGCACGACTCCGACGGCCTGGCGCTGTGGAACGGCGCCGGCGAGCATATCTGGCGCCCGCTCAACAACCCGCCGCAGACCACCGCCTCGGCCTTCTCCGACGACAACCCGAAGGGCTTCGGGCTGCTGCAGCGCGACCGCCTGTTCGACCACTACCAGGACGGCGTCAACTACGACCGCCGCCCCAGCCTGTGGGTGGAGCCGCGCGACGGCTGGGGCGCCGGCTCGGTGCAGCTGGTGGAGCTGCGCACCGACGATGAGATCCACGACAATATCGTCGCCATGTGGGTGCCGAAGGCGCCGGCCAAGGCCGGCAACACCTACCGCCTGCGCTACCGGCTGCACTGGGCGGCCGACGAGCCCTACCCGTCGCCGCTGGCGCGCTGCGTGGCCACGCGCCTGGGCAACGGCGGCCAGCCGGGCCAGCCGCGGCCCAAGGGCGTGCGCAAGTTCATGGTCGAGTTCAAGGGTGCGCCGCTGGAGAAACTGCCCTTCGGCGTCAAGCCCGAAGCCGTGCTGACCGCCTCGCGCGGCAGCTTTTCCTATGTCTTCACCGAAGCCGTGCCCAATGGCGTGGCCGGGCACTGGCGGGCCCAGTTCGACCTGACCACCGAGGGCGCCCAGCCGGTCGACCTGCGGCTGTTCCTGCGCCTGAACGGCAAGCCGCTGTCGGAAACCTGGCTGTACCAGTACCACCCGTTCCAGTCGCCGGCGGGCTGACGCCCCCGGCGGCGCGGGGCTGGCGCCGGGCCAGCCCCTTTACCCCGTATTGCGACACCGTGATGTCAGGCGGGCGCGAGCGGGTATGATGGCTGGCTACGACAGTTACACCGCATCCGCCAGCCTCACATGATTTCTCAAGAGTTCAACGGCGCCGCCGACAGCGGCCAGGCTGCATCGCTCCCGCGCTCGGAGCGCGCCTACCAGCAGTTGCGCGCCGCCATCCAGGCCGGCCAGCTTTCCCCCGGCACCCGGCTGCGCGAGGTGGAACTGGCCGAATCGCTGGGGTTGTCGCGCACGCCGGTGCGTGAAGCGCTGTCCAGGCTGGAATCCGAGGGCCTGGTCGTCAACGAGCCCAATCGGGGCATGATGGTGACGCAGCTCGATGCCAGCATGGTCAGCGAGCTGTACGTGATGCGCGAAGTGCTGGAGGGCACCGCCGCCGCGCTGGCCGCGCGCCACGCCACCGACGTCGAGATCTCGCTGCTGCGCGATATCGTCGAGCGCGACCTCGCCATCGCCGACGATCCCGACCGGCTTGCACTGAACAACCGGCTGTTCCATGAGACCCTGCACCGCTGCGCCCACAACCGCTACCTGCTGAAGACCCTGCGCTCGCTGCACGAGTCCATGGCACTGCTCGGGCGCACCACGCTGGCGGTGCCGGGGCGTGCGCGCAGTTCGTACGAAGAACACATCTCGCTGGTGGAAGCGCTGGAACAGCGCGATCCGACGCTGGCCGAGCAGATCGCGCGCCGGCATATCCAGCAGGCCTACAAGGTCCGGCTGTCGCTGTGGATCCAGGAGCAGTCGGGCCGCTAGGCGGGATAGCGCAAGCGCCCGCGGCGGCGTGGCGCGCTCAGGCTGCCTGGGTACGCGCCGCGCGCAGCGTGCCCAGGCTCAGCACCGTCAGCGCCACCAGGATCAGCACCACCGCGCCCAGCGTCTGCGGCGCGATCTGCTCGCCGCCCAGCCATGCGCCCATGGCCAGCGCCACCGGCGGGTTCACGTAGACATAGCTTGCCGCCAGGGTCTGGCTGACCGTCGAGACCAGGTACATGTAAGCGGAGAAGGCTACCAGGGACCCCGCCACCACCAGGTAGACCCAGGCCCAGCCGGCCTGCGCGCTGACGGCAGACGGCCACGGCTCCTGCCGCAGCAGCGACAGCGCCATCAGCACCGCGCCGCCGATCACCATCTCCGCGGCAAACGCCGCCGCCCCCGGCGGCAGGTCGAGCCGGCGCGCCAGCTGCGAGCCGAAGGACCAGCTCGCCACCGCCAGCAACAGCGCCACCACGCCGCCGCTACTGACCTGGAATTCCGCGCCCGCGGTCAGCAACAGGATGCCGGCGCTGCCAATGGCGATCGCCACATACTCGAACCACTTCGGCCGGTTGCCGAAGCACGCCCCCCAGATCAGCGCGAAGATCGGCATCGACCCGATCATCACCGTGGTGGCGCCCGAAGAAATCGTCTGCTCGGCGATGGCAGTGAGTCCCATGCCGCCCACCAGCAGGAACAAAGCCGGCACCGCGCAATGTCGCAACTGCCGCACCGACGGCATCGGCGTGCCGCGCCATGCCAGCCACGCGGCCAGCAGCAGGCCCGCGCACAGGAAGCGCGTGCCCATCATGAACAGCGGCGGAAAGCTCTCCAGCGTAAAGCGGATCGCCAGATAGGTCGTGCCCCAGACCACATAGGTGATCAGCAGGCACAGCAGCACAAGCGGGGACATGGGCGCACGGGACTCCGGAAAGGCATCCAAGATAGCCCTGTCCGCCGCGGCGGCAAAACGAAAAGCACTGGCAAGCCTTGTGAGAGTTGCTCACAAAGCACTCCAACGCCGCAGGCAAAGCAAAACCGGCCGCGTTCACCCGGGCGGGCGCACGTATGGCCGGTTCTTCAACGCAGCCCGGAAGGGCCGCAACTACCGTACTGCCGCCAGGGCTCAGCCGTTGGCGTAGACCACCTTGGCCTTCCGGGCCTGGCTTTGCAGGCGCTCGATCACCGACTGCACGGTGGCGATGGCGCGCTTCACGTCATGGGCGAAGCCCAGGCTTTGCGTGCCGAGCTCGCGCTCGATGAGGTGGCGTTCCAGTTGATCGGTCAGCTTGATATCGGATTGGGTGTTCATGGCGTCCTTCCTTTCGGGATTACCCTTATGGGGTTTTCCCTGATTGTAGCAAAAGAATTGACGCAATGCAGCATTAGGTGAAAGTACGTATGCTGGGACACCACAAGCTGTGCCGGATGAAATACTTCTCCGTGGATTGTGTGACGGTTAAGGCGAACGCCCGATCACCGGATCTGGCATCAAACCAGTCTTGTTCCTGTCACGCGGGCCAGTTCGCCCAACAACCGATCCTGGAATTTCGTGTTGCGGACGAGGGCGTGCGGCTCCTGCAACCGCTGGTGGTACCAATACCCTCCGCTGGTCAGCGCCCGCGGATCGTTGCTGGTAGCCAGCCACTCCTGGGTCAGATGTCCCAGCCGAAGGTCGTCTGGCGCATTCGCACCACCCATCTTGGTGGGAACCCAGCCCGGATCGACTGCGTTGCTGTAGACGTCGGGCCACAACCGCGCCACGGCTGCCGCCAGGGTCGTGATGAAAAGCTTGCTCTCCGAATAGCCAGCTGTGCCGGTACGCCCGGACCAGTCGATGCGGTCAAGACTTACCCGGCCACCTTTGTGCATGCTGCTGCTCAGGTAGATCAGCCGCCTGGGGCGCCGGATCAGCGCCGTGAGCAGGTACGGCGCGACGACGTTGACCATCAGGACCTGGGGCCCTGACAGGATCCCCGCGTTGTGGATCACCGCGTCCATCGTGCCAATGGCGTTGACCTGCCGGGCCAGGTCCCGTGTCTGCTCCAGGTCGGAAAGGTCGCCGATGGTCGCGATGGCACCCTGCTCCACGAGCTCCCTGACGGCGGGCAGCCGCGCCTGGGAGCGAACGTGCACCACGACCTCATGCCCGTCGCCGAGCAGCGTCCGCGCCGCCGCATGACCGAGACCGTCGGACGAACCAGTGATGAAGATGCGGGCCTTACGTCCGCGGCTGCGTTGAACGGGTGTCGCGGCGGACCTTGCCGCGGGACTGGATGCGGGTTGCGCCAATGCAGCAGCGACGGTCAGCAACGGCGCCATGACCAGGCCCACACCCAGATACGCACCATTCAGAATGAGTTTGCGGCGGTCCATGGCGCCTCCTGCTCAGCATGAAGTTTTTTTGAAACAGGCGATTCTTTCAAATGTTACCAAGTAACGCAGCGAGTCAAGGGAGCGCCCGTCATTTCGCCACAAAGCGCGCCGTGACAGTCTTGCCGTCCGCAAACCGGATCGTCGCCACCAGCTTGGAGCCGGCCGTGAGTTGCAGCTTGTCGGCCGCAACCAGCGCATTGTCCGCACTCGGGTTCAGCGCCGTTTCCGTCTTGCGGGTGCCGGTCAACACCGTCAGCTTGCCGCTGGCGCCGGCCACGGGCAGCTTCTTGTCATGGTCGTCGACATAAATCGTGACCGCGCCATCCCGGTTCACCAGTTCGAACTGCAGGTCGCTGGCGACCTGCACGATGCCGCCGTATTGCGCGGGCTTGGCGCCGTGCGCCAGGGCCACGCCGGAAAACCCGGACAGTGCGAGACTGCCGGCAAACACCATGGCCGAGATCTGTTTCTTCATCGTCTACTCCGTTGCTGCAGCGGCTTGCGGGCGCCGCTGCCAAAGCCCGTGAATCAGTAAGTGTCCTCCGGCTGCTGCGACAGGATGCGCTGCAGCGGGCGGCGCCCGAACAGCCAGAACGCCAGCGGCGTCAGCATGGAATCGAGCAGGGTCGAACTGACCAGCCCCCCAAAGATAACCACCGCGACCGGATGCAGGATCTCCTTGCCCGGCGCGTCGGCCGATACCAGCAAGGGCACCAGTGCGAACGCCGCCACCAGCGCGGTCATCAGCACCGGCGTCAGCCGCTCCAGCGAACCGCGCACGATCATCGGCATGCCGAAGGTCTCGCCTTCGAAGCGGCACAGGTTGATGTAGTGGCTGACCTTCAGGATGCCGTTGCGCGTGGCAATGCCGGTCAGCGTGATAAAGCCGACCATCGACGCCACCGACAGGCTCAGCCCCGCCAGCCACATCGCGATCACGCTGCCGATCAGGGCGAACGGTATATTGGCCATGATGACCAGCGTCAGGGTGGCGGAGCGATAGCGCGAGTAGAGCACCAGATAGATCAGCGCCAGCGACACCAGGGACAGCAGCACGATGCGGCGCGTGGCCTGCTCCTGCGCCTGGAACTGGCCCTCGATGCTGACGAAATAGCCACCGGGCAATCCGGCACGCGCCGCCGCTTCGCGCACCGCGCCGACGATCTGCGACATATCGGAGCCGTCGGTATTGGCATAGACCACGATGCGCCGCCGGCCGTTCTCGCGCCCGATCTGGTTGGGGCCATCGCCCTCCTCCACGCTGGCGATGGCCGACAACGGCACCGCGCCGCGCGGCGAGTCCAGCATGACCCGGGACAGGTCCTGCGGCGTACGGCCGCTATCGGGCAGGCGCACCACCAGGTCGTGGCGGCGCACGCCGTCGATCAGTTGCGTGACGCGCGTGCCGTCGGACAAGGTCTGCAGCGCCTTCAGCGCCTCGCCGGCAGGGATGCCGTACTGCGCGGCCTTGCGATAGTCGAGCCGCACATTGACCTGCGGAATCAGCACCTGGCGCTCGACCGTGATGTCGACCAAGCCGGGTATCGCCGCCAGGCGCCCACGCACGTTCTCCGCCAGGCCGCGCAGCGTATCGAGGTCGTCGCCATAGATCTTCAGCGCGATCTGCGCCCGCACGCCGGACAGCAGGTGATCCAGCCGATGCGAAATCGGCTGGCCGATCGCCACCGACGCAGGCAGCCCGGCCAGTTGCGCGCGGATCGCGGCCATGACCTGTTCCCGGCTGCGGCCGGAGGGCTTCAGGTCGATGTCGATCTCCGAGGCATGCACGCCTTCCGCGTGTTCGTCCAGTTCGGCGCGGCCGGTGCGGCGCCCGACGCGCGTCACTTCCGGCACTTGCCGGATCAGCGTTTCCGCGAGCGCGCCGATGCGGTTGGCTTCGGCCAGCGAGGTGCCGGGATTGAGCATCAGCGACATCACCATCGAGCCCTCGTTGAAGCCCGGCAGGAAGGCCCGCGGCATCCACGGCACGGTGGCGGCCGCCAGCACGACCGCGACGGCGGCCACGGCGAGCACCGCACGCGCGCGCGGGAACGACCAGTCCAGGATGCGGGCATCGGTGCGCTTGAGCCATGCCACCAGCGGACTGTCCGGATGGTCGAGCCGCTTCATCCGCGGCAGCAGGTAGTACGACAGCACCGGCGTCACCGTCATCGACACCAGCATCGACGCCAGGATCGACACGATGTAGGCGATCCCCAGCGGCGCGAACAGGCGCCCTTCGATCCCCGGCAGCGCAAACAGCGGCACGAACACCAGCACCACCACCAGCGTGGCATAGACGATGCCGGAGCGCACTTCGACCGAGGCGCGCCAGATGGTCTCCAGCACCGGCGGCGGGTTGTCCATGGCGGCGCGCTGCCGCAGCCGGCGCTGGATGTTCTCCACGTCGACGATCGCGTCGTCGACCAGTTCGCCGATGGCGATGGCCAGGCCGCCCAGCGTCATCACGTTGATCGACTGGCCCAGCAGGTGGAAGGCCAGCGCGGAGACGGCCAGCGACAGCGGGATCGCCACCAGGGAGATCGCGGTGGTGCGCGCGCTCAGCAGGAACGCGAACAGGATCACCGTCACCATGATGGCGCCATCGCGCAGCGCCTCGACCACGTTGCCGATCGAGGCCTCGATAAAGTCGGCCTGGCGGAACAGCACCTGCGGCGTGGACAGCCCCTGCGGCAGCCCCTGCTTCAGTTCGCCCAGCGCGGCTTCCAGGTCGCGCGTCAGGCGCACCGTGTCGGCGGCGGGCTGCTTCTGCACGCTGACGATCACCGCGGGCTTGCCGTTGAAGCCGGCGTCGCCGCGCTTGAGCGCCGCGGCGTAGCGTACCTGGGCTACCTGCTCCAGCAGCACCGGCACGCCGTCCTGGTAAGCAACCGCCAGGCCCTTGAGGTCGTCGAGCCGGTTGGTGCGGCCGAGATTGCGGATCAGGTATTCGCGGCCGTTGAGGTCGATGAAGCCGCCACTGGTATTGGCGGCGAAGTCGCGCAAGGCACCCTGCACCTGTGCCAGCGCCACGCCGAATTGCGCCATGCGCGCGGTATCGGGCTCGACCCGCAATTGCCGCACCTCGCCGCCGATCGGGATCACCTGCGACACGCCGGGCACCGACAGCAGCCGCGGCCGCAGCACGAAGTCGGCATACTCGCGCGCCTGCATCGGGCTGGCGCGCGCCGGATCGATCGGCAAGGCGATCAGCATGATCTCGCCCATGATCGACGAGACCGGACCGAGGATGGGCGTGAGCCCGCCCGGCAACTGCTCCTTCACCAGCGCCAGCCGTTCCGACACGAGCTGGCGGTTGCGGTAGATATCGCTGCCCCAGTCGAACTCCGCATAGACAATGGACAGGCCGACGCCGGACACCGAGCGCACCCGCGTGACGCCGGGCATGCCGTTGAGCGCCGTCTCGATCGGGAACGACACCAGCAGCTCGACTTCCTGCGGCGCCATGCCGCCCGCTTCGGTGATCACGGTCACCAGCGGCTTGTTCAGGTCCGGGAACACATCGACCGGCGTGCGCCATGCGGTGAGGCCGCCGTAGACCATCAGGATCAGCGCGAAGGCCAGTACCAGCAGCCGGTTGCCCAGGCTGGCGCGAACGGTCCAGTTAAACATGCGCGCCCCTCAGCGGATCTGGTTGATCAGCGCCGCGCCGGACACCACCACCCGGTTCTCCGGCGACAGTCCGCCGACCACGACCACGGTGCGCGCATCGAGCACGCGCGCCTCGACCGGCTGCGCGATAAAGCGCTGCGCGCCGGACTTGATCCACACCACCGGCAGGTTGCTGGCATTGCGCACCAGCGCCTCGCTCGGCAGCGCGATGCCGCGGACGGTATCGCTCAGCGTCGCGACCACGGTCACGGGCTGGCCGACGGCCAGCGGCACGTCGTTGCCGGTCAGCCGGAACGTCAGCGGCACCGCGCCGTTCTTCAGGCTGCGGCCGGCGCCGACGAATTCCAGCTTGGCGCCGGTGCCGCTGGCCAGGGCGCCGCCCTGGATACGGCTGGCCAGCGAACTGTCCGCGCTGCTGGCCTCGATCAGCAGGCGGGCGGGATCGACCACCTCGTACAGCACGTCCCCGGCGGCAACCACCTGCCCTGCCAGCACATTGGCGCTGGCGATCACGCCACTGGCCGGCGCGGTCAGCGTATCGGTCTGGTGCAGGCTCTTGCCGACCGCATCGCGCTGGCCGGACAGGCTCTGGACCTCGGCGCGGGCGGCTTCGATTTCCTTGCGCGGAATGCTGTCCGGCAGCGACTCCAGCCGCTGCAGCCGCTGCCGTGCCAGCTTCAGGCTGGCGCTCAGGTTGGCGAACTGTGCCTGCTGGTTGCCGATGTCGAAGGGCTCGCTCTTGTGGCGCAGCACGGCCAGCACCTGGCCCTTGGCGACACGCTGCCCCAGCACGGGAAAGCCGCCCGGCGGCGGTTCGATCCAGCCCGGGTGGCCCGCCTGCAGGCGCCCGCCCGCGTTCGGATCGATCGCCACGACGGCGTTCAGCTCCACCGTCACGGGGTGTACGGCCTGCTGCGGCATCGCAGTCCGTATGCCCATGCGGCGCTGTGCCAGCTTGGGCACCTGGACACTGCCGTCCGCCAGCCGGACGAGGCCGCCGCCGACCGGCACCGCGGCCGGTGCATCGAGGTGTTCGCCATTCGGGCCGTGCGCGCCGGGTCCGGCCAGCGCCGGCAAGGTTGACCAGGCGGTCAGCGCGATCACCAGGGTTGCGATATGGGTCGCGATATGGGTCGTCTTCATCACGCCATGCCTCCGTTCCTCTTGCCAGCGCGGCGCTTCACGCCCCAGGCCGCGGCTGCCGCAAGCAGCGCCGCAAGCAGGACCAGCCACGGCCAGCGCGCCTGCCACCACGCCAGGCCGTGGTCGTGTCCGTCCGCGGCAACGTTCAGGGTGCCCTCGATCAGGTCCGACTCATTGCCGGTGACGAGCGTAAACACCAGCGCATGCTGGCCGGGCTGGCGCAGCGCCAGCAGCAGCTTCTCGTCGGTAAAGGCATAGTCGCCGGCATCGGCATGCAGCTTGCCCTGGGCCTTGATGCCGTTGAACTCGACCTCGAGCGTGCCGTCGAGCACCGGCTCGTTGGTGACGTAGCGGTCGACCATGACCGAGAGTTCGTCCGTGGAGAGGGTGCCCACCAGTTCGAATGCTTCCGTATGGGCTTCGATGGTCGGCTGGGCGTGTGCCGCCGCGCCGGTGCCGGCGGGCGCGTCCAGGTGCTCGCCATTGGGGCCGTGCGCACCGGGTCCGGCATGCGCCGCCGGCGCCGCGAGCGCGAGCGCGAGCGCGAGCGCGAGCGACAGGAACAGGGAAAGTAACAACTGGCGGATCATGGCAGGACTCCGAACGCCTGGTTCAGGGTGGCAATGGCGATGCCGTGCCGGGCACGCTGGCGCACGAGGTCGGCCTCGGCTTCCAGCGCCTGGTTTTGTGCGCGCAGCACTTCCGGCAGGCCGATCTCGCCGGCATCGAAGGTCTTGCGCAGCAGCGCCGCCCGTTCGGACAGCGTGGCGCTGCGCTCTTGCGTCAGGCTGAGCTGCTGCCCGGCCAGCCGCAGCGCGGCCTGCGCCGCGTCGATCTCGGCGCGCACCATGCGTTCGGTGCGCGCAAGTTCGGCCCGGGCTGTCATTAGCTCGGTCTGCGCGGCGGCTTCGCGCGGCAGGTTGCGCGCATCCGTGGCGAACGGGATCCTGACGAACAGGCCGACGGTCTGGTCGCCGGGCATGCCGCCGCCGGCCCGGTCGTTGCGGTACATCACGCCGACTTCCGGCGGGTCGCGGCGCGATTTGCGCAGGTAGCCCAGCTGGCGTTCGCTGCGCAGCACGGCCTGTTGCACCGCTTCCAGGCGTGGATGGCTCGCGGCCAGGCCGCCCGGGTCTCCCGGCGCCGCCGCCGCCTCGTCGTACCGCGACGGCAGCGCGGCAACGCCGGTGGCTTGCAGCAGCCGCGCGCTGGCCTCGACCACGCGCGCCTCGCTGTCGGCGAGCAGCCCCTGTGCCGCCAGGTGGTCCTGCTGCGCCAGCAGCAGGTCGGTGCGCGCCAGGTCGCCCGCATTGACGCGCCGGCGCACATCGTCGCGCAGCGACGCGGCGATCCCGGCGCGTCGACGCATCACCTCGCGCTCGCCTTCCGCGGCGGCCAGCTGCCAGACGCGCTCGCGAACGTCCGCGGCAAGATTCAGCCGCGCCAGCGCGACGCCAGCCTCGGCCTCGGCCGCCTGGGCGTCGGCCAGCTCGCCGCGTGCCGCGCGCTGGCCTGGCAGCCACACCGGCACGCCCAGCTGGACCTCGCTCTCGCGCACGCCGCGCTGCTCCGTCCAGCGGTCGTCACGGTGCAGCAGGCCCAGCGTGGGCGGCCCCGCGATCAGCGAATCAGCCTGGACCCGGCTGGCCGCCGCCTCCAGGCGCCGCCCCTCGGTGGCCTGGAAGGCGACGGAGCGCTCCCAGGCGGCATCGAACAGCGCGCGCAGGTCGGCCGGCGCGGGCTGGCCATGGGCCGCCGGCATCAGCAACGCCAACGCCACCACGGAGATGAAGAATTTATGCATGGAATCCCCAACGCAGATTGCGACAAGCAGGCAATGCGGCGGGGCGCGGCGCAAGGCATTGCGCCACGGCAGGCAATCAGCAGATCAGTGCCCCGCCGTCAGGCGGGCGCGTGAGGGGGGCGTAACGGGGGACTGGAGCCCGGGTCGGGGATGCGACTGCCGAGGAACGACGGCTCGCGCTGCGTCTGCAGCGTCAGCGGCGGCACCATGCCGGCTGGCAATGGCGCCTGGAAGTGGGTGCCGTAGTCGAAGTCGAGCTGGTGCGACGCGGAAGCCGCGGAATCGTCGAAGGCGATTTCGCCACCCTCATCATGGTGATGCGGAACGTGCTCGGCGTGCGCGGCCATGTGGTCCGGCGGGAAGCCGGCCGCGTGCGCGAGCTGCCGCTGCGCTGCGGCCAACGCCTGCAGCGGCAGGATCAGCATCAGGAGCAAGGCAATCATGCGCGACATAGGGCGGCATTCTACCTGAGCTGCCGGCGCCGGTGCGCGACCGCGGCGCCGGATGCCGTAAGCGCCGCCCGCGCCGAAACCTAGAACAGGTAGCGGGCGCCGGCATTGAACAGCCAACCCTGGATCCCGCCCCGCCCCATCGCATGCTGGTACGAGACCCGGCCATAGAGCGACAGCCGCCCCGTCGGCATCCCGTTGAGCCCCAACGACAACTGGAAGGCGTCGCCCAGCTTGCCGGATTCGAACTGCACCTCGCCGACGTGCACGTTGGTGCCGCCGGTGAACGCATGGAACAGGTCGAAGCCAACGTATGGCGTCAGCCGGCCGCCGGCGACGGCGACCGGCCGAGTCAGGCGCACGCCGGCGCGGCCCACCAGCTGGTTCTGCGAGCCGATGTTGACCTCCAGCTCGTCGACGTCGATGTTGTTGCGGAAGCTCACGTGCTGCCCGATCAGCTGCAGCTGCGGCTCCAGGTTCAGGCCGTAGGGCATGGCAAACGGGTAGCCGGCTTCGATCGATGCGGCGAACAGGCCCCCGTCCATCGAACTGGCCCGGCCGCGCGCCTGCGTCGAGACATCGCCGTCGAACCATCCGCCCGACAGGATGCCGTCGACATACCAGCCCTGGTGGCTCTGGTAGGTGCCGTAGCCGCTGATGCGATAGATGGTGGCACGCGTGCGGCTCGGCCCGTCGACGGCATGCGGCGTAAAGTGCAGCCATCCGACCGAACCGGCCAGGCCGAACCGCCACAGGCCGGTCTCGCCGTCCTGGCGGAACAGGTTGCCGCCGAGGTGGATGGCCGCGTAATCGCCATTGGCATCGTAGCCGTACCGTTCGAACGACTGGTTGCTGGTGTAGCGGAAATTGCCGCCATAGGCGCGGAAGAACATCTCGCCCGGGCCCTGGTCGCGCGCCAGCGCGCGGTCGTCGCGCACCTCGCCCAGGCGGCGGTGCAGGCTGTCGAGGTCGAGCATGCCGGCGTGCAGCATCGCAGCCGGCGCGGTGACGTAGGACGCCACCTGCGGCGCCACCGCGGGACGGGCATCGGGCGGCAGCGGCTCATCCGGGTCGGGCACCACCGGGCCATCGGGCTCGACATAGGTGCTTTGCAGCCGGTAGTCCCAGTAGCCGGACGCATTGCCCACCAGCGACGCATTGGCATCGGCCGCGCTGATCGACGAACCGGGGCCATAGGCGTACAGCCGGTAGGCGTAGGGCGAATTGGCGGCGGTGACATAGCCGCCTTTGAGCGCGAACGCGTCCGGCGTGGAACTGCCGGCGACCTGGACCACCGAGATGCCTTCGCTGGCGTTGACCACGCCGCTGGGCGAGGTGGTCGCGCCAGGGCTGGTGGCGACCGGCTTGATCTGCAGCGTGGTGGTGCCGCTGGCCGAGCCGTTGATCAGCAGGCGGTCGGTGAATTGCTGCGCCAGGCTGCCACCCGCGTCGAGGAAGGTGTTCAGCGCCACCACGCCGTTGTTGCCGGCATAGTCGCCGGTGACGTTGACGGCGTGGTAGGCATTGCCCGGAATCGGGCTTGCAAGCAGCGAACGGCGTCGCCCCAGCGGCAACCCCGGTGCCGCCTGTACGTCGATCACGCTGCCGTCATTGCCAAGACGGGTCAGCACCGAACTCGCCGTCACGTTCCAGCGGCTGCCATTGGAAAGGTTCAGGGTCGACTGGCTGCCGTTGCCGGTCACCGCGGCTCCGGTCAGGGTCGAGGCACTGGCGTTCAGCGTCGCCACGCCCGGCACATTGACCGGCGTGCCGCCGGAAGACTCCTGCCTGCCCAGCACCTGCAGCGCCGCCACGCCCTGGATGGTGGTGTTGTTCGCCGCGATGGTAGCCGAACCGCCCGCGACGCTGATCGCCGCGCCGGCGTCCGACACCACCGTGCTGTTGGCGAGGGTCACGGTTTCGGTGGTATTCAGCGCCTGTCCCAGCGTCGGCACCGGCGGTGCCGACGCCACCGGTGCCGGCGAGCCGTCATCGTTGGGCGGTGCCACGGGAGCCGGTGCCGGCGCCGCATTGGCAATGGCGGTGGCCGAGGCCGCATCCGCGACCCCAAGCAGATGGATGCCCGCCGCATCGACCCCGGCGGCATGCAACGATGCGCCCGTGGCGCTGAAGCGGCCGCCCGAACTGACCCGCACTGCATGCGCGCCGGCGCCGCCCGTACTGACGGCGACGCCCGCACCCTGCGCGCCCGGAGTCAGTTCGACCGTGGCATCGTTGATATAGATGCCGTGGGCATTGGCCGCGGTACCGGTATCGACCCGCCCGCCCGCCAGGCGCAACGCGGCACCTTGCCACGCATAGATGCCCATGCCGCCGCCGCTGGTGCCGATATCGAAATTGCTGCCGGCATAGGTGCTGGCGCCGCCGTCGAACACCGCCCCGTGCGCGCCGGCGCCCGCCGTGCGCACCACCATGCCGTCGATCTGCGCCGTGGGCGCGCCGACCACCCGCAAGCCATAGGCGTTATCGCCCTGGGTGGTCAGCGTCAGGTTGCGCGCCTGCAAGGTAGAACCGTTGTACGCATAGATGGCATGGTCTTCCGCCGTCGCGGTGCTGACCGAGACATCGGTCAGGTCCAGCGTCGATGCCACGGCCTGCACGCCGCGCGTCGCGCCGCTGCCGCTGGTGATCGCCGTGCCGGTGGCGCGCAGCGTCGCGCCCTCGGTCAGGTAGATGCCATAGGCGCCCCCGAACACTGTGCCGCGGGTCAGTTCAACCGTGGTGCCGACGGCCCAGACGCCGACCGCGGCGGCGCTGGAGATCGCCGTATCGGTGGTGCGCAAGGTGCCCCCCGCATTGACGTAGGCGCCGTGGCCATTGGCCAGCGCCCCGCTGAGCGCGCCGCCGGTCATCGTCAGCGACGATCCGGCGCCGTTGACCCACGTGCCTATGCCGGAAGTGCCCTGCGCGGCGAACCGGCTATCGGCCGCCACGGCGGTCGCACCGCCGGCAACGTACAGGCCCCGGGCGCTGGGGCCGGTGGCCGTCACCATGGCGCCCTGCATGCCCAGCGTGCCGCTGCTGACGAAGATGCCATGGGCGGTGGTCCCGCCCGTCGTGATCGTGGCGCCGTTGAGCGTGGTGGTGGAATTGCCATACAGGTAGAGGCCATGGGCGTTAGTCCCCTGCGTACGGATCGTCCCGCCCGTGACGGAAACGGTCGAGCCGATCGCCCAAAGCCCATAGCCGGTGGTCCCTTGCGTGCTCACATTGGTACCGGTCAACACGCCGGTCGCGCCGTTGATCACGACCCCGCGCGCGCCGTTGAGGCTGGCACTCACACTGCCGCCGGTGGTTTCGATCCTGGCGCCGCTGGTGGCATAAATGCCGTAGACGTCCGCCGCCTGCACCGTGACATCGGTGTTGGACAGTTTCACCGACGCGTTGCTCCAGGCCAGCACACCATGCCCGCTGCCCGAGGTTACCAGCGTCGAGTCCCTGACATCCACCGACGCGAATACCCCGTATGCGTGGATCGCGTAGGCACTGGGGCCGTCGGCCGACATGTACATGCGCGCGCCGGTAAAGACCGAAGGACCGGTCTCGCCGGGGACATAGACGCCATGCACCGACTGCCCATGGCCACGGGCATA
This sequence comes from Cupriavidus sp. 207A1, assembly GCF_057798955.1. NCBI lineage: Bacteria > Pseudomonadati > Pseudomonadota > Betaproteobacteria > Burkholderiales > Burkholderiaceae > Cupriavidus > Cupriavidus sp. 207A1. The sequence goes on along the minus strand of NZ_JBYOJO010000009.1, from coordinate 195,715 downwards.
GGTCAGGCGGCCCGCAACGCTGCTGCCGACGACGGTCAGCGTGCCGTTGGCAACGTACAGCGCCGTGTTGGGCGCGCCTTGCCGATAGTCCGAGTCGATGAAGATATCGCCCGGTGCCGGGCCGAGATCGGGATTGATGGTGGCCGAGCCTCGCGCGGCCACGGACACGCCGGCGCCGCCGAAGTTCTGTGGATAGGGCGGCTTGGGGTAAATCGTCGTACTGCCCTGGATAACGCCGTCCGTGCCGAAGAACTGGAACGCATCCCCATACGAGCCCGGCCCGTAGGTGCCCGAGGGCGTGGCATTGGCCTGGGCCTGCACGCCTGCGGCGTACATCAGTCCGGCCGCAACGCCGGCGAGCGGCGTCAGACGAAAATGCAATCCGGCGTCCCGCTTGCGGACAACACGCGGGCGATGCTGCTCCTTCGGCATAGTGCTTATCCCTTGACGGAGGCTACAGTCCCCGAAGCGGTCAGCACCGGCGCGCGCGCCGCGCCTGTCCGGCGATTCAGCTCTGGGGTCGGTGCCGGAAACCGGCCAGTGGCGGCGAAGCCAGGCTCCGCATTCGCCACTTGTAGCTTGCGCCAAGAATGCCGAAAATCAAGTTAGTGTTTCTTGCCTGCCAATTAAGTTATTTTTTTCAGATGCCGGCGCAACGCCGGCATGCCCTCAGAACGAGCGCGGCAGCCCCAGCACGTGTTCGGCGACGAAGGAGTAGATCAGGTTGGTCGAGATCGGCGCCACCTGGTACAGGCGCGTCTCGCGGAACTTGCGCTCGACATCGTATTCGCAGGCAAAGCCGAAGCCGCCGTGGAACTGCAGGCAGGCGTTGCCGGCCTCCCAGCTGGCCTTGGCGGCCAGGTACTTGGCCATGTTGGCCTGGGCGCCCATGGACTCGTGCTTGTCGAACAGCTCGCACGCTTTCCAGCGCATCAGGTTGGCCGCCTCGAGTTCGATGAACGACTCGGCGATCGGGAACTGCACGCCCTGGTTCTGGCCGATGGGGCGGCCGAAGACTTCGCGCTCCTTCACGTACTTCGTCACCCGATCCATGAACCAGTAGCCGTCGCCGATGCACTCGGCGGCGATCAGCGTGCGCTCGGCATTCAGGCCATCGAGGATGTACTTGAAGCCCTTGCCCTCCTCGCCGATCAGGTTTTCCTCGGGAATCTCCAGGTCCTCGAAGAACAGTTCGTTGGTCTCGTGGTTGACCATGTTGGGGATGGGGCGCACCGTCAGGCCCTTCTTCTGCGCCTCGTGCAGGTCCACCATGAAGATCGACATGCCCTCGCTCTTCTTCCTGACCTCGGCCAGCGGCGTGGTGCGCGCCAGCAGGATCATGAAATCGCTGTGCTGCACGCGGCTGATCCATACCTTCTGGCCGTTGACGACGTAGCGGCCGTCCTTCTTCACCGCCGAAGTCTTGATCTTGGTGGTGTCGGTGCCGGTGGTGGGCTCGGTCACGCCCATCGACTGCAGGCGCCATTCGCCGGAGGCGATCTTGGGCAGGTACTTTTCCTTCTGCGCGGTTGAGCCGTGCCGCAGCAGCGTGCCCATGTTGTACATCTGGCCATGGCAGGCACCGGAATTGCCGCCGCAACGGTTGATCTCTTCCATGATGACCGAGGCTTCGGTCAGGCCCAGGCCGGAGCCGCCGTATTCCTGCGGAATCAGCGCTGCCAGCCAGCCCGCCGCGGTCAGCGCATTGACGAAGGCCTCGGGATAGGCGCGCTGTTCATCGACCTTGCGGAAATACTCGTCGGGAAACTCGGCGCACAGCGCACGGATGGCATCGCGGATTTCGTGGAAATTATTCGATAGGGTCTGTTCGATCATGGCGCTGCCTTGCGGTGGGTCTGTGTCTGTGGCGGTCGGGTACGTGGCGATCTATGCGCCGGCGTGGCGGATGGCCGACGCCGCGTGATAGCCGCCATGGTCGCGGCGTTCGGCCGGCGGGACAATCAGCCTTTCCGAAAGCGCGCCTTCCACGCGGCTTAAGTCCCGGGCAGCCAGGGCCCGGCCGGCATTTTCGCCATCGCCGAAGCCGGCCATTGGCATTGTCGAATAGCGCAAACGCGACATTGGCGACATGCTTCGGGCTATCCCGGCGCGGGCCGGCTGACTTCCGGCCGTGTGCCGACCCAACGTATTCCCCGTGGACATGCACGACCTGGCTTCCCGACTGCAAACCCTCATCCGCCCCGGCGACCACCTCTGGTGGGGACAAGCCACCGCCGAGCCGCTGACGCTGACGCGCGCGCTGGTGGCGCATCGCCATGCCATCGCGCGCGGCGGGCGCTTCAGCGTCTTCGTCGGCATCGGCCAGTCGGACACGCTGCAGCCGGAGCAAGCCGATGTCATCGATTTCTTCGGCTATGCCGCCAGCGGGCCGCACCGCCGGCTGGCCAGCGCGGGCGTGCTCGACATCGTGCCGAGCCATTATTCGCACCTGCCGGGGCTGATCCGGCACGGCACGCTGCGCGCGGATGTGGTGCTGGCGCAGGTCTCGCCCGCCGACGAACAGGGGCGTCACAGCCTGGGCCTGGTGCACGAGTACCTTCCCGCCGCGCTCGACCGCGCCCGCGTGATCATTGCCGAAGTGAACCCGGAGGTGCCGTGGACCCACGGCAGCCGTTATCTCACCGCTGACCAGATCGACCTGCAGGTCGAGGCGCTGTACCCGCCCATCAGCCTGGAGCGCAGCGCTGCCGGCCCCGCCGAACAGGCCATTGCCGGCCATATCGCCGGCTGGGTGGAGGATGGCGCGACCCTGCAGATGGGCATCGGCAACCTTCCTGAAGCAGTGGTTGCCGCGCTGCATGACCGCCGCGACCTGGGGCTGCACAGCGGCGCGGTCGGCGACGGCATTGCCGCGCTGGCCGAGGCCGGCGTGCTGACCAACGCACGCAAGCGCATCGATGCGGGCATCGGCATTGGCGGCATCCTGATGGGCAGCGAGCGGTTGCGGCGCTGGGCCCATCGCAATCCGCAGCTGCAGCTGCGCGAAACCGCCTACACCCACCATCCCGAAGTGCTCGCCAGCGTGGACAAGCTGACCGCGATCAATTCGGCGATCGAGGTCGACCTGACCGGACAGGTCAATGCGGAAGTTGCCGCCGGCGTCTATGTCGGCGCCGTCGGCGGCGCGGTGGATTTCCTGCGCGGCGCCGCGCGCAGCCGCGGCGGCCTGCCGATCGTGGCGCTGCCGGCCACCGCCAAAGGTGCGAGCCGTATCGTCGCGCAATTGTCCGGCCCGGTCAGCACGCCGCGTGCCGACGCCGGCCTGATCGTCACCGAGCATGGCGTGGCCGACCTGCGCGGCCAGCCCCTGTCGCAGCGCGTGCGCCGCATGCTGGACATCGCTGCCCCCGAACACCGCGCCGACCTGGAGCGCCAGGCCCATGCGCTGCTGCGCCAGTGCGGCGCGGCCTTCGTCGCCCTTCCGGGGACGACGCACACCGACTAATTTGATGATTCACCCGATACCGAATACCAAGGAGACTTCCATGCGCAGAGCTGCAATCGTCACCCCCCTTCGCACCCCCGTCGGCACCTTTGGCGGCAGCCTGCGCCCGGTGCCGGTCGAGGAACTGGCCGCGACCGCCGTGCGCGCGGTGGTGGAACGCAGCGGCATCGACCCGGCGCGCATCGACGACGTCGTCTTTGCCCAGTCGTATGCCAACAGCGAAGTGCCGTGCGTGGGCCGCTGGGCCGCGCTGCAGGCCGGCCTGCCGGTTGAGGTGCCGGGCATGCAGCTGGATCGCCGCTGCGGCGGCGGCCTGCAGGCCATCGTTACCGCGGCGATGATGGTGCAGAGCGGCGCGGCCGACGTGGTGATCGCCGGCGGCGTCGAAAGCATGAGCAATATCGAGTACTACACCACCGATATGCGCTGGGGCGCGCGCTCCGGCAACGTGCGCTTCTTCGACCGGCTCGACCGTGGCCGCGAGCGCTCGCAGCCGGTGGAGCGCTTCGGCAAGATCTCGGGCATGATCGAGACCGCCGAGAACCTCGCGCGCGACTACGGCATCAGCCGCGAAGCCGCCGATGCCTTCGCCGTGCGCAGCCACCAGCGCGCCGCGGCCGCCTGGGATGCCGGGCGCTTCGACGCCGAGATCGTCCCGGTGCAGGTGCCGCAGCGCAAGGGCGAGCCGGTCGCATTTACGCGCGATGAGGGCTTCCGCCCGCAGACCACGGCCGAAAGCCTGGCCAAGCTGCGCGTGCTGATGCCGAACGGCACGGTCACCGCGGGCAACGCAAGCCAGCAGAACGATGCGTCGGCCGCCTGCCTGATCGTCGCCGAGGACAAGCTCGCCGAACTCGGCCTGACCCCGATGGCCTCGCTGGTGGGCTGGGCGGCTGCCGGCTGCGAGCCGTCGCACATGGGCATCGGCCCGGTGCCGGCGGTGAAGAAGCTGCTGGCGCGCCTGAACCTGACGCTGGATCAGATGGACCTGGTCGAGCTGAACGAGGCCTTTGCCTGCCAGGTGCTGGCCGTGCTCAAGGGCTGGGACTGGCAGGACCAGGACGCGATCGAGCAGAAGCTCAACGTCAACGGTTCGGGCATCTCGCTGGGCCATCCGATCGGCGCCACCGGCGTGCGCATCCTGGCCACGCTGCTGCACGAACTGCAGCGCCGCGGCGGCCGCTACGGCCTGGAAACCATGTGCATCGGCGGCGGCCAGGGCATTGCCGCGGTATTTGAACGCTATTGATGCCGCAGCGGCGGCGTGGGGCCCTGTGCTTGCCGCACGCCCGCCGCATGCTTTGCCCCGCACCAGGACGCCTGAATCATGCCACCGGACCGAGCCCCCCTCACCCGCATCAGCGACATCCCGCGCCACTGGGCCGCGCGCACGCCCGGCCATGTCGCCGTGTTCGAGGAAGACCGAAGCACCACCTATGCGCAGCTGTGGGCCGGCATCGGCGACGCGCAGCGCTACCTGCAGTCGCAGGGTGTCGGCACCGGCGACCGGGTGCTGGTGGTGGCCGAGAACTGCCTGGCGGTGGTCACGCTGGTGTTCGCACTGGCGGAGCTGGGCGCATGGCCGGTGGTCGTCAACGCGCGCCTGTCCGAGCGCGAGATCGAGGTGATCCGCGCCCACTGCCACCCGCGGCTGATGCTGTTCACCCACGCGGCCTCGCCGGATGCGCTGCGCCACGGCGTGCGCTATCGCGCCCGCGAAATTGCCCCGGCCGGCCTGGGCCCCCTGATGGCCGGCGCCGTCGACGAGACCGCCACGCGCGAGCCCGAAGCGCTGGCGCGCGAGGTGGCCGCGCTGATCTACACCTCGGGCACCACCGGACAGCCCAAAGGGGTGATGGTCACGCACCGCGGCCTGCTGCACTTTGCCGACGTAACCGTGGCCTCGCGCCGCATGCGGCCGGACGACTGCGCCTACGCGGTGATGCCGATGTCGCATGTGTTCGGGCTGGGCACGTTGCTGGTATCGACCTTGCACGCCGGCGCCAGCCTGTACCTGTGCGCGCGCTTCAACGCCGCGGACCTGGCCGCGGCGATCCGCGATGGCGCGATCACGCTGCTGCAGGGCGTGCCGGCCATGTTCAGCCGCATCCTGGCCCACGTGCGGGCCACCGGTGTGCCATTGCAGCCCTCGCCGCGACTGCGCTATCTCTACACCGGCGGCGGCCCGCTCGACCCTACCCTCAAGCGCGATGTCGAGGCGGCATTCGGCCAGCCGCTGCACCACGGCTACGGCATGACGGAGTACGCGGGATCGATGTTCGTGACGCGCCTGGACCGGCCGCGCACCGATTGCGCCGCGGGCGAGATCGTCGCGGGGGCGGACCTGCTGGTGGTCGGCGCTGACGGCAAGCCGGTGCCGCCGGGGCAGCCCGGCGAACTGTGGATCCGCGGGCCGGGTGTGATGCGCGGCTACTACCGCGCGCCCGAACTGACCGCCGCAGCGCTGCGCCCCGGCGGCTGGCTCAACACCGGCGATATCGGCCGCCTGGATGCCGACGGTGCCTTGTTTATCGTCGGACGCACCAAGGACCTGATCATCCGTTCGGGCTTCACCGTCTACCCGATCGAAGTCGAATCGGTGCTCAACACGCATCCGTCGGTGCGGGTGTCGGCCGTGATCGGCCAGCCCGCCGCGGACGGCAACGAGGAAGTGGTCGCCTTCGTCGAGATCCGCGAGGGCGAGCGCTTCGACGCGCCGGCGTTGCATGACTACCTGGTCGGGCGCCTGTCGCCCTACAAGCGCCCCGAGCGCATCGTGCGCGTGGCGGCGATGCCGACCACTGCCAGCGGCAAGCTGCTCAAGCACCAGTTGCGGCAGACGCTCGCGGGCCAGGCGTAGCACGCAGGCGTGCCGCGGTGCTGCTTCAGTCCTGGCGTCCCTGCCCGTCTTCCACCAGCAGGTCCACCAGCTTGCGCGCGAACAGCGGCAAGGCGTCGAGGTCGGCCACGCAGATCTGCAGCTGGCGCTCGGCCCACTCGTCGTCGAGCTGGACGATGCGCAGCGCCATGGCCCTGGCATGGCGGCGCGCGGTGGTCTCGGGCAGCACGGCCAGGCCGACATTGGCCTCGACCATGCGGCACGCGGTCTCGAAATTGCTGACCTGCACGCGCCAGCGCAGGTTGCGCTGCAGGTCCGCCGCGGCCCGCTTCAGAAAGTTGTGGATGGCGCTGTCCTCGGGCAGGCCGATGAAGTCGTAGTCGAGCGTATCGAGGAAATCCACGCGGCCGCGCTCGGCCAGCGGATGGCTCAGCGCGGTGGCCAGCACCAGCCGGTCGCGCCGGTATGGCATGACTTCCAGCCCATCGGTACGCACATTGCCGGCAATGATGCCGATATCGACGATGCCCTCTTGCACTGCGCGCACGATGTCCGGGCTGAGCCGTTCGTGCATGTCGATGGTCACGTCCGGATGGCTGACCAGGTAGCTGCGCAGCACCGCCGGCAGGAACTCGCTCATGGCGGTGGTATTGGCGAACACGCGCACATGGCCTTTGACGCCCGCCGCGTATTCCTGCAGGTCGCCGCTGAGCTGCTCCAGCTGGCGCAGCACGCGGCGCGCATGGGCCAGCAAGGTCTCGCCCGCACCGGTCACCTTCACGCCCTGGCTGCTGCGGCTCAGCAGCTTGACGCCGACGTGTTCCTCCAGGTTCTTGATACGCGTGCTGGCCGCGGCCAGCGACAGGTGCGAGCGCTGCGCGCCGCCGGTCAGGCTCTGGGCCTCCGCGATATGCGTGAACAGTTTCAGGTCGACCAGATCAAAGCGCATGACATCCTTCCCGGGCGTAACGACGGATTATCGCGCAAACCGCGTCATGGAACACCCCTGAGCCGCGCCGCGATTCACGCGACCGAGCGCTGCCGCGGCATGGCGCGCCCGCCGGCCAGCCTTCGCGCCGCTTCCAGCGAGACGCCGAAGCGATCATAGAATGCGCTGTCCAGGTCACCGCCGGCCGGCCAGCCGACCCGGCGCCTGGCCTCGGCAAGGCCCGCTTCGCCCGCCATGACGTCGAACAGCAGCCGCATCAGCCGTTGCGTGCGGCACAGGTCGGTCAGCGCGGTCCCCTGCGCGAACAGCGCGCGGCGCAACTGCGCCGCCGACATGCCGAGCCGTTCCGCGATAAAGGCTGCGTTCCAGGCGTACTGCGGCTGCAGGAACACCCGCTTGGCAATGCGGTGATGCAGGCATTCGGAGGGTTGCGCCGGGGTCAGCCCCAGCAGCTCCAGCGTGCATGCCGCGGGCTGGGCACTGCTGCCATCCAGGCGCAGCGCAAACGCCTCGAACGGCTCGAGGGTGGCCTGCTGGCCGGCCAGCAGCACCCGTTCGTAGCCGCGCCGCCGGACCACCACCCTGCCGCGCTCGGCGCCGACCGACAGCGGAAAGGCCAGCAGCAACTGTTGCAGGCTGGCGTGCATGGAAGACTGCAGATGGACATGCATGGCGGAGCGCGAATGGCGGACAGGATCAAGCTGCATGATCGCCGCAATCCGGCGCGCGCGCCTCTGCCATTCCCGAACACTCCGTTCGCCGCCGCCGCATGCCGCGCCGTGTCAGGCGGCCGGAAACGCCTTCACCAGGTGCCGCAGCAAACCGTCCGCCACCGGCGACAAATGCCGGCCGGCGCGCGTCAGGATGTGGATGCGGCTGTTGTTCAGGATGGGATTGGCCAGCGGCAGCGATACCAGCTGCCGCAGTTGCGGCTCCTTCAGCGGCACCGAGCGCGCCGTCAGGATATAGCCCAGCCCCATCGCGGCGTATTCCCACAGCACCTTGAATGAGTTGGTGACCAGCATCGGCTTGAGCGTGATGTGCTCGTCCAGCTCCGCTGCCTGCACATGCTTGCGCACGCCGAACGAACCGGCCAGGAACGCGCCCTGGTGCTGCGCCAGGTCTGCCAGCGTCAGCGCGCGGCGGCGCCGCGCCAGCGGATGGTCCTTGTGCACGTGCGCGCGGATCGGCGACAGCCGCGAATAGTGCGAGTGCAGCCGCGCATCGTCGGGCGGCTGGAACACGAAGCCGATATGGGCCAGGTCTTCCAGCAGCAGCCGCACGGTCTCGTCCGTGCCCGCCACCTGGATGCTGCAGGTGACGTCGGGGTGCTTGCGCAGGAAGCCCTGCAGCACCGGTTCCAGCACCAGGTCGACAAAGCCTTCGCCGAAGGACAGTTCGACATGGCCGCGCTGGGCGTTCTTCAGGTTGTTCACCTCGGCCAGGAAGGTGTCGTTCAGGTCCTGCTGGCGCCGCGCGAACAGCGCCAGCAGCCGTCCCGCGTCGGTGGCGACCACGCCGCGCCCGCGCCGCTCCAGCAGCGCCAGGCCGGTGTCCTGCTCCAGCTTGGCCACGGCGCGGCTGACCACCGAGGGGTCCAGCTCCAGCACTTCGGCGGCGCCGCGCACCGAGCCGGTCTCGATGATCTGCAGCAGGCACAGCGCCCGCTTGCGGTCCAGCACGTCTTCCATGTCTTGGTCTCCTCCGGCGCCGGCGCAACGTTGTCGTTCCTGGCCGCGCCGCGCGATTTCTTATCGTTGCATTTTATACAACGATTTGTCGCTACCGTTGTCATGGTTTCGGCGGGCCCCTGCGGTGAGAATGCGATGAACCACCACCATCCCGATGTCCCATGACCCTCGCCCTGCCCGCCGACCTGCAGTCATCGATCGAGACCCTCGCGCCGGAATTCGTTGCCATCCGGCGCAGGATCCACGCGCATCCCGAACTGGCCTTCGAAGAGCGCCAGACCAGCAACCTCGTCGCCGAACAGCTGGCGGCATGGGGCTACACGGTGCATCGCGGCCTGGGCACCACCGGGGTGGTGGGCACGCTGCGCAAGGGCCACGGCAGCAAGGCGCTGGGGATCCGCGCCGACATGGACGCGCTGCCGATCCAGGAACGGACCGGACTGGACTATGCCAGCACCATCGCGGGCAAGATGCATGCGTGCGGCCATGACGGCCACACCGCGATCCTGCTGTGCGCCGCGCGCTACCTGGCCGAGTGCGCCGACTTCAACGGCACGCTGAACCTGATCTTCCAGCCGGCCGAAGAAAACGAAGGCGGCGCGCTGCGCATGCTGGAGGACGGGCTATTCGAGCGCTTCCCGTGCGACGAGGTCTACGCGCTGCACAACTCGCCGGGGATGCCGGTGGGACAGATCGGCGTGATCGCCGGCCCCGCCATGGCCTCGTTCGACCGCGCCACGGTCACGCTGCGCGGGCGCGGTGCCCACGGCGCCATGCCGCACCATGGCATCGACGTGATGCAGGGCGCGGCCAGCATGGTGCTGGGGCTGCAATCCATCGTCAGCCGCGAGATCGACGCGCTCAAGTCGGCGGTCATCACGGTGGGCGCGCTGCAGGCCGGCAGCACCTACAACGTGGTGCCCGACACCGCGACCATCAAGATCGGCGTGCGCACGCTGGACCCGCGCGTGCGCACGCTGGTCGAAGAACGCATCCAGGCCTTCGTCACGGCGCAGGCGCAGAGCTTCCGCCTGCAGGCCGAGGTGGTCTACGAGCGCAAGTATCCGGTGCTGGTCAACCACGCCGCGCAGACCGAATTCGCGCGCCAGGCGGCGATCCGGCTGGTGGGCGCGGACAACGTGGTGGAGCGCCCGCCGGTGATGGGCAGCGAAGACTTCGCCTACATGCTCGAGCATCGCCCCGGCGCCTATATCCGGCTGGGCAACGGCGTGGGCGAAGACGGCGGCTGCATGGTGCACAACCCGCTGTATGACTTCAACGACAGGGCCCTGCCGGTCGGCGCCGCATTCTGGGCGCACCTGGCGCAAAGCTATCTGGCCTGAACAAGAATCTGAGGAGACAACCCCCATGGCTACCCTGAACCGCCGCCGCTTCCTGCAACACGCCGGCCTTGCTGCCGGAGCTTCCGTACTGTCCGGCCTGCCGGCGTTTGCGGCCGATGCCTTTCCCGCCAAGGCCCTGTCGCTGGTAGTGCCCTACCCCGCCGGCGGCGCCAGCGATGCGTCGGCGCGCATCTTCGGCGAATCGATCAGCAAGAGCGTGCGCCAGCAGGTGGTGGTGGAGAACTACGGCGGCGGCACCGGACTGATCGGCGCCAACAAGGTGCTGGCCGCGCCGGCCGACGGCTACACCTTCTTCCATGGCTCGATCAACGAGGTGTTCCTGGCGCCGCTGCTGAACCCCGCGGCGCGCTACAAGCCGCAGGACTTCGTGCTGGCCGCGCCGATCAGCGACGCCAATATCGTGCTGATGGTGCGCAACGGCATCGCCGTGGACAGCCTGGACAAGTTCATCGAGTTCGCGCGGCAGGGCAAGGGCAAGTCGCTGACCTACGCCACCGTCGGCATCGACTCGATCTATCACCTGATGGGCGATGCGCTGGCCGCGCGGCTGGGCGTGCCGTTCCTGCACGTGCCCTACAAGGGCGGCGCGCCGGCGCTGCAGGGCCTTGCCGGCGGCGAAGTGGACTTTGCCATCCTGCCCTACCAGTCCAGCTTCGACAGCATGCAGCAGCAGGGCCGGCTGAAGATACTGACCAGCTTCTCGCGCGCCTTGCCACCGGCGCTCAAGTCGGTCCCGCTGATTTCGCAGAGCAAGCTGGTGCCGGATTTCGAATACACCATCGGCGGCGGCTATTTCGTCAGGCAGGGCACGCCGGCGGATCGCGTGGCGGTGCTGCGCAAGGCCATCGGCGAAGCGCTGGCCAAGCCGGAGATCCGCGCCAAGCTTGAAGCCGAGGGCCGCACCGTGCTGCAGCCGATCGACAGCCAGGAGCAGGCGAACCGGATGTTCGAACAGTACCTGGCGCGCGTCAACAAGCTGATCCAGGGCGTCGGCCGCAAGACCAACGCGGCCTGAGGCGCGGCGAGTTGCGGCGGCAAGGCATCAAGGCGTGCCGTCCGAGGCATCGATCCGGTAGACCCGCCCGCTGTTTGCGGACGTGCCCGGATCGGCCATCACATAGAGCGCCTGCGCGCCATCCACGCCGAACGAGAACACGCTGCCCGGCACCGTGACGTTCCAGTCGACCGGTTCGGTCGCGGCGCCATCGCGGTACACGAAGCTCTGCAGCTTGCCGGTGCACAGATCGGAATAGAAATAGCGTCCCTGCAGCGCCGGGCTGGCATTGCCCCGGTACACGTAGCCGCCGACGATGGCACAGCCGCCGTCGTCGTGGCCGTACTCGAACACGGGCATGGTCAGTCCGCTCTTGTCGCAAGTGGCGGCGCCCACGCACACGCTGCCTTCAGTCAGGTTCCAGCCGTAGTTCAGGCCCGCGCTGGTGGACGGCGCGACGTCGACTTCCTCGAGGAGGTTCTGGCCGACATCCGCGATATACAGCGACCCGGCGTCGAACGAGAACCGCCACGGGTTGCGCAGCCCGAGCGCCCAGATCTCGCCGCGGCTGCCGGACTGGCCCAGCAGCGGGTTGCCGGCAGGCACGCCGTAGCCCGCCGCGCCGCTGACATCGATGCGCAGCATCTTGCCGAGCAGCGTCGCCGCGTTCTGCGCGTTGCCCGCCGGATCGCCGCCACCGCCGCCGTCGCCCGTGCCGATATAGAGCATGCGGTCGGGGCCGAACGCGAGCTGGCCGCCGTTATGGTTGGAGAAGGTGCCGTGCGGGATCGCCAGCAGCACCGTGCCGGCGGCGTCGGCAAGGTCCGGGTTGGCGGCCGAGACATGGTAGCGGGCGATGGTGATGGCGCCAGCGGTGTCGGTGTAATAGACGTAGAAGCGGCCGTTGGCCGCATAGTCAGGATCGAACGCCATCGACAGCAGCCCGCGCTCGCCATCGGTGGTGGTCAGCGCGGCAATATCGAGAAACGGCGTGGCCAGCAGCGCGCCGTCGCGCACGACACGGATACGGCCGGCGCGTTCCACCACGAACAGGCGCGCATCGCCGGCGGGCGCGGTCAGGAAGATCGGCGCCGAGTACTCGCCGGGCACCTGCGCCAGCGACAACTGCATCGATTCCGGCGCACCGTAGGCCACGCTGGCGGTCACACCCGTGCCAACGGCCACTGCGACCACCTGCGACGGCAGCTGCGGCTTGCGCAACGCACTGCCCGTCAGCACGCTGTCTGCGGTGACGGTGTAACTGCCGGGCGCGAGGTTGGACAGCGTGGTCGACTGGGCCACGGCCTGACGGAACTGGCTCGGCCCCACTACCGTGATGGCCGCGGGGGTCCCGGACGGCAGGCCCGAGATGGCCAGCGTCAGCGAGCCGTTGCCGCCGGCGCCGCCACCACCGCCACCACCGCCACCACCGCCACCTCCCCCACCTGTACCGCCAGCGTCGCCCGCACCGGCGCTGTCGCCCCCGCCACCACCTCCGCAGGCTGCAAGGCCCAGGCAGCAGGCGATGGCGAATCGGCGAAGCGCGTGGCGTAGTGCGTCGGGCATGGCGTGGCTCCTGTGACGGCCGGGGCACCGCCTGCATGCAGCAGCCGCTGCGCGGCCGCGCACTTGCGCCGGCGTGTCCGGCGGCAGGGGCGCCTTGCCCTTGTAAAGTATGTCATGCGCGCGGCATCGGCCAACCACTGCAGATGCGCTTGAAAGCGCGCATTCCGTACAGGCGTAGTTTCCCGCACCAGCGCCGCTATCATCGGTGTGAATCTTTGCCTACAGTAAATGCGGCGGCGGTTGGCGAGTGCCGGCGGCGCCGCCTTCGCCGTCTGGTCGCGCCCCCGGAATACTGCCCGCCCGGGCGCCGCAGGCCCGATGCTGTCGCCCCCGGCACGGGTGCGAGGGCTTCGTCGCAGACCTTCGCCATGGGCAGTTGCTGCCGGGTGCAAGCCAGTGCTGACTACTTCCCTAGACCCCCACGCGGCCGAAGCACGGCCGCGCCTGCTCGATACCGTCGACCGCGTATGCGAGACGTGCTTCGGCCTGTTCATGGCGCTGACCTTCGTGGGCGCGGTGTCGGCCGTCGGCGCGCCGGCGGATGCCCCGCGCACGATGTTCTTCACGGCGCTGGGCTGCAACCTGGCCTGGGGGCTGGCCGACGCCGTGATGTACCTGGTGCGCACGCTGACCGAGCGCGGACGCAGGCTGTCCCTGGTCAAGGCGGTTCGCAATGCCGGCGACCCGGGCGACGCCATCGCGCGCCTGCGTGATGCGCTTTCGCCGGCCTTGCGCACGCTGGTCGACGATGCCGAGCTGGAAGCACTGAGAGGCCGCCTCGCCCGCACCGCCGACCTGCCCGCACGCCCGGCGCTGAGCGCGCAGGATTTGCTGGCAGCGGTCGGGATCTTCCTGCTGGTGGTGCTGGCGACGTTCCCGGTGGCGCTGCCGTTTATCGTGTTCACTGACGTCTCCACGGCGCTGCTGGTATCGCGCGTGCTGACCATCCTGATGCTGTTCGGCGCCGGCATCGCACTTGGGCGCCATGCCGGCTTCGGCGGATGGATCGCGGGTGCGGCGATGACGTTGGTCGGGGTTGCACTGACCATGGCCATCATCGCTCTCGGAGGCTGACCATGCAGGCCGGAGGCAGGGCTGCACGTCCGGCGGCACGGCCGCCCACGCGGGCCGCGCAACTGGCTCCGCGACTGGCCGCACGCGGTCTGGTGCTGGCCGCGGCCATCGCGCCGCTGCCCTTGCATGCCGCCGAAGACAGCGGCACGCCCGCGAGCGCGGAGGCGCCGGCGTGGAGCGGCGGGATCTCGGCTTACCTCAACCTGCCGCGCGGCAGCGAAGCCTATGTCACGGGTATCGCCATCGCCAAGCGCGGCGTCTTGCACCTGGAGGCACGCAGCAACTACGAAGGCATGGATGCGTACTCGTTCTTCGTCGGCTACAACCTTGGCTGGGGTGAGGCGTTGCGGCTGGATTTCACGCCAATCCTCGGCGTGGTCACCGGCAGCACGCACAGCGTCGTGGGCGGGTTCGAGGCCACCCTGACCGGCCGCTATGCCGATGCCTATATCGAGTTCGAATACGTGCCGGACGCCGAACCGTCCGGGTACGCCTACGCATGGAGCGAGCTAGCCTGGCGCCCCCGGGACTGGCTGCGGCTTGGCCTGGCAGCCCAGCGCACGCGTGTGCCCGACAATGGCCGCAATCTGCAGCGCGGCGTATTTGCGCAAGTGAAAGGCAAGCATGTCTCCGGTGCGGTCTACTGGTTCAACCCGGCCGCGCACGACCAGATCGCCGTGGTCTCGGTCGCGCTGAGCTTCTGACGCGGCCCGGGGCGATGCGCGAAACCGGGGACGGTTTTTCCGGGGTGCGGGAATGGACCTGAAGCGCAACACCCTGCTTCACCAACCCGCCGCGCTCGAGGCCCTGCTGGCCGAGGTCCGTGCCTGCCGCGCCTGCGCGCAGCATTTGCCGCTCGGCCCGCGCCCGGTGGTGCGCGCCGGCGCCGGCGCGCGCATCCTGATCGTCGGCCAGGCGCCGGGAACGCGCGTGCACGAGACCGGCATTCCATGGAACGACGCCAGCGGCGAGCGGCTGCGGCAGTGGCTCGGGGTCGACGACGCCACCTTCTGCGACGCCTCGCAATTCGCCATCATCCCGATGGGCTTGTGCTATCTGGGCCGTGGCAAGGGCGGCGACAACCCGCCGCGCCCCGAATGCGCGCCCTTGTGGATGGACCGCCTGCTGGCACAATTGCCGTCTATCGCCCTGACCCTGCTGGTCGGCCAGTACGCGCAACGGCATTTCCTCGGGGCGCGCCGCAAGCCCACGCTGACCGAAACCGTCCGGGCATGGCGGGACTACGCGCCGGCCTTCATACCGCTGCCGCACCCGTCGCCGCGCAACCAGCCGTGGTTCAAGCAGCATCCGTGGTTCGAGGCGGAGGTGCTGCCGATGCTGCGGGAGCGGGTTGCGCGGATCCTGGCGCACCCAAACGCATCGGGCTGAGCGGGAAGCTTGCAGCCCGGCTCAGTGCGTGCACAACACCGCCGCCATCTCCTTCGCCGCACCCTGCAGCGTCGGCACCGCCTGCAGCAACGCTTCGAGCGAGGCCCGCGCGGTCGGCGCATGACAGGCAATCGCCGCGACCACCCGGCCGGGCCCGGCGCTGTCCGGTTCGCGCACCGGCACCGCCACCGCGCACATGCCGCGCACGAATTCCTCGTGATCGACGCCGATGCCGCGCGCAGCCAGCCGGTCCAGCTCGGCATTGAGTGCCGGCAGGTCGGACAGCGTGCGCGGCGTGTGCGCGGCGAGGTCCAGGCGCCGCAATGTCTGCTGGCGTTCCAGCCGGTTCATCGCTGACAGGAACAGCTTGCCGCTGGCGGTGCAATGCAGCGGCACATGGATGCCGGGCGACAACTGCAGGCGCAGCGGCTCGTGCGTTTCCACGCGCTCGACGTAAAGCACGCGGTCGCCGTCGAGCGCGGTCAGGTTGCAGGTCTCGCCCAGCCGCGCCACCAGCCGGGCCAGGATGCCGCGGCATTCGCGCAGCAGCGGCGGGCTGCGCAACGTCTGCAGCGACAACGCCGCCGCGGCCGGACCGGGCACATAGCCGCGCTCGGCCGGCATCCGCACCACAAAGCCGCTGCGCTCCATCGCCGCCAGCAGGCGCATCAGCGTCGCCTTCGGCACATGCAGCCGCTGCGACAGCTGCGACAGCGTCTGCGGCTGCTGCGCCCGCGCCAGGCTGGACAGCACCGCCAGCACGCGCAGGCTGCGGGCGTCCTCCTCCGGCACCGCGTCCTCTGCTGCAGTGCGATTCTGAAACGGCATTGTCATGTTCTGTTTCACAACCGGCGTCTCCTCGCGATTGGGCTTTCCATTCCGGCCTTGAAAAATAAAATCCGGAACAGAACGTTTCAGATTATAAATCCAGGCCGCGGGCTACGTGCCCAGGCCAGAAACAGGAGACAGCGACGATGTCGCAAACCGTTGACTACATCGTGGTGGGCGCGGGCTCGGCCGGGTGCGTGCTGGCCAACCGGCTCAGCGAAGACGGCCGCTATTCGGTCTGCCTGCTCGAGGCGGGCCCGCCCGACCGCTACCCGTGGATCCATATCCCGATCGGCTACGGCAAGACCATGTTCCACAAGCAGGTGAACTGGGGCTTCTATACCGATCCCGATCCCAACATGCTGAACCGCCGCATCTACTGGCCGCGCGGGCGCACGCTGGGCGGCAGCAGCGCCATCAACGGCCTGATCTACGTGCGCGGCCAGCGCGAGGACTACGACCACTGGGCCGCGCTGGGCAATCCGGGCTGGGGCTGGGACGACTGCCTGCCCTACTTCCGCAAGCTCGAGAACAACGACCTCGGCGCCGGGCCGACGCGTGGCACCGGGGGCCCGCTCAATGCCACCTCGATCGACCGGCGCCATCCGCTGGTCGATGCCTTCGTCGCCGCCGGGCAGGCGCTGGGCCTGCCGCGCCAGACCGACTTCAACAGCGGCGACCAGGAAGGCGTGGGCTATTACCAGCTGACCACGCGCAACGGCTGGCGCTGCTCCACCGCGGTGGCCTACCTGCGCCCGGCGCGCGGGCGCGCCAACCTGCGCGTCGAAACCGATGCGCACACCACCGGCATCCTGTTTGAAGGCAAGCGCGCCGTCGGCGTGCGCTACACCCAGCATGGCCAGCCCTATATCCTGCGGGCGCGGCGCGAGGTGATCCTGTGCGCCGGGGCGCTGCAGTCGCCGCAGCTGCTGCAGCTGTCCGGCATCGGCCCGGCGCCGCTGCTGCAGGAGCTGGGCGTGCCGGTGGTGCATGCGCTGCCGGGCGTCGGCGAAAACCTGCAGGACCACCTGCAGATCCGGCTGATCTACGAGGTGGCCAAACCCATCACCACCAACGACCAGCTGCGCACGCTGGCCGGCAAGGCGCGCATGGGCCTGGAATGGCTGCTGCTGCGCAAGGGCCCGCTGGCGATCGGCATCAACCAGGGCGCGATGTTCTGCCGCGCCCTGCCGCAGGAAAGCGCGACGCCGGACACGCAGTTCCATTTCTCGACACTGTCGGCCGACATGGCCGGCGGCACGGTGCATCCGTTCTCGGGCTGCACTTATTCCGTGTGCCAGCTGCGGCCCGCGTCGCGCGGCACCGTGAGGATCCGTTCGACCGACCCGTTCGAGCCGCCGTCGATGCAGCCCAACTACCTGTCGGCCGAACTGGACCGGCGCTGCACCATCGCGGCGGTGCGCTACGCGCGGCGCGTGGCGCAGACCGAACCGATGCGCGGCCTGATGAAGCGCGAATTCCGGCCCGGCGACGATGTGCGCAGCGACGACGAGATCCTGCACTTCTGCCGCGAGTACGGCGCCACCATCTTCCATCCGTCGGGCACCGCAAAAATGGGGCCGGCCGCCGACCCGCTGGCGGTGGTCGACGCGCGCCTGCGCGTGCACGGCATTGGCGGGCTGCGCGTGGTGGACTGCTCGGTAATGCCCACGCTGGTCTCGGGCAACACCAACGTGCCGGTGGTGATGATGGCCGAGCGCGCAGCAGACCTGATCCGCGAAGACGCGCGGCGCGAGATCCACCACGCCGACGTGGTCGCGCCGATGGCCGCCGCGGCCTGAAGCGGCAAACCGGCGGGCCGGGCATCCATAACCACCAGGCCAGCCCTGCAGCGCATCGGCGTCCATAACCATCCTTCCAGAGGACGCCGCCCACCACCAGAGGAGACAAGCATGACTAGCCCCAACGAACAGGCGATCCGCAAGGTCGCGCTGGCGTCCGTGATCGGCGCCACCATCGAGTGGTATGACTTCTTTTTGTACGGCGTGGTCGCCGGCCTGGTCTTCAACAAGCTGTACTTTCCCGGCGACGACCCGCTGGTGGCCACCATGCTGGCCTACACCACCTTCGCGGTGGGCTTTGTCACGCGCCCGCTCGGCGGCGTGATTTTCGGGCACTTCGGCGACAAGGTCGGGCGCAAGAGCATGCTGGTGATGACGCTGATGATCATGGGCGTTTCCACCTTCCTGATCGGGCTGGTGCCGACCTATGACAGCATCGGCATCCTGGCGCCGGTGCTGTTGCTGCTGCTGCGCGTGCTGCAGGGCATCGGCCTGGGCGGCGAATGGGGCGGCGCGGTGCTGATGGCGTACGAGTACGCGCCGCCGCACCGCAAGGGCTTCTACGCGTCGCTGCCGCAGATCGGGCTGGCGATCGGGCTGTGCCTGGCCTCGGGCGTGGTGGCGCTGCTGTCGCTGACGCTGTCGGATGCGCAGTTCCTGGCCTGGGGCTGGCGTGTCGCGTTCCTGATCTCGGCGGCGATGGTGTTCGTCGGCATGTACATACGGCTCAACGTCAAGGAAACGCCGGAATTCGCCGTGATCAAGCAGCGCAATGCCGAAACGCAGATTCCATTTGTCGACATGATGCGGCGCTACCCCGGCAATATCGTCAAGGGCATGGGCGCGCGCTATATCGACGGCGTCTTCTTCAACATCTTCGGCGTGTTCTCCATCACCTACCTGACCCAGACCGTCAATATCAGCCGCACGCAGGCGCTGGTAGGGGTGATGGCGGCGGCGATCGCGATGTGCTTCTTCATCCCGTTCTTCGGCCACCTGTCCGACCGCATCGGCCGCACGCGGGTGTATTTCTGGGGTGCGCTGATCACCGCGCTGTCGGCCTTCCCGGCGTTCTGGCTGATGCTGAACAGCGGCGGCAACACCATGCTGCTGTGGCTGGCGATCGTGGTGCCGTTCGGCATCCTCTACGCCGCGGTGTACGGGCCGGAGGCGGCGCTGTTCTGCGAGCTGTTCGATGCAAGGGTGCGCTACACCGGGATCTCGTTCGTCTACCAGTTCTCGGGCATCTTCGCTTCCGGCATCACGCCCATCATCGCCACGGCGCTGCTCAAGTCGGGCGGCGGCCAGCCCTGGCAGATCTGCGCCTACGTGGCGTTCGCGGGACTGGTGTCGGCGCTGTCGGTGGCGCTGATCGGGCTGGGCGCGGGCGCCGGGGCGCCGCGCGAAAACGGCGTGCCGCTGCGCGGCCCCGCGCGCTGAGCGCAAGGGTCGCGGCCGCCGTTGCGGCAGGCCGGCAATGTCTTAGAATGGCACCACGCTAATGACAGGGACATTGCATGCAACCTTCGGACGGCACCGGCACCGGAACCGGCACCACCGCCGCCCCGCTTCTGCCCAAGGTGGTGCGCCAGCGGCTGCACGACACCGTGGTCGACCACCTGCGCAACTTCATCGTCGAAGGGGTGCTGGCGCCCGGCATGAAGCTGAACGAGCGCGAACTGTGCGAAACGCTGGGGATCTCGCGCACGCCGCTGCGCGAGGCGCTCAAGGTGCTTGCCGCCGAGGGGCTGATCGAGATCTCGCCCAACCGCGGCGCCAGCGTCTCGCGCATGACCGAAGCCGAGGCGTGGGAGGCGTTCGAGCTGATGAGCGGGCTGGAAGCCTTTGCCGGCGAGCTGGCGTGCGAGCGCATCACCGCGCCGGAACTGGCCGAGATCAAGGCGCTGCATTACGCCATGCTGGCCTGCCATGCCCGCAACGACCTTCCCGGCTACTACAGCCGCAACCAGGAAATCCACGACCGCATCGCCGCGGCGGCGCGCAACCAGACCCTGCTGCAGACCTACCTGACGCTGAACCGGCGGCTCAAGGCGATGCGCTTCCGCTCCAACCACCAGACCGAGAAGTGGGACCGCGCGGTGCACGACCACGAGGAAATGATCCGCGCGCTGGAAGCCCGCGACGGCAAGCGCCTGGCGTCCATCCTGCGCCAGCACCTGCTGGAGAAGCGCGCGGCGGTGATGCAGATCCACCCGGATCCGGCCAGCGCGCCTGCCGTCCCCAACGCCTAGCGCGGCGCGCCGTCAGCGCCGCGTGGCCAGGATGCGGTAGCCGCGGCTGCAATGCTCCTGCGCCGCGGCGCGGGCTTCATCCGGATCGTCGAACAGGCCGGCCTGGGCAATCCCCGGCACCAGCACGGCCTCGCCGGATTCCGCGCCGAGGAAGCGCCCGTCGCGCGACTGGACGATATACAGCACGTCCGCCTCAACCTCTCCCACCGGCTGGCGCCAGCCGGCAGACTGGCCCAGGCGCCTTTGTCCGGGCACGCTGCCGCCCGCGCCGGACTGCTGCTGTCCGTCGGCCGTGCCGCCTGCGCGGCGCGCCACTTGCAGGTTGTTGCGCACCTCGTTGACGCCCAGCACGTCCTCGGCCAGTTCTTCAATGCGGTACTTGATGCCGCGGTCGGCCACGGTGCCGGTCAGCGTGACGATGCCCGAGCCAACGTCGACGGTCACGTCCGAGACATCGTCGTCGGCATGCGCCAGCCGTTCGCACAGGTCGTCGCGGATGCGCGTGTCGGTGCGCTGGTAATTCTTGGGCAGCCGGCGCGACGCGGTCCGCGCCGGGATGCCGGGACGGTACTGGTCTTCCGGACCCTCGCCGCCTTCCGTGCCATAGCGCGCCTGTCCGTAGCCAAAGCCCGCGCCGCCCGGATTGCCGCTGCGCCAGTGGTGTGCCTGGCGGGTATCGCCGGGCTCGGCATAGCCCCGGTTGCGCCACGTTTCCCTGATTTCCGAGGGGGGATAGTCTTTCATGGATTGCCTCCGATCTGGACGCGTGTTCGTGCGCCGTGTCTGCTATCGGTAGCATCATCCATGCCTCGCGACCGCCCACCGCAGCGCGCAGCGGCTCGCGCGCGCCGGACGGCCCCGCCGGCGTGTACCGCGCAAGCACGGCAACGATCGAAGTTTTTACACGGTGGCGCCGGGCGCGGGCCGGTCGAGGTAGCCCCCGACGATACGCACCAGCAGCGGCAGCTTGCCGGTGAAGAAGTGATCCGCGCCCGGCACCACCACCACCGGCAACGCCTGCGGCCTGGCCCAGTCGAACAGCGCGGCCAGTGCCGCGCGCTCGTCGCGCTCGCCATGGACCACCAGGCAATCGGCCGGCACCGCCGGCGTGTCATAGCTGCGATGGCCTTTCACCACGCCGTAGGGGGTGCCTGTCAGCACCAGGTGGCGGATCGGCACGGACTGCGCCGCCAGGGCCGCGGCAACATGGGTCATGACGAAGGCACCGAAGGAAAACCCGGCCAGCGCCAGCGGCAAGCCGGGATGCGCGTCGCGCAGGTGGGCCACCACCGCCAGCATGTCCTGCGCCTCGCCGCGGCCCTGGTCATGGGCGCCGCCGGAACCCTCCACGCCGCGAAAATTCGGCCGCACGGTCAGGTAGCCGCGCGCCACCAGCGCCTTGGCCAGCTGGTGCGGCACCTTGTGCGTGGCCGCGCCGCCCAGCAACGGATGCGGATGGCACACCACGGCAATGCCGAGCGGATCGCCTTGCGGTCGGTCGACCAGCATTTCAATCGGCCCGACGTCGCCGTCGAGCCTGGTCTTTTCGGTGCCTGACGCAACCGCCATGCGTTCTCCAGAAGATGTTGAGTGACTGAGTGCGGGCCGCGCATGGCCCGAAGCCCGTGATGTTACTGCGATGACGGCGAGCATGCCGATGGCGGTCGCGCGGCGGCGCGCATATGGATGCGTATCAATTTGTCACAGTGTGCCCGATCCGCCGCAGCATGCGGCGGTGTGGCGGATGCGCTTTTCTATAATTTCGCGAATCGCGGCGGGGCCGGTTGCATCCGGCCCAGCCCTCCGCGGCCAGCTGCCGGTGCCCTCGTTTGGGCGCATGGGGCCTGGCCGAACCCTGCGCCGAGAGGATCGCCAGCGAGCGGCGTCCCCTCGCCTGTTCATTGCCGGTGTCCCGGCCGTTCCCGCATCGATCGCCGCGCCGCATCCTGCCTGATGCCAGCGCGACAGGCGATCCCTTAGGTCGATGCCGGACTGCCGCAAGCCGTCACCTGCCGACGAGATTCCGCCATGAGCAACGTTTCACGGCTCGCACTGGGCCTTGCGCTCGCTGCGCTATGCCACCTGATGCCAGCCACCCTGCCCGCCGCGAGCGCGGCGCCGGCGTCCGAGGCCGCTTCCGCCACCGAGGGGCAACAGCCGCCCGCCCTCACCCACACCGAAGCCAGTGCCGAACTCAAGCGCCTGCAGACCGAGCAGGACCGCATCAAGCAGCAGGCCTCCGATCCCGACGGCACCACCAAGCTGGATGAGCTTGACCATGACCTGCACAAGCTCGATGCCGATGTCGACAAGCTGTCCGCCGCGCTGGCGCCGCAGCGCGCCCAGCTGCAGGCGCAGCTCGACGTGCTGGGCCCGCCGCCGTCGGACGGCATCACCAAGGAAGCCCCGGCGGTGGTGCGGCAGCGCGCCGAACTGAACGCGCGGCGCCTGCAGCTCGATGCGCAGGTCAAGCAGGCGGCCGAGAGCAAGGAGAACATCGCCAACCTGAGCGGCCAGATTGCCCGGCTGCAGCGCAGCCAGCTGAAAGACCAGCTGGCGCTGCGCTCCGACAGCATCCTGAACCCGCAGTTCTGGAAGCCGATGGTCAGCCCCGCCGCCGAGGACCGCGCGCGCATGGCCGCGTTTATGGACCAGGTAGAGCCGATGGTGCAGCTGGCGTGGCAGCCGTCGCAGCGCGCCGCCACCATCGCCCTGCTACTGCTTGCGCTGGGCGTGTGGCTGCTGGGCAAGCGCCTGGCCGAACGCGCGCTGGCCTGGTTCTGCCTGAACAAGCTGCCGCCAACGCGGCTGCGGCGCAGCGCGCTGGCGCTGGCCACCACGCTCGCCACCGTGGCCACCACCGGCCTTGCGGTGCAGATCGTCTACAACGCCTTCACCCGCAACTATGAACTGCCGCCGGACCTGATGACGCTGTACGGCGGGCTGGTCAAGCTGACCCTGACCAGCGCCCTGATCGCGGGCCTCGGGCGCGCGCTGCTGTGCACGCGCCACCCGTCCTGGCGCCTGCCCGCGCTGGCCGATCCCGTGGCGCGGGCGATGAAGCCGTTCCCTGCGGCGCTGGCCGGGCTGTTGCTGCTGGCCGGTACGCTGGAACAGCTCAACCGCATTGCCGATACCAGCGTGCAGGTCACGCTGCTGGGGCGCGGGCTGGTCTCGCTGGTGGTCGTGCTGACCATCGGCGCGGCGCTGCTGCGCGCCAACCGCGTGCGCAACGAGCTGGCCGCCGCCGGCGAGCAGCCCGAGGCGCGCGCCACGCTGGCGGGCATGATCCACGCCGGCGTCACGCTGATCGTGATCGTGTCGATGGTGGCGCTGCTGGCGGGCTATATCAGCTTTGCGCGCTTCCTGACCTATGAGCTGGTCTGGTTCGACATCGTGCTGTGCAGCCTGTACCTGCTGACCCAGGTCACGCGCGACCTGTTCGAAAGCCTGTTCTCGACCCAGCACGCCAGCGGCCAGGTGATCAAGCAGCTGTTCGGCGTCGACGATGCGCGCCTGGAGCAGGCCGCCACCATCCTGTCCGGCATCGGCGCCAGCCTGTTGCTGCTGCTGGCGGTGGTGGCGCTGCTGACCGGCGGCTTCGGCACCACCCCCGCGGACCTGGTCAACAGCCTGGTCACCGTGCTGGGCGGAGAAAAGCTGCGCAGCCTGAACATCATGCCCGAGCGCATCCTGAATGCGCTGGTCGCGCTGGGCGTGGGCATCTGGCTGCTGCGCACGGTGCGGCGCTGGCTCGATGCGGAACTGCTGCCCAAGCTGTGCATGGAGCCCGGGCTGCGCGCGTCGCTGATCACGCTGTTCAGCAATGTCGGCTACGTGCTGCTGGTGCTGCTGACGCTGTCGCTGCTGGGCGTGCGCTGGGACAACCTGGCGTGGATCGTCAGCGCGCTGTCGGTCGGCATCGGCTTCGGCCTGCAGGAGATCGTGAAGAACTTCGTCTCGGGGCTGATCCTGCTGACCGAGCGCCCGGTCAAGGTGGGCGACATGGTCAGCATCGCCGGCGTCGAGGGCGACATCCGCCGCATCAACGTGCGCGCCACCGAGATCCAGCTCGGCGACCGCTCCACGGTGATCGTGCCCAACTCGCAGCTGATCTCGCAGAACCTGCGCAACGTCACCATGAGCAACAGCACCCAGGGGGTGGCCTCGCTGCAGCTCACCTTCCCGCTGAACACCGACCCCGAACAGCTGCGCGACCTGCTGCTCGACGTCTACCGCGAGAACGAAAGCATCCTCGACGTGCCCGCCCCGTCGGTCATGTTCAGCCAGCTCGCGCCCAACGGCATCACGCTGTCGGTGACCGGCTATGTCGGCAGCCCGCGCATCGCCGCGAACACGCGCAGCGACCTGCTGTTCGAGATCCTCAAGCGGCTGCGCGGCGCCGGCATCTCGCTGTCGGTGCCGCAGTCGCTGCGGCTGGAGAACATGCCGCCGTTCGGCCCGGAACCGGAGCGCGCGCTGGCGACCGGCTGATGGCCGGCGGCAGCGCCGGCCCGCCCCGCATCGGCGCAAGAACGCGGCCACCCTCGCGGTGGCGTTTTCCACCGGCAGCGCCGCCAGCCAGCGGCGAATCACCTGCTCGTCGTGCGTCGCGAGGCGCACACGGTACGGCGTTGCCGCGTTGGATATTCTCATAGAAAGATTGTTCGTTTTGCTATATTCTCATAAAGAGAATATCCAGACGACCCCTCTTGCGCCTGCCGCGCCCGACCGCCGATGGAACTGGCTGAACTCGAAATCTTCCGCGCGGTAGCCACCGAGCAGAGCATCACCCGCGCCGCGCGCCTGCTGGACCGGGTGCAGTCCAACGTCACCACGCGCGTCAAGCAACTGGAAGAGGCGCTTGGCGTGGCGCTGTTCCAGCGCGACAGCAAGCGCATGCTGCTGACGCCCGAGGGTCACCGGCTGCTCGCCTATGCCAACCAGATGCTGGCGCTGGCCGAAGAAGCGCGGCAGTCGGTGCGGGGCGCCGCGCCGTCGGGCCGCCTGCGCATCGGCACCATGGAAAGCGCCGCCGCCAACCGCCTGCCGATGCCGCTGGCGCGCTTCCACGCGGCCTGGCCGGGCGTGGAAATCGAGATCCGCACCGGCACCACGCGCGCGCTGGTCGATGCCGTGCTCGACCACCGGCTCGATTGCGCCGTGGTCGCGCATCCAGGCGAAGGGCCGGCGCGCGCGGCCGATCTGGATGAACTGGCCCCCGGCCTGGAAGGCACCTACCTGTTCACCGAACACCTGCAGCTGGTGCTGCCGGGCAGCCATCCCAAGGTGCGCGGGCCCGGCGACGTGGCATTGCGCCGCCTGGCCGCCTTCCCGAAGGGCTGCACCTACCGCCAGTGCGCAGAAGCCTGGCTGGCGCAGGGCAGCGACGACATGCGCCAGCGCCTGGCCATCACCGAGATGCCCTCTTACCACGCCATGCTGGCCTGCGTCAGCGCCGGCACGGCAATGGCGATCCTGCCCCGCTCGCTGCTGGCGCTGCACCGCGACGCGGTCGACGTGCAGACCGTGCCGGTACGCGCGGTGCACACCTATATCGTCAAGCGTGCCGGCTATGCCACGCACGCCTGCGACGCCTTCGTGCGCGAACTGCGCGACGGCTGACCCCTGCCGTCCCCCCTCGCCGCACCATCGCCATCGAACCTTGCCAAGGAGCGCCAAATTGACCCCGACAACCCCAATCGCTGACCGGCTGCCGCTGTTGCGCCGGCTCGGCATACGCACCCCGATCATCCAGGCACCCATGGCCGGTGTCAGCACGCCCGCGCTCGCTGCGGCCGTTACCAATGCCGGCGGGCTCGGTTCGCTCGGCGTAGGCGCGATGGATGCCGAGGCCGCGCGCAAGGCCATCCGCGAGACCCGCGCGCTGACCAGCGGACCGTTCAACATCAATGTGTTCTGCCATGCGCCGGCCGTCGCCGATGCCGCGCGCGAGCAGGCCTGGCTGGCCTATCTTGCACCGCGCTTCGCCGAATTCGGCGCGACTCCGCCGACGGCGCTGCGCGAGATCTATCGCAGCTACGTCACCGACGAAGCCATGCACGCGATGCTGCTGGAAGAACGCCCGGCCGTGGTCAGCTTCCATTTCGGGCTGCCCGATGCGGGCCGCATCCGCGCGCTGCGCGACGCCGGCATCGTGCTGCTGGCCAGCGCCACCTCGCTCGATGAGGCGCGCGCCATCGAGGCGGCCGGCCTCGACGCGATCGTCGCGCAGGGCATCGAGGCCGGCGGTCATCGCGGCGTGTTCGACCCGGCCGCCGTCGACGAAGGCCTGGGCACTTTCGCGCTGGTACGCATGCTGGCGACGCAGACCCGCCTGCCGGTGATCGCCGCGGGCGGCATCATGGACGGTGCCGGCATTGCCGCGGCGCTGGCGCTCGGCGCGCAGGCCGCGCAGCTTGGCACCGCGTTTATCGCCTGCCCCGAGACCGTGGCCGACGGCCCTTACCGCGAGGCGCTGCTGCAGCCGCACAAGCGTCCGACCGTGCTGACGCGGGCCATTTCCGGCCGCCATGCCCGTGGCCTGGCCAACCGCTTCACCGAGCTGGGTGCGGCAGCCGGCGCGCCCGCCACGCCCGACTACCCCACCGCCTACGATGCCGGCAAGGCCCTGCACGCCGCCGCCAAGGCGCAGAGCAGCGCCGACTTTGCCGCGCAGTGGGCCGGCCAGGCGGTGCCGCTGGCCCGGGCACTGCCGGCGGCGGAGCTGGTCTCGGCGCTGGCCGGGGAGCTTGCCGCCAGCGCGCGCGGGCTGGGGGCGCTGGCCGAAACGCTCGGATAGGCGCTTTCGGACACGGCCGTTTTACCGCGTCTTACACCGCATTAAAAAAGCCAGGTCCTAAAAGCCGCGGTTACAAAGCTAACAAGTCGACCCGGGGCCCGAAACACCTTGATCGCCGCTTTGCGTCCATCATTCAGGAACACAAGCTGTGCATGACAAGGAGTCCGAAATGCGCCCCTCCACCCGCATCGTCGCCGCGGCGGTCCTGGCCGCGACCCTGGTAGCCGCCGGTTCCGCCTCGGCGCGCGGCCGGCACCACCACCATGGCGGCTCCAATGCCGGCGCGGTGCTGGCGGTCGGCGCGCTGGCCGGCCTGGCGCTGGGCGCCATGCTGGCCTCGGGGCCGGTGGTGGCGGCACCGGTGGCGCCGCCACCCGTCACCTACGCCCCCGCGCCGGTCTCATACGCAGCGCCGGCGGTGCCGCCGGGCTACTGCTACCGCGACTACGACCGCGCCTACGTGCCGTGCGCCCCGCAGCCTTCGGGCTACTACCGCGAAGCGCCGTACTACGGCTACTGAGGCCTGCCGCCATGCCGGTCGACCGCGACTATTTCGCCGGCCTGTACGGCCGCAACCAGGACCCATGGGGCATCGGCACGCGCTGGTATGAAGCGCGCAAGCGCGCCCTGCTGCTGGCCACGCTGCCGCGCGAGCGCTTCGCCCGCGCCTTCGAGCCCGGCTGCGGCGGCGGCCACCTGAGCGTGGCGCTGGCGCCGCGCTGCGACGCGCTGATAGCGATGGAACTGGCCGAAAGCGCTGCCGAGCAGGCGCGGCAACGGCTGGCGCCGTTCCCGCACGCACGCGTGCTGACCGGCGAATTGCCGCAGCAGTGGCCCGACGGCAGCTTTGACCTGATGGTGTTTTCCGAACTGGGCTACTACTTTCCCAAGCCGGACTGGCACGAAGTCGCGGCCATGGCCGCGCGCGCGCTGGCCGACGACGGCGTCATCGTCGCCTGCCATTTCCGGCATCCGTTCGCCGAGCAGCAGATCACCGCGCAGGCGGTGCATGACGCGATCGGCGCGCAGCGGGGGCTGTACCGGCATATCCGCCACGAGGAACCGGATTTCGTGCTGGAACTGTGGACGCGGCAGCTGGAGATGCGGCTGGCGTAGGTGCCTGTGTTGATCGGCAAAGAATAACGCCCCATGCAAGTTGCCACTTGCATGGGGCGTTGTCTTTAGACGAATCGGCCGGCCCAGTCCACCGGTTCATGAATTACCGCCGGGGTACTCCCTCTCCCGCAAGCGGGAGAGGGGAGCAAACCTGCAGGCCCGTCAAGGCAACCGACTAGCCTTACACCGGCACATCCCGCGTCGGATCCGGCTTGCGATCATCGAACCAGCGGTACAGCGTCGGCACCATCACCAGCGTCAGCAGCGTCGACGTGATCAGCCCGCCGATCACCACCACCGCCAGCGGGCGCTGCACTTCGGAGCCGGGGCCGGTCGAGAACAGGAACGGCACCAGGCCCAGCATGGCGATGGTCGCGGTCATCATCACCGGACGGAAACGCTGGGTCGCGCCCTGCACCACCGCCTCGTCGAGCGACAGGCCCGAATCGCGCAGCGTGCGGATGTACGACACCAGCACCACCCCGTTCAGCACCGCCATGCCCCACAGCGCGATAAAGCCCACCGACGCCGGCACCGACAGGTATTCGCCGGTGACGAACAGCCCGATGATGCCGCCGATCGATGCGAACGGCAGCACCGTGATGATCAGCGTGGCGAAGCGCAGCGAGTTGAACAGCAGGAACAGCAGGAAGAAGATCGCGGCGATGGTGACCGGCACGATGATCTTCAGGTGGCCCATGGCGCGTTCCATGTTCTGGAACTGGCCGCCCCACTCCAAGTAGTAGCCTTCCGGCAGCTTGACCTTGGCGTCGGCGGCCTGCTGCAGCTCGGCGACGAAGCCGCCGAGGTCGCGGTCCTTCACGTTGATCATCACCACGACGCGGCGCTTGGCCATTTCGCGGCTGATCTGCGCCGGGCCGTCATTGACTTCGATCCTGGCCACGCTCTGCAGCGGCACCTGCGTGCCGTCCGGCGTGTTCACCAGCAGCTGGCGGATCGACTGCACGTTGTTGCGGAACTCGTCCGGCAGGCGCACCGCCGCGGCAAAGCGGCGCTCGCCTTCGAAGATATCCGTGGCGCGCTTGCCGCCGATGGCGATCTCGATCACGTCGTGGATGTCGGAGACGTTCAGCCCGTAGCGCGCAATCGCCTGGCGGTCGATCTCGATCGACAGGTACTGCTGGCCCGACACGCGCTCGATGCGGATATCCTGCGAGCCCTGGATGCCGCCGGCGACGCGGGCGATCTCGCCCGCCAGCTCGCGCAGCTTGTCCAGGTCATCGCCGAACACCTTCACCGCCACGTCGGAGCGCACGCCGCTGACCATCTCGTCGACGCGGTCCGAGATCGGCTGCGCCATCACGATCTGCACGCCCGGAATGGCCTTGAGCTTTTCGCGGATGGCGTTGGCGATATCGTCCTGGGTCCAGCCGTCGGGCCACTCGTCGCGGTCCTTCAGGCTGGCGATCGGGGTCGATTCGTTCTGGCCCTGCGGGTCCGCCGGGCTTTCGCCGCGGCCCACGCCCGACACCACCGATTTCACGCCCGGCACGCCCAGCACCAGCTTGTTGGCTTCCTTCTCCAGCTTGATCGACTCTTCCAGCGAGATGTTGGGCACGCGGTCGATCGCGGGCACGATCGAGCCTTCCTTCATCTCGGGGATGAACGAGGTACCAAGCAGCGGCACGATCAGCAGCGTGGCGACAAAGGCGCCGACCGCGCTGAGCACGGTCTTGCGGCTGTTGCCCAGCGCCCAGTGCAGCAGGCGCAGGTAATGGCGCTTCATGAAGGCGATCAGGAAGGTGTCATGCTCGGCACCGCCCTTGAGCAGGTACGACGACAGCACCGGCGACAGCGTCAGCGACAGGAACAGCGAGATCGCCAGCGCGATCGAGATGGTGAACGCCAGCGGCGCGAACATCTTGCCTTCCATGCCCGACAGCGTCATCAGCGGCAGGAACACCAGGATGATGATGCCGACGCCGACGATCACCGGCGTGGCCACTTCCTGCACCGCCTTGACCAGGATCTCGGTCTTGGACAGCCCCGGCTCCTTGTGGCCGAGCCGCTCGAACGCGTTCTCGACCACCACCACCGAGCCGTCGACCATCAGGCCGATGGCGATCGCCAGCCCCCCGAGTGACATCAGGTTGGCCGACAGCCCTGCCTCGTTCATCACCATGAAGGTCAGCAAGGGCGTCAGCACCAGCGTGGCCAGCACGATCACCGACGAGCGCACGTCGCCCAGGAACAGGAACAGCACGATCACCACCAGCACCACGCCTTCGAGCAGCACCTTGGTCACGGTCCACAGCGCCGCGTCGACCAGCTCGCTGCGGTCGTAGTACGGCACGATCTGCAGCTTGCCCGGCAGCATGCCGCGCTCGTTGATCTCGGCCACGCGGGCCTTGACGCGGCTGACCACTTCCTTGGCATTGCCGCCGCGCATCATCATGACGATGCCGCCGACCGCCTCGGTCTGGCCATTCTTGACCAGCGCGCCCTGGCGCACCTCATGGCCGATGGTGACGTTGGCCACGTCGCGCAGGTAGACCGGCGTACCGTTGACTTCCTTCAGCACGATGCTGCCGAGGTCCTCGACACCCTTGGCCAGGCCGACGCCGCGGATCAGGTACTGCTCGGCGTAGTGCGGCAGCACGCCGCCGCCGGAGTTGGCGTTGTTGCGCGCCAGCGCCTCGTAGACCTGCTGGATCGACACGCCGTAGTGGCGCATGCGCTCCGGGTTGACCAGCGCCTGGTACTGGCGCACGTAGCCGCCCTGCGAGTTGATCTCGGCCACGCCGGGAATCGAGCGCAGCAGCGGGCGCACCACCCAGTCCTGGGCGATGCGGCGCTCGGCCAGCTCTTCCTGGGTCAGTTCGCGGTTGCCGTCGTCGGCGCGGTCCAGCGTGTACTGGTAGACCTCGCCCAGGCCGGTCGAGACCGGCCCCAGCACGGGCGTGACGCCCTCGGGCATGCGCCCGCCCACTTCGATCAGGCGCTCCATCACCAGCTGGCGCGCGAAGTACACGTCGGTGGCATCGGTGAACACCAGCGTGATCAGCGACAGGCCGGCCTTGTTCAGCGAGCGCATTTCTTCCAGCCCGGGCAGGCCGGTCATGGCCATTTCCACCGGCACGGTGACAAAGCGCTCCACTTCCTCGGGCGAGCGGCCCGCGGCTTCGGTGGCGATCTGCACCTGCACGTTGGTCACGTCCGGGAACGCATCCACCGACAGCTTGGTGGCAGCGCGCAGGCCGAAGAAGAACAGCACCACGGCAAGGACGCACACCACCAGCCGCTGCTTGATGGCGGCTTCGACTAGGGATTTCATCATGGCCGATTACCCTTGTTCGAGGCGCTTGCGCTCGTTGTCCAGGTGGAAGGCACCCTCGACCACGATGCGGTCGCCGGCCTTCACGCCGTTCTGGACCACGCGCATGCCGTCGCTTTCGGCGCCCAGCTTGACGCGGGTCAGGCGGTACTTGTTGCCCGGCATCTCGACATAGACCAGCTCGTCATTGCCGTCGCGCACCACCGCCGCCGCCGGCACCACCAGCTGGTCGACCGGCTTGCCGGCAATCAGCATGCTCGCCAGCATGGCTGGCTTGAGCCGGCCCTCGCGGTTCTCCAGCTCGGTGCGGACCAGCACCGTGCGCGACTGCGGGTTGACCGTGCGGCCCACGTAGATCAGCTTGCCGGTAATGGTCTGGCGCCCGGCGCCGTTGGCCAGCGACGGCACCTCGATCTCGACGCTCTGGCCTTCGGCCACCTGCGCGGCCTGCTGCTCGGGCACCTCGGCCACCACCCATACCCGCGACAGGTCCGCCACGGTATAGAGCGCGTCGGCGGGCTGCACCACCTGGCCCTGCGCCACGTTGCGCTCGACCACGGTGCCGCTGATGCTCGAATACACCGGCGAGTGCGAGTTGATGCTGCCGCTCTTGGCCAGTTGCGCGATCGAGCTCGCCGACATGCCCAGCACGCGCAGCTGGTCGCGGTAGGCACGCATCTCGGCCGAGGCGATCGCCAGTTCGCTCTCGCGGCGCTGCAGTTCGCCGCGGCCGATCACGTCGGCGGCGAACAGCTGGCGCGCGCGCTCGGCGTTGCGGCCTTGCAGCTCGGTCTGGGCCTCGCTCTTCAGGAACGCCATCTGCGCCGCGCCCAGCTCGCTGCTGTGCAGGCGCGCCAGCACCTGGCCGGCCTTCACTTCCTGGCCCAGCGTGGCATACAGGTCGGTGACGCGGCCGGTCACGCTGGCGCCGATGCGCGACACGCGCTGCTCGTCGAAATCGACGCGGCCGGCCACGCGCAGCATCTCGCTGAACGGGGACGTGGCCACCGGTGCCACCTTCAGGCCCTTCTGCAGGTTGCCCTCGGGCTGGATCACGCCGGGCGGCAGCTTGGGCGCTTCGGCCACCGGCTCAGGTTTGTCGGAACAGGCCGCCAGGCTGAACGTCAGGACGGCGGCGGCCGTCAGCGAAAGCAGGAAATTGGGACGCATGGTTATTTCTGTTCGATGTTGGACGTCGGCTGCAGGCCCGGCGCGGCGGTGGCGCCCGGGGCGGTCGACATAAGCTTTTCGATCTGGATCGCGGCCAGCTGCAGGTCGTACTGCGCGGCGATCAGCTCATTGCGCGCGCCCCGCAGCACGCGCTGGGCATCGAGGTAGTCCAGGATGCCGCGCTCGCCGAAGCGGTAGGCGGCCTCGGCCACGCCCAGCGCCGACTCGGCCTCGCGCACGATGCCGGACTCCAGCGCCGTCACCTGGGCCTGGTTGATCTCGTACTGGCGGTAGGCCGCTTCCAGTTCCTGCGTCAGCTCGAACTCGCGCATCTCCAGCGCGCTGCGCGCCTGGGTGGCCTGCGCCGTGGCTTCGCCCACCGGACCGCCGCGGCGGTCCCACAGCGGGATGGTCAGGATCAGGCCGATCTGCGAGACGTTGTTGTCAGGCTGGCGGTCGGTGCTGGCACGCAGTGCCACTTCCGGCCAGCGCAGCGACTTCTGGTAGTCCACGCCCAGCTGCGCGCGCTCCAGCTCCGTGCGGCGCTGGACCAGTTCGGCGTTGCCGGCGATCATGGTGTCGCGCAGCGCCTGCAGCGGCGGCACGTCGGGCGACTGGCCCAGCATGCCCGCCAGCGAATACTGGCCCGGCATGGCGCCGCCCACCTGCTGGCGCAGCGCGGCCTTGGCCTGGTTGACGCGCAGCTCGGCGGTCTGCTGGCTCTTCTGCGACGCCAGCAGTTCGGTCTCGGCCTTGATCAGCTCGTAGCGCGGGGCCTCGCCCACCTCCACGCGCAGGCGTGCGCGCGAATGGATCTGGCGCATCATCGCCAGGTCTTCCTCGGCCGCGTGCAACTCGCTCTCGCGGCGCAGCACGTCGTAGTAGGCGGTCTTCACGCGCGCGGCCAGGTCGGCCCGGAAGCCCTGCCGCACCGCCTGCGACGACTCCAGCCCGCGGGTCGCCATGGCCTCGCGCAGGCTGCGCTGGTGCGGATAATCGAACTTCTGCACCACCGCATAGCTGGGCGCATTGCCGCTGGCCACGCCCGGCTGCTTGCCGGACATGCGGCCATACATCACCTCGACCTGCGGATTCGGATAGGCGCGGGCGCTGCTGATGGCGGCGCTGGCCGCATCGACATTGGCTTCGGCGGCGGCCACGCCCTTGTTGGTGGACTGGGCCAGGTCGAGCAACTGGGGCAGCGAGTAGGCGGGTCCGGCGGCAGCGGCGCCGGCAGGAGCGGTCTTCGGTACGGCGGCGGCCGCCAGGATGGCGGCGCCCGGCAGCGGCGCGGCAGCCGGCTTGGACAGCGGTGCGCGGGCCGCGGGCGCGGCACCGGCCAGGTCTGTCGCCTTCGCGGAGGTCTCGCCTTGGGCTCCGGCCTGGGCCGGGGCCGCGGCAAGCGCCATCAGCGAAAGCGACGCGATCAGGGTCAGCTTGGTTGTTGTCATGAGTCGGGAATGCAAGCAGTACGTCTGCCTTTCGCCACGCTGCCGCCCGCCCCGGGTGACGCCATCGCGGGGACGCGGTCACGGCAGGACGCACAACGGCGGCGGCATGCCCGCGCGGTCAGGCGGCAAGCAGGCTGGCGATGTCAGGCAAAGGGGCGCGGCCCGCGGCCGGGCGGCTGCATGCGGCAGCACGCGCGATGCGGGCGCAGGAAAGCGGTCAGGCCAGGAATATGGGCGGCCGGAAAAAGGCCGAAGGCGGCGGATCGGCGCGGCCTGGCGGGCGCTGGGCCACGTCGCCGGTGGGCAGCAGCAGCTTCACCGGGGGTAATGCGAACAGCGCGCTGGATTCCTCGATCTCGTCGAGCAGGTCGAGCGGATCGAGCAGGTCGGCGGACCAGATATTGCAGTACCCGGGGGGCGGGTCATCGCAGATATCGTCGTCGTGCAGCCCATCGTCGCCGGGCACCACGATGCGGCCCAGATCGTCGACGGGCTGGGCCGCCGCCATGTCGATCAGGTCCACCCCCGCCTGCTGCGGCCCTGGCAACGCCGCGCGCGCGTCCGCCGCTGCTCCAAAGGAGAGCAGCGACAGGCACATGGCAGTCAGCAGCAGGAACAACAGTCGCATTGGGTCGGGGGCATTGACGGCATCGCCGGGGACCAGGGTGTGTCACGGCCCCACCGGGATGCTGCAGGACAGCATTGTAACTGAACGATTACGATTGACAGGGAATCGTTACGTTCGTTCCCTTGCTGTAGAGAGATCGCGCGCCTTGCAGGCCTTTCAGACTTGTCCCCTACCCCGCTATTGCCCGGCTCCGTAGGCTTCATGGACCCTTTGACCAGCGGCTAAAGAGTTCATCGTCTGCAACTTTGTAATACAGAAACGAGTGACAAATAAGCGCTATCTCAACCCCCAGACCCACCGGGAAGAGCCGGCCAAGCGCAACCGGCCAGCGCTGGTGCTGCAAACAGACCTGCTCAACGATGCCGGCCATCCGACCACCATCGTCGTGCCCGGGACATCACAGATCGAGCCCGAGGATTGCTTTCCCCTGCGGGTGGCGCTGGGGAAGTTGCCGGGGCTGGCCCATGAAACGGATCTTCTGATCGACCAGGTCCGCGCGATATCCAATCGCCGTTTCCTGGGCAGCCATCCGGTGGCGACATTGGCCCCCAACCACCTGCGCAAGGTGGAAGCGCCTTGGGGCTGGGGGGTGGGTTTGGGCCCGGCTGCGCCGCTGGACGGCTGCGTCGCTGCATGATATGCAGCGTCACTGCATATCATGCAGCCGCCCTACACCACCCTGAACCCATGCGTGCCGTCGCGCTCCAGCTGCGCGATCAGGCCGAATTCCCAATCCAGGTAGCCCTGCATGGCCTCGCGCGGGTTGTCGGTGCCTTCATAGGGGCGGCGATAGCGGTCGGTTCGTTCCGAGGCCAGGTGCGTCTCGCCGCTCTCCAGCGGCAGCCCCGCGGCAATCCACGCCTGGGTGCCGCCTTCCAGCACGAACACCTCCGCATCGGTCAGGCGCCGCAGGTCGGCGGCGGCAAAGCGCGCCAGCAGGCTGCTGCCGCAGGTCAGCACGTAGCGCTGCGGGCGCGGGATGCGGGCCAGCGCGTCGGCCAGCTGGGCGCGAATGACAAAGTACGCCCCCGGGATATGGCGCCTGACGTAGTTGGCGCTGGTGGTGAAATCCAGCACGGCGGTGTTGCCGTCACCGGCATCCAGCCATGCGACCAGCTGCGCCGTGCCGATGCTGGCGACGGGCGCTGGCGTTGGCACCGGCGCGGCGACCGCTCCGGTTTCGCTGCGCGCCGACGCGGCCACCGGTTCCACCACCCAGACCTCCCAGCCCATCTGCGCCAGCCAGGATCCCGTCATGCCGGCGCGCACGTCGTCATCGTCCGCCAGCACGATGCGCGCGCCGCGCACCGGCGCGCTGTGGTCGGTTTCCTGCACCAGCTGCCCGCCCGGCGCGTTGACGAAACCCGGCAGGTGGCCGTCGGCGAATTCCTCCGGCGTACGCACATCGAAGCGGTACAACGTGCGCCCGGGCGCCTGCAGCGTGTCCAGCTGCGCCAGCGCGATGCGCCGCACGCCGGCCCGGTCGGCGATCTCGCGCGCGCCGCGGCGGGCGCTGTCGCGGTTGGCGTCGCCGACCGCGGCCGGGGCGCGGCGGCTGGCGCCATGCTCCAGCTGCTGGCCGGCCAGGGTCCAGCCGATGGTGCCGTTGCGCAGCGCCGCCACCGGGTTCGGGATCCCCGCGTTCACCAGTGATTGCGTGCCGATGATGCTGCGCGTGCGGCCCGCGCAGTTCACGATCACGCGCGTGCGCGGATCGGGCGCGAGCTCGCGCACGCGCAGCACCAGCTCGGCACCCGGCACGCTGGTGGCGGTGGGGATGCTCATGGTCTGGTACTCGTCGAAGCGGCGCGCATCGACGATCACCACATCGGCGCGGCTGTCGATCAATGCCTGCACTTCCTCGGCCGCCAGCGACGGCGTATGGCGGGCGGCTTCGACCACTTCGCCGAACGACTTGCTCGGCACATTGACGTCGCGAAACACCTCGCCGCCGCCCTCGATCCATGCGCGCAGCCCGCCCTCCAGCAGATGCACGCGGGTATAACCCAGGCCTTGCAGCACCGCCGCCGCGCGTGGCGCCAGGTCAGCGCCGGCATGGTCGCCGTAGACCACGATCTGCGTATCGCGGCGCGGGATGCGCGCCCACGCGTCCAGTTCCAGCCGCGACAGCGGGAAGTTGGCGGCCCACAGCGGGTGCTCCTGCGCGAAGGGATCTTCCTCGCGCACGTCGATCAGTGCGATTTCGTCGCGGTTGCGCAAGGCGTTGCGCACGGCTTCGGGAGAAACCGTCGGAAAGGCCGGCGTAGCGGAAACGTTGGTCATGACTGGGCAAAATCGCGGGAGCGGTCCCACGGGTTGGGCAGGGTCTGGTTGGAATAGCCCGAGACAAAGGGCTTGCGGGTGCCGTCCTCGGCGTAGACCGAGCGGCGCACCGCGCCGATATTGGCGCCGTAGACATGGATGCTGACCGAGACGCGGTCGTCGTAGACGTTGTTGACGCGGTGGATATCGCCCACGGCCGGCGACACGGCTTCGACCTGCCCGGGCAGCAGGCGCACGCTCGCGCCGCTGGCGACCGGGCGCCCGGCGGCGTCGAGCGCGAACGCCTGCGCATCTTCCGCGCCGCGCAGCATGCCGATCAGGCCCCATACGGTGTGGTCGTGGATCGGCGTGCGCTGGCCCGGTCCCCAGACAAAGCTGACGATGGAAAAACGCTCGGCGGAATCGCAATGCAGCAGGTGCTGCTG
Source organism: Cupriavidus sp. 207A1 (assembly GCF_057798955.1). Taxonomy (NCBI): domain Bacteria; kingdom Pseudomonadati; phylum Pseudomonadota; class Betaproteobacteria; order Burkholderiales; family Burkholderiaceae; genus Cupriavidus; species Cupriavidus sp. 207A1. The sequence continues at coordinate 158,331 of NZ_JBYOJO010000009.1, read as the reverse complement.
GTAGTACTCGGGGTGCGGCCGGGCCCACGCTTCGGGCAGCCAGTCATCGCGCGCGACCAGCTTTGCCAGCAAGGCCCCGCCTTCACGCAGGATGCGGGGCTCGTCGGGATGCTGGTCGAGCAGCGCGGCCAGGCCGGTGATGAAATCGCGCAGCGGTGCCAGCGCGTTCGGATCGGGGGAACTGCCCATGGGAATGCTCCGGGTGTCTCGTTGTGGTTGCCGGCCGCCGGGGCCGGCCATGCGCCCTCTGCGGGGCGCTGGCCCCGCAAACATAGCACGGCGGGCGCGGTGGCGCTTACACGCCAAGTTGCGCGCGCCCGGCGGCGAGCAGGATCGAATCGTTCTGCGGCGTATGGATGCGGCTGCACAGCACGTCGCGATAGTGGCGCTCGAGCGGGTGGTTGCGGCTCAGCCCGTGGTTGCCCGACAGCTGCAGCGCCAGCTCCGCCGCGCGGATGGCATTGCCGGTCACGGTGAACTTCAGCAGGCCGCTGTCGGCAATGGCCGGCGGCTCGCCCGCGTCGGTGCGCGCCGCGGCGTCGTCGAGCAACACCTGGTTGACGCGCAGCAGCGCGGCGATCTCGCCGACGGCCTCCTGCACGCGCGGCAGCGTGGCCAGCGGCGCGCCCAGGCTGCCGGGCGCGCGCTCGCGCACGAAGTCGTTGAGCCAGGCGGATGCGGCGCGCGCCACCGCGTCATAGAGGCTGCCCAGCAGCACCACCATCCAGGCCTGCTGGTCGGCGTTGGCGTCAGCGTCCGCCTGGCTGGCGCCGGCCGGCGCCCACGCCGATGGCGCACGGATATCGACGGCGTGGTCCGGCGGAATCCAGACGTTGTCGAGTACGGTCTCGTGGCTGCCCGAGGCGCGCAGGCCAAGGTGGTTCCAGTTCTCGACGATGCGCACGCCGGCGATACCAGCCGCGGGCCCCGGCACCAGGAACACGCCCACGCGCGGCTGCGGCTCGTCGGTGCGCGCCCACACCGCGAGCCAGCGCAAGGCCGGGATGCCGGTGCTGTACAGCTTGCGGCCGCTGATGCGCCAGCCGTCGGCCACGCGCGTCGCCACCGTGGCCGGCAGGCCGCCGCGCGCGGGCGAGCCCAGTTGCGGTTCCACGCGCAGCGAGTTGATCAGGGCGCCCTCCTGCACCGCGCTGGCGAAGACCTGCTCGCGCAGCGCCGCCGGCCAGTGCGAATCGGTGCGCGCAATGGCGCGATGCTGCAGGTAGGTCATGGTCAGCACCAGCGCGGTCGCGGCGTCGCCGCCGGCCAGCGCGGCCACGATGCGGCGCGCCTGCGCCAGGCCCGCGCCGCCGCCACCGTGCGCGCGCGGCACCACCTGCGCGATCAGGCCATGGTCGTGCAGCAGCACGAAGTTGTCGTGCGGGAAGCTGGCCGCGGCATCGTGCGCGCCGGCGTCGCCGGCAAAGCGCGTCGACAGCGCCGCCAGCGACTCGCCAAGGCGCGCATCGCTGCCTGGCAGCCGGCGCAGGGCAGACGTCGAAGACATGGAACAGGACTCCGGAAAAGATCAGCGCAGTGCGCATCGAATGCCGCCTAGCGTAGCGCCGCCGTGGCCCGGCGAAAACGATGCTTATTGAATATGGAGCGTCGTTTTTATTCGTTAGCGAAGCCGCGCCGCTGTCGTACTTTCTGCCTCAGCCCAATCCCGCCCGACACCGACTTCCAGGAGAACGCATATGAGCGTCGATTTCATCGGCATGATCCAGAGCCAGAAGCAATCCGAGATCCATCCCCCGTCAGGTCCGGTGATCGATCGCAACTACGTGCGCGCGTTTGCCCAGGCCCATGAACAGGCCGGATTCGACCGCATCCTGGTGCCGCACCACTCCACCGGACCATCGGCGACGCTGACCATCGCCTACGCCGCCAGCGTGACCGAGCGCATCCATTTCATGCTGGCGCATCGCCCCGGCTTTACCGCGCCGACGCTGGCCGCGCGCCAGATCGCCACGCTCGACCAGTTCAGCGGCGGCCGCCTGGGCGTGCATGTCATCTCCGGCGGCTCGGACAGCGAGCAGCAGCGCGACGGCGACTTCCTCGACCATGACCAGCGCTATGCGCGCACCGACGAGTACCTGCACATCCTGCGCCGGATCTGGACCGAGGCCAGGCCGTTCGACCATGAAGGCGAGTTCTACCGCTTTACCCAGGGCTTCTCCGAGGTCAAGCCCGCGCAGCAGCCGCATGTGCCGATCTATTTCGGCGGCGCCTCGGTCGCCGCGCTGGCGGTCGCGGGCAAGCATGCCGACGTCTACGCGCTGTGGGGCGAATCGCTCGACCAGGTGCGCGAGCTGACCGCACGCGTGCGCGCCGAAGCCGCGCGCCACGGCCGCACGGTGCGCTTCTCGGTATCGTTCCGCCCGATCCTGGCCGATACCGAGGACAAGGCCTGGGCCCGCGCCGACCGCATCCTGGAACGCACCCGCGCACTGCGCGTACAGGCCGGCTACAGCCGCGGCGGCCCGCAGCAGAGCGAGGGGGCGCGCCGCCTGCTCGCGGCGGCCGAGCAAGGCGACCGCGTGGACCAGCGCCTGTGGACCGCGATCGCGCGCGAGACCGGCGGGCGTTCCAACTCCACCGCGCTGGTCGGCACGCCCGAGCAGGTCGCGCAGGCGCTGCTGGCCTACTACGAACTGGGCGTCACCACCTTCCTGATCCGCGGCTTCGATCCGCTCGAAGACGCCGTCGACTACGGCCGCGAACTGATCCCGCGCGTGCGTGCCTTGGTGGCGCAGCACGACGCCGCGCAAGGGACACAGCGCCAGGCCGCCTGAGCGCATCCCCACCCCACCACACCACGAAGACGGGAATCCCACATGAGCCAGAACCTTAACCATGCCGACCCGCGCCGACGCCGCGTGCTGCGGCTTGCCGGCGCCGCGGCCGTGGCCGCGCCCGCGCTGATCCTTGGCCGGCAAGCCTGGTCGGCGCCGCGCAAGCTGACCTTTGCCTGGAACCAGAATTCCTTTTGCCTGACGCCGGTCGTGGTGGCGCAGGAGAAAGGCTTCTTCGAGAAGAACGGCCTGCAGGTCGACCTGATCAACTACAGCGGCTCGACCGACCAGTTGCTGGAATCGATCGCCACCGGCAAGGCCGACGCCGCGGTCGGCATGATCCACCGCTGGCTCAAGCCGCTCGAAGCCGGCTTCGACGTCAAGATCATCGGCAGCTCGCACGGGGGCTGCGTGCGGCTGGTGGGGGCGAAGGCCGCGGGGGTCACCACGCTGCAGCAACTGAAGGGCAAGACCGTCGGCGTCAGCGACCTGGCGGCGCCGGGCAAGCACTTCTTCACCATCCTGCTGGCCAAGCACGGCATCGACCCCGACAAGGACGTCACCTGGCGCCAGTATCCGGCCGACCTGCTGGGCGTGGCGGTCGACAAGGGCGAGATCCAGGCCATCGCCGACGGCGACCCCAATCTCTACCTGCTGGAAAAGCGCACCAACGGCGCCTACGTGGAACTGGCCACCAACCTCACCGGCGAATACGCGCGCAAGGTCTGCTGCGTGGTCGGCGCGCGCGGCGAACTGGTGCGCAACGATCGCCCCGCGGCGACGTCGCTGGCGCGCGCCATCGTGCAGGCCACCGACTATGTCAACGAGAATCCCAACGAGGCCGCGAAGGTGTTCGCCAAGTACTCGCCCAAGATCAATCCGGACGACCTGCGCAAGCTCTACGCCACGCTGACCTATACCCACCACCCGACCGGCGTCGACCTGCGCGACGAGATCGCCTTCTATGCCGACGATTTCCGCCGCATCGGCGTGCTGAAGAAGTCCACCGATGCCAAACGCCTGGCGCAGCATGTCTACGCCAACGTGCTGGGGTAATGCCATGACCACAAGCCAAAGCGCGCTCGAGCCTGGCCTCGGGCGCCAGCCCTCTGCGGCGCCCGCATCGCACGCGACCGCAGCCGCAGCCGCATCCAGCCACGCCGGCCCGATCTGGGCCACCGGCATCCTCGCCGCGCTGGCGTGGGCCGCGTTTGGTGCGCTGACATGGCAATGGCCCAACCAGGCCGTGGGCTTCAGCGACTGGGCCTATACCGCGGAACTGGGCATCGCCGCGCTGGCCGGCGCGGTCTTGCTGGCCGTGGTGGCGCTGGCCGGCCAGCGGGCCCGGACCGCGCAACGCCCACTGGCGGCGTTGCGCACCGCCGGGCCGTGGCTGGTGGCGCTGCCCGTCGCGCTGTCGGCCTGGGAAATCCTGACCGCCAAGACCGCGATCCTGCCCACGCCCTTCTTCGCGCCGCCGCAAGCGCTGATCGAGGTGTACGCGGACGACTGGCCGCGGCTGGGCGAGAGTGCGCTGAACACGCTGAAACTGCTGGGGCTGGGCGTCGCATACGGCGGACTCGCGGGCTTCCTGGTGGGCGTGTCGATCGGCTGGTCGCGCCGCATCGGCTACTGGGTGCATCCGGTGCTGCGCGTGCTGGGGCCGCTGCCCTCGACCGCGCTGCTGCCGCTGACCTTCTACTTCTTCCCGTCGAGCTATTCCGCCGCGGTGTTCCTGATCGCGCTGGCCACGGCGTTCCCGGTCGCGGTGCTGACGTGGTCGGGCGTGGCCGGCGTCAACAAGAGCTATTACGACGTCGCGCGCACGCTGGGCGCCTCGGGCTGGTTCCTGGTGCTGCGCGTGGCGATCCCGGCGGCGCTGCCGCAGGTGTTCGTCGGCCTGTTCATGGGGCTCGGCGCTTCGTTCTCGGTCCTGGTCACCGCGGAAATGATGGGCGTGAAGTCGGGCCTGGGCTGGTACCTGACCTGGGCCCAGGGCTGGGCCTCGTACGTGAACATGTATGCGGCGCTGATCGTGATGGCGCTGCTGTTCTCGGGCGTGATCACGCTGCTGTTCGCCGCGCGCGACCGGGTGTTGTCGTGGCAAAAGGGGACGGTGAAATGGTGAGCGTGGTGGAGCGGTTGAAGGCATCGGGGTCTTTTCCGCGCTTGAAGAAGGCTCCCCTCTCCCGCAAGCGGGAGAGGGGAGTTAACGCAGCGGCAGGTGAGGACTCGACAGCCCGAACTGGCGCCCGTATCGATATCCGGCAGGTCAGCCACTGGTTCGGCCATGGCAACGAGCGGCTGCAGGTCCTTGACGATGTCAGCCTCGACGTCGCGCCGGGGGAATTCGTCGCCCTGCTCGGCCCCAGCGGCTGCGGCAAGTCCACGCTGCTGCGGCTGGTCGCGGGCCTGGAGCAGCCCACGTCGGGAGACATCCTGCAGGACGGCGTGCCGATTACCGAGCCGGACCCGTCGCGCATCGTGGTGTTCCAGGATCCCACGCTGTACCCGTGGCGCCGTGTCTGGGACAACGTCGCGCTCGGGCTGCAGGCGCAGGGCATCCTCGCGCAGCAGCGCCATCGCGTCGACGACGCCTTGCGCCGGGTCGGGCTGGAATCGTTCGCGCGCGCCTTCCCGCACCAGCTGTCCGGCGGCATGGCGCAGCGCGTGGCACTGGCGCGCGCGCTGGTCAACGATCCGCGGCTGCTGGTGCTGGACGAGCCGCTGGGCAAGCTCGATTCACTGACGCGGCTGGCAATGCAGAGCGACCTGGTCGAGCTGTGGCAGCGCTCGCGCTTCTCGGCGCTGCTGGTCACGCACGACGTGGAAGAGGCGCTGTTCCTGGCGCAGCGCGTCATCGTGTTCAGCCAGCGCCCCGCGCGCATCGCGGCCGAGATCCGCGTCGACCTTCCCTATCCCCGACATCGCGGCGATCCGCGCCTGACCGCGTTGCGCCATGAGGCGTTGCGCCACCTGGGACTCGACGCCAGCTGGTAATGCAACGCATGGCGCCGACCTTCCGCGCGCGGGCCGGCCAATGAGCGGCCCGCCGCCGCAGGCATGGCTGAATGCGCTGCTGGTGCTGGTCGAGGCACTGCAGCGCGGCCTGCTCTGGCTCTGGCATGCGCTGGGCCTGACCGGCGACAGCCACGGCCAGCCCGCCTGGCCATGGGCGCGGCGCATCGCCGGCGAGACCCTGCTGATCGACCTCGGCCTTGCCCGCCAGGTCGGCCTGACCCTGTGCGCCGTGGCCGTCGCCGTGCTGGCCATGGCGCTGGCGCTCACCTGGCGTCGCCGCCGCGGCGTGCTGGTGGCGGCCGGCGCGCTGGCGCTGGCAGCGGCTCCGTGGCCCAGCGCATCGCTGCTGCTGGTGCCAGCCGCGCCCACCAGCTTCCACGCCAGCCCGGCACGGTTTTCCGTCGACACCATCGCCCTCGGCGCGCGCGTCTATGCACAGCATTGCGCCGCCTGCCACGGCACCGACGGGCGCGGCGAAGGACCGCTCGCCGCCAGCCTGGCGGTGTGGCCGCCCACGCTGGCCGGTCCGCTGCTGGCACGGCGCGCCGACGGCGAGCTGTTCTGGCACGTGCTGGCCGGCATGCGCGACCGCCACGGACAGCCCACCATGCCCGCCTTCCGTGACCGGCTTGGCGACGGCGAGGCCTGGGCCGTGATCGACTACATGAAGGCGCTCTCGGCCGGCAGCGGCAGCGCGGGCAATTGGCCCGTGCCGCTGCAACTGCCGGAGATGGCGGTCCGTTGCCCCGGCGCCGCGCCGGTGGCCCTGTCTGCATGGCGCGGCGGGCAGCGCGTGCGGCTGGTGGCGGTTGACGGCACCACCGCGCTGCCGTTCGACGATCCCCGTTTCCTGACCGTGCTGCTCACGCCCGACGGCCGCCCCCCAGCGCAAGTGCCACGCTTCCGGGCCGGCTGCACCGCGGCCTCGGCGCAGGCCTGGCAGGCCGTCGCGGCGATCTCCGGCCAGGCGCCCACGGACCTGGCCGGCACGCAGCTGCTGGCCGACCGCGCCGGCTGGCTGCGGGCCCGCGGCATTCCCGGCCGGGCCTGGTCCGACGCCGACCTGGTCTGCGTCTCCGGCCCGGCGGCCGCCGCTCCACGCCCGTCCGCCGGCGCCGACGGCCTGACAACGCTGTTGCTGCGCATGGACGCCGAGCCGGTGCGCTTCGTCAAGGGCGGCTTCATTCACTGAGCCGCCGTCACCGGGCCGCACCGTTCGCGTGCGGTCCATCTGATTGACCTTCCCGCTTTTTTTCTACAACCACCGCTGGGCCTCGTTGCGCCGACCGATGGCTGCCTGGGCGTCGACTGCCGCATTCCAGCCCCAATAAATGCCGAATGAGGCACCAGGCCCAACGCTTCGTCTCGATTTTTTGTTATTTTCATTCCGTAAATCAAAACTTTCTATTGACCAACGGAAGTCTTCCGCCTACATTTCCCCCAACAAGCAATTTTCCGGAACGCCATGTTCCACTTTATAACACCTTCATCAGGAGACAACGCCATGCGCGACCTCGAAACCACCTCGAATCCCGCCGTTTCCGGTGGCTCGGCCGCCGCGAAGGACGGCCAGGTGCCGGCCGGCCCGCAGACCATGACCCCGTCCGAAGCCTTCGTCGAAACGCTGGCCGCCAACGGCGTGACCGACATGTTCGGCATCATGGGCTCGGCCTTCATGGACGCGATGGACATCTTCGCGCCGGCAGGCATCCGCCTGATCCCGGTGGTGCACGAGCAAGGCGCCGGCCACATGGCCGACGGCTACGCCCGCGTGTCGGGCCGCCACGGCGTGGTGATCGGCCAGAACGGTCCCGGCATCTCCAACTGCGTGACCTCGATCGCCGCCGCCTACTGGGCCCACAGCCCGGTGGTGATCGTCACCCCGGAAGCCGGCACCATGGGTATCGGCCTGGGCGGCTTCCAGGAGGCCAACCAGCTGCCGATGTTCCAGGAGTTCACCAAGTACCAGGGCCACGTCACCAACCCGGCGCGCATGGCCGAGTTCACCGCGCGCTGCTTCGACCGCGCCAAGGCCGAGATGGGCCCGACCCAGCTGAACATCCCGCGCGACCACTTCTACGGCAAGATCACCGCCGAGATTCCGAAGCCGCAGAACCTTGACCGCGGCCCCGGCGGCGAGCAGAGCCTGAACGAAGCGGCCGAGCTGCTGGCCAACGCCAAGTTCCCGGTGATCATCTCGGGTGGCGGCGTGGTGATGGCCGATGCCATCGAGGAATGCAAGGCGCTGGCCGAGCGCCTCGGTGCACCGGTGGTCAACAGCTACCTGCACAACGACTCGTTCCCGGCCAGCCACCCGCTGTGGTGCGGCCCGCTGGGCTACCAGGGCTCGAAGGCGGCGATGAAGCTGATCTCGCGCGCCGACGTGGTGGTGGCGCTGGGCTCGCGCCTGGGGCCGTTCGGCACGCTGCCGCAGCACGGCATGGACTACTGGCCCAAGACCGCCAAGATCATCCAGATCGACGCCGATCACAAGATGCTGGGCCTGGTGAAGAAGATCTCGGTCGGCATCTGCGGCGACGCCAAGGCCGCCGCGATCGCGCTGACCCAGCGCCTGGCCGGGCGCACGCTCGCCTGCGATGCGACCCGCGACGGCCGTGCCACCGAAATCGCCAACGAGAAGGCAGCGTGGGAGAAGGAGCTGGACGACTGGACCCACGAGCGCGACCCGTACTCGCTCGACATGATCGAAGAGCAGAAGAACGAGCGCACGCCCACCGGCGGCCACTACCTGCATCCGCGCCAGGTGCTGCGCGAGCTGGAAAAGGCCATGCCGGAAGATGTGATGGTGTCCACCGATATCGGCAACATCAACTCGGTGGCCAACAGCTACCTGCGCTTCGAGAAGCCGCGCAGCTTCTTCGCGGCGATGAGCTGGGGCAACTGCGGCTACGCCTTCCCCACCATCATCGGCGCCAAGGTCGCGGCGCCGCATCGCCCGGCCGTGTCGTACGCCGGTGACGGCGCCTGGGGCATGAGCCTGATGGAAACCATGACCTGCGTGCGCCACAACATCCCGGTGACCGCGGTGGTGTTCCACAACCGCCAGTGGGGCGCGGAGAAGAAGAACCAGGTGGACTTCTACAACCGCCGCTTCGTCGCGGGCGAGCTCGACAACCAGAGCTTCGCCGAGATCGCCAAGGCGATGGGCGCGGAAGGCATCGTGGTGGATCGCCTGGAAGACGTGGGCCCGGCACTGAAGCGCGCCATCGACCTGCAGATGAACCACGGCAAGACCACCATCATCGAGATCATGTGCACCCGCGAACTGGGCGACCCGTTCCGCCGCGATGCGCTGGCCAAGCCGGTGCGTTACCTGGACAAGTACAAGGACTACGTCTGATCAAAGTCGGACCCTGTCGATATCGATTGGGTGCTCCCTCTCCCGCATGCGGGAGAGGGCCGGGGTGAGGGTGGGCGCAACCACGAAGTGAAGCGCCTCGCATAGCCACCGCCTGCCCTCACCCCCTGCCCCTCTCCCGCGAGCGGGAGAGGGGAGCAAACCACCAGCATGACAAGGGCTCCGGCCCTTTTTTCAGTTTCACCGAGCCAACCACCATGAAACCCATCCTCCGCATCATCGACCGCGCCCGCGCCGCGCCCCGCCGCATCGTGCTGTGCGAGGCCGACGACCCGCGCGTCCTGCGGGCCGCGCAGCGCGCCACGCAGGAAGGCATCGCGCGCATCGTGCTGGTTGGCGACCCGCGCCAGATCAACGCCGCCGCGGCCATCCACGGCATCGCGCTCGACGGCATGACGCTGGTCGACCCCGCCACCTCGGCGCTGACGCCCTCCTTCGCCCAGCAGCTCTTCGCGCTGCGCCAGAAAAAGGGCATGACGCTCGACGACGCAAAGCGCGCCGTGCTGGACCCGCTGTGCTTTGCCAACCTGATGGTGCGCCTCGGCCATGCCGACGGCTCGGTCGCGGGCGCCGCCCACACCACCGCCGACGTCGTGCGCAACGCGATCCAGCTGATCGGGCTGGCCCCCGGCTTCCGGCTGGTGTCGAGCTTCTTCCTGATGATGCTGTGCGAGCCCTTCCACACCCTCAAGGGCGGTCTGATCTTCTCCGACTGCGGACTGGTGGTCGACCCGGATGCCGAGGCCCTGGCCGATATCGCCATGGCCGCCGCCGACAGCGCGCGCGCCCTGCTGAATGACGAGCCGCGCGTGGCGATGCTGTCGTTCTCGACCAGCGGCAGCGCACACCATGCCGCCGTGGACAAGGTCGTGGCCGCCACCGAACGCGTGCGCGCGCAGCGCCCCGGCCTGGCCATCGACGGCGACGTGCAGCTCGATGCCGCCATCGTCGCCGAGATCGCCGCGCGCAAGGTCGCGCATTCGCAGGTGAACGGCCACGCCAACGTGCTGGTGTTCCCCAGCCTGGAGGCCGGCAATATCGGCTACAAGCTGGCCGAGCGCGTCGGCGGCGCCAAGGCCATCGGCCCGATGCTGCAGGGACTGAACAAGCCGGCCAATGACCTCTCGCGCGGCTGCAGCGCCGACGACGTCTTCCATGTGATCGCCGTCACCGTGATCCAGGCGCAAGCCAGCGCGGAAACGGCCACCAAGGGCGAGCAGGCGGCATGAAGGCAGAACTGTTGTTGCCGCTGCTGGGCCTGCAGGCCCTGCTCGGTGCCGGCACCTATTTCCAGACGGTGACCGGCTTTGGCCTCGGCATGATCGTGATGGGCGCCACCAGCGGCCTGGGCCTGGCCCCCGTAGCCACCGTGGCCGCCGTGGTCAGCCTGGTGACGCTGGCCAACAGCGCCTGCGCGCTGCCCGGCAAGTTCCAGCATATCGACTGGCGCGCCGTGGGCGCGGCGGCGATCGGCATCCTGCCTTCGGTGCTGGTCGGCGTGCTGGTGCTGGAATACCTGAGCAGTACCGCCGCCACCCTGCTGCAGCTGCTGCTTGGCGCGGTGATCCTGTATGGCGGCCTGAGCGCCGCCTTCAAGCCCGAGCCGCTGCCGCAACGTTCCGGCGACGGCAGCTTCTTCATGAGCGGCGTTTTCGGCGGCTTGCTGAGCGGCATGTTCGGCGTCTCGGGGCCGCCGCTGATCTTCCAGTTCTACCGACAGCCGATGAAGCCGGTGGAAATCCGCTGCGCGCTGATCCTGGTGTTTACCGTGACCTCGTCCGTGCGCACGCTGTTCTCGGCCTGGCAGGGGCAACTGGACGCCGCGATCTGTCTGCAGGCCGCGATCGGGGTGCCGGTGGTGGTGCTTGCCACGCTGCTCGGGCGGCGCTTTCCGCCGCCGTTCTCGCCGACCACGACGCGGCGGGTCGCGTTCGGGGTGCTGATCGGGATCGGGGTTAGTTTGATGCTGCCGGCGATATCGGCGTGGGTGCGCTGAGGTGCCGGCAGCGTCCTCCCTTCGCTCTCAGGCCACCGTCCCCGCCGGCCGCCCCAGCGGCGCCGCATCTTCCTTGCCGCCACTGCCGCCGGCCTGCTCCAGGTCCATGCCGGTGGTTTCGGGCAACAGTGCCGCGGCCACCACCACCATCGCATAGCCGACGCCCGCGACGATCGCGATCGCGGTCGGCAGCGAGGTGTGGCCCGAGCTGAGCCACCCCACCGACAGCGGGAACAGCGAGCCGATCACGCGGCCGGCGTTGTACGAGACGCCGTACCCCGTCGCGCGGATATCGTTGGGATAGGATTCGGCGATGGTTGCGCCGATGCCGGCGAACACACCCTGCATCAGCACGCCCAGCGGGAAGCCGAGGAACAGCATGGATGTATTGGACACCGGGATCACCATGTAGACCAGCGCGGCGATGAACGCCCCCGCCGCGAAGACGATGTACGTAAGCCGCCGGCCCCAGCGGTCGGTGGCATAGGCGCCCGCCACGTAGCCGGCCAGTGAGCCGATGATGGTGACCGTCAGGTAGGAACTGGTGCCGAACACCGACAGGCCGCGCTCGGTCTTGAGAAAGGTGGGCAGCCACGTGGCAATGGCGTAGTACGCCCCCAGCATGCCGCCGGACAGCAGGCTGCACAGCAGCGTCTTGGCCAGCAGCGGCCCGCGGAACAGCCGGCCCAGCCCGGCCAGCGCCGAGCCGTGGTGGCCGGCGGCGCGGCTCTTCAGGAAGATCTCGGGCTCCTCCAGGTTGCGGCGCAGGTAGATCACCACCAGCGCCGGCAGGATGCCGAGGAAGAAGCAGACGCGCCATGCCGTCTCCGCCGGCAGCACGCTGAACGTGATGGCATATACGATCGCCGCCGCGCCCCAGCCAAAGGAGTAGCTGCTCGCGGTGAAACCCGAGTATTTGCCGCGGTGTGCCGGGTTGCGGATCATCTCGGTCACCAGCACCATGCACAGCGACGACTCGCCGCCGAACCCCAGTCCCTGAATCATGCGGAATACCATCAGCTGCTCCGGCGACTGCGCCAGCCCGCACAGGAAGCACGCGCCCGCGAACACGATAATGGTCCAGCGCAGCACGCGCACGCGGCCGTAGCGATCGGCCAGGATGCCGGCTCCGATGGCCCCGACCAGAGATGACACCAGCGTCCAGGTGACGATCGCCCCCGCCGTCGATTTGCTCATGCCCCACTGCCCCAGCAGCGTGGAAATGAGGAAGGAATAAATCATGAAGTCGAACACGTCGACGGCATGCCCCAGGAACGCGCCATAGAATCCCTTGCGCTCCATGCGCGACAAATCACGGAACCAATCGAACATGATCCCCTCCCCAGTGGTGTGTGATGTGTTTGTGGTCGGTTGTAATCAGGTGTGGTGCGCCGCCGGCAAGGCGGTCGGCCGCGGCGGCCGGTAGGCATAGCCTGCTTCCTCCAGCAGGCAGGCAAAACGCAAGGCGGTGAGATCCCGGTAGCGGCCGGCGACGATCTGCACGCCCACCGGCAGGCCGCCGGCACCGGGGCCGATCGGCGCCACGGCGGATGGCAGGCCGCACAGACCCGAGTGGCCGGCCCAGAACAACTGCGTGGTCATCGGCTGCGGGGCCCCGTTGACGCTAAGCGTGCGCTGCCACGGCTCGCCGGCCTCGTCGAGCGCAAACGCCGTGGTGGCGGCGGCCGGGCACAGCAGCACGTCGTAGCGGGTGAAGAAGCTGCGCCATGCAGCGGCAAAGCGTTCGCGCGCCACCTGCAGGCGCAGCCAGTCGCGGTGGCGCAGCGTCGCGCCGGTGTACTGCAGGGTCGCGTAGTCGCGGTCGCCGGCGGTGGCGGTGGCGCTGCGGGCCAGCGCATCGGCGAAGGCCGTGTCATCCATGTGCACCGAGGTGGTGGCGCGCAGCAGCGTCACGTAGGCATGCCACAACTCGCCGGCGTCGAAGTCCGGCCGTTCATGCCAGCCGACGTGGGCACCTTGCTCCGCCAGCCAGTGGCCCAGCTGCCCGATCTGCGTGGCGACCTCGCCGTCCGCTTCGGCCTGGGCATGGGTGGGCAACACGGCGATGCGGAAGTCGGCGAGCCGGCGGTGCGGGCATTGCGGCCACTGCAGGCGGTATGGCAGCGCGTCGTCACCGTCCGGGCCCGCGATCACGCGCAATACCGGTTCCAGGTCGCGCGCGCTGCGCGCCAGCGGGCCGGCGACATTGATGTCCTGCTCGCCGAAGCGCGCGGCACCGGTGCCGTGGCCGGCTAGCGGCACCAGCCCGTGGCTGGGCTTGAGCGAGAAAATGCCGCAGTAGTGCGCCGGATTGCGCAGCGACGAACCGATGTCGGAACCCACGTCGAAGAACGACAGGCCGGCGCACACCGCCGCGGCGCTGCCGCCGGACGAGCCGCCCGGCGTGCGCGCCGGATCGTGCGGGTTGCGCGTGGTGCCGTAGATCGCGTTGTAGCTCTGCCAGTCACGCAGGCCAAGCGGGACATTGGTCTTGCCGAGCAAGATCGCGCCAGCATCGCGCAGCCGCTGTACCACCACCGCGTCGCGCCCGGCCACGTGCCCACGCAGGGCCGGATTGCCGCAGGTGGTCGGCCAGCCGGCGACATCGAACGACTCCTTGACCGAGAACGGCACGCCGTCGAGCACGCCGCGTGCCTGGCCGGCACGGCGGCGCCGGTCGCTGTCGCGCGCGGCCGCGCGCGCCGCGTCGAAATCCGACAGCACCATCGCATTGATGATGCCGTGCCATTGCCTCTGCGCCGCCTCGCACGCGTCCACCAATTGCTCCGCAGACACCGTGCCGTCGGCAAGCCGCTGCGCCACCTCCCATAGCGGCGGAAATCCGCCAGTCGTCCAGTCGGGCAGGTTCACATCGGCTCCTTGTCGTTATCCGCGCCGTTCGGCGCGGTGGGGGCGTATGAGGGGCTCACGCGTACTTCGGCTGCGTTGGTATACTATATTCCGTATCGCGCGCAGTGCAAGGACAATGCGCGCGGGCACCCGCGAGCGGTGTGCGCAAGTTTTGGATGACAGGAGAGGATGGCCCGCAGAACGCGTGCCAAGGAGGAAGGCCGGAACAGCCAGAACGCGCAGCGGAGCTCCGCCGCGCGTCAGTCAGCAAGGATCAGCAATGCCCGCGGCGCGGGGCGCGGCCGCCCAGCGCGCGGAAGAAGCGGCCGATATCGCGCAGCCGCAGCGGCACCAGAGGGGTGGCATGGCGCACCGCATCGCGGGCGGCAAAGTGGCCGAGCAACTGCTGGCCGACGGGTTGCGAAAGGTAGCGTTGTTCGGAGGACTGCATGGCAAATCTCGTGACCTTGAATGACTACAGTATACACTCAATTGGTGCAGTGCGTCATATCAGGGCACATCATGCCCTGCTCAAGGGCATCCATGCATGCGGAGCCGGGATGGGCCACGCTTCGGTACCACGACGGGACAACCAGGAGAAGGCAGCCGGAGCGTTCAGGCTGCCTGCGCCGCGCTGCCCTGCCCTTCCACCGGCAGGTCAGCCGCCTTGGCGGCGCTGTAGACATGGCGCGCGGCCAGCAGGGCCGCCAAATCGGCGTCGCCGGCGATGACCGCCTGCAGGATCTGCGCGTGCTCGTCCCAGTTCTGGCGCGCGCGCACCACGTTGGCCGGGCCGAACAGCACCGCGGTGCGCTCGCGCAGCGAACGCATCATTTCCTGCAGCACACTGTTTGCCGCGATGGTGCCGAGCACTTCATGGAAGCGCGTATTGAGCGCCAGCAGTTCATCCGCGCGGCCCTGCGCCGCGGCCTCCATGCCCTGCCGCAATACGGTTTCCAGCTCCGCCACCAGCGCCGGGTCGCGCCGCTGCGCGGCGAGCTTGGCGTTGAGGCCCTCCAGCGTGGCGCGAACTTCGACCATCTCGCGCGCAATCACCGGCGACAGGCTGGCCACGGTCGCGCCGCGGCGCGGCTCGATCACCACCAGCCCTTCGCTGGCGAGCGCGCGCAGCGCCTCGCGCACCGGGATGCGCGATACACCGAGTTCCGCCGAGAGCTTGTTCTCCACCAGTCGTTCGCCCGGAGCGTATTTGCCGTTCAGGATGCCTTCGCGCAGCTTGTCGGTAACAAGGGCGAACAGCGGCGAGTGGCTGGCACCGAGGCTCAGCGGCTCGGCGGGCGCGGCAGGAGGCGGAGTGAGGGACATGGGTCGGCAGAGGCGTAAGCGGAAAGGCTGGCGTCATTGTATACCAGCCATTTATGCATACCGCCATGTCTTAACAAGGGTGCTGGAACGTGAAGCTGTCGGCGTAGAGGTGGTCGGGACTGGCGCCATGCGCAATAAAGGCGGCACGCGCGTCACGAATCATGTCGGGCGAACCGCACAGGTAGATCGCATGATCGCTGAGGTCGCCCAGGTCGGCCAGCGCCGCGTCATGCACATAACCGCGCCGGCCCTGCCAGTCCGCGCCGGCGCGCGACAGTACCGGCGCGTAACGGAACTCGTAGAGCCGTTCGCCCCAGGCCGGGATCTCGCCGTGCAGGTACAGGTCCTGCGCCTGCCGCATGCCCCAGTACAACGACACCGGCGGGCAGTCGGGATCGTCCATCAGCGATTCCAGGATTGCCTTGATCGGCGCCAGGCCGGTGCCCGTGGCCACCATCAGCAGCGGCCGGTAGTCGCTCTCGCGGTAGAAGAAGGTGCCCAGCGGCAACTCGACCTCGATCGCATCGCCGGCGCGCATGCGCGGCAGGATGCCATCGGTAAAGGCGCCGCCGGGAATGCGCCGCACGTGCAGGTCGATGCGCCCGTCGCGCGGCACCGAAGCCATCGAGAAGCTGCGCGCGAGCCCGTCAGCGCTCAACAGCTTCAAATACTGGCCGGGCCGGTAGTCCAGCGCACCCGCGCCGGGCACCTCCAGCTCGACGTGCATGACGTCGGCCGACAACGCGCGCAGCGCCCGCACCACCGCGCGATGCCGCGCCGGTTCGGCGCAGGCCTCGTCGTCGCGCGCCGTGCTGATGACCAGGTCGGCCTGCGGCTGCGCCTGGCACGCCAGCGCGTAACCGGCAGCGCCTTCGTCGGGGGCCAGGCCGAACGGTTCCTCGTCGTAGCGCACCTGTCCGTCGAGCAGCCGGATGCGGCAGGTGCCGCAGCCGCCCAGCTGGCAGTCGTGGCGCAAGGCAACGCCGGCGCGCTGCGCGGCCTGCAGCAGCGTCTCGCCGCGCTCGACAAAGAAGACCTGCTCCGTTTCGGCGATCTGGATGCGGTACGACATGGAACCTCCCGGCAAGCGTGCTTACTTCTTGATGTCGGCCTGCACCAGCACCTTCAGGTCCTGCGGTGCCAGCAGTTCGGCCAGCGCCTGCAGCGCGGCCAGGCCGGCCTGCGTGTCCTGCTCGCCATTGCCGCCGGACAGGCCGATGCCGCCGATCACTTCGTCGTCAACCACGATCGGGAAGCCGCCCACAAAAGCGGCGAACTTGCCCTCGAAGCTCCACTGGATGCCGAAGGCCTCGTTGCCCGGCAGCGCCGGACCGTTCGGCGGCGTAGTGAACAGATGCGTCGAGCGCTTGTGGCCCGCGGCGGTGAACGCCTTGTTCCACGCAATCTGGGGCCCGGTGATGCGGGCGCCGTCCATGCGCTCGAGCGCGAGCGGATAACCGCCCTCGTCGACCACGCAGATCGACTCCAGCACGCCGATCTCTTCCGAGCGCCGGATCGCGGCGGCAACCATGTGGCGCGCTTCGCGCAACTCCAGCTTGATGGCTTGCTTCATCTCTGTGACTCCTTGCGACGGCCGGGCTCAGGCGCCCCGGTAGACCGTCTTGACTTGCGTATAGAACTCCAGCCCGGTGCGGCCCGACTCGCGGAAGGTCGAGGTGCTCGACCGCTTGACCCCGCCGAACGGCGCATTGACCAGGTTGCCGGTGGTGGTGCGGTTGATCTTGACCGTGCCCGCCTCGATGTCGTTGGCGAAGTGGTGGATGTAGCGCGGGTCGCTGGTGACAATGGCCGCGGCCAGGCCGTACTCGGTATCGTTGGCCTTGGCGATGGCGTCGGCGTAGCCGGTGAAGCCGATGATGGCGATCACCGGGCCGAAGATCTCCTCGCCCGCGATCCGCATCTGCTGCGTCACGTCGGTGAATACCGTCGGCGCGACGTAGTAGCCCTGGTCGAACTCCCCGCCGGTCAGGCGCATGCCGCCACAGCGCAGCGTCGCCTCGGACTTGCCGATGTCGATGTAGCGCAGCACGGTTTCCAGTTGCTTTTGCGAGGCCAGCGGCCCCAGATCCATGCCCGGCGTCATGCCGCTGCCGACCTTGAGCGTTGCGACCTTCGCCAGCAGGCGTTCGGTATAGGCGGCCTTCACGGATTCGTCCACCAGCACGCGGCTGGTGCCGGTGCAGGCCTGCCCCGACAGCGAGAAGCCGCCCTTGATGGTCAGGTCGACGGCGCGGTCCAGGTCGGCGTCTTCCATCACGACCAGCGGATTCTTGCCGCCGAGTTCCATCTGCGTGCGCGTGGTCAGCGGCGCCGCGCGGTGGATCTGCTCGCCGGCGCGCGACGACCCGGTGAACGAGATCGCGCGCACCGCAGGCGCTTCGGTGATGGCTGCGCCGATCTCGGCGGCGCTGCCGGTGATGAAGTTCAGCACGCCCTTGGGCAGCCCGGCCTTGACCAGCGCCTCGGCCAGCCGGTAGCCCGACAGCGGCGCCTCGGACGACGGCTTGAACACCACCGTGTTGCCGGTCACCAGCGCCGGCGCGATCTTGCGCGCGGGGATCGATAGCGGGAAATTCCACGGCGCGATCACCGTCACCACGCCCAGCGGCTCGCGCTGGCTGTAGACGAGCTGGTCGGGATCGTCGTTGGGAAACACCTCGCCGGTAAAGGTCTGCCCTTCCACGGCATAGAAGCGCAGCGTCTGCGCCGAGCGCAGGACCTCGTCGCGCGCCAGCGCCAGCGCCTTGCCTTCCTCGCGGGTCAGCTCGGCGGCGATGCTGTCGGCATTGGCCTCCAGGTGCTCCGCCGCGCGGTTGAGGATGGCGGCGCGCTTGCCGACCGGCGTCTTTTTCCAGCCGGAAAAGGCCGCTGCCGCGGCGGCCACGGCGGCTTGCCCGTCCACCGCGGACGAGGCCTGGAAGCGGCCCACCACGTCGGCGGTGTCGGCGGGGTTGACGTTGTCGAAGGTCCGGCCCGACTGGCAGGCCGTCCATTCGCCGTCGATATGGTTCAAGAACACAGTCATCGTCGGTCCCGTTGCGTGGCGCTGCTCAGGCCGCCATGTCCAGTTCGGGCAGCGGCAGCTCTTGCTCGACGTAGTCGTGATAGAGCGCGGTGGTGTACAGCAGCCGCATTTGCGCGCCGATCTCGCAGATCTTCAGGCAGCGCTGCTGCAGTTCCGGCGTATTGGCGTGCTCCAGCACGATCTGGTAGCCGCGCTCGCCGTGGATCTCGTCCGAGACGATATGCAGGTCGAAGAACTCGACCTCTTCGTCGGTGAACTGGTATTTGTCGCGCAGCGTCGGCGTCTGCTTGCGGTAGATCGACGGGACCTGCGATTCCAGGCCCACCACCAGGCCGGCCACGGCCACGATCGGATCCTCGCGCATCGCCACCGCGTAGCACCAGCTCTGCAGGCCGCGCGTGGTGGGCGACATGTTGTCCGGGTCGAGCACGCGTTCGCGGGTGGTGCCGCAGGCTTCGGCAAAACGGATCAGCAGGTCGGTGTGGCGGTCGCCGCCGATCTCCTCCTCGTACATATTGGCCAGCAGGAAATCCTTGGCCTCGGTGTAGCGGTCCGGCGTGCGCGCATAGATATAGCCAAGGTAATCCGCGAACGGTCCGACGTAGTGGTAGTGGTTTTCGGCCCAGCGCGCGAGATGGGCACGGGTCAGCTTGCCGCTGGCCCAGGCCACGCTGAACGGCGCCTGGTTGGCGCTCTTGCCCTTGATCGCTTGTTCGAGGGCGGCTCGGAATGCTTCGCGGTTCATCAGTTCGGCCATAACGGGACTCCTTGGTGTCGAGGGGACGATGCAGTGGGTCGGAATGTCGGAATCCAGTTCGCTTCGAAGTTGTTCCGGCATGTTTGTATACTATATACATTCATTCGGCGACGGCAAGGGATCTGTTGACTCCCACCTCAGTGTTTACCCGCGAGCGTTGGCGCGCGAGGATCAGCCGGCGCGGCGCTCCGCCTCGCCCGCGATACGCGACCACGCGTATCCCGCCAGCGCGACGTCTTCCAGCCCCACGCCGACCGACTTGTAGATCACGATGTCGTCATCGCGCTGTCGCGGCGACACCTTGCCGGTGACAACGTCGGCCAGTTCGACGATTTTTTCCGGCGGCAGCGCGCCGGGACCGGCCAGCACGATATCGCCGGCCTCGCGGGTCGATTGCGGCCGCCACTCCACCACCACGGCGGCGGCGCGGCGCAGCGCGGTGTCGTCCAGTTCGCGCGTATGGGGCAGGCTGGAGCCGATCGCGGCGACGAAGGCGCCTGGCCGGATCGCCGCCCCCGCAAACAGCGGCGTGGTCGCGCGCGAGGCCGTGACGATGATGTCGGCCTCGGCCACCGCGGCATCGGGCTCGGCCAGCGCAACCGGAATGCCGCACTGCGCCGACAGCCGTTCCGGCATGCCGGCGTCGGCATGCGGATCGGACACCAGGATGCGCTCGAGCCCGAGCGTGGCGCTGAGCTGGCGCGCGTGCTGCGCGCCCTGCGTGCCGGCACCGAACAGGGCCAGCGTGCGCGCGCCGGCGCGGGCCAGCCGCTGCGCCGCCAGCGTGGTGCAGGCGGCAGTGCGCAGCCGCGTGATGGCGCCGGCGTCGAACGAAGCCAGCGGGCGGCCGTCGTCGGTGGAGAAAATCAGGATGACGAAGGAGAACTGGCCGTTGATGGTGGTGTAGATCTTGGCCCCGGCCACGCCCTGCTGTGGAATCACCGCACCCAGCGTCGACAGCTTGACCCCGCCCGCCTCGGTGCGTATCCGCGCCTGCATCGCGGCATCGCCGCGTCCGAACCTGGAAAAGGCGGACGCCATGACGTCGAGGGCCGCTTCCGGCGTGACATGGGCATCGATCATGGCATCAGTGATGTGCTGCATGGAAACTCCGCTGGTGGGTTAGTTGGCAAAGCGAGAAGGTCCGTGGCGTGTGGGCACGCCGTCTCAGGCAAATGCCGCGCGGCCGAGCACGCCCAGCGCGCCGGCCGCGCACAGGCCCAGCAGCAAGCGGCGCACGGCGTGGGCGGAAACGCGCCCGCGCAGCCGGTTCGACAGCGCAAAGCCGGCCACCAGGAACGGCGCGAGCGCCAGTGCCAGTAAAAGCTGCGGCATGCCGAAGCGCCCGGCCAGCGTCAGCATGGCCAGCGACAGCACGGCGCCGCCCGAGAGGATGGTGCCCATGGTTGCGCGCATCGGCGCGGGCGCCATGTGCTGCATGACCAGCGCGAACGGCGGCGCGCCGGCCGAAGTGATGGTCCCCATGAAGCCGGACAGCGTGCCGGCGATCACCACGTTGCGCGGGCCCGGCAACAAGCGCCAGCCAAGCAGGCTCAGCGCCACCGCGGCCAGGATCGACAGCGAGAACAGCACCGCCAGCGGCCCCGGCGCCAGCCAGGCGATGGTCAGCACCGCTGCCGCGCCGCCGACGGCCCGCCCCACCAGCGCAAAGCCGGCCACAGGCCAGACGATGGCTTCGCGCTCGCGCAGCGCGCCCATCAGCGACAGGCAGCAACCCATCGCCAGCAGCGGTCCCGGCACCAGTTCCGGAAAAAAGATCGCGCCGAGCGGCGCGCACAGCATGGCAAAGCCGATCCCGCCCACGCCTTGCAGGCACGCGCCGACCAGGACGAGCGCCCCCATCCACAGGTAATCCGGAGCGGAAAGGCCTGGAGGCAGAAGCATCAGGAAGGCGGCGGGCATGGCGTCGGTCATAGGCAGGGAACAGCATGGCGGCGGGACGGCTGGCGCGCATCTCTCCGGTTTTTACTGGGCTGCATCGGTATACAGTCTACATATTGCCCCGATCGCCGGCAACGTATGGACGGACGATGCACCATCGTACAGCACTAGGCAGCCCTGAAAAGCCCAATAAATGTGCGGCTCACAGGCACATTGCACCGACCCGGAATGCGCGTAAGTCCCGATGAAAAATCGCTTGGCGCGCAACAAGCATGGAATATAGTATACCGCCACGGCCCCACGCAGTCCCATGGAACCGCCCCCAAACCCCTCCGCCCCCAGGGAGTCTTCATGTCACAACAAGTCGTGATCGGTGCCGCGCACTGGATCTATCTGTCAGGGGTAGCAGTCATCGTGCTGACGATGATCCTGCGCGCCAATGTCGTCGTCCCCTCGATCGTAGGTACCGCCCTGGTCGTGTTTGCGCTGACCGGCAGCCCGGTGTCGGCGCTGGCCGGGGTGTTCTCGGCCAGCCTGGTCGCCGCGCGCGAGCTGTTCAACATCTTCCTGGTGATCGCCTTCATGACGGCGCTGCTCAATGCGCTCAAGACGCTGCGCTCGGACATCCGCATGGTCGAGCCCTTCCGCGTGGTGATGAAGAACGGGCATTCCGCGTTCTTTATCCTGGCCGGCATCACCTACGTGATCTCGCTGTTCTTCTGGCCGACGCCGGCGGTGCCGCTGGTATCGGCCATCCTGCTGCCGGCCGCGATCGCAGCGGGGCTGCCGCCGCTGGCGGGGGCGATGGCGATTGCCATCGCCGGACAAGGCATGGCGCTGTCGTCGGACTACGTGATCGGGGTCGCGCCCGGCATCAGCGCCAAGGCCGCCGGCGCGGCGGTCAGCGCCGCGGTGGTGGCCGACCGCGCGCTGGCGCTGTCGCTGATCACCGGCGGCATTGCGCTGTGCCTGGCCTACCTGTCGATGCGCAAGCACATCGTGCCGGCCAGCGGCACGCTGCTCGACCGCTGGCAGGCGCGCGCCGGCGGCAGCGCCGAAGCCATCGACGGCGGCATCACCTTCGACAAGGCCGAGATCGCGAAGGGCACCGCCCACGCCGAACCGCTCGTCACCGACAGCAATATCGAAGCCAGCCTGTCGATGGTCGCACTGCGGCGGGTGAAGTGGTCCAAGTGCTTTGCCATCGTGACGCCGCTGGCCTTCCTCGCCGTGGTCGCCGTGATGGTGCTGCCCAAGCTGGGCGCCGGCGTGCAGGACCTGAAGGGCGGCGAGGCCGCCGCGCTGGTGGGCGGGGTCGCCGTGGTGCTGATGATGCTCGTGACGCTGGCCGCGGAAGGCCCGCGCCGCATGCTGGACGTCTGCCCGGAGCACATCACCGACGGCTTCGTCTTCGCCTTCAAGGCGATGGGCTCGGTGCTGCCGATCGCGGGCTTCTTCTTCGTCGGCGCCGGCGAGACCGCGGCGCACATCCTGGGCCTGCCGCCGGGCAAGGCGCCCAGCCTGCTGTTCGAGCTGATCCAGGCGTACCAGCACCTGATCCCCGACAACCACATGCTGGTCGCCTTTGGCGTGCTGCTGGTCGGCATGATCACCGGCATCGACGGCTCCGGCTTCGCCGGCCTGCCGCTGACCGGCACGCTGGCCGGCGCACTGGGGCCGGTGGTCGGCTTCGACCCCGCCACGCTGGCGGCGGTCGGCCAGATGGGCGCGGTCTGGACCGGCGGCGGCACGCTGGTGGCGTGGTCGTCGCTGATCGCGGTGGCCGGCTTTGCCCGCGTGCCGGTGCTCGAAGCGGTGCGCGCGCTGCTGATCCCGGTGCTGATCGGGCTGGCCTGCTCCACCGTGGCCGCAATGGTGCTGTGGTCGTAGGCGGACGCGGCACCGCGACGAATTTCCCTGACCTGTTTCGCGACCTTTGCCCAGACCAACGATGCCAAAAGTCATCCTGCACAAGTTCGGCCAGACCTTTACCGACGAGGTCGGCCCCAACACCAACCTGGTGGTCCGCGCCGGCATCCGGCAGTTCCCCTACCCCAACCTGCGCTACGAATGCGGCATGGGCAAGTGCTCGAAGTGCGCGTGCCGCGTGATCGCCGGCGCCGAGCACCTGCCGCCGCCCAACTGGAAGGAAAAGAAGCAGCTTGGCGAACGGCTCGAACAGGGCTACCGGCTGGCCTGCCAGCTGTGGATCGAGCATGACATCGAACTGGCCCAGGACGATGTGCCGGCCGCGGCCGCGCTGGCCGGGGCAAGCGCGGGGGCCTGACATGTTCGTGCTGCTGACCAGCCGCCCCGGCCAGTTCCGTACCGAGCCCACCGACGGCATGACCGTCGTCGAGGCCTACGACTACGTCTTCTACGGCAAGCCCACCGCCCGCTTCGTCATTGCCGAGCTGGCCGCCGATACCAGGGTCCGCATACAGGAGGAAGCGCCGCCCGGCATCGTCAACCTGGTCTCGACCCGTTTCCTCGACAAGTACGCCACGCTCGAAGCCGCCCGCGACGCGCTGCGCCAGCTGGCCAGCTTCGGCAGCATGGATATCGCCTTAGTAGCCGTGCCGGTTGCCGCGGACGGCCGCTCCTGAAGCCTTACACCTGCCGCCAGGCATCTATCGCCATGATCCAGATCACCTTCCTCACCAACCACGGCAAGACCGTCACGGCACCGGCCAACAGCAACCTGCTGCGCGTGTCGCTGCGCGAACAGGGCGGCATCCCGTTCAAATGCGGCGGCGGCCTGTGCGGCACCTGCAAATGCCGCATCGAGCAAGGCCGCGAGCATACCGATGCGGTCAAGCCGAAGGAGCGGAAGCTGCTGACGGAAGCGGAGCTGGCCGATGGCTTCCGGCTGGCATGCCAGACCTTCATGGCCGGCGATGTCGCGGTCTCGTGGCAGCCGAAGGCGATGGCCGGGCGGCCGCAGCCGGCCGCCGCCAGCGGCGAATAAGCGGGCGCCGCCGCTAGCGCCGCCTGGCCCCTACCAGCCCCGCGACCTCATCAAGCATCGCCATATCCACCGGCTGCGACAGGTCCAGCGCCAGCGTGTGGCGGTAATACGGGCTCAGGTCCAGCCCGACCCCCAGCCCGAGTATTTCCACATCCCGCAGCGCCTCGTGCCGAGCCACCACGGCCTTCAGGTGGTTGTCGAGGTAGCAGGCGTCGTTGGCCTGCCCGGTCGCGGTATCCATCGGGCTGCCGTCGGACACCACCACCAGGATGCGGCGCGCCTTGCCGCTGGCATGCAGGCGCGCGCAGGCCCACTCCACTGCCTCGCCGTCGACGCCCTCGCGGAACAGGTCGGCCTTCAGCAACGCGGTGATGTCGGTGCGCGCGCGCCGCCAGCTGCGCTGCGCGTCCTTGAACACCATGTGGCAGGTTTCGTTGAGCCGGCCCGGGTGCTGCGGGCGGCCGCGCGCGAGCCAGTCGCTGCGCGCCCGCCCGCCGTTCCACGCGTTGGTGGTAAAGCCCAGCACTTCGGTGGCGACGCCGGCCTGGTCCAGCGCGCGGGTGAGCAGGTCGACCAGCAGGGTCAGCGGCTCGGCCTGCGCCTTCATCGAGCCGGAGCAGTCGACCAGGAAGCCGACCACGCAATCGGCATGGGCCTTGTGCGCTTCCTGGCGAAACAGCCGTCGCTCGGCCGGCGAACTGACCAGTTGCGCCAGGCGGCGGCCGTCGATGCGGCCGCTTTCCTCGCCGAACGACCAGCCGTCCACGCGCGGCTGCGACAGCGCGGCGCGCAGCCGGCGCGCCAGCCGGGCGATGTTGACGCCGGCGCGCGCGATGCGTGCGTCCAGCCGCGTGCGGTACTCGTCCAGCAAGGCACGGCGCACCAGCGTGGCGGCGCGCACTTCGCGGTCGTAGCGGGCGGTGTAGATGCGGTAGCCATCGGTGGCGTCGGCAAGCACGCGGCTATGGCCGCTGTCGGCCAGGGCAAAGTCCTCCGCGGGCGGTTCGTCGAAGTCGAGCCACAGCGCGAAGCCGGCGCGCGCGGCGGAGGCAGCATGCTCATCCTCTTCGCCGGCACCTGGCGCTTCGGTGCGGATCATCTGCGCCACCGCATGCGCCAGCGCCAGCGCGTGCACGGCGTACGCGGCCTGGTCGTGGCGTTGCGCGCGCAGCCCCGCCAGCTGGTTGCCCAGCATCGGCACGATGGCGGCGCGCGTGGCCTCGATCAGGTCTTCGGTTTCTGCCAGCACCGGCGCGCCGGTCAGCCGCGACCAAGCCACCTGCGCCACGGTATAGAGCAGGATGCCGAGGTGGCCGTCGGTCAGGCCGGAACGATGGAAGGCGCGCGACCACGCCAGGAAGCGGTGGCGCAGGTTGGCCTCGACGCCGGCCATGCCGCGCGGCAGGCGGGTCTCGCAGCGCAGCTGCTCGAGCAGCTCGAACACCAGGCGCCCGACCGCATCGGCCGGGCACAGCCGCCGATGCAGGGCGGCGTCGGAATGCGCCTGGCGCAGCGCGGCGCCATCGGCGGCACCACGCAGGCACGCGGCGGTGTCGGTGTCCGGATCGGTGCGCAGGTGCGGCGCATGCTGCGGCACCGGGCGCAGCGCGCGCCACAGCTGGCCGTCGCGGAAATGCAGCGCCGCATCGCCGGTGAGCGCGCGCACCGCCGCGCCGGACAACTCATCCTGCCGCTGGCGCCGACGCAAGCGCTGGGCCAGCGCCGCCGCATTCATTGCACGGGCTCCGATGCCGCGCTGGCGCCAGCGGCCTCGCCAGGCAGTTGACCGAAGCAGCGCTGGTAGTACTCCGCCACCACCGGGCGTTCGGCCTCGTCGCACTTGTTCAGGAAGGTCAGCCGGAACGCAAGCGCGGGGTCGCGGAAGATCTGGCAGTTCTCGGCCCAGCTGATCACGGTGCGCGGCGACATCAGCGCCGACACATCGCCCGCGGCAAAGCCGCGGCGGGTCAGGCCCGCCAGCGCCACCATGGCATCGACCAGCGCGCGGCCGCCAGCGTCGTCCAGCTCGGGCACGCGTGCCAGCACGATGCCCGCCTCTTCGTCGTGCGGCAGGTAGTCCAGCGTCGCCACCACGTTCCAGCGGTCGATCTGCGCGTGGTTGAGCAGCTGCGTGCCGTGATAGAGCCCGTTGACGTTGCCCAGCCCCACGGTATTGGACGTGGCAAAGAGACGGAAGGAAGGATGGGGGCGGATCACGCGGTTCTGGTCCAGCAGCGTGAACTTGCCATCGCGCTCCAGGATGCGCTGGATCACGAACATCACGTCGGGCCGGCCCGCGTCGTATTCGTCGAAGATCAGCGCCACCGGACGCTGCAGCGCCCACGGCACGATGCCTTCCTGGAACTCGGTGACCTGGCGGCCGTCGCGTACCACGATGGCATCCTTGCCGACCAGGTCGAGCCGGCTGATGTGGCCGTCCAGGTTGACGCGAACACAGGGCCAGTTCAGCCGCGCGGCCACCTGCTCGATATGGGTCGACTTGCCGCTGCCATGCAGGCCCTGCACCATCACGCGCCGGTCGCGCATGAAGCCCGACAGGATCGCCAGCGTCACCTCGGGCTGGAAGCGGTAGGCCGGATCGATCTCCGGCACGTGGTCGTCGCGCTGGCTGAAGGCCGGCACCATCAGGCCGGAATCGATGCCGAACACGCTGCGCACCGGAATCATCCGGTCCGGCTTGCCAAACTGCTCTTGCGTCACCTTGTGCTCCTCGTTGCCTCGCTGCCCCATTGCCCGGGGCACGCCATGCCATCGGCACGGCGGCAAGCGGAGCGGTGCCGCGTAACGCCGTGCCTCTATTCGTCCTCTTCCGCGGCGTCCGTGGCCTCGGCGCCGCCCTGCCAGCTGCCCGCGCTGTCGGCCTCGATTGCCGCCAGCGCCGCCGCCGCCCGCTGCAGCGCGGGCAGCAGCTGCACTGCCTTGTCGCGCGACACGCGCATCACCGGGGCCTGCAGCGCCAGCCCCAGGTTGGACTTGCCGCCGTCGGCGGCCGGCACCAGCACGCCGATGCAGACCAGCCCCGGCAGGAATTCCTCGTCATCCATCGCGTAGCCGTCGCGCTTCACGCGCTCCAGTTCCGCTTCCAGCTGGCCATGGTCGGTCAGCGTGTTCTGCGTGTAGCGTTCCAGCTCCACATTGGCCAGCAGCCGCTGCCGCTGCGCCGGCGCAAGCTGCGCCAGGAACAGCTTGCCGGTGGCCGAGCAGTGCGCCGGCACGCGCGAACCCGGATGCAGGTAAAAGCGCAGCGGCGCCGCGGTCTCGACGCGATCCAGGTACAGCACCTCGCCGCCGGAGAACGCGGTCAGGTTGCAGCTCTCGCCCACCTCTTCCACCAGCCGGCGCAGCACCATGTGGCGCGCCCCGTGCGAGGTGCTGTTGAGCAACAGGTTCTCCGCCAGCCGGCGCAGCCGCAGGCCGGTGCCGTATTGCCGCCCGTCGCCGTTGCGCTGGATCAGTCCGGCCGCCTCCAGCTGCTGCAGCATGCGATGCAGCGTGGGCTTGGGCAGGCCGGTCTCTTCCACCAGTGCCTGCAGGTTGAAGGACTGGTCCTTCTCCGCGATGACCTCGAGCAGGCCGAACAAGCGCAGCGCCGGCGTATCTCCGTCCGGCCTGGCTTCACTTTTGGCGAGGCGCATATCGTTCATGCCTGGCTCCATCATAGGTAAGTTTCATTTTCAGAGTCAAATCATATCAATTATCGAAACTTCTGGTTGACCTTCCCGCTCGGACGGCCTACATTCCGGTTAAACAATAATTTTTTGGAACTTCTGGTTCCATTTTTTAAGCGAACACCGGAGACAAGTCGACATGTACGGATAGGCCATCCTCTCCCGGGATTGCAAATACTGAACGACCACGGCCCCAGGCTGGCATTTACTGCCCCGCCACCTATACCGAAGAGAAGCCGTGGCGCCTGCCTTAATCGCTGGACTGGCTGCAATGCAGTACCGACAGCAAGCGCAGCACAGGAGACACAACATGATCCAACAATCACCGTCCGGCAACGGACTATCCCACGGCCTCAAGCAACGCCACATGACCATGATCGCGCTCGGCGGCGTGATCGGTGCCGGCCTCTTCGTCGGCAGCGGCGTCGTCATCAAGTCGGCCGGCCCGGCCGCGGTACTTTCCTTCCTGATCACCGGCCTGCTGGTGGTGCTGGTGATGCGCATGCTGGGCGAGATGGCCTGCGCCATGCCCGGCAGCGGCGGCTTCTACGAGTATGCACGCGAGGCCTGGCGCGATCGCCCCGCGGTGGGCAACCTGGCCGGCTTCCTGACCGGCTGGATGTACTGGTACTTCTGGGTCATCGTGGTGGCGCTGGAAGCGGTGGCGGGCGCGGACCTGGTGCGCTACTGGCTGCCGGACGTGCCCAACTGGATCATCAGCCTGGTGCTGCTGGTGATGCTGACGCTGACCAACCTGGTATCGGTCAAGTCCTTCGGCGAGTTCGAGTTCTGGTTCGCCTCGATCAAGGTGGCGGCAATCATGGTGTTCCTGTTCGTCGCCGGCGTCTACGTGCTGGGCCTGGCCCCTGGGTCGCACGGCATGGAGGTGGCCAACCTGACCGCCAACGGCGGCTTCATGCCCAACGGCATCGTGCCGGTGCTGACCGGCGCGGTGGCGGCCACCGGCTTCTACTTCGGCGCCGAAATCGTCACCATCGCCGCCGCCGAAACCGCCGAGCCGCAGAAGGCCGTGGCCAAGGCCACCAGCTCGGTGATCACGCGCGTGCTGGTGTTCTATGTCGGTTCGATCCTGCTGGTGGTCTGCCTGGTGCCGTGGAACTCCACCAGCATCGCCACCCCTTACGTCAGCGCGCTGAACGTGATGGGCGTGCCGGCGGCCGCGCAGATCATGAACGCGATCGTGCTGACCGCGGTGCTGTCGGCGCTCAACTCGGGCCTGTACGCGTCCTCGCGCATGCTGTTTGCGCTGACCCGTCGCGGCGACGCGCCGCAGTCGCTGGCCCGCGTCAGCCGCAACGGCGTGCCGGTGCGCGCCATCCTGGTGGCGACGCTGTTCGGCTACGGCGCGGTGGTGATGTCCTATGTCTCGCCCGACACGGTGTTCGCCTTCCTGGTGAATTCGTACGGCACGGTGGCGATCTTCGTCTACATCCTGATCGCGATCTCGCAGCTGCGCCTGCGTTCGCGGCTGGAGCGCGAGGCGCCGGACCAGCTGCGCGTGCGCATGTGGTGCTATCCGTACCTCACCTATGTGGCAATCCTGGGCATGCTCGGCATCGTGGTGGCGATGGCCTTCATTCCCGACCAGCGCACGCCCCTGGCGCTGGGCGTGGTGAGCCTTGCGCTGCTGCTGGTGGCCTACTTCGCGCGGCAACTGTTTCGGCGTGGCGTGGAGCCTGTAGTGCCGCTGGCGGAACTGCCGCGCCGCGACCTGCGCAAGTATTGAAGCGCAATCAAGGCGCAAGGAAGCGCCGCTGCCTGGCGCCGACATGCCCGAAGCAACTTAACCATGACTGACGTGGCGCGCCGGTGCGGTATGCTGGCGCGCTTCGTCATTCGGCAAACGCCCCCTGCCCCATGAGCCTGAAGTCTCCCACCACCCTCTGGTCGCAGCTGTTCCAGCAGCATGTGCATTCGGGCCTGAGCCTGCAGGGCAAGATCCGCCAGATGCTGGTCTCGGCGATCCTTGACGAGCAGCTGCCGCAAGGCGAGCCGCTGCCCAGCAGCCGCGAGCTTTCGGCGCAGCTGCGGGTGGCGCGCAATACGGTGGTGCTGGCCTACCAGCAGCTGGTCGACGAGGGCTACCTGGTCGCGCGCGAGCGCAGCGGCTACTTCGTCAACCCGGAAATCCTGGGCACCCGCGTCAGCGGCGTCGCCTCGCTGCGCGGCGAACCGGTGCCGGCGCGCGCGGGCGAGCCCGACTGGGAACGGCGCTTCGTGTTCCGTCCCACGCAGCAGCGCAATATCGTCAAGCGCGCCAACTGGCGCGACTATCCCTACCCCTTTATCTACGGCCAGTACGACCCGGCGCTGTTCCCCACCGCGGACTGGCGCGAATGCTGCCTGAAGGCGCTGAGCGTGCTCGACATCCACGACTGGGCCCAGGACATGATCCTGCGCGACGACGAGTCGCTGGTGCAGCAGATCCGCACCCGCGTGCTGCCGCGCCGCGGGGTCTGGGCCGGCACCGACGAGATCGTGATCACCGTGGGCGCGCAGCAGGCGCTGTACCTGCTGGCCGACCTGCTGGTCAGCCCCGACACCCCGGTCGGCATCGAAGACCCCGGCTATCCCGACGCCCGCAATATCTTCGGCTCGCACACGTCGAGCCTGGTGCCGCTGCCGGTCGATGACCACGGCCTGACGCTGTCCGACGCGCAGCGCGCCTGCGACTACGTCTACGTGACCCCCGGCCACCAGTGCCCGACCACCGTCACCATGCCACTGGCGCGGCGCCAGGCGCTGCTGCGCCAGGCCGAGGAAGCGGACTTCGTGCTGATCGAGGACGACTACGAGGCCGAGAGCCGCTTCGAGGGCGATCCCACGCCCACGCTCAAGAGCCTGGACCGCAGCAACCGCGTGATCTACGTCGGCAGCCTGTCCAAGAGCCTGGCGCCGGGCCTGCGCATCGGCTACATCGTCGGCCCGGCCGCGCTGATCGCGGAACTGCGCGGCGCGCGCCGGCTGATGCTGCGGCACCCGTCGGCGTATATCCAGCGCGCGTTCTCGCTGTTCCTGTCGCTCGGCCACTATGACGCGCACCTGCGCCGGCTGGCCGCCGCGCACCGGGAGCGCGCCGAAGCGGTGCTGGCGGCGCTGGCCACGCATATGCCCGACTTCCGCGCGGTGCCGATCGCCGGCGGCGCGTCGTGCTGGATCGAGGGGCCGTCCTGGCTCGACGCCGATGCGCTGGCACGGCTGGCAGAGCTGCAGGGCGTGCTGATCGAGCCCGGCAGCGTCTTCTTCATGGCCGAGCCCGCGCCGCGCAACGGCTTCCGGCTGGGCTACTCGTCGATCTCGCTGGACCGCATCGAGCCCGGCATCCGCGTGCTGGCCGGCGTCGCGCGTGAACTGCAGGCCACCGCCGGCAGTGCCAGCGCCCCCGCCGCCGTCACTTCCCGGGCCCGCCCCGCCGCCTGAGCGGCTGGCCCAAGCGATAGTCCCGAACTGGCGCTACAGCGCCGCGGCCGGTTTCCCTATCCTCGAGTCATGGCCGGTTCCCGATGGACCGGCACACAACACTCACGGAGACCAAGCCATGTCCAAGGACAACACCGCCGCCGGCATCGAACTGCTGCAAGCCTTCAACGACGCCTGGAACCGCCACGACATCGACGCGCTGATGGACTGCATGGCCGATGACTGCGTCTTCCACGGCGTGGCCGGCCCCGACCTGCTCGGCCGCAGCTTTGTCGGCCGCGAGGCGGTGCGCGAAGGCTTCCAGCTGGCCTGGCAGACCTTCCCCGATGCGCAATGGGTCGATGGCGACCACTTCGTCACGGGCGACCGCGGCGTCAGCGAATCGACCTTCCGCGGCACCCGCGCCGACGGCGCCCGCATCGAAGCGCGCATGGTCGACGTGTTCACCTTCCGCGGCGGCAAGATCGCGGTGAAGAATGCCTACCGCAAGGACCGCCCGCCGGTGGTGGCCGCAGCCTGAAGCGAGGAGACGCGCCATGCAAGCCGTAGCCCCCCGCAGCAGCCTCCTGGCCGGCGAGCAGTCGACCGCCCCGACCCGGCCGTACGACCCCGCCTACGACCCGCTGCACACGCCCACGCCCGGCCATGGCCGGGAATATGCGCCCACCTACTGGATCGGCACCGCGGGCGAGCCGCCCGCCGACGACGGCCCGATCACGCACGACATCGACGTCGACGTGGCCATCATCGGCTCGGGCTTCACCGGCCTGACCTGCGCCATCTTCCTGGCGCAGGAATACGGCATCAAGGCCACCGTGCTCGAGGCCAACCGCGTCAGCTGGGGCTGCAGCACGCGCAACGGCGGCCAGGCGCAATGCGCGTCGGGGCGGCTCAAGCGCTCGCAGTGGATCCAGCGCTACGGCCTCGATACCGCGCTGCGCCTGCATCAAGAGGTCTGCGACGGCATGGAGACCTTCAAGGGCCTGATCAAGGACATCGACTGCGATCCGCAGCCCGGTGGCCACCTGTATATCGCGCACCGCGTCAAGGTGATGCCCGCGCTGGAGAAGGAAGCGAAGATCCTGCGCGAGGTGTTCAACTACGACGCGCGCATCCTCGATGCCGACACCGTGCGGCGCGAATACGTCGACGACAAGGAAGCCGCGGGCGCCATGCACGAACCCGAGGGCATCGGCATCCATGCCGGCAAGCTCGCCTTCGGCTACCTGCGCCGCGCGCGCGCGCTCGGCGCCAAGGTGCATCCGTCCAGCCCGGTGACGGGCTGGGAAACGCGCAATGGCGTGCACTACCTGCGCACCCCGGGCGGCATCGTGCGCGCCCGCGCCGTGGGCGTGGCCACCGGCGGCTATACTTCGCAGTCGCTGCACCGCGAGCTGAAGAACCGGCTGTTCCCGATCCTGTCGAACTCCATCGTCACGCGCCCGCTCACCGCCGATGAACTGGCCGCGTGCAACTTCCGCACCACGCAGGTCATCACCGACACCCGCATCCTGCGCCACTACTACCGGCTCATGCCCGACGGCCGCCTGCAGATCGGCAGCCGCAGCGCCATCACCGGCAACGACGCGCCGCAGGACCAGTACAAGCAGAAGCTGATCGCCGACATGCACCGCAAATTCCCCGCGCTGCAGGGTATCCAGATCGACTATTCCTGGTGGGGCTGGGTCGACGTCAGCCACGACATGATGCCGCGCATCACCCAGCCCGACCCGGCGCAGTCGATCTACTACGCCATGGGCTACGGCGGCAACGGCGTGATGTATTCCGCCCAGGCCGGCAAGCGCCTGGCGGCGCTGATCGCCGGCAAGTCGTCGGCGCTGCCGGAACTGCCCATCTTCGGCTCGCCGCTGCCGTTCCCCAATGTGCGCGAGATGGTGGAATCGCAGATGTTCGCACCGTTCCGGAGGCTGGGGCAGCGGGTGCTGTATCACTGGTATCACCTGAAGGACGACGTGCTGTAAGCAGTCTGGCGCTGCCGGCTGAAAGCGCACGCCGTCCCTGCCACCGACCTTCGAACTCGCGATTGCGTACTCCCTCTCCCGCACGCGGGAGAGGGGAGCACACCGTCAGCCGCGTTGCGTTGAATCGATGCGTCAAGCGCGACCCCGCTTGTCAGACCCCCACCGACACCCGAACCAGCCCCCACCGCCTCCACACCCGGCAGCGCCGCGAAGTATGATGCCCAGGTCTCCCTCCGCGGGAGCATCGCGGCCACGCAGCGGCCGCAGTGCATCAGGAGGCACGCTTGGACCCGACCCGGCCGCTACCCGATTCCGCCCGCCCCGGCGACCTCATCGTCGCCCGGCCGGAAGGCCTCTATTGCCCGCCCGGCGACTTCTACATCGATCCGTGGCGCCCGGTCGAGCGCGCCGTCATTACCCACGCCCACTCCGACCACGCCCGCTTCGGCCATGCGCACTACCTGTGCGCGGCGCCCGGCCGCGGCGTGCTGCTGGCGCGGCTGCCCGGCATCCAACTCGATACCCTGCGCTACGGCGAACGCATCACCCACCACGGCGTCACGCTGAGCCTGCATCCGGCCGGGCACGTGCTGGGCTCGGCGCAGGTGCGGCTGGAGCATGGCGGGCAGGTCTGGGTGGCCTCGGGCGACTACAAGCTGGAAGCCGACGGCACCTGCGCCCCGTTCGAGCCGGTGCCCTGCGACACCTTCATCACCGAAAGCACGTTCGGCCTGCCGATCTACCGCTGGCCGCCGCAGGCGACGCTGATGGCCGAAATCTTCGACTGGTGGCAGGCCAATGCCCGTGCCGGGCGCGCCAGCGTCGTCTACGCCTATACCTTCGGCAAGGCGCAGCGCATCCTGCATGGCCTGCTGCGGCATACCGGCGCCGATGGCATGCCCGGGCCGGTGATCGTGCATGGCGCGCTGACGCAGCTCAACGCCGCCTATGCCGAGGCTGGCGTCGCGCTGCCGCCCACGGCACTGGTCTCCGAACTGCCCGCGCGCAGCCCGCTGCTGCGCCAGGCGCTGGTGGTGGCGCCGCCCTCGGCGCAGCGCTCGCCCTGGCTGCGGCGTTTCGGCGATGCCTCCGACGCGTTCGCCAGCGGCTGGATGCAGCTGCGCGGCACGCGCCGGCGGCGCGGCGTCGATCGCGGCTTTGCGCTGTCGGACCATGCCGACTGGCCCGGGCTGCTGCAGGCGATCAGCGCCACCGGCGCGGCCCGCATCATCGTGACCCACGGCAACGTGCCGGTGATGGTGCGCTACCTCGGCGAGCGCGGCTGGCAGGCGCAGGCCTTCGACACCGAGTACGGCGACGACGATGAAGCCGCGCGCCCGGACCCGGCGGTGTCCGCCGAAGCGGGCCAGGAAGCGGGCCACGAAAAGGCCGCGCCATGAAGGCCTTTGCCGACCTCTACGCCGCGCTCGACGGCACCACGTCGACCAAGGCCCGGCTGGCCGCGCTGGTCGAATACCTGCGTGTCGCGCCGCCCGAGGATGCCGCCTGGGCCGTCTATTTCCTGGCGGGCGGCAAGCCGCGCCAGATCGTGCCGGTATCGCTGCTGCGCGACCTCGCACGGCAGGCCGCCGACCTGCCCGACTGGCTGTTCGAGGAAAGCTACCAGGCGGTCGGCGATCTTGCCGAGACCATCGCGCTGCTGCTGCCGGAGCCGCGCGATGCCGACCACGCCGGCCTGGCGGAATGGGTCGAGCTGCGGCTGCTGCCGCTGCGCGGGCTGCCGCCGGAAGCGCTGCTGCCGCGACTCGATGCGCTGTGGCGCCCGCTCGATGCGCATGGCCGGCTGGTGCTGTTCAAGCTGATCACCGGCGCGTTCCGCGTGGGGGTGTCGCGCCTGCTGGTCACGCGCGCGCTGGGCGAGGTGGCCGGCATCGACCCCAAGCGCGTGGCCGAGCGCATGGTCGGCTACACCGATCTCTCGGCGCGCCCCGACGCGGCGCGCTTGCTGGCCCTGCTGGCGCCCGAGGACGAAGACGACCGCGCCCTGCGCGCCGGCGGCCAGCCGTATCCGTTCTTCCTGGCCCATCCCCTGCAGGCCCCGGCCGAGCAGTTCGACACCGTGCTGGGCGCGCCCGGCGCGTGGCTGGTGGAATGGAAGTGGGACGGCATCCGCGCCCAGCTGGTGCGGCGCGGCGGCCAGACCTGGCTGTGGTCGCGCGGCGAGGAACTGATCACCGAGCGCTTCCCGGAACTGCAGCAGGCCGCCGCGACGTTGCCAAACGGCACCGTGCTCGATGGCGAGATCGTGATCTGGCAGCAGGGGCGCGTGCAGCCGTTCGCGTTGCTGCAGCAGCGCATCGGCCGCAAGACGCTGAGCGCCAGGCTGCTGCGCGAAGCGCCCGCCATCCTGATGGCGTACGACCTGCTCGAGTGGCAGGGCGAGGACTGGCGTAGCCGCCCGCAGGCCGAGCGCCGCGCGCGGCTGGAACAGGTGGTCGCCGCGCACGTCCACCCCGCACTGGAACTGAGTCCGCTGGTGGACGCCGACAGCTGGGAACACTATGCCCGCCTGCGCGACGCATCGCGCGAGCTGGGCGTGGAGGGCTTCATGCTGAAGGCCGCCGGCGCGGCCTATGGCGCGGGCCGCACCAAGGATGTGGGGGTCTGGTGGAAGTGGAAGATCGACCCGTACTCGGTCGATGCCGTGCTGGTCTACGCGCAGCGCGGCCACGGCCGCCGCGCCAGCCTCTATACCGACTTCACCTTCGCCGTCTGGAACGGCCCGCCCGGAACGCCGGGGCGGGCGCTGGTGCCGTTCGCCAAGGCCTATTCCGGGCTGACCGACGCCGAGATGCGCGCGGTCGACGCCATCGTGCGCCGCACCACGGTCGAGAAGTTCGGCCCGGTGCGCAGCGTGGAGCCGACCCAGGTGTTCGAGCTCGGCTTCGAAGGCATTGCCCGCAGCGGCCGCCACAAGAGCGGCATCGCGGTGCGCTTTCCGCGCATGCTGCGCTGGCGCACCGACAAGCCGATCGAAGAGGCCGACACGCTGGCCACGCTCGAAGCGATGCTGCCGGCCACCGGCACGCCGCGCGAGGATGCGGCATGAACCCGCCCCGTGGCGCAAGCCGGCAAGCGACGGCGGCGGTCGACCCGGCCCTGCCCGACCCGCCTGCGTTGACCGTGGCCCAGGGCATGCAGGCGCTGTTCGACGCGCGCGGCTGGCAGCCCTTCGCCTTCCAGCGCGAAGTCTGGACCGCGATCGCGCGCGGCCAGAGCGGGCTGCTGCATGCCACCACCGGCACCGGCAAGACCTATGCGGCGTGGCTCGGCGCGCTGATGGCGTTCGCCACGCCGCGCGCGGCCCCGTCGCACGGCAAGCCCGCGCCGCCGCTGACCGTGCTGTGGCTGACGCCGATGCGCGCGCTGGCGGCGGACACCACGCGCGCGCTGCAGGCGCCGCTGGCCGAGCTGGACCTCGACTGGACCGTCGCGCTGCGCACCGGCGACACCGGCAGTGCCGAGCGCGCGGCGCAGCAGCGGCGCTTGCCGACCGCACTGGTGACCACGCCCGAAAGCCTGACGCTGATGCTGACCCGTGCCGACGCGCACGACACCCTGCGGCGCGTGCGCATGGTGGTGGTCGACGAATGGCACGAGCTGCTCGGCAACAAGCGCGGCGTGCAGGTGCAGCTGGCGCTGGCGCGGCTGCGGCAATGGCAGCCCGCGCTGATGGTGTGGGGGCTGTCGGCCACGCTCGGCAATCTGCCGCACGCGGCCGACGTGCTCCTGAGCGGCGTGCCCGGCGAGCGGCGCGTGCTGGTGCACGGCCATACGCCGAAGACCCTGGTGATCGATACCCTGCTGCCCGACAACGCCAGCCGCTTCCCGTTTGCCGGCCACCTGGGCCTGTCGATGCTGCCGCACGTGGTCGAAGAACTGGCGCACGGCGGCACCACGCTGGTGTTCCTCAATACGCGCTCGCAGGCCGAGCTGTGGTACCAGGCGCTGCTCGACGCGCGCCCGGACTGGGCGGGCGAGATTGCCCTGCACCACGGCTCGCTCGACCGCGCGGTGCGCGAATGGGTCGAGCTGAACCTGAAGAACGGCGCGCTGCGCGCGGTGGTGTGCACCTCCAGCCTGGACCTTGGTGTCGACTTCCTGCCGGTGGAGCGCGTGCTGCAGGTCGGATCGCCCAAAGGGGTGGCGCGCCTGCTGCAGCGCGCCGGGCGCTCCGGCCATGCGCCGGGCCGCGCCTCGCGCGTGACGGTGGTTCCCACGCACAGCCTGGAACTGGTCGAGGCCGTGGCCGCGCGGCATGCGGTGCAGGCCGGCCGGATCGAGGCGCGCGAGTCGCCCGACAAACCGCTCGACGTGCTGGTGCAGCACCTGGTCACGGTGGCGCTGGGCGGCGGCTTCCGGCCCGAAGCATTGCTGGCCGAGGTGCGCTCCGCCTGGGCCTACCGCGGCCTGACCGGCGAGGAATGGCAGTGGTGCCTGGACTTCGTGCGCCAGGGTGGCGCCACGCTGACGGCGTACCCGGATTTCCGCCGCGCGGTGCCCGACGACGAAGGCGTCTGGCGCGTGCCGGACGTGGGGCTGGCGCGGCGCCACCGCATGAGCGTGGGCACCATCGTCAGCGATGCCACCATGCAGGTGCGCTACTGGAGCCGCGCGGGCAGCGGCGGCGCCTCGCTGGGGTCGGTGGAAGAAGGCTTTATCGCCCGGCTCGCGCCCGGCGACTGCTTCCTGTTCGGGGGCCGGCTGCTGGAACTGGTGCGGGTGCAGGAGATGACCGCCTTCGTGCGCCGTGCGAGCGGCCGACGCCCGGTGGTGCCGCGCTGGAACGGCGGCAAGATGCCGATGTCGACCGAGCTGGCCGAGGCCGTGATCGACACGCTCGCCGCAGCCGCGGCGGGCCGGCTGGATCCGCGCGACACCCCCGAGCTGCCGCTGATCCAGCCGCTGGTGGACCTGCAGGCGCAGTGGTCGGCCCTGCCCACGCGCCACACCCTGCTGGCCGAATCGCTGCATTCGCGCGAGGGCTGGCACCTGTTCCTCTATCCGTTTGCCGGCCGCTCGGTCCACCTTGGCCTGGGCAGCCTGCTGGCATGGCGGCTGGGGCAACAGGTGCCGGCCACGTTCTCGGTGGCCGTCAACGATTACGGGCTGGAACTGCTGGCGTCGGCGCCGGTGGACTGGGCCCGCTGGCTGCCGCAGGTATTGGCCGACGAGCGCCGGCGCGACCTGGCCGCCGACGTGCTGGGCAGCCTCAACGCGGGCGAACTGTCGTTGCGGCGTTTCCGCGAGATCGCGCGCATTGCCGGGCTGATCTTCCAGGGCTACCCCGGCGCGCCCAAAAGCGCGCGCCAGCTGCAGGCGTCGTCCAGCCTGTTCTACGAGGTCTTCCGCAAGCACGACCCCGGCAACCTGCTGCTGGGCCAGGCCGAACGCGAAGTGCTGATGCAGGAGCTGGACGCGCATCGGCTCGCCGCAACGCTGGAGCGGCTGGCGGCGCTGAAGCTGGACCTGCACGCGCTGAAGCGGCCCACGCCGCTGTCGTTCCCGCTGGTGGTGGAGTTCCTGCGCGAGAAGCTCAGCACCGAGAAGCTCGCCGACCGCATCGCCCGGATGCTGGCCGACCTGGAACTGGCGGCCGGACCCGAGCCCGGCGAAGCCGCGGGCATGCCGGCCGAAGCGACGGCCGATGCCGTTGCCGAGGCCGCGCGCTTCGGCATGGCCGACCATGCCGGCCCGTCCGCCAGAACACCGCGCCGGGCGCGCCGGCCACGCAAGCCGTCGAAGCCGTTGCCGCTGCTATGACGCCCGACGCCCGCACCTTGCAGCAGGGCGGCGCGATGGCGGTGGAGGCCGCCGGCGAAACGCTTTGGCTGCTGCCCGAACATGCGCTGTGGTGGCCGGCGGCCGACATGCTGATGGTGGCCGACGTCCACTTTGGCAAGGCCGCGGCGTTCCGCGCGCTCGGGCAACCGGTACCGCACGGCACCACCGGCGACAACCTGTCAGTGCTGACCCGGCTGGTGCGACAACTGCCGGTCGATGAACTGGTATTCCTCGGCGACTTCCTGCACGCGCGCGCCTCGCGCACGCCAGCGGTGCTGCAGGCGTTATACGACTGGCGCCAGGACCTGCCGGCGCCGTTGCGCTGCACGCTGGTGCGCGGCAACCACGACGCGCGCGCCGGCGACCCGCCCGCGTCGCTCGGCATTGCCGTGGTGTCCGAGCCCGTGGTGGCGGGCCCGTTCGCGCTCTGCCATATGCCCGGCACGTCGCCGCTGGGCTATGTGCTGGCGGGCCATCTGCACCCGGCCTGCCGGCTGCGCGGCAGCGGCGCCGACAGCCTGCGCCTGCCCTGCTTCCTGTTCGGGCCGCGCGGCGCCATCCTGCCCGCGTTCGGCGCCTTCACCGGCCATGCCACGGTGCGGCCGCAGGCCGACGAGCGCGCCTATGTGGTCGGCGGCGGCAGGGTCTGGCCGGTGGGCCCGGGGCGTCAGAACAACGTATAGCCGCCGTCGATGACGAAGGTATCGCCGGTGTGGTAGGCCGAGGCCGGGCTCATCAGGTAGACCGCGATGCCGGCGAAGTCGCTGCCCTCGCCCCAGCGGCGCATCGGCACGCGCTTGTGCACCATCTCCTGGAAGGCATCGTTGCCCTGCGCCGCGCTCGTCATCTCGGTCTTGATCCAGCCCGGCAGGATCGAATGGGCGCGGATGCCCTTGCGCGCATACTCGACCGCGAGCCCCCGCATCATCGAGATCACGCCGCCCTTGGTGGCGGCGTAGTGCTCGGCGCGCGGCGCGCCTTCGATGGCGGCGACCGAGGCCGTGCTGCACAGCACGCCGCCGTCGCCCTGCGCCAGCATCTGCCGCACCGCCGCGCGCAGCGTGAAGAAGGCGCCGTCCAGGTTGACGCGCAGGGTCCGGCGCCAGGCCTCGGTGGCGATCTGGTCGAACGGTGCCTTGCTGCCGCTGCCCACGCCGGCGTTGGCAAAGCAGCCGTCGATGCGTCCCAGCGCCGCCACCGTGCGCATCATTGCGGCGTCGACCGCCTGCTCATCGCCCACGTCGCAAAGCTCCGTATGGACCTTGCGCCCGTGCCGGCCCAGCCGGTCCGCGGCGGCGGCGTTCTTGTCCGCGTTGGTGCCCCAGATCGCGATATCGGCGCCGGCCACGGCCAGCCCCTCGGCAATGCCCAGGCCAATGCCGCCGTTACCGCCGGTCACCAGTGCCACCTTGCCGGTCAGGTCGAACGGATGTGTGCTCATGTCTGTCTCCTCGGATGGTTTTGTCGCTGTCTTGGCCGGACATTGTTGGCAAGACAGGCGCAAAAACTCGTCGTCGGAACAGATGAAATTGCCCCAGCGGAAGGGGAAACAGAGAAGCGGGCGTGGCGCCGCCACGCCGCACTGCAGCAAGGGCATCATGCGATGCCCGCGGTACGCGCATGCCGCGGCGATGCGCCGGCGGCGCGGCGCGGCACGCTACGCGATGTGGTCTAGCGCAAGCCGAAGAAGCTGAGTACCGCGAGAATGATGACCACGGCTCCAACAAGCCAGACGATATTCATGACAGCTCTCCTTGTCCCAAAGGTCCCGACGCGGCCTCTACCGACGCCTTGTGGCGGGTGGATGGTCGACCCGGTCACATGACTCTCGGGCCAGCGATATACCCATCGCTGTCAGGAACTCCCGCAACATTCGTGCCTTGCGTTGCCGGTGCATCGGGCGGCGCACCAGCGACCGTTGCAGGTGCCAGTACACGCTGCGTGCGCCACGAATCCACGGATTACAAGGAAAGCCAGGGTCTTAATTACAAACGCATGACATGGCGGGCTGCGGCACTTGCAGCTGTGGCGACGCCTCCGCGCCTGGCGTGGTGCCGTACCTGAGCAGTTCGCCGGGAGTGCAGCCGAAATGCCGCTTGAAGCGCCGCCCCAGATGTGACTGGTCGGAGAACCCCACCAGCGTGGCCACCA
Source organism: Cupriavidus sp. 207A1 (assembly GCF_057798955.1). Taxonomy (NCBI): domain Bacteria; kingdom Pseudomonadati; phylum Pseudomonadota; class Betaproteobacteria; order Burkholderiales; family Burkholderiaceae; genus Cupriavidus; species Cupriavidus sp. 207A1. Next base: position 117,223 of record NZ_JBYOJO010000009.1, on the reverse strand, counting down.
GCGCCAGCGGATAGTCGCCAGAGCGGATCATCTCGCGCGCGCGCAACAAGCGCACGCGCTCGACATACGCCATCGGCGTTTCACCCATGCTGCGCTTGAACACGCGCGCGAAATGAAAGCGGCTGACATTGGCGAGATCTGCCAGCGCCTGCAGCGTCACCACCTCCGGGGTGCCATGGATATAGTCCAGGACCCTGCTCAGCGCATGAGGATGCAAGCCGCCGGGCGTCGGCGAGGCCCCCGGGTTGCCGACATTGAAGCGATGCACCAGATGGGCGGACAGCGCGCAGGACAGGGACTCGGCAATCAGCAGCTGCGCCGGATGCGCGGTGAGCTGGAGTTCTCGCGCGAGCGTGAAGATCAGGGTTTCGGCAAAGCCGTCGCGCACGCCGAAGCAATTGCGCAGCTGCTGTGCCCCGCGTGGCAGGCGCATGGTGGCATCGGCGGCTTCGTCCAGCAGGGTTGGCGGGACCCGGGCAATGACGATGGAGCCGGGCCGGTCCCAGCTCCAGCTGGACTCGACTTGCCGAGGATGCAGGCTGAGATTGCCGGGAAAGACGATGCTGCGATGGACCTGGCCCAGGCGCCGCTGCTCCAGCGAGGCATGTCCGGCCAGCCGCATCGCCAGCATGTCGTGGTCCAGCTCCGGCGACGACACCGCCCCGCCCGAGCGCCAGTGGTGGACCTGTACGGTGATGCCCGCCCACGGCCGTCCGCGGCTGCTGACATCGGGACTAACCGGCAACTCCGCATCGATAACGCCATGTCTGGTCGACGCTCGCATAGGCACTCAACCTCGCAAGGCCCAGGTCGGTAGCGTCGGGGCCAGGGCCAAGTCCCCGCTGCGCATGGAAGCATATGAAGTTATCGGGGCGAAGTAAACCGGCCTGCACACGCCCGGCGCGTGCCCCGGTCGAAGACGCAAGGATCGTCCACCGCAGCGCAACGTCGTTCTATTTCGATGACCGCCTGTGGCGGTAGCGTTGCGACGACTGCCCGCCAGTCCGAAGTCGCCATGCACCCTCCCGTAATCGCGACGGCCGAACACGCTCACCCTGCTGCAACTTGCAGAATGCGTCGCCCCGGTCGTTGCCGCAGCGGATTCAACGAACGGGTGCAAGCCTGCAGAGCGTCCGTCCCCACCGCTCAAGTCCATTGGGCCCAGCAAAGAGGAATGTCAACCATGTCAAGTCCTGTTCGTACCAACGGCAGCCAGCAACAGCCCGGCGATGCCGGCGGCTCGCCCCGCATGCCGCTGCGCATGACGATCAACGGCACGCCGCATCAGCTAGAAATCGATCCGCGCGAATCCCTGCTTGACGTACTGCGCGAGCGCCTGGACCTCACCGGCGCGAAGAAGGGATGCAACCAGGGCGCATGCGGCGCCTGCACGGTGCTGGTGAACGGGCGCCGCATCAACAGCTGCCTGACCCTGGCCGCGCTGTGCCACGAGGCGCAGGTCCACACCATCGAAGGCCTGTCGGCCCCCGGCGGCGCATTGCATCCGCTGCAGGCCGCGTTCGTCGCGCACGACGGCTTCCAGTGCGGGTTCTGCACCGCCGGCCAGATCATGTCGGGCGTCGCCTGCCTCGACGAGGGCCATGCCGGCTCGGCCGACGAGGTGCGCTTCTGGATGAGCGGCAACATCTGCCGGTGCGGGGCGTACCCGGGCATCGTCGCCGCGATCGCCGAACTCGGGCAAAGGAAGCTGCCATGATTCCCTTCACCCTGCACAAGGCCGGCTCGGAAGCCGAAGCCCTGGCGGCCGCCGCTGCCGGCGCCCGCTTCATCGCCGGCGGCACCACGCTGGTGGACCTGATGCGCGAGCACGTGGAACAGCCCGCGCGCCTGGTGGACATCAACGCGCTGCCGCTGAACCATATCCGCGCGCAAGGCGACGAGCTGGTCATCGGCGCGCTGGCCCGCATGGCCGACGTGGCCGCGCACCCGGACGTGCTGCGGCTGCAGCCGGTGATCGCCGAGGCGCTGATCGAAGGCGCCTCGCCGCAATTGCGCAACATGGCCAGCATCGGCGGCAACCTGCTCCAGCGCGTGCGCTGTCCCTACTTCCGCATGCTCGACGCGGCCTGCAACAAGCGCGCGCCGGGCAGTGGCTGCGCGGCCGTCGACGGCCTGCACTCAGGCCATGCCATCCTGGGCACGAGCGCGCATTGCAGCGCCACGCACCCGTCCGACCTTGCGGTCGCGCTGGTGGCACTGGATGCGGTGGTCCAGGTACGCGGCCCGGACGGCGCGCGCCACATCGCCGTGGAAGACCTGTACCGGCTTCCCGGCACCACGCCGCAACTGGAGCACACCCTGGCACCGGGCGAACTCATCGTCGAGGTCAGGGTTCCGGCGCTCTCGTGCGGGCGCACCGCGCGCTATCTGAAGGTGCGGGACCGGGCCTCCTATGAGTTTGCCCTGGTATCGGCCGCGGCGGCGTTCGAGCTCGGCGACGGCGTGATCCGCGCCGCCCGCCTTGCCTGCGGCGGGGTTGGCACGCGGCCATGGCGCATGCGCGCGGCCGAGCTGGCGCTGCAGGGCAAGCCGCCGACGCGCGCGAGCTTCGAGGCGGCGGCCTTGACCACGATTGCCGACGCCACGGCGCTGCCGGGCAACCGGTACAAGGTGGCCCTGCTGCAACGCACGGTGGTACGGGCCCTCGAACTGGCAGGAGAATGCAAATGAACACCAACCACATCGGCCAGCCGCACGCCCGCGTCGACGGCCGCGCCAAGGTCAGCGGCAGCGCGCAGTACGCCGCCGACTTCAACCAGCCCGGACAGGCCTACGCCGTCATCGTCGGCGCCTCGATCGGACTGGGGCGGCTGACGGAACTCGACACCGAAGCCGCGCAGCGCGTGCCCGGCGTGCTGGCGGTCCTGACCCACCAAAACACGCCAAAGCTGGCTTACGCGCCGCACAAGGGCTTTATCGATCCGGAGCATGGCGAGCGCCTGCACGTGCTGCAGGATGACCGCGTGCGCTTCTATGGCCAGCCCGTGGCCGTGGTCGTGGCACAGGCGCTGGACCAGGCCGAACATGCCGCCACCCTGCTGCGGATCGGCTATACCGCGCAAACCCCGGTCTGCGACCCGCTCGACCCGCGCGCCGAAGCCGTGGTGCCGGAGGCGGGACGCGAGCCGGGGCCGCACGCAGCGGACCGCGTACGCGGCGACCCCGACGCGGCACTTGCCGCCGCGGCCGTCAGCATCGATGCGCATTACGATGCCGCCCGCGAGAACCACGTGCCGATCGAGCCGAACGCCACCATTGCCGCCTGGGAAGGCGAGCGGCTGACGCTCTGGAGCAAGAGCCAGTTCGTGGTCAACGAGCAGGCCGAGATAGCGGCGATCCTGGGCCTCCCGGCCGGGAACGTCCGCGTGGTCTGCCCGTTCATCGGCGGCGCGTTCGGCACCAGCCTGCGCACCTGGCCCCACGTCACGCTCGCGGCGATCGCCGCGCGCGTGGTGGGCAGGCCGGTCAAGCTGGTGCTGTCGCGTCGGCAGACGTTTCATCTGGCGGGGCATCGACCGCGCACGGTACAGCGCGTGGCGCTGTCGTCCACGCCCGACGGACGGCTGACCGCCATCGTGCATGAAGGCAGCGGCGAAACCAGCCGCTACGAGCAGTTCGCCGAGGCGCTGACAGCGGTCACGCCGTTCCTCTATAGCTGTCCCAACGTGCGCACGCGCTACCGGCTGGTGCCGCTGGACATCAGCACTCCCACGTATATGCGCGGCCCGGGCGAGGCCACCGGCATTTTTGCGCTGGAATGCGCGATGGACGAGCTGGCGCACGCGCTCGGGATGGATCCGCTCGAGCTGCGCCGGCGCAATGAGCCCGGGCTTGACGAGGGCCTGCAGTTGCCGTTCTCGAGCCGCTCCATGCTGGCCTGCTACGAGCGCGGCGCCGATGCGTTCGGCTGGTCGCGCCGCACGCTCGCGCCCGGCTCCATGCGCGACGGCCGCCTGCGCATCGGCTGGGGCATGGCGTGCGCGAGCTACCCGGTGTTCCATGGCCAGGCCAGCGCGCGGGTGCGCCTGCTGGCCGACGGCACGGCCGAAGTCGAGGCCGCGGCCAGCGACATGGGGCCCGGCACCTATACCTCGATCACCCAGATCGCCGCGGAAACGCTGATGCTGCCGCTGGAGCGCGTGCGCTTCAGCCTGGGCAACTCTGACTTTCCGCCGACCCCGCCGCATGGGGGCTCGATGACGCTCGCGTCGGTGGGCTCGGCGGTGCGCGCTGCCTGCCTCGCGGCGCTGGACCGGCGCCGCGAGGCAAGCCATGGCAGCGGCATCATCGAGGCCAGCGCCACCGCAGGGCCGGATGCGGCGGTGCGTGGCCGGTTCTCCATGCACGCCTTCGGTGCGGTGTTCGTCGAAGTCGCGATCGATCCCGATGTCGGCACCATCCGGGTCCGGCGGGTGGTTGGCGCCTATGGCGCGGGCCGCATCGTCAACCCGCGGCTGGCCGCCAGCCAGTGCACCGGCGGCATGGTCGGCGGCATCGGCATGGCGCTGATGGAGCGAACCGCGCTGGACCCGCGCGACGGCCGCCCGGTGAACGCGCACATGGCGGACTACCTGGTGCCCGTCAACCTGGATATCCAGGGGCTGGAGGCCCATTTCGTCGACGAGGTCGATCCTCACGTCAACGAACTGGGCGTCAAGGGACTCGGTGAGATCGCGCTGGTGGGGGTCGCCCCGGCCATCGCCAACGCCGTCTTCCACGCCACCGGGAAGCGTGTGCGGGAGCTGCCGATCCGCATCGAGCACCTGGTGGAGCACTAGCGGCCTGACCGCCTGCGTGGCCATGACTGGCGCTATGATGGGTGCATTCCCAACCTCTGGTTGCCAGTCATGGACAAGGCCCGGGTCCTCACCCTCTTTCTCGGCGTGGTGCGCGCCGGCAGCTTCCGGCGTGCCGCGGTCGAGGCCGGCGTCACGCCGCAGGCGGCGAGCAAGGCGGTGCGCACGCTCGAGGCCCACCTGGGCGTGCGCCTGCTGCACCGGACCACGCGCAAGCTCAGCCTGACCGAGGAAGGCGCGCGCCTGTTCGAACTGACCGCCCCCGGCATGCGCCAGCTCGACGAGGCGCTCGAGCAGGTCCGCGCCAGCCGCGGCGACGACGACGGGCTGATCCGCCTGACCGCGCCGCCGTCGCTCGGCAGCCGGGTGCTGGTGCCGCTGGTCAAGGGCTTCCGCGACCAGCACCCCGGCATCGGCTTCGACGTGGTCCTGAGCGACCTCTTCACCGACCTGGTCGAAGCCAGGATCGACGTGGGCTTCCGCGTCGGCACCAGCCCCGGCCAGAACCTGGTGGCGCGGCGCCTGTGCGACCTGCCGCTGGTGATCTGCGCCGCGCCGGAGTACCTGGCGCGGCACGGCGAGCCGGCCACGCTCGACGACCTGCTGCGGCACCAGTGCACCGGCTTCCGCCGCCCTGCCACCGGCCGCATGGTGCCGTGGGAACTGCAGGTGGACGGCAACCTGGTGTACCAGGAGCTGCCGGCCGTGGCCAGCTTCAACGACGTGGAAGCCGAGGTCGAGGCGGTACGCGCCGGCATCGGCATCGGCCAGCTGCCCGCCTACATGGTCCATGCCGACCTGGTCAGCGGACGCCTCAGGGCCATCCTGCCCGGATACAGCAGCAGCCAGGTCGGGCTGTACATGTACTACCCGCACCGCAGCCAGATGCCGGTGCGGGTCCGGCGCTTCATCGACTTCGTGGTGGCGGCCTCGCGCGGCGCGGAACAGTCGTTGTCACGGCTGGTGGGGGTGGTGGACTAAGGCGTCCATCGCCGGCTGGTGCCACCGCGCTCTCAGCCGGCGCCACCACCCGCATAGATCAGCGGCCACAAGCGCCCTCTCCTTCTCCCGGGCCTGACTCCCATTTCCTTCTATCCCCCTGCACGTTGCCTTTCGCTTGACTTTTTCTCAACCGAAAGCGCCTGAAATATCGTTTGTCGCGCGGCCCGCCGGCGACAACCATTACACCAGGCCCAACCGCAGGAGACAGCCATGTCAGACCAGCCCTATCCGCTCTGGAGCGCGGAACCCGTCCCCCATCTGCTTGCCTCGCGCGAGCGCGCCACCGGCGCCTGGACTTTCCCGGCGCTGCCCGCCGACTCGCCGCTGGCCGAGGGCCATGAGGCCGTCGCCATCGCCGGCACGGGCACGCTCTACAGCTATACCGTGATCCACCCCGCGCCCAAGACCGGGCAGCCGCCGTACGCGCTCGGCTATGTCGATTTCGTCGGGCCGGTACGCATCTTCGGTCGCCTGCTGGGCGCCGCGCGCCCGGTCATCGGCGCGCGCTACGCGCCGCGGCATGACGCCGAGCTTGGCTATGTGTTCGAAGCCGTCCCCGCCTGAACGATCGAGAGAAGGAAAAGGTAAGCACCATGCAGGACATCTACATCCACGGCGGCGCAATGACGCCGTTCGGCCGCCATCCTGGCGTGCTGGCGCCGGAACTGGCGCAACAGGCCATCCTGAAGGCACTGGCCGACGCCGACGTGCCGGCCGGCCGCATCCAGGCGGTCTATTGCGCCAACGTGCTGGGCGGCATGATCCTCGGCCAGCTCATCGTGCGCGACCTGGGGCTCAAGGGCATCCCGGTCTACAACGTCGAGAACGCCTGCGCCAGCGGCGCCACTGGCGTGCACCTGGCCCGGCACGCGCTGCTGGCCGGGCAATACGACACGGTGCTGGTGTTCGGCATCGAGCAGCTCACGGCGCTCGGCGGCGGCACCATCCCGTTGCAGCGCAACGACCACAAGACCGAGCTCTATGCCAGGTCCGGCATGGTGCTGCCCGCGGTCTATGCGATGCGCGCCACGCGCTTCCTGTACGAGCGCGACGCCCGGCCGGCCGACCTGGCCGAGGTTGCGGTCAAGAACCGCCACCACGGGTCGCTCAACCCGTACGCGCAGCAGCGCAACACCACCACGGTCGAAGAAGTGCTGGCCTCGCGCATGATCGCCGAGCCGCTGACGCTGCTGCAATGCTGCCCGTCGCAGGTCGATGGCGCCGCCGCGCTGGTGCTAAGCACGCACCGCCCGGCGCAGGCGCGGCCGGTGAAGGTGCTGTCGTCGGTGGTGGTGTCGGGGATGCGCGAAGAGGCCGACGACGACATCCTCGATGCCGAGATCACCGCGCGTGCCGCGCGCCAGGCTTACGTGCAGGCCGGACTGGGGCCGCAGGACGTCGACGTGGTCGAGTTGCACGACGCCTTCACCATCGCCGAGCTGCTCTACTACGAAGCCCTCGGACTGGCGCCGCGCGGCGAGGCCGTGGCCCTGCTCAGGTCCGGCGCCACGCGCCTGGGCGGGCGCGTGCCGGTCAACCCCAGCGGCGGGCTGCTGGCCAAGGGCCATCCGCTCGGCGCCACCGGCGTGGCGCAAATGGTCGAGATCCTGTGGCAGCTGCAGGGCCGCGCCGGCGCACGCCAGGTGGCGGAGGCCCGCATCGGCCTGACGCAATGCACCGGCGGCGGCATCGCGGGCGTGGACCATGCCGCCTCTTCCGTACACCTGCTGGGAGTCTGAGATGCGCACACAAAACTTCAATCCCGCGCACGTGGCGGTGGTGACCGGTGCCGCGCGCGGCATCGGCCTGGGCATCGCCACGCAGCTGGCGCGCCAGGGCCTGGCCGTGGCCCTGCTCGACCGCGACGCGGCCGCGCTCGATGCCGCCGTCGGCGCGCTGGTTGCCGAGGGCTTCGATGCCTTCGGCGCCAGTGCCGACCTGACCGACTCGGCCGCCGTCAACGACGCCTTCGCGCAGGTGCAGGCACGCACTGGCCGCGTCGACTACCTGGTCAACAACGCCGGCGCGGTGCGCGACATGCGCTTCCTGAAGATGAGCGACGAAGACTGGGACCTGGTCGTCGACACCAACCTGCGCTCGCAATTCCTGTGCTGCCGCGCGGCGCTGCCGGGCATGGTCGAGCGCGGCTACGGCCGCGTGGTCAATATCTCGTCGCGCGCCTGGCTGGGCGGCTTCGGGCAGGCCAACTATGCCGCGGCCAAGGGCGGCGTGGTCAGCCTGACGCGTTCGCTGGCGATTGAATTCGCGGCCAAGGGCATCACCGTCAACGCGGTGGCGCCGGGCATTGTCGATACCCCGCTGTTCCGCGGTTTTGCGGCGGACGTGCAGGCCAGGCTGCAGAAATCGGTGCCGGTGCAGCGCATCGGCACCGCCGACGATATCGCCAATGCGGTCAGCTTCTTCCTCGACCCGCGCGCGTCGTATGTGACCGGGCAGGTGCTCTATGTCTGCGGCGGGCGCAGCCTGTCGTCGCCCAGCGTATAAGGAGTCCGCCATGACTGTACGACGCCATCTCGAAGGCGCGGTCGCGGTGCTGACCATCGACCGGCCCGAAGCGCTCAATGCGCTGGACGTTGCCACCCTGCGCGAACTGCGCGACCACCTGGCCGAAGTGCGCGACCGCGACGACCTGCGCGTGGCGGTGCTGACCGGCGCCGGCACGCGCGCCTTCTGCGCGGGCGCGGACCTGAAAGGCACGCGCGAATCGCCTGCCAGCTACGCGCAGGCGCTGTTCCGCGCCCCGGATCCGGCCGCCGAACTGGGACTCTATATTCGCCTGATGGACCTGACCGACCTGGGCCTGTGCAAGCCGCTGATCGCGGCGATCAACGGCCACTGTCTCGGCGCGGGTCTGGAGCTCGCGCTGCAATGCGATGTGCGGATCGCATCGGCACAGGCGAGCTTCGGCCTGCCCGAAACGGCGGTTGGCTCGATCCCGGCGGTCTCGGGACTGCACCGGCTGCTGAAGGCCGTGCCGGCGGCGCATGCGATGCAGATGGTGCTGACCGGCGAGCGGATCGATACGGAACACGCGGCCCGCATCGGGCTGGTCAGCGAGACGGTGGCGCCGGACGTATTGCTCGACCGCGCGCTGGCGATCGCCGCGCGCATCGCCGCCAATGCGCCGCTGGCGGTGCAGGCGGTCAAACGGCTGTCGCGCCAGACCGGCCACCTTGGCGAAGCCGACGCGCAGCAGCTCACCGAGCTCTACTGGGGCGTGCTGCGCGATACCGCCGACCGTACCGAGGGCCGACAGGCTTTCGCCGAGAAACGCCAGCCCCGTTTCAGCGGGCGTTGAGCGTTCGAGAACCCATCGAAAGGAGACAGAACATGACTGGCATGACCCGATTCGCACGCATGGCGCTGGCCGCCATGCTGTCGGCCACGGCGCTGGGCGCGGCGGCGCAGGCGCCCTTCCCCGCGCAGAAGCCGATCACGCTGGTGGTACCGTTCGCCCCGGGCGGCGGCAACGATATCCTGGCGCGGCTGATCGCGCCCAAAATGGGCAAGCTGCTGGGCCAGACCATCGTGATCGAGAACAAGCCGGGCGCCGGCGGTAACCTCGGCACCGATTTCGTCGCTCACGCGGCACCCGATGGCTATACGCTGGTGATCGCCTCTAGCCAGGTCACGATGAACCCCTTTCTCGGCACCAAGGTGCCTTTCAATATCGAGCGCGACTTCGCGCCGGTGGGCCGCATCGCCGCGGTGCCGATCATGCTGGTGGCCAATCCGGAGCAGCCGTTCCGCACCCTGCAGGACTTCATCCAGTACAGCCGCGCCAACCCCGGCAAGCTCAGCTACAGCAGCCCGGGCAACGGCACGCCGCAGCACCTGGCCGGCGAAGTCTTTGCCAAGCTCAATCGCACCGAACTGCTGCACATCCCGTATCGCGGTACGGGGCCATCGATCACCGACCTGATGGGTGGCCAGGTGCAGGTCTCGTTTGCAACCATTGCGTCGGCAATCCAGTATGTGCGCGCCGGCAAGCTGCGCGCGCTGGGCATTGCCGGCAACAAGCGCACGGCGCTGATGCCCGACCTGCCCACCTTTGCCGAGGCCGGCGTAGTCGGCTACGACGCCGAGCTGTGGTACAGCCTGCTGGCGCCGGCGCGCACGCCCGGCGCGGTGGTCGACAAGCTCAACGCCGCGCTGGTCGCCGCGCTGAAGTCCCCCGACATCGCCGAGCAGATGGCCAGGCAAGGCTTCGAGCCGCAGGCCTCGTCGCCGGCCGAGCTGAAGGCCCATATCGGCAAGGACCTGGCGCGCTGGCAGCGGCTGATCCAGGACAACGGCATCAAGGTGGCGCTATGAACGCGCCCGCCCTTGCCGCCACGGCGCAACCCACGCTGCGCAACGCCCTGGACGGCCTGACCGTGATCGACTTCACGCAGATCGGCGCCGGGCCGACCTGCACCATGCTGCTGGCCGACATGGGCGCCAGGGTCATCAAGGTGGAGCCGCCCGGCGGCGAACTCGGCCGCGGCCTGGGCCCCGCATGGATCGGCGACGACAGTGCGCTGTTCCACGGTTTCAACCGCAACAAGCTGGGCGTGGCGCTCGACCTGAAGTCCGCCGACGGCGTGGCGGTGGCGCGCCGCCTGGTCGCGACCGCCGACATCGTGGTCGAGAGCATGCGTCCCGGAGTGATGGCGCGCCTCGGCCTCGATCATGCGCAACTGGCGGCCGACCATCCACGGCTGATCTACTGCTCGATCTCGGCCTACGGCCAGCACGGACCCTATGCGCAGCGCGCCGGCGTCGACGGCATCCTGCAGGCCGATGCCGGCCTGATGAGCCTGACCGGCACGCCCGACGGCGAACCCTGCAAGGTGCAGGCGCCGGTGGTCGACGTCATGACCGGCTATGTGGCCTGCATGGGCGTGCTGGCCAAGCTGGCGCAGCGCGCGCGCGACGGTCTGGGCGGACATCTCGACGTCAGCCTGTTCAATGCGGCGCTGGCGCTGCAGCAGTCGTCCCTGACCAGCTATGGCGCCGACGGGCAGCTGCCGCAGCGCATCGGCAGCGCCGCCCCCTACTCCGCGCCCAACCAGGCCTTCCGGACCGCCGACGGCTGGATCATGGTGGCGGCCTACATGCCCGAGCGCTGGCGCCGGCTGTGCGATGTGCTGGGCCAGCCAGGCCTCGCCGACGACCCGCGCTTTGCCACCCCGGCGCTGCGCGTGGCCAATCGCGCCGCCATGGTGGCAGCGCTGACCGCCGCCTTCGTGAAGCACACCACCGAGTGCTGGCTGGCGTTGCTGCACGAGGCCGACATCCTGTGCGCGCCGGTGGCGAACTACGAGCAGGTCCTGGCGCATCCGCAGGTGGCGGCCAACCGCATGATGCAAAGCGTGCAGCACGACACGCTGGGCGAACTCCGCATGCCGGGCTTCCCCATCAACAGCGCGCAGGAGAACGCGCTGCCGGCACGGCCGGCGCCGGCGCTCGGCCAGCACACCGAGGCCGTGCTGGCCACACTTGGCTACAGCCGCGACGAGATTGCGGCCCTGTCGGCAGCGGGCGCGGTCCACTGCGGCGTGGCGGCGGCGCGAACGCAGGCAGCCCCGCCGGCGACCGCGTAAGCCTGCGCCGTTTCAGCCCTGCGCCTCAACCCTGCGCTTCGAACTGCGCCAGCAGCCACTGCCGGAACACCGCCATGCTCGGGCTCTCCTTGCGCTCCGCCGGCGTCAGCAGGTAGTAGGTGAAATCGCCCATGTCCACGGTCTGGCGGAACGGCGCCACCAGCCGGCCCGCATCGAGGTCGGCCGCCACCAGGAAGCGCTGCGCCATCGCAAAGCCCTGGCCTTCGACCGCCGCCGCATAGGCCATGGCCGAGCTCTGGAAGGTCATGCCGCTGCGCGCGTCGACCGCCTTGTCGGCGCGCGCGGCTTTGAGCCAGTGGCTCCAGTCATCGGGCCGCGCGATCGAATGCAGCAAGGTCTGGTGCTGCAGGTCGGCGGCGCGCTTCACCTTCGGCCCCGCGTCCAGCAGCGCCGGGCTGCACACCGGCACCAGGATGTTCGACACCAGCCGGTAGGCGTTGACGCCGTGCCACCTGCCGTCGCCCAGCCGGATGGCGCCATCGATATCTTCCCTGCGGAAGTCGACCGGATCGAGCGAGGCCGTCAGCAGCACCTCGATGCCGGGATTGGCGGCATGGAAGCTCGACAGGCGCGGGATCAGCCAGCGCATGGCAAAGGTGGTATAGGCGCGCACCTTGAGCTGCCTGCGCCGGGCGCGCTTGCCCAGCCGGCGCGTGGCTTCGCGCAGGTCATCCATCGCCCGGGTCACGGCGCGGTAGTAGTCCTCGCCGGTGCGGGTCAGCGAGATCTGGCGGTGGCCGCGATGCAGCAACTGCACGCCCAGGCCCTGTTCGAGCGCGCGGATCTGCCGGCTGACGGCGCCAGGCGTGACGTGCAGCTCTTCGGCCGCGACGGTGATGCTGAGATGCCGCGCAGCCGCCTCGAAGGCGCGCAACGCGTTCAGTGGGGGCAGTTTGTCCATGCCGGCGAGTCTGCCATACGGTTGAGGTTTGCTCAATCGAGGCGGACGCAAATCCATTGGCAACTCACGGTTGCCATTGAAACGCCATTGTGGTGGCTAGTGTTGCCTGCGTAGTCCGCCTAAATTTGTCTCCGTGGCCCCCGCCATCCGACATCGCAGTCCAACACCACGCAACCGCAAAGGAGATTCACCATGTCCGCCATCCAAACCCAAGCCATCCCCACCCACCCCGCCGGCGCCGGCGCCAAGGTCTGGTTCATCACCGGCGCCTCGCGCGGCTTCGGCCTCGAGCTGACCCGCGCCGCGCTGGCCCGCGGCGACCGGGTCGTTGCCACGGCGCGCAATCCGCAGGCCGTCATCGGCGCCGTGGGCGAGCATGAACACCTGCTCGCGGTGGCGCTCGATGTCACCAGCGAAGACCAGGCGATCGCTGCTGCCGAGGCCGCGGTGGCGCGCTTCGGCCGCATCGACGTGCTGGTCAACAACGCTGGCTACGGCCTGCTGGGCGCGGTGGAAGAGGCCTCGGCCAGGGAGGTCGAGCAGCAGTTCGCCACCAATGTGTTCGGCGTGCTGGCAGTGACACGCGCGGTGCTGCCGCAGATGCGCCGCCAGCGCAGCGGCCATATCGTCAACATCTCGTCGATCGGCGGCTATGCCGCGTATCCGGGCTGGGGCGTGTACGGTGCCACCAAGTTCGCGGTCGAAGGGCTGACCGAAGCGCTGTCGGCCGAGCTGGCGCCGCTGGGCGTCCGTGCCACGGTGGTCGAACCGGGCTTCTTCCGCACCGATTTCCTCGATGCCAGCTCGCTGGTGCGCGTCGGCACGGAGATCGGCGAGTACGCGGAGACGGTCGGCGCGATGCGCGCGCACATGGCCTCGGCCAACCACCAGCAGCCCGGCGATCCTGCCCGCCTGGCCACCGCCCTGCTCGCGCTGGCCGACAGCGATAACCCGCCGGTGCGGCTGCCGCTGGGTTCCGACACGGTCGCGCGCATCGCCGACAAGCACCGCAAGGTGGAAGGCGAGCTGGCCGCGTGGCATGCGCTGGCGGTTTCGACCGACCACGCCGACGCGCGCGGCTGAGCCCGCGCCACACGCCACACGGTTTGCTGCACTGCAGCCAAGCCTGTGCGTCTCCAGAAGACGCCGGCCGAGCGCCGGCCTCTTCACTTGAAGTCGCCCTTGCGTCGGGCATTGCACGGTATCGGCACGCATATATGTCGCTTCCGCCAAATTTCGCCAATAATGCCCTGAGAGTCATTGCCGGACGAACCGAGAGCCACCATGCACGAGAGTCCCGATGCCATCCGCACTGTCGCCCTGCTCGGGCACGCAGGAAGCGGCAAGACCTCGCTCGCCGAGGCGCTGCTGCACAAGGGCGGTGCGGTGCACACGCCTGGCAGCGTCGAACGCGGGTCCACCGTGTGCGACAACGATCCGCTCGAGCGCAAGTACAAGCGCTCGCTCAGCGCCGCGGTCGCCCACCTGGACTACCGCGACACCCGCATCTACCTGATCGACACCCCGGGCTACCCGGATTTCTCCGGGCACGCCATCAGCGCGCTGGCCGCGGTCGAAACCGCGGCCATCGTCATCAATGCGCAGACCGGCATCGAAATGACCACGCGCCGTGCCATGGCGTGGGCGCAGGCGCGCCAGCTGTGCCGGATGATCATCATCAACGGCATCGACGGCGAGAAGGTCGACCTGCCCGCGCTGCTGGCGGAGATACAGGAGGCCTTCGGCAAGGAATGCCTGCCCATCAACCTGCCGGCCGACCACGGCGGCAAGGTGGTCGACTGCTTCTTCAATCCGGCCGGCGAGTCGGATTTTTTATCGGTGGCGTCCGCGCACGACGCGCTGATCGACCAGGTGATCGAGATCGACCCCGAGCTGATGGAGCTGTACCTGGAGCAGGGCGAGGCCATCACCCCCGAGCAACTGCACGCGCCGTTCGAGCGCGCGCTGCGCGAAGGCCACCTGGTGCCGATCTGCTTTACCTCGGCCGTCACCGGCGCCGGCATCGAGGCGTTGCTGGACGTGTTCGTGCGGCTGCTGCCCAATCCCACCGAAGGCAACCCGCCGCTGTTCTACCGCTCCACCGGCGCGGATGCCGAGGGCACCGAACAGCGCCAGGCGGTGCGCGCCGAACCGGTGCCGGACAAGCATGTGCTGGCGCATGTGTTCAAGGTGGTGATCGACCCCTATGTCGGCAAGCTGGCGATCTTCCGCATCCACCAGGGCACGGTCACGCGCGACAGCCAGCTCTATATCGGCGAAGGGCGCCAGCCGTTCAAGGTGGCGCACCTGCTGCGGCTGCAGGGCAAGGAGACCCAGGAAGTGCCGCGTGCCGGCCCCGGCGATATCTGCGCGGTGGCCAAGGTCGATGAACTGGGCTTCGACGCGGTGCTGCACGACGCCACCGAGGACGGCAACATCCACCTGACGCCGCTGGAATTTCCCACCCCCATCTATGGCCTGGCGATCGAGCCGGCGCGGCGCGGCAACGAGCAGCGCCTGGCAGAAGTGCTGCACAAGCTCAGCGCGGAAGACCCCTGCCTGCGCGTCGAGCATCCGGCCGGCACCAACGAGACCGTGGTGTTCGGCCTGGGCGAGTTCCACCTGCGCTGCGCGCTGGAGCGGCTGACCGAGCAGTACAAGCTTGAAGTGGCAACGCGCCCGCCCAAGATCGCCTACCGCGAAACCATTGGCGCCAGGGCCGAAGGCCATCACCGGCACAAAAAGCAGACCGGCGGCGCGGGACAGTTTGGCGAGGTGATGCTGCGCATCGAGCCGCTGGCGCGCGGCGCGGGCTTCGATTTCGTCGATGCGGTCAAGGGCGGCGCGATCCCCGGGCAGTTTATTCCGGCGGTCGAGAAAGGCATCCGCCAGGCGCTGGACAGCGGTCCGCTGGCGGGCTTTCCGATGCAGGATGTACGCGTGACCGTGTACGACGGCAAGAGTCATCCGGTCGATTCCAAGGAAGTCGCGTTCGCGACCGCCGGACGCAAGGCCTTTATCGATGCGGTGCTCAAGGCCAGGCCGAGCGTGCTCGAGCCGATCGTCGACATCGAGGTCACGGCGCCTGGCAGCGCCATGGGCGATATCATCGGCGACCTGTCGACCAAGCGCGGTCAGGTCCATGGCACGCGCACCGCGGCCGGCAACACGGTGATCGTCGCCGGGCAGGTGCCGCTGTCGGAGCTGAACGACTACCAGTCACGGCTGAACAGCATCACCGGCGGGCATGGCAGCTACACCATCCAGTTCAGCCACTACGACAACGTGCCGCCCGCGCAGCAGGAGAAGATGGCGGCGCGGCACAAGGCGCAGCCGGATACGGACTGAAGGCATTACGCCGAAGATTTACGCGCACAATGCCGCGGGTGTGCTCCCTCTCCCCCAAGCGGGAGAGGGAATACACAAGCGGTTGGCGGGAGACAAAGCAAGTTCAATACGTCTCCAGATGCAAGCGCCCCTCCCGCTTCAACCGCTCAGCCACCCCCTCCCAATTCAACCCCGCCTGCTGCGCCACATCGCGCAGCGCCAGCACCACGCCCTCTTCCATGCTCTTCAGCCCGCACACATAGAAGTACGTGTCAGGGCTGGCCAGCAGTGCCGCCAGGTCCGCCGCGCGCTCGCGCATCAGGTCCTGCACGTAGCGCTTCGGCTGCCCCGCCGTGCGCGAGAACGCCAGGTTGATGTCGATGAAATCCTTGGGCAGCTTCTGCAGCGGACCGAAATAAGGCAGTTCCTCCTGCGTGCGCGCGCCGAAGAACAGCATCAGCTTGCCGCCGTCGAACTTGCCCGCCTTGCGCAGGCGCCGGCGCCATTCGGTCATCGCCCGCATCGGTGCGCTGCCGGTACCAGTGCAGATCATCACGATGTTAGAGCGCGGATGGTTGGGCATCAGGAAGCTGGCGCCGAACGGGCCGATCACCTCGACCTTGTCGCCCACCTCCAGGTCGCACATATAGTTCGAGCCGACACCGCGCACGGGATTGCCGTCGTGGTCCTGCAGCACGCGCTTGATGGTCAGCGACAGGTTGTTGTAGCCGGGGCGCTCGCCGTTGCGCGGACTGGCGACCGAATACTGGCGGGCATGGTGCGGTCGGCCGCCGGCGTCGGTGCCCGGCGGCACGATGCCGATCGACTGGCCTTCCAGCACCGGGAACGGCGTGGTGCCGAAGTCCAGCACGATGTGGTGGGTGTCGTAGTCGCGGCCGACCTCGGTCACGCGCACGTTGCCGGTGACGGTGGCGGTGATGGTCTTGGTGGGCGCCTTGGCGCCATACAGGTTGGTGTAGGCATGCGCGGCGGACCACGGCGGCACGGTGGCGCCGTAGCGGGCGCTGTTGAAGGCCTCCTCGGCGCTGCCGGCCAGCGGCGATGCCGTGGGAACCTCCGGCGCTGCCGGCTGCAGGCCGGCGCCAGGGGCCATGTCGGCGAGCTGCTCCGGCGACAGTTCATCCGGCAGCGCGTCCCAGGTCAGCTGCTCGTCGACGCT
Organism: Cupriavidus sp. 207A1; assembly: GCF_057798955.1. Taxonomy (NCBI): domain Bacteria; kingdom Pseudomonadati; phylum Pseudomonadota; class Betaproteobacteria; order Burkholderiales; family Burkholderiaceae; genus Cupriavidus; species Cupriavidus sp. 207A1. The sequence continues at coordinate 100,369 of NZ_JBYOJO010000009.1, read as the reverse complement.
ATAGGCGCGCAGCTTCGGCACGTCGCGCCAGTTGTCGATCGATCCGGTCGGACACGGGGCAATGCAAGCCATGCACAGGTTGCACTTGTCGGCATCGACCACGTAGTTGCGCGAGTCATGGGTGATCGCGCCCACCGGGCAGGTGGCTTCGCAGGTGTTGCAGCGGATGCAGATCTCGGGATCGATCAGGTGCTGCTTGATGACTTGAATTTCTGCCATGTCCATGGCGGTCTCCAGAAATCAGAGGGCTTCCAGGGCGTATAGGCCGTGCCCGCGGTGTTCCCCTCTCCCCTCAGGGGCGAGGGCAGGGTGAGGGGTGGTTTAAGCACCGGCGCTTCGTTGAAGCTCCCGCCCTCACCCCCGCCGCCCCTCTCCCGCATGCGGGAGAGGGGAGCAACCCGCAGGAAGGCTCGCCTCAGTTAAACCGCACGTACTCGAAATCCACCGGCTGCCGGTTGATACCCATCACCGGCGGCGCGATCCAGTTGGCGAACTTGCCCGGCTCGACCACGCGGCCCATCAGGCTGGCGACAAAGGCGCGGTCGCCGTCGGTGGGCAGCCACTGGTCGCGGAAGTCGCGCCATTCAGCGTCGGAGATCACACGGCCGTCGGGCGAGACCTTGACCCCGGCGAGCGCGCCGATATTGCGGTGGAAGGCCTTGTGCGGCACCTTCAGGCGGAACGGGATGCCAGCCTTGTCGATGACCTTGTTCCAGCGCTCGATGCCGGCCATGCTGTCCTTGATGTAGTCGTCGCGCAGCACCTCGTTGAGCGCGTTCAGCATCGGCACCTCTTTCTCGGTCAGCTGGCCGTTCTGCGCCTGCAGGATGCGGTAGGTCTGCCCCTTTAGCACGTGGTCGTCCATGCGCTTGCCCTCTTCGTAGCGGCCTTTCAGGCCGGTGCTGTAGAAGGTGGCGGCGTTGCTCGACTCGTCGGCACCGAACAGGTCGATGGTGACGCTGTAGTGGAAGTTCAGGTAGCGCTGCAGCGTCGGCAGGTCGATCACGCCGGCGGCGCGCAGCTTCGCCGGGTCATCGGTCTTCAGCTCGTTCATCACCTGGCAGGTGCGCTGGATCACGCGCGACACGCCGGACTCGCCGACGAACATGTGGTGCGCTTCCTCGGTCAGCATGAACTTGGTGGTCCGCGCCAGCGGGTCGAAGGCGCTCTCGGCCAGCGCGCACAGCTGGAACTTGCCGTCGCGGTCGGTGAAGTAGGTGAACATGAAGAACGACAGCCAGTCGGGCGTCTGTTCGTTGAACGCCTGCAGGATGCGCGGGTTGTCCTGCTGGCCGCTGCGGCGTTCCAGCAACGCCTCGCCCTCTTCCCGGCCGTCGCGGCCGAAGTACTTGTGCAGCAGGTAGACCATCGCCCACAGGTGGCGGCCCTCTTCCACGTTCACCTGGAACAGGTTGCGCAGGTCGTACATGCTGGGCGCGGTCAGGCCGAGATGGCGCTGCTGCTCCACCGATGCCGGCTCGGTATCGCCCTGCGTCACGATGATGCGGCGCAGGTTGGCGCGATACTCGCCGGGAATGTCCTGCCACGCGTCCTCGCCCTTGTGGTCGCCGAAATGGATCTTGCGGTTGGCCTCGGCCGGGTTCAGGAAGATGCCCCAGCGGTAGTCCGGCATCTTGACGTGGCCGAAGTGGGCCCAGCCCTGCGGATCGACGCTGATCGCGGTGCGCAGGTAGATGTCATGGGTGTGCGAGCCTTCCGGACCCATGTCGTTCCACCAGCTCAGGTAGTTGGGCTGCCACTGCTCGAGCGCGCGCTGCAGGGTGCGGTCTTCGCTCAGGTTGACGTTGTTGGGGATCTTGTCGCTGTAGTTGATGCCGGACATGGTGGTCTCCGTTTCCGTTATGCGGGCGATTCGGTATGGGTTCGGCGGGCGGTCAGACCCGGTTCCAGTCGAAGGCGGCCTTGTCGCCCTTGCCGTAGACCTTGAGCGCGCCCTTGTCGCCGACCGCGTTGGGGCGCTGGAAGATCCAGTTCTGCCACGCGGTCAGGCGGCCGAAGATGCGGGTGAACATGTTTTCCTGGCCGTTGAAGCGCAGGTTGGCTTCCATGCCGGTGAGCGCATCGGGCGACATCGCCACGCGCTCTTCCAGCGCGATGCGCACTTCGTCGGTCCAGTCGATGTCGTCCGGGTTGGCGGTGACCAGGCCCAGCGCGTAGGCGGCATCGGCATCGAGCGGCTGCCCTGCCGTGGCGCGCACGGCATCGAGCGCGGGCTGCTCGTCGTAGAAGCGCCGTCCCAGGCGGCTCTGGCCGGTGGCCATCGGGTACAGGCCGAAGTTGACATCGGCCACGGTGATCTTCGGCGCGCGCGCCTCGTCGTCGGGCAGCGCCAGGTGGTAGCTGCGGTCGCACGCCAGCGCCAGTTCCAGGAAGGTGCCGGCAAAGCAGGAGCCTGGCTCGATCAGCGCGAACAGGCTGCGCGACGACACGTCCAGCCGGCTCAGCGTGCGGCGCAGCAGGCCGATGGTCTCGCGCACCAGCCAGTGGTCCTGATGCGCCAGCAGCGTGGCGTCGTTGGCCAGCACCGCGGCGGCGTCGCCGGCAGTCTTGATCAGCCAGGTGCCGATATCCAGCTCATTGGTGCGCATCGACAGGATCGCGTCTTCCAGCTCGCGCGCCAGTTGCAGCGGGTACCAGCCGGCGCCGGCCTGCACGATCGCGTCGATGTCCTGCGGCTGCGCGCCCGTCGGTGCCTTCACCGTGAAGGTGGCGGTGCGGCCGGCGCGGTCGATCTCGACCGTGACGTGCGTATAGCGCAGCGCATCCGCTTCGATCACGCGCTCGATCGGGGCGAGCGCGACGCCTTGCGCATCGGCCGGGCGGTCGCTCTGCGCGGCCAGCGCCAGCGCGCGTTCCCGCACCTTCTGCGCAAACACCGCGGGCTTGGCGATATCGTCGACCAGGCGCCAGTCCTTGGCGCGCTGGCCGCGCACGCCTTCGGTGGTGGTGCAGAAGATATCGGCGAGGTCATGGCGCACATGGCGCTTGTCGGTCACGCGGGTCAGGCCGCCGGTGCCCGGCAGCACGCCCAGCAGCGGCACTTCCGGCAGGCTCACCGCCGACGAGCGGTCGTCCACCAGCAGGATCTCGTCGCAGGCCAGCGCCAGCTCATAGCCGCCGCCGGCGCAGGCGCCGTTGACCGCGGCCAGGAACTTCAGGCCGCTGTGTGCCGAGGAGTCCTCGATGCCGTTGCGGGTCTCGTTGGTGAACTTGCAGAAGTTGACCTTCCACGCATGGCTGCTGACGCCGAGCATGAAGATATTGGCGCCCGAGCAGAACACCTTGTCCTTGCCGCTGGTGATGACCACGGTGCGCACTTCCGGATGCTCGAAGCGGATGCGGTTGAGCGCGTCGTTCAACTCGATGTCGACGCCGAGGTCGTAGCTGTTGAGCTTGAGCTTGTAGCCGGGGCGCAGGCCGGCGTTCTCGTCGATATCCACCGCCAGCGTGGCGACGGGGCCTTCGAAAGCCAGCTTAAGGTGCTTGTATTGGGAAGGATCGGTCTGGTAGTCGACGCGGGGGGCGGTGGTCACGGCGGGGTCTCCTCAGCGAAACTGCACTATCGTGCATCAACGGGTATCTGGTTTAGACGAACTATAGTTCATCAATCAGATCTTACGCAAGCACTATTGTGCAGATTTTCAGAGGCGTGACACGTGATGCTCTCCACCCCCGCTGACTGAGGCAGCGCCGTCACACCGGCATGCGCAACGCCTCCCGCACCAGCCCGCGCAGGCCGGCAAAGGTAGCGTCGAGCGGCTGCGCGCTGGTGTCCAGCGAGAATTCCGCCTTGGAATAGAAGGCGGCGCGGCCGGCCAGGATCTGGCGCAGGTCTTCCATGGCCTCCTTGCTGGCGGCCATCGGACGGAAGTCACCCTGCGCCCGCACCCGTTCCATATGGTGTTCCGGCTCGGCCTGCAGCCACACCGTGGTGCAGTGGGCCAGCAGCAGGTTGAAGGTGGCCGGGTCCGACACCAGGCCGCCGGGCGTTGCGAGCACGGCCTCGGGATAGATCTGGATGGCCTCCTCCAGCGCGCGCCGCTCGTAGCGGCGATAGGCGTTCATGCCGTACAGGCCCTGGATCTCGGAGATGCTGCAGCCGGCGAATTTCTCGATCTCGCGGCTCAGCTCCACGAACGGGAAATCCAGGTCTTCGGCCAGCATCCCGCCCAGCGTGGTCTTGCCCGCGCCGCGCAAGCCGATCAGCGCCACGCGCGGACTGCGCGCGGCCTGGGCCGCGTTCTCGCCGCCGGTACCGAGCAGCTCGCCCACGGCAATACGCACGCGCCGCAGCGTGGCTTCGTCGCGGTGTTCCAGCAGCTCGCGCAGCAGGATCCATTCCGGCGACGACGTGGTGACGTCGCCCAGCAGCCCGGCCAGCGAGCACTGCAGCGCCTCGGCCACATGCTGCAGCACCAGGATGGAGGCGTTGCCGCTGCCGTATTCCAGGTTGGCGAGGTGGCGCTCGGAGACGCCCGCCGCCTGCGCGGCGGCCTTGCGGGTCAGGCCCCGGCAGGCCCGCTGCTGGCGCACGCGCTCGCCCAGGGACACCAGCAAGGGGTTTTTCTCCGCCCCGTTGGCGGCCGCCCCGCTAGAACCATGCTGCAGTTCCGTATCCGGGGTTAACCCAGATTCATGCAATATAGTGCTTGACATGATTTCCCTGCGGCTCTATTTTTCATACATGCACAATAATGCATGATGCCGGTGAAGGCAACCGGCGCATGAGACGGAGCCCCTCCCCTATGTCCCCAACAGAATTCCGCAGCCAGATCGCGCGCCTCACCGCGCAACTGGCAGGCCGCCCGCTCGATACCGCGCTCGATGCATGGCTGAATGCCGAGCACGGCGCGGGCAGCCCCATCTACCAGCAATTGATGGCGTCATGTCAGGCCGGCGTGGCCGAAGGCTGGCTGTGCGACCGCGAAGGCGGCGGCATCCGCTACGGCCGCGTCTTCAAGCCCGCCGACGACCTGCACGGCTTTTCGGTCGACGTGGTCGACATGCACGACATCGCCGGACCCCACCACACCCATCCCGAGGGCGAGATCGACCTGATCATGCCGCTCGACCGCGACGCGCGCTTCGACGGCCGCCCCGCCGGCTGGCTGGTGTGCCCGCCGGGCAGCGCCCACCGCCCCACCGTCAGCAACGGCCGCGCGCTGGTGCTGTACCTGCTGCCGCAAGGCCGCATCGACTTCACGCGCTGAGAGCCATCATGACCGAACTCCTTTCCAATTACCTTGGCGGCACCTGGCAGCACGGCAGCGGTGGCGGCACCGCGCTGTTCGACCCGGTGCTCGGCAACGAACTGGTGCGCGTCGATGCCACCGGCCTGGACCTGGCGGCCGGCTTCGCGTTCGCCCGCGAGCAGGGCGGCGCCGCGCTGCGCGCACTGACCTACCGGCAACGGGCCGCGCTGCTGGCCGAGGTGGTGAAGGTGCTGCAGGCCAACCGCGATGCGTATTACGACATCGCCACCGCCAACAGCGGCACCGTGCGCAACGACTCCGCAGTCGACATCGATGGTGCCATCTTCACGCTGGGCACCTACGCCAGGCTGGGCGATACGCTCGGCGACCGGCATTACCTGCCGGACGGCGAAGCGGCGCGGCTGGGCAAGGATCCGCTGTTCCAGTCGCAGCATGTGCTGGTGCCGACGCGCGGCGTGGCGCTGTTTATCAATGCCTTCAACTTCCCGGCCTGGGGACTGTGGGAAAAAGCCGCGCCGGCGCTGCTGGCGGGCGTGCCGGTGATCGTCAAACCCGCCACCGCAACCGCCTGGCTGACGCAGCGCATGGTGCGCGACGTGGTCGAGGCCGGCATCCTGCCAGCCGGCGCGCTGTCGGTGGTGTGCGGCAGCGCCGCGGGGCTGCTGGACGTGCTGCAGCCGTTCGACGTGGTCTCGTTCACCGGTTCGGCCGATACCGCCGCGGTGATCCGCTCGCATCCGGCCATCGCCCGGCGCTCGGTGCGCGTGAACATCGAAGCGGACAGCATCAATTCGGCCGTGCTGCTGCCGCAGGACGGCGCCGGCAGTGCTGCCTTCGACCTGCTGGCGAAGGAAGTCGTGCGGGAGATGACGGTCAAGTCCGGCCAGAAATGCACCGCGATCCGGCGCGTCTTCGTGCCCGAGGCGCTGTACGCCCAGGCCGCCGAGGCCATCGGCGCGCGGCTGTCCAAGGTAACCGTGGGCAATCCGCGCCACGATTCGGTACGCATGGGCGCACTGGTCAGCCGCGCGCAGTTCGACGCCGTGCAGGCGGGGCTGGCCGAGTTGCGCTCGCACGCGCGGGTGCTGCATGACGGCGCGCGCCAGCCGCTGGTCGATGCCGACCCGGCGCTGGCCTGCTGCATCGGCCCGACGCTGCTGGGCGTGAGCGATGCCGACGCGGCCGCCGCGGTGCACGACACCGAAGTGTTCGGCCCGGTCGCCACGCTGCTGCCCTACCGGGATACGGCCCATGCCCTCGACCTGGTGCGCCGTGGCCAGGGGTCGCTGGTGGCCTCGCTCTATGGCAGCGACGCGGCCGCGCTCGGCGCCGCCGCGCTGGAGCTGGCAGACAGCCATGGGCGCGTGCATGTGATTTCGCCCGAGGTGGCGCAGCTGCACACCGGCCACGGCAACGTCATGCCGCAATCGCTGCACGGCGGCCCGGGCCGCGCCGGCGGCGGCGAAGAGCTGGGCGGCCTGCGCGCCCTGCACTTCTATCACCGCCGCTGCGCCATCCAGGCCAGCACCGCGGTGCTCGGCAGCCTGGCCTGACCTTGGCCTGAGCGATCCGGCCCACCGCCTTCCCGCGCCGCCACATCCGCATGGCGGCGCGCGGCACACCGTACACCAGCAACAGGGGAGACAACCCATGAACGCCACGCCCGCAGCGCCACCGGTCCGGCCACCCGGCACCCCCTTCAACTTCGCCGCGCACCTGCTCGAGGGCAATGCCGCGCGCGCCGGCAAGGTGGCCTATGTCGACGACGACGGCCAGCTCACCTATGGCGAACTCGACCAGCGCGTGCGGCGCCTGGCCGCGGCGCTGCTCGGCGCCGGCATCCGCCGCGAAGAGCGCGTGCTGCTGCTGATGCACGACTGCACCGACTGGCCGGTGTGCTTTCTCGGCGCGATGTACGCCGGCATCGTCCCCGTTGCCGTCAACACCTTGCTGACCGCCGACGACTACGCCTACATGCTGCAGCACAGCCGCGCGCAGGCAGTGATGGTGTCGGCCGCGCTGGTGCCGGTGTTGCGGGACGCGCTGGCACGACCGGGGCATGAGGTGCGGCAGGTGCTGGTATCGCGTGCGCAAGCAGCATTGCCCGATGGCATGGCGACGCTGGAAACTGCGCTGGCCGCGCAGGCGCCGCTGCCGGCGCCCGCCGCCACCGGTTGTGACGATCCCGGCTTCTGGCTCTATTCGTCGGGCTCGACCGGCCAGCCCAAGGGCGTGGTGCACAGCCACGGCAACCCGTACTGGACCGCTGCGCTCTACGCCGGGCCGGTGCTCGGCCTGACCGAGCAGGATGTGTGCTTCTCCGCGGCCAAGCTGTATTTCGCTTACGGCCTGGGCAACGGGCTCAGCTTTCCGCTCAGCGTCGGCGCCACGGTGGTGCTGATGGCCGAGCGGCCCACGCCCGATGCCACGTTCCGGCGCTGGCTGCAGCACCAGCCCACGGTATTCTTCGGCGCGCCGACCGGATACGCCGGCCTGCTGGCCTCGCCGGCGCTGCCGGCCCGGGCCGAGGTCGCGCTGCGGCTGTGCTCGTCGGCCGGCGAAGCGCTGCCGGCGGACCTCGGCGAGCGTTTCACCGCGCATTTCGGCTGCGAGATCATCGACGGCATCGGCTCCACCGAAATGCTGCATATCTTCCTGTCCAACCGTCCCGGCCAGGTGCGCTACGGCACCACCGGCTGGCCGGTGCCGGGCTACACCATCGAGCTGCGCGACGAGGACGGCCGCCCGGTGCCCGACGGCGAGATCGGCGACCTGTATATCCAGGGCCCCAGCGCGGCGATGATGTACTGGGCCAACCGCGAGAAGTCGCGCGAGACCTTCCGCGGCGGCTGGACCAAGAGCGGCGACAAGTACGTGCGCAACGCCGACGGCAGCTACAGCTACGCCGGACGCAGCGACGACATGCTCAAGGTCAGCGGCATCTATGTGTCTCCGTTCGAGGTCGAGGCCACGCTGGTGCAACACCCCGCGGTGCTCGAAGCCGCGGTAATCGGCGTGCCCGACCAGGACGGTCTGGTCAAGACCAAGGCCTTCGTGGTGCTGAAGGCCGGCGCGCAGCTGGGCGAGGACGAACTGAAGGCCTTCGTCAAGGAACGGCTGGCCGCCTTCAAGTACCCGCGCGCGATCGCCTTCGTCGAGGCGCTGCCCAAGACCGCTACCGGCAAGATCCAGCGCTTCATGCTGCGCGAACGAGAACTGCAGGCCGCCGCAGAGCGTGCCGCCGCGGTGGCGTGAGCGGCAACGCCGCCCGCCGCCGCACCCCAACCATATCCGGAGACAAACCATGCGTCAGATCGATGTCCACCAGCTGGCCGACACGGCCCGCTTCAACCGCTTCCATGCGCTCATCCTGTTCTGGTGCGCGCTGATCATCATCTTCGACGGCTATGACCTGGCCGTCGCCGGCATCGCGCTGCCGTCGATCATGAAGGAGATGGGCGTGAGCGCCACCAGCGCGGGCTTCATGGTCAGCTCGGCGCTGTTCGGCATGATGTTCGGCGCGATCTTTCTCGGCACCGTGGCCGACCGCATCGGACGCCGGCGCGCCATCGCCATCTGCATCGCGCTGTTCAGCGTGTTCACCGCGGCGGCGGGCCTGACCAGCGACCCCGTCAGCTTCAGCGTGACGCGCTTCCTGGCGGGGCTGGGCATCGGCGGGGTCATGCCCAACGTGGTGGCGCAGATGACGGAATACTCGCCGCGCAAGCTGCGCGGCACGCTGGTGACGCTGATGTTCAGCGGCTATTCGGTCGGCGGCATGCTGGCAGCGCTGCTGGGCAAGGGCCTGATCGAAAGCTACGGCTGGCAGTCGGTGTTCCTTGCCGCCGGCCTGCCGGTGGTGCTGATCCCGCTGGTGCTGCGCGCGCTGCCGGAGTCAATGCCCTACCTGATCCGCACCGGCCAGACCGATGCCCTGCATGCCGTGGTATCGCGGCTGGCGCCGTCGCATCGCCCGCAGGCCGGCGATGTCTTTATGCTGGCTGCGGACGACAAGGCCGGCAGCACGCCGATCCGCCGCCTGTTCCAGGACGGCCGCGGCGTCAGCACGGTGATGTTCTGGGTGGCGTTCTTCATGTGCCTGTTCATGGTGTACGCGCTCAGCTCGTGGCTGGCCAAGCTGATGGCGGGCGCGGGCTACAGCCTGGGCTCGGCGCTGACCTTCGTGCTGGTGCTGAACTTCGGCGCGATGCTGGGCGCCATCGGCGGCGGCTGGCTGGCCGACCGGCTGCCGATCAAGCACGTGCTGGTCGGCATGTATGCGCTGGCGGCGGTGTCGATCACGCTGCTGGGCTATCCGATGCCGAGCGCCGCGCTGTTCGTGGTGGTGGGCCTGGCGGGCGCGTCCACCATCGGCACGCAGATCGTCACCTACGCCTACGCGGGCCAGTTCTACCCGATGGCGGTGCGCGGCACCGGCATCGGCTGGGCCTCCGGCGTGGGCCGCAGCGGCGCCATCCTGGCCCCGATCGTGATCGGCGTGCTGGTGGGGATGTCGCTGCCGCTGCAGCAGAACTTCATGGCGATGGCAATCCCGGCGGTGATCGCGGCGGGTGCGGTGTCGATGATCAATCACCGCAAGTCGGCCTCGGCGCAGGCGGAAGTCGCTGCGCCGGTGCGGGCGGCGGTGCGGGAGGCCTGAGGGAAATTGCTTGTGACTTGAGTCCTCCCGCATGCCCATTGTTTGCTCCCTCTCCCGCAAGCGTGAGAAGGGAGCAAACCGGCAGCTTCGCAAAGGGTATTCCTACTTCCCGCCCTTCACAGTCGTATAGGCCGTGATCAGGTTGCGGTAGTCCGGGATATGGTTCGAGAACAGCGTGCCCAGGCCTTCGATGTCGTTGCGCCAGTCGCGGTGCAGCTCGCACGCCACGCCGAACCACGTCATCAGCTGCGCGCCGGCTTCCGCCATCCGGTGCCAGGCCGAATCGCGCGTGATTTCGTTGAAGGTGCCCGAGGCATCGGTCACGACGAACACTTCAAAGCCTTCTTCGATCGCCGACAGCGCCGGGAATGCCACGCATACTTCCGTGACCACGCCGGCAATCAGCAGTTGCTTCTTGCCGGTGGCGCGCACGGCCGCGACGAAGTCTTCGTTGTCCCAGGCATTGATCTGGCCCGGGCGTGGAATGAACGGCGCATCCGGGAACATGGCCTTGAGTTCGGGCACCAGTGGTCCGTTGGGGCCATCCTCGAAGCTGGTGGTCAGCACGGTCGGCAGCTTGAAATACTTGGCCAGGTCGGCCAGCGCCAGCACGTTGTTCTTGAACTTGTCGGGCTCGATGTCCCGCACCAGCGACAGCAGGCCGGCCTGGTGGTCGACCATCAGCACGGCGGCCTGGGTCTTGTCCAGGCGCTTGTAGGGCTTACTCATGGCACGCTCCTGTGGAGAAATTGCGGGCGCTGCAAAGGATCCCTTGCAGCGCCCGCGTTGAGAGGCAGTGCCTACAGGTTAGGACGTTAACGCTGGGAGTCCAGTACCTCGTGCTTCTTCTCGACTTCCTGCGCCTTCATGTAGCTTTCGATCAGCAGCTGGTAGGCCGGGAAGATCTTGGTGTAGACCTCGGCCCATTGCTGGGCGTCCGGGCGGTTCCATGTTTGCTGCAGCTCCGACGCCACCGCGGCGGTGTCCATCGGCACCACGCCGGCCTGGACGATGCGCGCCAGCGTGATTTCCTGTGCCATCTTGGAATAGGTGCCGGAGGCGTCGACCACCGCAAAGACCTTGTAGCCATCAGCGACCGCGCTGATCGACGGGAACGCCATGCACACGCTGGTGATGGTGCCGGCGATGATCAGGGTCTTCTTGCCGGTTTCACGCACGGCGGCGACGAAGTCGGGGTTGTCCCAGGCGTTGATCTCGCCCTTGCGCGCGACGTATTTGGCATGCGGGGCGTTTTCATGGATCTCGGGGATCAGCGGGCCGTTGGGGCCTTGCGGCACCGACGCGGTGGTGATCACCGGCAGCTTGCATAGCGTCGCCATCCTGGCCAGCGCGGCGGCGCGCAGGCGCAGCTCGGGCATCGGCATGTCGCCCACGGTCTGGAACAGGCCACTCTGGTGGTCGATCAGCAGCATTGCCGTATCGGCGGGATCGATGGCCGGACGCTTGCCGTTGAAATTGGCGGGTGTGGTCATTGGGCATTCTCCTATGCAGTTGGCAAAACCGGCGGACCGGACCATCCGGAACCGACCGTGTTGCGGAAGCATAGGACTTGGCAAATGTGCCCGGTAGACCGGAAAATCTGCCCTCAGCGTCCTACTGGCAGGACGACAGGAGCGGCGTTTGCACCCGGACCTCAATGACCTGTACTACTTCGCGCAGGTGGTCGACCACCAGGGCTTTGCCCCGGCCGGCCGCGTGCTGGGCATCCCCAAGTCCAAGCTCAGCCGGCGCGTGGCCCTGCTGGAAGAGCGCCTGGGGGTGCGCCTGATCCAGCGCTCGACGCGGCGCTTCTCGGTGACCGAGCTGGGACAGACCTATTACGCCCACTGCAAGGCCATGCTGGTCGAGGCCGAGGCCGCCGAGAGCGCGATCGAGCAAAGCCGCGCCGAGCCCAGCGGGCTGGTGCGCATGACCTGCCCGGTGGCCCTGCTGCATGCGCACGTGGGCGAGATGGTGGCCGACTTCATGGCGGCCAATCCCAAGGTCATCGTGCACCTGGAGGCCACCAACCGGCGCGTCGACGTGGTCGCCGAGGGCATCGACCTGGCCGTGCGCGTGCGCGTGCCGCCGCTGGAAGACAGCGACCTGGTGATGCGGGTGCTGGCGCAGCGCGCCTGGTGCTTTGTCGCCAGCCCGGCGCTGCTGGCCAGGCACGGACCGCTGCTGGCCCCGGCGGACCTGAACGCCCTTCCCACGCTGGACCTGGGGCCGCCGCGCCCGTCGCACACCTGGTCGCTGTACGGGCCCGGCGGCGCCAGCGCCGACCTGCACCACAAGCCCCGGCTGGTCACCGACGACATGATCATGCTGCGCACCGCGGCGATGGCCGGCGCCGGCGTCGTGCAGCTGCCGGTGATGATGATGACCGACGAGTTGCGCGATGGCCGCCTGGTCAAGGTGCTGCCGGAATGGTCGGTCAAGGGCGGCGTGATCCACGCCGTGTTTCCGTCGCGGCGCGGGCTGCTGCCGTCGGTGCGCGAGCTGATCGATTTCCTGTCGCAGCGCTTCGCGCAGATCAACGAATCCTGAGAGCGGCGGCGCGCCCCGCGCCAGGGGCAGTGGTCGTCACGCGGGCGGCCGTGGCCCGGAAGTGGTATCATCCACGTTCCCATGTACAGACCGGATCGGCAACGCCCGCCTTCTGTGCATCTGCCGCAGACACTCTCTGCTTGTAAGCACTTCCGTAGCGGCATATCAGGCGCAAACCCGGGTCGACACCCTCTGCGTCCTCGGGCCCACAGCCCATCACCCTTTTCCGACCAGCGGCTGGTCCGCTCCGCGACGATCGCCCGTACCCTCCCCCGGTACGCCGGCGCCTCGGCTTGCGCAGGCATGGTCCACTTCACGCCAGATGCAACGCCCGTGCTTGCGCGCGGGCCCGATGCTGGCACATCGCAACGGCTGACGGCCGCCACCGCGCCACGCGCCGCATCGGCATGCCGATGCCCACGCTGCCGACGGCCGCGCCCAAGAACAGGTAACACATTGAATCGAGTCAAATCCATCCAGCACAGCCCTTATACCGTTTCCGTCTATCCGATCGAGCAGGAACCCGGCCTCTGGTTCGCGACCTACATGATTGCGGAATACCGCAACGGCGCCGAACGCATCGTGGCCAACGTGGCCATGCGCCATGACACCCACCGCTCCGAAGCCCGCGCCCGGCAGGCAGCGCGCCGCGCGGGCGAACATGCCGCGGCGCGCCTGCGCCAGCAGTAGGCCGCGCCGCAAGCTGCTTCGTCAGTCCCCTCCCATCGGCTTGCCGCTATCCGGCTGGCCGCCACCACGGCGCGCGCGCAAGCCGCGCGGCTACATCAAGGAGCTCCCTTGGCAAAAGAAGAACTGGTCGAATTTGGCGGCAAGGTGTCGGAAGTGCTGCCCGACAACCGCTTTCGCGTGACCCTGGAAAACGGCTTCGAAGTCTGGGCGTATTCGTCCGGGCGGCTGAAGAAGAACCGCATCCGCGTGCTGGCGGGCGACCGTGTCACGCTGGAGATGTCGCCCTATGACCTGACCAAGGGCCGCATCAACTACCGGCACAAGTCCTAGCCGGCACCCCTTCGCCATGGCATGCGCCGCGCCGGCGCGTGCCGTCCCGCAATGCTCTATCCCTCAATCAAGGAGAATCGACATGTCCGTCATCGAAGAATGGGAAGCCCTGCACCTGACGCCGGAAGGCTGGCAGCCGGGCAGCTACCGGCACGCGCCCTGGCAAGCCGTGGAAATCGCACCGCCCGCGGCGGGCGTGCTGACCGTCAGGCGCCATGTGACGGCCACCTATTGCGGTCCGTCGCGCGCGGTGGAGGACCGTACGCCGGAGATCACGGACATGGCGCTAATCGAAGCGCTGCTGGAGCGCCACGGCGACCCCGTGTTCCGGATCTGACGCCAGGCGGCGTTCCGCGCAGCCGCCTACCGTTGCCGCTGGCGCACTGACTCGTCAGCCAAGCACGCGCACATGCGGCCGGGCCGTCCTGAGCCCGGCGCCGACCGTGCGCAACTCGCCGTCCCACGGGGCGGCGGACAGGTCCAGCACATAGTCGCCCTCGCGCGTCTTGTCGTGCAGCTGGTCGCGCACCACCTGGCCGATGGCCAGGCGGCACAACGCCTCGCCACTGGTGGCAAGCTGGCCGCGCAAGGCAGCCGGGTCGGTCAGCACGCCGAACGAACGCCGCCCTACGCCCACGAAGCTGGTGAACAGCACGCCGGTGGGACGCTCGGCATCGATAAAGCAGATGGCCACGTGATAGGTGGTGCCTTTGCCCTCGCCGGGCAACGTGCACAGAAAACCGGATGATCCCGTACGTATGTCCATGAACGGACTCCTTGCAGTCTGACGGATGACGCCGCGCGCCTCCGGTTGCGCAACCGGCCGGATCTGCCGGCACGCTGCAAACACCCGCGCCCTGAAGCGACGCCCTGCAGTGACGCCCTACAGCGACGCCACGGATTCGCCGGCAACCAGCCCGTTGATGATGTCTTCGCCGAACTGCAGCGCGCCACGGCGCGCTGAGCCGATGTTCTCCCAGCGCGACTGGCCCAGCGGGAACACGCGTGCATGGTCCTCGCCCGGGCGATAGCCTTCGCGGCAGATCACGATCGAAGCCTGGAAACTGTTGTCGGGCCGCGTACGCGGCCAGGCCTGCCCGGGCCGGTTGCGGTAGACCAGCGGGTACAGGTCAAAACCCTTGTAGCTGGCAAAGGGTGTGGTGCCGGGAACATTGTTGCCGGGACTACGGCTGGGACTGCTGTCGCTCACGACGGCTCCATGCGGCATGGCGCCGCGTTGATGGGAAGAGAAATGCGGGAACGGCGCCGGCCTTCGCTCAGGACGCCGGCAATCCGGACGAGGTCACCGATACCCCGGGCACCGCGCCGTTGATGATCGCTTCGGCATAGCGCAGCGCACCACGGCGGGCGCCGCCGACGTTGTCCCACGGCGTGGCATCCAGGCGGAACGTGCGCGCCTGCGCGCCTTCCGGCGACTCGCCCTCGAGGCAGATCACCACCGCCGCATCGAACGAGCGGTCGGGCCGCGGCTCTGGCCACACGCGCGTGATGGTGTGCTTGTAGACCAGGGGATAGAGGTCGTACCCCTTGTATGTCGCAGCTGGATAGATATCCATGGCAGCCTCCCGCGCAATGATGGTGTTGCCCCCACTCTACGCCTGTTGCGGGCCGCGCAGTGGCTTTATTTCGCCATCGGCCGGCATCATGCCGGGCAAAATGAAAAAGCTCCGCCGCAGCGGAGCTTTTCTTATCAAACTGGCGCCGGGGCGCTCAGCTCAAATCGGTTCGACGCGCTCAGATCGGCTCGATCTTGGTCGCGGCCGGGCCCTTCTGGCCGACGCCGGCGACATAACGCACCTTCTGGCCTTCTTGCAGCGACTTGAAGCCGCTGCCCTGGATTTCGGAGAAGTGCGCGAACAGGTCGTTGCCGCCTGCATCAGGCGTAATGAAGCCAAAACCCTTCGAATCGTTGAACCACTTGACGGTACCGGTTTCCATGCTGGATTCCTCAATAAGTTTTTCTCACCGGCAAAAGCGCCGGCAAGGCATGACGATCAAGGAAGACACAAGGAGAAAAAGTGGCGCCGTGTGGGCAAGCACCTGGACTTCTAGGTTGCTGCTTGAAAGATCCTGCATCGACCCTTGTACACGCCAGCCCTTGCCGTGTCAATCAACTTCGCCGGATCGATGGTGAATCGGCACGCAAAGTGCGGGGTGAAGGTCTTCCCGTCCTGCACGCGGCATGCATGCTACAGTGGCCCATCGAACGGAACGCTACGGATGACACTCTGCACTGCCTGCCAGGCCATCGAACGCCATGTGCGCGGCGCCCCCGGGCACGCCGCGCTGCGCATCACCGACACCCGACGCATCAAGCCTCCGCGCTCGGCGGCCGTCACCATCAGCAGCTTCGTCTGCCAGGATTGCGGTGCCGCATGGACCTACCGCGACCAGAAAAGCGGCCCGGAACAAGGGTGGGACCTGCCCGCCGAAACGCCGCAGCCGTAAGCGGAGCGGCGATGCAAAGAAAAAACCCCGGACCAGGGTCCGGGGTTTTGCTCACGCGCGGCCCGCAACGCAGGCCGACCGCGCTCAGGCAGCCACCGCAGCCAGCGCGGCGTTCAGCGTCTGGCTCGGGCGCATCGCGGCGCTGAGCTTGGCGGCGTCCGGCTGGTAGTAGCCGCCGATGTCGACCGGCTGGCCCTGCACCGCTGCGAGTTCGCCGACGATCTTCTGCTCGTTGTCGGTCAGCGTCCTGGCCAGCGGTGCGAACCTGGCGGCCAGCTCCGCGTCGTCCGACTGCGCGGCCAGTTCCTGGGCCCAGTACATCGCCAGGTAGAACTGGCTGCCGCGGTTGTCCAGCTGGCCGGTCTTGGGCGACGGGCTCTTGTTGTTGTCGAGCAGCTTGCCGGTGGCGGCATCCAGCGTCTTGGCCAGGATCTTGGCACGGGCGTTGCCGGTCTTGATGCCGACATCTTCCAGCGACACCGCCAGCGCCAGGAACTCGCCCAGCGAATCCCAGCGCAGGTGGTTTTCTTCGACCAGCTGCTTGACGTGCTTGGGCGCCGAACCGCCTGCACCGGTTTCATACATGCCGCCGCCGGCCATCAGCGGCACGATCGACAGCATCTTGGCGCTGGTGCCCAGTTCCATGATCGGGAACAGGTCGGTCAGGTAGTCGCGCAGGATGTTGCCGGTCACCGAGATGGTGTCCAGGCCTCGGATCACGCGTTCCAGCGTATAACGCATGGCGCGCACCTGCGACATGATCTGGATGTCCAGGCCGCTGGTGTCGTGGTCCTTCAGGTACGTTTCGACCTTCTTGATCAGCTCGGCCTCGTGCGGACGGTACGGGTCCAGCCAGAACACCGCCGGCATGCCCGAGTTGCGTGCGCGCGTGACGGCCAGCTTGACCCAGTCGCGGATCGGCGCGTCCTTGACCTGGCACATGCGCCAGATATCGCCCTGCTCGACGTTCTGCGTCAGCAGCACTTCACCGGTGGCCAGGTCGACGATGTTGGCAACGCCGTCTTCGGCGATCTCGAAGGTCTTGTCGTGCGAGCCGTATTCCTCGGCCTTCTGTGCCATCAGGCCGACGTTCGGCACCGTGCCCATGGTGGTCGGGTCGAAATTGCCGTTGGTCTTGCAGAAGTTGATGATCTCTTGATAGATCCGGGCGAAGGTGCTTTCCGGGATCACGGCCTTGGTGTCCTTCGGACGGCCGTCGGCGCCCCACATCTTGCCGCCGATGCGGATCATGGCCGGCATCGACGCATCGACGATCACGTCGTTCGGCGCGTGCAGGTTCGAGATGCCCTTGGCCGAATCCACCATCGCCAGTTCCGGGCGATGCTCGTGGCAGGCGTGCAGGTCGCGGATGATCTCTTCGCGCTTGGAGCTGGGCAGCGACTCGATCTTCTCGTACAGGTTGACCAGGCCGTTGTTGACGTTCACGCCCAGTTCGTCGAACAGCGCGCCGTGCTTGGCGAAGGCTTCCTTGTAGAAGATCTTGACGGCGTGGCCGAACACGATCGGGTGCGACACCTTCATCATGGTCGCCTTGACGTGCAGCGACAGCATCACGCCGGTCTTGCGCGCGTCTTCGAACTGCTCTTCATAGAAGGCGCACAGGGCCTTCTTGCTCATGAACATGCTGTCGATGATCTCGCCGTCCTGCAGCGAAACCTTGGGCTTGAGCACGATGGTCTTGCCGCTCTTGGTGATCAGCTCCATCTTGACGTCGCGGGCCTTGTCCAGCGTCAGCGACTTCTCGCCGTGGTAGAAGTCGCCGTGCTTCATGTGGGCCACGTGCGTGCGCGAGGCCATGCTCCACTCGCCCATGCTGTGCGGGTGCTTGCGCGCGTAGTTCTTGACCGCGGCCGGGGCGCGGCGATCGGAGTTGCCTTCGCGCAGGACCGGGTTCACGGCCGAGCCCAGGCACTTGGAATAGCGCTTCTGGATCGCCTTTTCTTCGTCAGTCTTCGGGTCTTCGGGGTAGTCGGGCACCTTGTAGCCCTTGCCCTGCAGTTCGCGGATGGCGCTGACCAGCTGGTGCACCGAGGCGCTGATGTTGGGCAGCTTGATGATGTTGGTGTCCGGCAGCTGCGTCAGCTTGCCCAGCTCGGCCAGGTTGTCCGGCACGCGCTGCGCTTCGGTCAGGAATTCGGGGAACTCGCCCAGGATACGGCCCGCCACCGAGATATCGCTGGTGGTCACGTTGATGCCGGCCGGCTTGGTGAAGGTCTGGATGATCGGGAGGAACGCACTGGTCGCCAGCAGCGGGGCTTCGTCGGTCAGCGTGTAGATGATGGTGGGTTGCTGGGTACTCATTGCTTCTCTCAGATCCTCTATCGGTGGGTGGGACTTCTGCCTGCCGGGTCACGGTCAGGGCAACAAACTAGGCGAAAAGTAGAATTTTGCCTCAGTTTGCTTTCAGGAATCTGAAAACCACCGCATCCGGGGCGGCAATCGGGCAGAAAATTGGGCTGATCACGGGCTTGTGCAGTCGGATGGCGTCCATTGCACCTGAACGGTGCCGTCCGGGCCGCGCCTCAAAAAATGGGGACAGGAATCCGCCGCCGGGTGGCCGGCACGTGTCACCGACGGATCACATCCGCGCTGAGGGCGCGCCCCTCTCCGCTGAGGGGAGAGGGGAAAACTGCAGCAAGCCCCTCAGGCCGCCAGCCTGAACGTCGCCACCGCCTCCTTCAGCCGCTGCGCCTGCTCCTCGAGCGAACCCGCCGCCGCCGCGGCCTCTTCCACCAGTGCCGCGTTCTGCTGCGTCACCGTATCCATCTGCGTCACCGCCTGGTTCACCTGCTCGATGCCCGAGCTCTGCTCGGCCGACGCCGCGCTGATCTCGCCCATGATGTCGGTCACGCGCTTGACGGCCGCGACGATCTCTTCCATGGTCTGGCCCGACTGCGTCACCAGCATCGAGCCCTTTTCGACGCGGTCGACCGAATCGCCGATCAGCGCCTTGATCTCCTTGGCCGCGGTCGCGCTGCGTTGCGCCAGCGTGCGCACTTCGCCCGCCACCACGGCAAAGCCGCGGCCCTGCTCGCCGGCGCGCGCGGCTTCCACCGCGGCGTTCAGCGCCAGGATATTGGTCTGGAACGCAATGCCCTCGATCACGGCGATGATGTCGACCACCTTCCTCGACGCGCCGTTGATCTCTTCCATGGTCTCGGCCACCTTGCCCGCGACTTCGCCGCCCTTGGCCGCGATATCGGAGGCGTTGACCGCGAGCGTGCTGGCCTGGCGCGCGTTGTCGGCGTTCTGGCGCACGATGCTGGTCAGCTCTTCCATGCTGGCCGCGGTCTGCTGCAGCGACGAGGCCTGTTCCTCGGTGCGCTGCGACAGGTCGGTGTTGCCGGCGGCGATCTGGCTGGTGCCCGACACGATCGACTCGGTGCCGGCGCGCACCTGGCGCACGATACGCAGGATATTGGCGTTCATGTCCGCCAGTGCCTGCAGCAGCTGGCCGGTTTCGTCGCGGCTGTCGACGTCGATGCGGCTGGTCAGGTCGCCCGACGCCACCGTGCGCGCCACCGCCACGGCGCGATGCAGCGGACGCGTAATGCCGATGGTGAGCCAGAACGCGAACCCAATGCCGATGCCCAGCACCACCACGCCCAGCCCGATCAGGCTGTTGCGCGCGTTGACGTAGATGGCGTTGATCTCGCGCGCGGTGGCGTCGATGCTGGCGCGCTGGATGTCGAGCAGCTTCTGGATCTCGGCCAGGTAGGCGTCGCCGGCGGGCACGAACTCTTTCTCCAGCACCTGGTTGGCTTCCTCGGTCAAACCTTCCTGCTTGAGCTTCGTGATCTTGTCGCGCCCGTTGTTGTACGGGTCGCGCACGCTCAGGATCTTCTGGAACGCGGCCTTTTCCTGCTCCGAGCTGAGCATCGGCTGCAGCTTGTCGCGCAGCTGGGCAATGCCTTCGATCGAGGCCTTGGTCTCGGCGGCAAAGAACTGGCCCAGCGACGGGTCGGCGCTGCGCGCCACCGCGGTGGTGCGGCGCACGCTGGTATGCATGAGGCGGTACCAGTCGCTGACCAGCCGCTCCTTGGTCAGCGGCTGCTGCATCATCGCGTGGGTGCGCTCGGCCACCTGCTGCAGCCGCAGCATGCCCAAGCCCGTCATCAGCGCCGCAAGCAGCAATACCACCCCAAAACCGATGCCGAGGCGAACCCCGATACCTAGATTCTTCATTTCTTCTACCTGATTAGCATTGGTCATGGCGAAGTGCTGCCGCGCACGGCCTGGGTCGGCGCAGCGCTCTTCGCTCTCATCGTCCGCGGGCGGGCCGGGTCGGGCCGACGCACAGGCGGGCTATGGATGCCAACGGCAGGGGCGGCGGTAACTTTAGGGTCTTCCTCGATTGACGGCCAGAAGTGTGCGGATACCGGCTATAGTGGACAGGATCCCGGCCAAAAGGGACACGCCGTCCCCGCCGCCGGCCGACCTGCCAGTCCTTCCACCAGGAGACCCAGCATGGCCACCACGCCTCCCAATCCCTTTGCCGATTTCACCAGGATGATGGAACAGTTGCGCCTGCCGGGCGTGGACATGAGCGCGGTGGTCGAAGCGCGCCGCAAGGACATCGAAGCCCTGGCCGAGGCCAACCGGCTGGCCTATGAAGGCATGCAGGCCATCGTGAGGAAGCAGCAGGAAATTTTCGCCCAGACCATGCAGCAGTTGCAGGCGGCCGCCCAGCAGTACGGCACGGCGAGCAATCCGGCGGAGGCCATGGCCAGGCACAGCGAGTTCGTGCAGCAGCAGCTGCACCAGGCGCTGGAGAACATGCGCGCGCTGGCCGAGACCGCGCAGAAGGCGCAAGCCGAGGCGCTTGCCGTGATCAGCAAGCGCGCCGAACAGAACGTGAAGGAGGCCGGGGAAATTCTCCAGCCGAAAACCAAACCCCGCGGCTAGCGCCGCTCAGCGAAACCGCGCGGCTAGCGCCGCTCAGGCGGGACCTGCCCCACCGCCTCGACCAGGCGGGCATGCGCGGCCAGGTCCACCGGCCGGTGCTTGACCTTGGTACTGGCCGGGTTGTTGCCCAGGTAGTTGCCGTTCTTCCAGTCGCGCGCCGGTCGCACCGGCCGGGGCGCGAAACCACCCCCGCAGTTCGGGCAGACATTGCCGAGCAGTTCGACGCAGCCCGCGCAGAAGGTGCATTCGAACGAGCAGATGCGCGCTTCGGCGGAATCCGGCGGCAGGGGCTTGTTGCAGTGTTCGCAGCCTGGTCTGAGTTCCAGCATGGCGCATGGCTCCTTTTCTGGATGAGCGGTTCGGGACCGCCATCGTAGCCGGATTCCGCGCGGCCGGCATGGCGCCGGCCGCTGCTTCAGGTCAGATCACGCCTTGCGCCAGCATGGCGTCGGCCACCTTGACGAAGCCGGCGATGTTCGCGCCTTCCACGTAGTTGATGTAGCCATCCGCCTTCTGGCCGTGGTGGATGCAGTTCTGGTGGATGTCCTTCATGATCGCGTGCAGCTTCTCGTCGACCTCGGCATGGTGCCAGGACAGGCGCATCGCGTTCTGCGACATCTCCAGGCCCGAAGTCGCGACGCCGCCGGCGTTGCTGGCCTTGCCCGGCGCGTACAGGATCCTGGCGTCGACAAAGCGGTCCACCGCCTCCAGCGTCGACGGCATGTTGGCGCCTTCGGCCACGCAGATCACGCCATTGCCCAGCAGGGTCTCGGCATCGTTGCCGTCGAGTTCGTTCTGGGTGGCGCACGGCAGCGCCACGTCGGCGGGCACGTGCCACGGGGTGCGGCCGGCTTCGAAGCTCATGCCGTGGCGGGCGGCAAAGTCCGACAGGCGGCCGCGCTCTTCATTCTTGAAGGCCATGACTTCGGCCAGTTGCTCGGTGGTCATGCCCTGCGGGTAGTGCAGCACGCCGCCGGAATCGGACAGCGTCAGCACCTTGGCGCCGAGCTCGATCGCCTTCTCGGCCGCGTACTGCGCCACGTTGCCCGAGCCGGAGATCAGCACGCGCAGCCCGTCGAAGCCACGCCCGCGACGGTGCAGCATTTCCTGCGCGAAGTAGACCGTGCCGTAGCCCGTCGCCTCGGGGCGCATCAGGCTGCCGCCGTAGGCCAGGCCCTTGCCGGTAAACACGCAGGCCGACTGGTTCGACAGCTTCTTCATCATGCCGGCCATGAAGCCGACCTCGCGCGCGCCCACGCCGATGTCGCCGGCCGGGATGTCGGTATCCGGGCCCAGGTGGCGGAACAGCTCGGTCACCAGCGCCTGGCAGAAGCGCATCACTTCACCGTCCGACTTGCCCTTGGGATCGAAGTCCGAGCCGCCCTTGCCGCCGCCCATGGGCAGCGTGGTCAGCGCGTTCTTGAAGGTCTGCTCGAACCCCAGGAACTTCAGCACCGACAGGTTCACGGTGGGGTGGAAGCGCATGCCGCCCTTGAACGGGCCGATGGCCGAGCTGTGCTGCACGCGGAAGGCGCGGTTGACCTGCACGCGGTTCTGGTCGTCGGTCCATGCCACGCGGAACTGGATCACGCGCTCGGGCTCCACCAGCCGCTCGAGCAGGGCCTGGTCGGCGTAGCGCGGATTGCGCTCGACGAACGGCCACAGCGTCATCATGACTTCCTTCACGGCCTGGAGGAATTCGGGTTGATTGGGGTCGCGGCGGGCAACCCCCGCCAGAAATGCTTCAAGGGAAGGAGAATTCACGGATGTCTCTTGCTGTGCTGGAGTGGCAGGATGCGGCAGCCTTGCCGGCTGGATGCCGGTCTGCGGTGCCGTGTGGCGTTGCGCCGATGGAAGGTGGGTCGCCTCCGGTTTATCGGACGGGCACGGCTGACCGTGCCGGTCCGACAACCCAGCACTTTAGCACCGCCATGGGGCACAGGACAGTCAAAACACCTGTGACAGCGGCGTCAAAGCCGCAATTTGGTGCGAGGGCGGACGGATTTGCGTGCGATCAGCGGACAAGGCCCGGCCCCTGGCCAGGCGAGACCGTCAGGCAATCAGCAGCTTGTTGCCCCGTTCCTTCAGCGCCGCGCCCAGCTCCGGCTCCGGCGCCATGTCGGTAATCACCCAGGCGGCCAGTTCGGCATGCTTGATGGTGACGCCGGTGTTGCGGCCGAACTTGGTGTGGTCGGCGACCACGCAGGCCACGTCGGCCGCCAGCAGCATGCGGCTGCGCAGCTCCGCCGCGGCGCGGGAGAAATCGCAGATCTCGCCGCGCGGCGTGATGCCGCCGATGCCGATAAAGGCGAAGTCCGTGTGGTAGCGCGACAGCTGCTCGATGGTGTCCCAGCCATGGGTGGCGTCTTCGTTGTCCTGCAGCTCGCCACCCAGCACGATCACGCGGTTGCCGTTGCGCCGGCCCAGCAGCTGGGCGATGGCCAGGTCGTTGGTGTAGACCAGCAGGTTATGGTGCCCGTGCAGCGCCTGCGCCACCGCATGCGTGGTGGTGCCGTAGTCCAGGATCAGCGAGGCGCCGTCGCGCACCAGCTCGGCCGCGCGCACGCCGATGGCGCGCTTGCCCTCGGCATTGACCTGCGCGCGGGTCTGGGTATCGGGCTCGGTCCGGTCCGGCGCCAGCGCGCCGCCATGGGTCAGCACCAGCAGCCCGCGCGTGGCCAACGCATTGAGGTCGCGGCGGATGGTCTCGCGCGATACGTCAAGCTCGCTCACCAGCTCGCTGATGGCCAGCGCGCCGGTCGCGGACAGCTGGTCGAGGATATATTTCTGCCGTTGTTCGGCGAGCACGGGGACTCCGGAAGGGTCGGGGACTTGGGGGCTGATTCTAGCGCAGCCAGGGCCCCCCCGAGCGACCTTGCGCGAAACTGCGACGGCCCTTCCCGTAACCGCCTGGGTGCTCCCTCTCCCGCTTGCGGGAGAGGGTTGGGGTGAGGGCGGGAGCGTCACGTAGTAAAGGCCCTCGCTATTGCACCGCCCGCCCTCACCCCCGGCCCCTCTCCCGCGCGCGGGAGAGGGGAGCAAACCCGCAGCGGTTTCAGCCTTGATTCACCCCCACGGCAACGTAATCGTCTTCAAATTGGTAAAGCTCTTCGCCGCCTCCTGCACCCCCTCCTTGTAGCCCAGCCCCGAGTCCTTGATCCCGCCGAACGGCGTCAGTTCGATCCGGTAGCCAGGCACCTCCCACAGGTTGACGGTGCCCACATGCAGCGCATTGGCGATTTTGGTGAAGGCCTCGATATTGTTGGTGCACACCCCCGACGACAGCCCGAACGCGGTGCCGTTGGAAATCCGGATGGCATCGTCCACATCGCGGAAGGTGATGATGGGCGAAACCGGACCGAAGGTTTCCTCGCGCACCACCGTCATCGACGGATCGACGCGGTCCAGCACCGTGGGCGCATAGCTGGCGCCGTTGCGCTGGTTGCCGACCAGCAGCCGCGCGCCCTGCGCCACCGCCTCGTTGACGCGGGCCTCGAACAGCTGCGCGGCCTGCTCGTCGATAACGGTGCCCATGTCGACACCGCGGTCCATCGGGTCGCCGTACTTCCAGGCGCGGGTCTTCTCCACCACCAGTTCGGTAAAGCGCGCCGCCACGGCCTGGTGCACCAGCATGCGCTTGACCGCGGTGCAGCGCTGGCCGGAGTTCTTGTACGAGCCCTGCACCGCCAGGTCCGAGGCACGGTCCAGGTCGGCGTCGTCGAGCACGATCAGCGGGTCGTTGCCGCCGAGTTCCAGCACCACGCGCTTGTAGCCGGCCTTGCTGGCGATGTACTTGCCGATCGCGACGCCGCCGGTGAAGGTGACCAGGTCCACTGCCGGGTGTGTGATCAGCTCGTCGGCGATCTCGCGCGGGTCGCCGGTGACCACCTGGAACATCTGCGGCGGCAGGCCGGCTTCGTACAGCAGGTCGGCGAGGTAGAACGCCGACAGCGGCACCTTTTCCGATGGCTTGAGCACCATGCGGTTGTTGGTGGCGATCGATGGCGCGACCTTGTGCGCGACCTGGTTCATCGGGTGGTTGAACGGCGTGATGGCGCTGATCACGCCCATCAGCGGCTCGCGCTGCGTCATCACGCGGCGCTTCTTGCCGTGCGGCGTCAGGTCGCACGAGAACAGCTGGCCGTCGTCGCGCAGCGCCTCGGTGGCGGCAAAGCCCAGCACGTCGGCGACGCGGCCGATCTCGTACAGGGAATCCTTCTTGGACAGGCCGGACTCGAGCGTGATCAGGTCCGAGGCCTCCTCGGTGCGCTCGCGCAGCAAGGCCGCGGCGCGGTTCAGGATGGCGGCGCGCTCGTAGCGGGTCAGCGTGGCGCGGTAGGCCTGGCCCACCTCGAAGGCGCGGCGCACGTCCTCGAGCGTGGCCTTGGGCACGGTGCCCACCAGCGATCCGTCAAACGGGTTGCGCACTTCGATGACGCGCTCGCGCACGATCTTCTGGCCGTCGATGCGCAGCGCTTCGGCGCGGAAATGGGGGCTGACGGCGCCAGCGGGAAATTGGGGGGCGTTCATGAGTCTCCTCCGGTGGATGCGGGTCAGGCAGCGGCTCGAACCGCCAGATACGATGCGGGCGTTCAGTGCAGGTGGTTCAGCGCGACATCGAAGATGTCGAAATTGCGCAGCACGGCTTTGCCGGGAATGCCGGCGGTGGCGCGGTTGAACACCAGCGGCACGGTCTGCTCCGACACGCCGCCATGCGAGCGCAGCGGCGCGTCGAGGCCGGACAGGTCATGGCGGCTGCGGCTGGTGCCCAGCACCACGTGCTTGTCGCTGGTGACCACCAGGTCGCCGACGCGGTCGGGCGGCAGCTCGAAGCGCGCGCACGCGTCGGCGTTGGTCAGCACGCTTTCCACGCCCTGCAGGTCCGACAGGCGCGCCTGGATCGCGGCAGCGTCGGCATCGTCGGGCAGGTAGATGGTGGCGTACGATCCCAGCGCGCCGTGGTGGACCACGTACGGGTCGGTGATCGGCAAGATCACGCGCGCGCCGCCGTCTTCCACGCCGCGGCCCAGCCAGGCATCCAGCTGGTCCTGCAGGTAGATCACGTTGGGCGCCTTGGTGGCGTCGTCATGCTTGGCGTTCATGCCGTGGTCGGCGGTCAGCGCCACCACGCAGCCGAGTTGGTCCAGCCGCGCCAGGTACTTGTCCATCATTGCGTAGAAGGCATTGGCACCGTCCGAGCCGGGCGCGAACTTGTGCTGGATATAGTCGGTGGTGGACAGGTACATCAGGTCCGGGCGGCGCGTTTCCATCAGGCGCACGCCGGCGGCGAAGACGAACTCGGACAGCTCGGCGCTGTAGACGTCCGGCACCGGCATGCCCACCAGTTCGAGCACGCCGTCGATGCCGTTTTCCGCCACCGTGGCCTGGTCGGCCTTCTCCGACGAGAAGCAGATGCCCTGCATGCCGTGGCCCAGCAGCCGGCGCAGCTTGTCCTTGGCGGTGACCACCGCCACGCTGGCGCCGGCCTCGGCAAAGGCGGCCAGGATGGTGCCGGCGCGCAGGTACTTCGGGTCGTTCATCATCACTTCCTCGCCGCGCCCGCCATTGGCGCTGCGATCGAAGAAGTAATTGCCGCAGATGCCGTGCACCGCGGGCGGCGCGCCGCAGACGATGGACAGGTTGTTGGGGTTGGTGAAGGTCGGCACCACGCACGCGCCGCGGAAGGCGGAGCCTGCTTCCAGCAGCCGCTTCAGGTAAGGCGCGCCGCCGCTGGCCGCGGCGGCTTCCAGGTAATCGAACTCGCAGCCGTCGACGCAGACCACCACGACGGGCTGCTGCATCCAGCGATAGCTGCGCTGGTTGACGGTAATGGTGCGGGCGTTGGTATCGGGCATGGTCGGTTCCTGTGCGGGATCGCGGTCGGTAAGGCGGTAGCTGAATTGGATTGGCTCAGGCCGGATCAGTGTCAAGCCGCGGCATCGGCGCCGTCGCTGGCCGCCGACGGGGCCACCGCGGCATGCATGCGCGCGCGGCCGCGCTCGACGTGCTCGCGCATCAGGCGCGCCGCCAGTTCGCCGTCGCGCGCGGCAATCGCCGAGACGATGGCGCGGTGCTCGCGGGTGGAATCGGGCATGGCGGCGTGGCTGCGCGACAGCGCCTCGCGCCGGAACAGCGTCAGTTCCTTGACCAGGCGCCGGTAGGTCTCCAGCAGCTTGCGGTTGCCGGCCAGCTCGACCATGCGGTCGTGGAAGGCCAGGTTCAGCCGCGTGTATTCATCGACATCGCGCGCCTGGCTCGCCGCGTCGAGCGCCTCCACCAGGGCGCGCAGTTCGCGCAGGCTCTCGGGCGTGATGCGCGCGGCCAGCTGCCGGCCGATGAATTCGTCCAGCACCGCGCGCAGTTCATAGATCTCATCGGCTTCCTCCACCGAGATGGCGCGCACGTACACGCCGCGGTTCTTCTCGGTGCGTAGCAGGCCTGCCTGCTCCAGCGCCCGGAACGCCTCGCGCACCGGACCGCGCGACACATTGAGCTGCCCGGCGACTTCGATCTCATTGAGCTTGGCGCCGGGCGCCAGTTCGCCGGACATGATCCGCAACTCCAGCTCGCGCTGCACCAGGGTGGTCAGCGACTGGCTCTGCAGGATGGTGATTTCGCTCGCCAGCGGGGCTTGGCGTGACATGAACACTCCCGTTTGTGACGGATTCAGCAGTATCGAAAATCCTTATTGCCATTAAAGCAAGCGGTTTGTATATTGTCAACAATCAAGACATCGGCGCAGTCAGAGGGGTGACGAAGCAAGCGCCAAAAGTTTGGCACATGTCTTGCAAGTGTTGTAGTACAAGGGTTTTACGGTGATTCTATGTTGTGCAGCGTGCCCCGTGGCATTGCAACAGATTCACCACATTGACACATTTCTCCACCTACAATGCCGGAAGGAGTCCCCATGCAACCGTCCTTCACCACCACCCTGCGCACCGCCGCCACCCTGCTTGCGCTAGCCGCCTCCGGCACCGCGCTGGCCCAGAAAACCACGCTCACCGTCTATACGGCGTGGGAGACCGAGACCCTCAAGCCCTATGCCGAGGGCTTCGCCAAGGTGGCGCCCGATATCGAACTGAAGTACGTGCGCGATTCCACCGGCGTGATCACCGCCAAGGCGCTGGCCGAGAAAGCCAACCCGCAGGCCGACGTGATCGCCGGGCTGGCGGCGTCGAGCCTGGAACTGCTCAAGCAGGAAGGGATGCTGGCGCCCTACACCCCCAAGGGCTTCGAAAAGCTGACGCGCGACTACAGCGACAAGGCCACGCCGCCGTCGTGGGTGGGACTGGATGTGTGGGGCGCGACCATCTGCTTCAACACCATCGAGGCCAAGAAGCGCAACCTGCCCCGCCCCGAGACCTGGAAGGACCTGGCCAAGCCGGTCTACAAGGGCACCATCGTGATGCCCAACCCGGCCTCGTCCGGCACCGGCTTCCTCGACGTGACCGCCTGGCTGCAGCTCTACGGCGAGCAGGAAGGCTGGAAGTACATGGACGCGCTGCACGAGAACATCGCGCAGTACACGCATTCCGGCTCCAAGCCCTGCAAGCAGGCCGGCTCGGGCGAGTTCCCGATCGGCATCTCGTTCGAGCTGCGCGCGCACAAGACCCTGGCCGCGGGCGCGCCGATCGAGATGATCTTCCCCAAGGAGGGCCTGGGCTACGACATCGAGGCCGCCGGCATCGTCAAGGGCACGAAGAAGATGGAGGCCGCGCAACGCTACCTGGACTGGCTCGCCAGCAAGGAAGCCAACCAGCTGTTCGCCAGGGACTGGGCCATCGTCGCCTACCCCGGCGTGGCGAGAAAGGTCGAGACCATCCCGGCCAACTACGAGCAGATGCTGGTCAAGAACGATTTCGGCTATATCGCCAAAAACCGCGAGCGGGTGCTGACCGAATGGCAGAAGCGCTACGCCAGCAAGTCGGAGAAGCAGCCCTGAGCGCCTGAGCGCCGTTTTGTACCGGCGCCGCCGGCCCGCCTCGCTGGCGGGCGGCGCCGGGGTCCCCCAACAGAACACACCAGGCCCCACGCCATGCAGACCTCCACATCCACGGCCGAGACCTATCTCAGCCTGAAAGGCATCCACAAGCGCTTCGGCGGCAGCAGCGGCGCCTTCGTCGCCCTGCACAACATCGACCTCGACGTGCGCCAGGGCGAGCTGCTGTGCTTCTTGGGCCCGTCGGGCTGCGGCAAGACCACGCTGCTGCGCATCATCGCGGGGCTGGAATCGCAGAACGCCGGCACCATCCACCAGGGCGGGCGCGATATCTCCACGCTGCCGCCGATGGAGCGCGACTACGGCATCGTGTTCCAGTCCTATGCGCTGTTCCCCAACCTGACCGTGGCCGACAACGTCGCCTACGGCCTGGTCAACCGGCGCATGCCGCGCGACCAGCGCCGCGCGCGCGTGGCGGAACTGTTGACGCTGGTGGGGCTGCCCGATCGCGGCAACCAGTACCCGGCGCAGCTGTCGGGCGGCCAGCAGCAGCGCGTGGCGATCGCGCGCGCGCTGGCCACCTCGCCCGGGCTGCTGTTGCTGGACGAGCCGCTGTCGGCGCTCGACGCGCGCGTGCGGGTGCGGCTGCGCAGCGAGATCCGCGCGCTGCAGCAGCGCCTGAACATCACCACCATCCTGGTCACGCACGACCAGGAAGAGGCGCTGTCGATGGCGGACCGCATCGTGGTGATGAACCAGGGCGCGATCGAGCAGGTCGGCACCCCGGCGCAGGTCTACCAGCGCCCGGCCACGCCGTTCGCGGCGGACTTCGTCGGCAAGACCAACATGCTGGGCGCGCGCGTCTGCGGCGACGGCGAGCTGCACCTGGGCGGCGTGCGCATGCGCTGCGCCGCGCCCCCGGGCTGTTGCGCCGACGAGGACGTGCAGGTGTTCTTCCGCCCCGAAGACGTCTGCGTGCGCGGCATCGAACAGCATGGCCCCAACGTGCTGGAAGCCACCGTCGACAAGATCGAGTTCCTCGGCGCCTTCTCGCGGCTGACGCTGCGGCTGCCCGATGCCGGGCCCGCGGCAGCGGGTGCCGCGGCCGCGGCCGGCGGCGCGCTCTATGCCGACCTCTCGCTCAATGACCTGCACGAGCTGCGCCCGCACACCGGCGACCGGCTGCGCCTGGCCATTCCCGCTGACCGTATCCGCATCTTCCGCCACGCATGCGCATGAGCCTCACTGCGGCGCCGGCCACCACGTCTGCCTCCCTGCCGGCTACCGATACCCTAGCCCCCGCCTCGGCCAGCGCGCCGGCGGGGCCCGCCAACCCCGGCGCGCAGCCCCCGCTGCCCGCCTCGCCGGCCTCGCCGGCGCTGGTCGCCAGCGCGGTGCGCGCGCACTGGACCGACCGCCTCGCCCACGTGCTGCTGGCGCTGGCCGCGCTGGCGCTGGCCTGCTTCGTGCTGGCGCCGATCGTGATGATCCTGGCCAAGAGCGTGCAGAACCGCGACGGCACCCTGGCCGGCATCGCCCACTTCCGCGCCTACTTCGAATCGCCCGCGCTGCTGCGCTCGGTGTGGAACAGCCTGTGGGTGTCGGCGCTGGCCACCTGCATCACGGTGCCGCTGGCGTTCGGCTTTGCCTATGCGCTCACGCGCAGCCGCATCGCCTGCAAGGGGCTGCTGCGCAACCTGGCGCTGATCCCGCTGCTGGCGCCCTCGCTGCTGGCAGCCATCTCCTTCATCTTCTGGTTCGGCAACCAGGGCCTGTTCAAGCCGTGGATGGGCAGCACGCAGATCTACGGGCCGCTCGGCATCGTCGCGTCGCTGGTATTCGCCACCTTTCCGCATGCGCTGATGATCCTGATCACAGCGCTGTCGCTGACGGATGCGCGGCTGTATGAAGCCGCCGATGCGCTGGGCACCTCGACCGTGCGCAAGTTCTTCACCATCACCGTGCCGGGCGCGCGCTACGGGCTGGTCAGCGCCGCCATGGTGGTGTTCACCTATGCGATCTCGGACTTCGGCATCCCCAAGGTGATCGGCGGCAACTTCCATATGCTGGCGACCGACATCTACAAGCTGGTGATCGGCATGCAGGACTTCTCGCAGGGCGCGGTGGTGTCGCTGATGCTGCTGGTGCCGGTGGCCGTGACCTACTGCGTCGACGCGCGCGTGCAGCGCCGCCAGATGGCGCTGATGTCGGCGCGCTCGGTGCCCTACGTGCCGCGCCGCAGCCCGCGCTTCGACCTGGCCATGGCGGTGTTCTGCTGGCTGATGGCGGCGCTGATGCTGGCGGTGATGGGCATGGCGGTGTACGCGTCCTTCGTCAAGCTGTGGCCGTACAACTTCTCGCTGTCGCTGAACCACTACCGGGTCGGGCTGGTCGAGGGCGGCGTGGTCGATTCCTACCTGAACAGCCTGCGCATGGCGGGCCTGGCCGCGGTGATCGGGCCGGTGTTCATCTTCGCCACCGCCTACCTGCTGGAGAAGACCCGCGGCATGGACTGGCTGCGCGGCTTCGTGCGGCTGATGGCGGTGCTGCCGATGGGCGTGCCGGGGCTGGTGCTGGGGCTGGGCTACATCTTCTTCTTCGTGCCGCAGGCCAATCCGCTGCACGGGCTGTACCAGACCCTGGGCATCCTGGTGCTGGTGACCATCGTCCACTACTACGCATCGTGCCACCTGACCGCGGTGACCGCGCTCAAGCAGCTCGACAGCGAGTTCGAGGCCGTGTCGGCATCGCTCAAGGTGCCGTTCTACAAGACCTTCTTCAAGGTCACGGTGCCGGCCTGCCTGCCCGCCATCCTGGAGATCTCGCGCTACCTGTTCATCAATGCGATGACCACGGTCTCGGCGGTGGTGTTCCTGTACGGCGCCGACACCAAGCTGGCCTCGGTCGAGATCGTCAACCTGGACGAGTCCGGCGACATCGGCCCGGCCGCGGCCATGGCCACGCTGGTGGTGCTGACCTCGGCCGGCGCCTGCCTGCTCTATTACCTGCTGCAACGCGTGCTCGATTGCAAGACCCAGGCCTGGCGCCAGGGCCAGGGCAACGACTGACCTTCCCTTTCCAAGCCTTCCCAATCAGGAGTTCAACATGATTCGCGGCAACGACCCGATCCTTCTGACCCCCGGCCCCCTGACCACCTCGCTCGCCACCAAGCAAGCCATGCTGCGCGACTGGGGCTCGTGGGACGCCGCCTTCAACACCATCACGCGCAGCCTGTGCGACGACCTGGTGCGCATCGTCCACGGCGAAGGCACCCATGTCTGCGTGCCGATGCAGGGCAGCGGCACCTTCTCGGTGGAAGCCGCCATCGCCAACGTGGTGCCGCGCGACGGCAAGGTGCTGGTGCCCCAGAACGGCGCCTATTGCCAGCGCATCCTGAAGATCTGCAAGGTGCTCGGCCGCGCCAGCGTGGAGCTGCCGATCCCGGAAGACCAGCCCGCCAGCGCCGCGCTGATCGAGGAAGCGCTGCGGCGCGATCCGTCGATCACGCACGTGGCGCAGGTGCACTGCGAGACCGGCGCCGGCGTGCTCAACCCGCTGCAGGACATCGCGCAGCTGTGCCAGCGGCTGGGCAAGGGCCTGATCGTCGATGCCATGAGCTCGTTCGGCGCGATCGAGATCGATGCGCGCACCATGCCCTTCGACGCGCTGGTGGCCGCCACCGGCAAGTGCATCGAGGGCGTGCCCGGCATGGGCTTCGTGCTGGTGAGAAAGGACGTGCTGGAAGCCAGCCAGGGCAACAGCCACTCACTGGCGCTGGACCTCTACGACCAGTACGTCTACATGCAGAAGACCACGCAGTGGCGCTTCACCCCGCCGACGCACGTAGTGGCCGCGTTCCGCGCGGCGCTGGACCAGTTCCTGGAAGAAGGCGGCCAGCCGGTGCGCGGCGCGCGCTATCGCCGCAACTGCGACACGCTGGTAAAGGGCATGGCGGCGCTGGGCTTCCGCGCCTTCCTGCCGGCGGCGGTGCAGGCCCCGATCATCGTCACCTTCCACGCGCCGGCGGATGCTCGCTATGACTTCAAGAGCTTCTACGCCAAGGTGCGCGAGCGCGGCTACATCCTGTATCCGGGCAAGCTGACCCAGGTGGAAACCTTCCGCGTGGGCTGCATCGGCGCGATCGACGACAACGAGATGCGCAACGTGGTGACGGCAATCGGCGAGGTGCTAAGGGAGATGGGGATCGAGATGCAGGGGCGGCTGGCAGAGGCGGCTTAATAGACTGAGCTTCCTCAATCGTTGGCAGCAAGCTCCCCTCTCCCGCAAGCGGGAGAGGGGAGAAAACAAGCGGGTTCGCGAAACGCCTCGACCCAGCAAACCACAAGAACCAACCACCCCTTCATGTCCCTCCCCCCGGATTTCCACGGCCTCGCATTTGCCGCCGTGATGCTGTCGGCACTGATGCATGCGTCGTGGAACGCCATCGTCAAGATCGGCGGCGACCGCCTGTCGTCGATGGCGCTGATCGACACCTTCTGCCTGCTGGTGGCGCTGCCGTTCCTGTTCGTGGTGCCCGTGCCGGCACCGCAGGTATGGCCGTTCCTGCTGGCCACGGTGGCGCTGGAGGTGGTCTACAAGCTGTCGCTGGTGGCCGCCTACAACCGCGGCGACTTCAGCCAGGCCTATCCGCTGATGCGCGGCTCGGCGCCGATGATGGTGGCGATGCTGCTGTTGCTGACCGGCAGCGAACGGCTGGGCCCGGGCGGCTATGCCGGCATCGCGCTGATCTGCTGCGGGCTGGTCAGCCTGGTGCACTGGCGCCGGCAGGCGCCCGACCTGCTTGGCTTCGCGCTGCTGGCCGGGGCCTGCCTGGCGGGCGGCACCGTGATCGACGGCACCGCGGTCAAGCGCCATGGCGAGGTGCTGACCTACATCGTCTGGCTGCAGGCGATGTCGCACGTGTTCATGCCCGGCTACGCTTTTGCCCGCCGCGGCACGGCGCTGCTGGCGCTGCTGCGCACCGAATGGAAGCGTGCCGGCATCGGCGGCATCAACCGCGTGGGCTCGTATGCGCTGATGCTGTGGGCCATGACGCTGGCGCCGGTGGCCAAGCTGGCGGCGCTGCGCGAGTCGAGCGTGATCTTCGCCGCGCTGCTGGGGCACTTCCTGCTGCGCGAGGCGTTCGACCGGCGCCGGCTGATTGCCACAGCGCTGGTGCTTGCGGGCATTGTGACGCTGCAGATGGCGCGGTAGGGATCATTTTCCCGTGGCGATCCGCGTCAGCTAGCGGTTCATTTCGCGGGCTACCCGCGTGAAGCAGGCGATGGCATTCTGCGCCATCGGCGATGGCGTCCGGTTGCGAAGGCTCACCACTCCCATTTCGGAATACAGCGAGGGCAGCCCGCGGATTTGCAGCGGCAACAGCGCGCCTGACTCAACATCTGCCCGCATCGACACCTGCGTCGCGGCAAGCACCGTGTCGGTGGACAACGCCACGCGCCGGAGCACGGCAATGTCATCGCATTCCAGCGCAAGGACGGGTTCCTGGCCCGCAGGTAAACCAAGCAACCTTGCCAGCGCAGCTCGCACCGGGCTTGGCAGCTTCGTCGCCGCGATGCCGTACGCCCAGGCGTCCTTCAATGAGCATTCACGTCCGGCAAGCGGATGCGCGGCGCGGCCGTAGAGGTCGCCGCGCTGCTTTCCCAGGGGACGGATATCCAGCGCCGCGTCATCGGGCAGGTCGCGCACATCGGCGACGAAGAACTCGATATCCTCGGCGCGCAGGCGTTCCAGCAACTGCTGCCAGTTGCTCTCCTCCACGCGCAAGGCAACCTCCGGATGCAGTCGGCGCAATTCGGTCAGCACCAACGGCAAGAGGGTCGCGGCCGGGAAGGGCCCGATGCCGAAGGCCGTGTCGCCCAACTGACTGTCGCGATAGAGATCGACATCGCGCTGCAGGCAGCGTGCCTCGAACAGCAGCCGCCGCGCCCGCGCGATCACGAATTCGCCGGCCGGGGTTGGCCGCACGTCTCCGATGTCGCGATCGAACAGGCGGATGCCCAGGTCGCCTTCAATGGCCTGGATGCTGCGACTGAAGGCTGGCTGGCTAAGGTGAACACGCTCCGCCGCCCGCGCGAAATGCAACTCATCGGCAAGCGCCAGGACATGACTGAGGCGGCGGAGGTCCACCATTTCAATGCTCTCAACGCATTAGAACATTGCGAAGTATGCATTGGACGCATTAGCACGGCAAGCCTACAGTCATCCGGACGCTGGCGTCGTACAGCCCATAAGCGAGATCGGAGACACCCACATGAGTCCGCAACTACAGAACATATTGATCGTGACACTCATGCTTGGCTTTGCCGGGCTGGAGATCGTCACACGGCGCTACAAAGATAGCGTTCACGCTACACAGGACGACACCCGGCTGGAACTGGCCATGTTCCTGAGCTTGCTGGCGGTGGTGCAGCCGCTGCTCTTGCTCGCCACGAACGTGCTCTGCACGTGGCTGATTCCGGAACAGCGTGGCGCCTGGGCGGACCTGCCGTGGTGGGCCATGGCCGCGATCCTGCTGGTTTGCGATGACCTGACCCAGTACTGGTGGCATCGGATCTCGCATACCCCATTGTTGTGGCCATTGCACCGCGCGCACCACACCGCGCAATACATGAGCATCCGCATCACGTACCGCAACAACTTCTTCTATTACCTGATGATGCCGGGTCTCTGGTTCGCGGGTGTGTTGCTTTACCTCGGCTTTGCCAAGGTCTACGGCGTCTACTTCGTCATCAAGATCGCCGTGATTCTCGGGGCGCATAGCGCATGGCGCTGGGACGAGCCCTTGTACAGGATCCGTGTGCTGCGCCCGCTGATGTGGCTGCTGGAACGGACCATCTCGACGCCTGCCACGCACTGGGCCCATCACGCGCTGACCAACGAGGACGGCATCGGGCATTACAAGGGCAACTTCGGCAATCTCCTGTTCTTCTGGGACATCCTGTTCGGCACCGCCCACATCACGCGCAAGTACCCGGCCAAGGTCGGCTTGCAGGACGATCTGATCTTTGGCCAGGAGCGCTGGTTCATCCAGATGTTCTACCCGCTGTGCCAGTCTCGTCGCGAACATTCCGCGCTGCGCTTTGGCGGCCGCGCCTATGCCGAAGAGGAAACCCGATCCGATGCGCTGCCGCAGGCCACCGAACAGCGGAGGTCGGCATGAATGACCGCGCGCTGACAGATCAGCAGGCCAGCCAGGCCATTGAGCATGCCCGCGTGGAAGCGCTATTCGCTGCCCAGCAGCAAGCCTTCCTGCAGGACACCTGCCCGGACGCCGGCACAAGACGGAACCACCTGCACGCACTCAAACGGCAACTGCTGCGCTACCAGGACGTGCTGGCCGAGGCAATTTCGCGCGACTTCGGCGAGCGGGCCGTGGCCGAAACCAAGATGTTGGAAGTCCTGCCGACCACGCTCGAAATCCGGCACGCGATCTCGCACCTGCGCCGCTGGATGCGCCCGAGCCGACGCAGGCCCGAACTGCTGTTTGCGACCAACAGCCTCCAGGTGAGATACCAGCCCAAGGGCGTGGTCGGGGTTATCGCCACCTGGAATTTCCCGGTCTACCTGTCGCTCGGGCCGCTGGTGACAGCGCTGGCGGCAGGCAACCGCGTCATGATCAGGATGCCGGAGACCACTCCGGCCACCAACGCCACGCTCAGGAAGATGCTGGGCGAGGTCTTCGCCGAGGACCATGTTGCGCTGATTGGCGAGGAGCTGGAAGATCCCGCCGTCTTCACCGCCCTGCCCTTCAACCACATTGTCTTCACCGGCTCGCCGGCGGTGGGCCGCATTGTCATGGCCCAGGCAGCGCGCAATCTCACGCCGGTCACGCTGGAACTCGGCGGCAAGTCGCCTGCCATCGTGTTGCGCGACTATCCGGTGCGCGAGGCCGCCAGAAGCATCGCCCATGGCAAGGGGATCAACTGCGGGCAGATCTGCGTGGCACCTGACTATGCATTGGTGCCGCGAGAGCAGGTGGACGCCTTCGTCGACGCATTGCAGCAGAGTTTCGGGAAACTGTTCGGCAAGCTGACTGACACCAACGCCGACTACACAGCGCTGGCCACCGACCGCCACGCGGCGCGGATACTGGACCTGCTGGACGATGCACGCGCCAAGGGCGCGACGGTCATCGCCTGCGGCGAGGTTGGCAGCGGGCGGCGCATGCCACTCCATATCGTCACGCATTGCACGCCGCAGATGCGCCTGATGCGCGAGGAAATCTTCGGCCCCGTCTTGCCCGTGGTGCCCTACGACACGCACGAGCAAGCAATCGAAATGGTGCAGCGGCAAGCACGCCCGCTGGCGCTGTACTGCTTCAGCCATGACAAGCCTGAACGCGAGAAGCTGCTGGCGCGCACGCATTCCGGCGGGGTCACGATCAACGACTGGGCCTGGCACGTGGTCAACCACGATGCGCCCTTTGGCGGCGTCGGCCAGTCAGGGATGGGCAATTATCACGGCGAGGAGGGGTTCCGGGAGCTGTCGCACGCGCGCACCGTGTTCAAGCGGCATCGCTTCTTTCCTATCGGCTTGTTCCTTCCGCCGTATGGCAACCTTGCGCAGCGCCTGACGCTGAAGCTGTTCGCCGGACATGGCGATCCTGAGGTGAAAGGGCCCTTCTGACCTGCGGCGCTTTAGTTGCCACTGCCGCGCGGCCTCGCGAGCGCTCTGTTGCATTTTGCGTTGTTATTTGGCATTTTGTGGAATAAGATTCAGCCACGCGCTGATCATCGTTCCCAAGGTGCCCTACATGCCCCCACTGCCCTCCCACTCCCGCGTCGTCATCATCGGCGGCGGCATCATCGGCTGCAGCGTGGCCTACCACCTGACCAAGCTGGGCTGGAAAGACGTGGTTCTGCTTGAGCAAGGGCAGCTCTCGTGCGGCACGACCTGGCACGCAGCGGGCCTGGTCGGCCAGTTGCGCGCGCAGGAGAGCATGACCAAGCTGATCCGCTACTCGACCCGCCTCTACAGCGAGCTGGAAGCGGAGACCGGCCTTGGCACCGGCTGGAAGCAATGCGGGTCGCTGTCGGTGGCGCGCACGGCTGAGCGCATGACGCAACTGCGCCGCACCGCGGCGGTGGCGCGGGCCTATGGTGTTGAATGCGAAGTCATCTCTGCGTCCCAGGCCGGCGAACTGTGGCCGGTGATGCGCACCGACGATCTGCTTGGCGCAGTGTGGCTGCCGGGCGACGGCAAGGCCAACCCGACGGACCTCACGCAGGCGCTGGCACGTGGCGCGCGCTCACGCGGCGCGGTGGTCGCGCAGGACACCAAGACCACCGCGCTCCACACCCGCGATGGCCGCGCCACCGGCGTCAGCTGGCGCAACAAGGCCGGCGACGAAGGCCGCATCGAAGCCGAGATCGTGGTCAATT
This sequence comes from Cupriavidus sp. 207A1, assembly GCF_057798955.1. Taxonomy (NCBI): domain Bacteria; kingdom Pseudomonadati; phylum Pseudomonadota; class Betaproteobacteria; order Burkholderiales; family Burkholderiaceae; genus Cupriavidus; species Cupriavidus sp. 207A1. The sequence goes on along the minus strand of NZ_JBYOJO010000009.1, from coordinate 62,167 downwards.
GCGCCGGCCAGTGGGCGCGCCAGGTGGGGCAGATGTGCGGCGTGACCGTGCCGCTGCATTCGGCCGAGCATTACTACATCGTCACCGAGCGCATTGCCGGCGTGCATCCCGACCTGCCGGTGATGCGCGACCCCGACGGCTTTATCTACTTCAAGGAGGAAGTGGGCGGGCTGGTGATGGGCGGCTTCGAGCCGGACGCCAAGCCGTGGGGCATGCAGGGCATCCCCGAGCCGTTCGAGTTCCAGCTGCTGCCCGATGACTGGGACCAGTTCCAGATCCTGATGGAAAACGCGCTGGTGCGCGTGCCGGCGCTGGAAACCGCGCAGGTCAAGCAGTTCTACAACGGCCCGGAATCGTTCACGCCGGACAACAACTTCATCCTGGGCGAGGCACCGGAGCTGCGCAACTTCTACGTCGGCGCGGGCTTCAACTCGATGGGCATCGCCTCGGCCGGCGGCGCCGGCATGGCGCTGGCCGAATGGATCGTCGCGGGCGAGCCCACCATGGACCTGTGGCCGGTCGATATCCGCCGCTTCGCCGGCTTCAACGGCAACCAGTGCTGGCTGCACGACCGCGTCAAGGAAACGCTCGGGCTGCATTACGCGATGCCGTGGCCGAACCGCGAACTGGAGAGCGCGCGGCCGTTCCGCCGCTCTCCCCTGTATGCGCAGTTGCGCGATGCCGGCGCCGGCTTCGGCAGCAAGATGGGCTGGGAACGGCCCAACTTCTTCGCGCCGCCGGGTGCATCGCCACAGATCGAATACGCCTTCGGCCAGCAGAACTGGCTGCCGTGGAGCGGCGCCGAGCACCGCGCCTGTCGCGAGGGCGTGGCGCTGTTCGACATGAGCTCGTTCTCCAAGTACCTGGTCAAGGGCGCCGACGCCGAGGCGGTGCTGCAGTACGTGATGAGCAACGACGTGGCGGTGCCGCCCGGCCAGACCGTCTACACCGCGATGCTCAACGAGCGCGGCACCTATGAGTCCGACCTGACCGTGACGCGGCTGGCGCACGACCAGTACCTGGTGGTGACCGGGTCGGCGCAGACCACGCGCGACTTCAGCTATATCGAACGGCAGATCCCCGCCGACCAGCGCTGCGTGATCGTCGACGTCACCGGCCAGTACGCGGTGCTGGCGGTGATGGGACCGCGCTCGCGCGAGCTGCTGCAGAAGGTATCGCGCGCGGATTTCTCCAATGAAGGCTTTCCGTTCGGCAGCTCGCGCGAGATCGACCTCGGCTATGCCACCGTGCGTGCGACGCGCCTGACCTACGTGGGCGAGCTGGGCTGGGAACTGTACGTGCCGGTGGAGTTCGCGGTGGGCGTGTACGAGACCCTGCATGCGGCCGGCCGCGCGCTCGGGCTGGTCAATGCCGGCTATTACGCGATCGAGTCGCTGCGGCTGGAAAAGGGCTACCGCGCCTGGGGCCGCGAGCTGTCGCCGTCGGTCGATCCGTTCGAGGCGGGACTGTCGTTCGCCTGCAAGCTGGCCAGCGGCATCGATTTCCGCGGGCGTGAAGCGCTGCTGCGGCTGCGCCAGGCGGGCGCGCCCAGGCGGCGCATGGTGGTGGTGACGGTCGACGGCGCCAGCGACGCCATGCTGTGGGGCGGCGAAGCCGTGCTGCGCACCGGCCCCGACGGCAGCGTGCGCGCGGTGGGATCGCTCAGTTCCGCCGCGTTCGGGCATACGCTGGGCTGCCCCGTCGGCATGGCGTTGCTGGCGCGCGCGGACGGGCCGGCCGATGCGGCGTGGCTGGAAGCCGGCAGCTACCACGTCGACCTGGCCGGCGCCCTGCTGCCCGCGCGCGTGCACCTGCGCGCGGCCTACGATCCGGCCTCGGCAAGGCCCAGGGCCTGAACGGAAGGCCGGCGGGTAATATTCGCGCCGGATGATAACCGTTATTCAACGCGCTGCCTTGAGGTAAACCCTAGGCCACGGCGACAATCGCGGGGTCAGCGCAGCCGTTCAGCGCCAGGACCATGACAACCATGCCCCGCCCCGATTCACCCGCGCCGCAGCCGTAGTGACTGGCGGCACGCCATGCCCTGCAGCGGCCGCACCATCGCGGCCGCGTCCCCTGAACACCTGAACCGTATCCGCGCCAGCCCCCGGGCTGGCCCGCGGATGGCTGCCCTTGCCGCGCAATCTTGCGCAACCCCCAAGGAAATCCATGCCCAGCTTCAACCCTTCACGGCGCACCTTCCTCAAAGCCAGCGTCGTGGCCGGGGTGTCGGTCTATATCGCACCCATCGGCGGCAAGGCTTTCGCGGCCTTGTTCGAAGACAAGATCCTGACCCCCGTGCAGTGGGACGCCAGGGCCGGCGCCCCCAGGTTCCGCATCGACGGCATCGCCAAGGTCACCGGCGCCAAGGTGTTTGCGCGCGATATCCGCTCGCGCGACATGCCGCACTGGCCGCGGCAGCAGTCGCACGCCTTCATCCTGCGCGTGGCCCGGGCCGACCGCATCTATGAGGGCTTCGACCTGGGCGTGCTCGGCGACGGGCTCAAGCCCGACCGCGTCGTCACCGCCGACGACCTGGCCCGCGACGGCGTCGCCTTCCCCGCCTTCTACGGCGACGACATGCTGCTGCCCGCCGGCAAGACCCCGGCCTACCTGGGGCACGCGGTGGCGATCCTGATCTACCACGACTTCGCGCGCTTCCGCTTTGCCAAGGACAAGCTCAAGTTCCGCGACGACGTGATCCGCTACGGCGCGAAGACCGGCCCGCTGGAACGCGACCCGTGGGGCACCTTCCGCTTCGTGCGCGTGGGCGGCGCCACGCCCTATGCGGACGACGTGTTCTCCAGCCTGAAGCATGCGCCGGTGTTCCCCAGCATGATGCGCAAGCACCAGCCGGTCTGGCCGGACGGCAAGGACCACGGCCAGCTCGGCGAACAGGGCATGCACCACGCCGCACGGATCCGCGCGCAGCTGGCAAGGCCGTCCGACGACTGGCTGGTGCTCGAGCGCGAATACAACTCGCAGTCGGCCGATACCGCCGCGCTCGAGCCCGACAACGCCAACTGCTGGTACGACGCCGCCGCGCAGGCGCTGCACATGGTGGTGCCGACGCAAGGGCCGAACGAGGTCGCCGAAAGCGTGGCCGAGATGCTGGCGAAGGCCAAAGGCGCATTCCCGGTGAAGCAGGTGTTTCTGCACCCGTGCTACACGGTCGGCTACGGCTCCAAGGACCACTACAACTTCCCGTTCTATGGCCTGGTCACGGCGCTGTACGCCGACGGCAAGCCGGTGCGGCTGGCCAACGACCGCTACGAGCAGTTCCAGACCTCGATCAAGCGCCACGCCTTCAGGATGCGCTACCGCATCGCGGTGGACCGCAACACCGGCCTGTTCCAGGCTTTCCAGGGCGACCTCGAAGCCAACGGCGGCGGGCGCTCCAATTTCTCGCCGTCGGTGGCGATGGTGGGCGCCACCGCGGCGCAATCGATCTACTACTTCCCGAACAACGACCTGACCGCGGTCGCGATCGCGTCGCGCGCCATCGACGCGGGCTCGGCGCGCGGCTACGGCACGCTGCAGAGCATGGCCGCGACCGAGATGATGGTCGACGAGTTCGCCGAGCAGCTCAAGCTCGACCCGATCGAGTTCCGGCTGAAGAACGCGCTGCGCTCGGGCATGAAGAACACGCAGGGCGCGATCCCCGCCGGGGCGATCCGCGTCGACGAGGTGCTGGAGGCAGCGAAGGCCTATCCGCTGTGGACCAACCGCGCCAGCAAGAAGGCGGAGTACGAAGCCGCCCACCCGGGCCGCCGCTATGGCGTGGGCTTTGCGTGCGTGCAGAAGGACTTCGGCACCGGCGCGGAAGCGTCGTTCGCCAAGGTCGAGCTGAAGGCCGACGGCAGCATCGTGCTGCATCACTCCGGCGCCGAGATCGGCACCGGCATGTCGACGTCGCAGGCCGCCGCGGTGGCGCGCTGGCTGGGCAAGCCGGCGCGCGAGGTGCGCACTTCCGTCACCGACTGGACCGACCTGCCGGTGACCGCCTCCGGCGATCCCTACCTGATGAGCCAGGCCGAGCAGGACAGGCTGTCGGCCAATCCGCGCTGGTCGCCGGCCTATGCCTCGCCCGCCAGCGCCACCAACTCGGCCTACTACTTCACCCACAGCACGCGCGAAGCCGCGCGCGTGGTGTTCCTGCACGGGCTGTGGCCGGCGGCGATGGCGATCTGGAGCCAGGGCATCGGCGGCGGCCAGGCGGCCTCGCTGGTGGTGCGCGTGGAAGACGCGCGCTGGGTCGACGGCAAGCTCAGCGCCGGCGGCCTGCAGGCGCTGCCGCTGGAGCAGCTCGCGGCCAAGGCGCACGAGCTGGGGCTGGTGACCGGCGCCACCGTGCACGCTTTCAACCGCTGGCAATGGAGCGAGGCCGATTTCGACATCAACGGGCACGCCGCGCGGCTACCGGTCGACGGCCTGTCGGTGCGCTACGGCGACGGCGCCGATGCAGCGCGCAAGGCGCGCATGCGCAGCCCGGGCGGCTGGCATGTGCTCGATCGCAGCAAGGTCCATATCGCGCCCACGCAGCGCAACAACGCCGCGGTGACCTACTACAGCGCGGTCGGCACCTTCGTCGAGCTGTCGGTGCACGAAGCCAGCGGCAAGGTGGAAATCCTGTCGCACCACTCGATCATGGAATGCGGCACGCAGCTGTCGCCGCAGCTGGTGTCCGGCCAGCTGCAGGGCGGCATCGCCATGGGCATCGGCCACGCGCTGCATGAATACCTGCCCCTCTACGAGGACGGCCCCGGCAACGGCACCTGGAACTTCAACCGCTACCACCTGCCGCGCGCCAGCGACGTGGCGGTGTGGAGCCAGACCGGCACGGTGCTGCCGCCGGTCACCGAAACCGACCCGCCCAAGGGCATTGCCGAGGTGGTGATGATCCCGGTGGTGGGCGCCATCGTCAACGGCATCGCGCATGCCATCGGCCACCGCTTCACCGACCTGCCGGTGACGGCGGCCAAGATCCAGGAGGTACTGGCATGAGCATCGCCACCCAGCCCATCACGCTCAACCTCAACGGCAAGGAAGTCGGTCCGGTCGACGTGCCCGAAGGCCTGATGATGATCGATTTCCTGCATGAGTACCTGGACCTGACCGGCTCGCGCCTGGGCTGCGGCCAGGGCATCTGCCACGCCTGCGTGGTGATCCACGACAAGCCCGACGGCACCAGCGAGGAAGTGCGCAGCTGCATCACCGGCGCGCACTGGTTCAACGGCCGCAAGGTGCGCACCGTGGAAGGCCACGGCAAGCGCAACGAGCAAGGCGAGGTGGTCGAGCTGACGCCGGTGCAGCAGAAGTTCCTGGAGCATTTCAGCTTCCAGTGCGGCTACTGCACGCCGGGCTTCGTCAACGGCGCCACCATCCTGGTGGAGCAACTCAGGCGCAAGCCGGTGCCGAAGGACCAGGTCGAGGCCACCATCACCCGGGCGCTGGACGGCCACATCTGCCGCTGCACCGGCTACGTGCGCTACTACGAGGCGGTCAGGGACGTGATCACCAGCACGCCGGGCCTGGTGCTGGATAGCGGGAGCGACAAGTGATGCAGCGCACGCCCCTGATGATCGCCACGCGCGCCGCACTGGCAGTCCTGACCGCAGCCGCGGTCATGGCCGGCTGCGGCAGCCGCACCGAAGCGGTTGCCCCTGCTGCCGACCAGGCCCCCCAGGCGCAGCTGTCGCCCGCCGAGCAGATCGCGCGCGGCCGCTACCTGGTGCGCGCGGCCGACTGCGCCGCCTGCCATACCGCACCGCAGGGCGCGCCGTTCGCCGGCGGCGTGGAACTGGCCTCACCCTTCGGGACCTTCTACGGCACCAACATTACGCCGGACAAGACGCACGGCATCGGCAACTGGAGCGCGGACGACTTCTACCAGGCGCTGCATGACGGCAAGGCCCCGGGCAAGCAGCTCTATCCCGCGATGCCGTACACCTCGTACCGCGGCCTGTCGCGCGCGGATTCCGATGCCATGTTCGCCTACCTGATGCAGGTGAAGCCGGCCGCCGTGGCCAACCGTGCGCACGACCTGCAGTTCCCGTACAACCTGCGCTTCGCGCTGGCGGGCTGGAACCTGCTGTTCCTCGAGGACAAGCTGCCGGACGCTTCCCAGGGCAATTCGGCATCGTGGCAGCGCGGCCGCTACCTGTCGAACGCGCTGGGCCACTGCGCCGAGTGCCACACGCCGCGCGCCGCGTTCGGCCGGCTGGACCCGTCGAAGCCGCTGGCCGGCTCCGCGCTGGCGCGCATCGGCGCGCCGGACATCACGCCCGCCGGGCTGGCCGCGCGCGGCTGGACCGCCGCCGACCTGCAGCAGTTCTTCGCCACCGGCATCGCGCCGCAGGGCTCGGCCTTCGGCGAGATGTACCCGGTGGTGCATCTGAGCAGCCAGCACCTGAACCAGGGCGACCTGGCCGCGATGGCCACCTACCTGCTGGGCGACCAGCCGCCCGCGCCGCAGCCGGTCAAGTCCGTGAGCGCCGACGCCGCGCAACTGGCACCGGGCCGCCGCCACTATGTCGCCGTCTGCGCGGGCTGCCATGGCCGCGAGGGCGAAGGCAAGCCGCACGTGGCGGTGTCGATGGCCGGCAACTCGACGGTGCGCAACGCCGACGCGCGCAACCTGATCGTGTCGATGCTCGATGGCATCGCGGCGCAGCGCTTTCCCGGCGTGGAGGCGATGCAGGAGATGCCCGGCTTTGCCGGACGCATGAGCGATGACGAGCTGGCGCAGCTGGCCAACTACCTGCGTGCGACGTGGGGCGGGCAGCCGGCCGATGTGAGGCCGGGTGATGTGAAGGCGCTGCGCGCGGCCGGGCCCGGGCATTAAAACGTCCGCCGGTTTGCTCCCTCTCCCGCTCGCGGGAGAGGGAAGCGATTATGCGGGTCAGCAGCAAGCGCTGTCGCACAACGAGTCAATCCGCCGAGTGTTCCAATCCTGAACACCCGCTGTCACGCACTGGCACACCTGGCCCGATTCCGCGGCCAGATCTTCGGTTTCTCCCCCGCATTTCCGCCCTCTTCCGCCCCGGCACACCTCTTGCGATCTGCTCCGTGCGCACGGCGAAGGCCGTGACGGCACCACACAGATCACTCGAACGGAGCGAGACATGAACATGGCGGAAATCGCCCAGCTGGGCGTCAGCAACCCCTACAAGCAGCAGTACGACAACTACATCGGCGGCCAGTGGGTGCCGCCCGCCGGGGGCGAGTACTTCGAGTCCATCACGCCGATCACCGGCAAGCCGTTCACGCGCGTGCCGCGCTCGAACCAGCAGGACGTCGACGCCGCGCTGGATGCCGCGCACGCCGCCAAGGCCGCGTGGGCGCGCACCTCCACCACCGAGCGCGCCAATATCCTGAACCGCATCGCCGACCGCATCGAGGCCAACCTGAAGCTGCTGGCCGTGGCCGAGAGCATCGACAACGGCAAGCCCGTGCGCGAGACCACCGCCGCCGACCTGCCGCTGGCGGTCGACCACTTCCGCTACTTCGCGGGCTGCATCCGCGCGCAGGAAGGCGGCATTTCCGAGATCGACGGCGACACCATCGCCTACCACTTCCATGAGCCGCTGGGCGTGGTCGGCCAGATCATCCCGTGGAACTTCCCGCTGCTGATGGCCACCTGGAAGCTGGCGCCGGCGCTGGCCGCCGGCAACTGCGTGGTGCTGAAGCCCGCCGAGCAGACGCCCGCCTCGATCCTGGTGCTGATGGAGGTGATCGGCGACCTGCTGCCGCCGGGCGTGGTCAACGTGATCAACGGCTTCGGCCTGGAAGCCGGCAAGCCGCTGGCATCGAGCCCGCGCATCAGCAAGGTGGCGTTCACCGGCGAGACCACCACCGGCCGGCTGATCATGCAGTACGCCTCGCAGAACCTGATCCCGGTCACGCTGGAACTGGGCGGCAAGTCGCCCAACATCTTCTTCGAAGACGTGCTCGCCGCCGACGACGCCTACTTCGACAAGGCGCTGGAAGGCTTTGCGATGTTCGCGCTGAACCAGGGCGAGGTCTGCACCTGCCCGTCGCGCGCGCTGATCCAGGAATCGATCTACGACCGCTTCATGGAGCGCGCGCTCAAGCGAGTCGCAGCGATCCGCCAGGGCCATCCGCTCGACACCGGCACCATGATCGGCGCGCAGGCGTCGGCCGAACAGCTGGAGAAGATCCTGTCGTATATCGACCTGGGCCGCAAGGAAGGCGCGCAGTGCCTCACCGGCGGCGAGCGCAACGTGTTCGACGGCGACCTGGCCGGCGGCTACTACGTCAAGCCGACCGTGTTTGCCGGCCACAACAAGATGCGCATCTTCCAGGAAGAGATCTTCGGCCCGGTGGTCTCGGTCACCACCTTCAAGGACGAGGAAGAGGCGCTCGCCATCGCCAACGACACGCTCTACGGCCTCGGCGCCGGAGTCTGGACCCGCGACGGCGCGCGCGCGTTCCGCATGGGCCGCGGGATCCAGGCCGGGCGCGTGTGGACCAACTGCTACCACGCCTACCCGGCCCATGCCGCGTTCGGCGGCTACAAGCAGTCCGGCATCGGCCGCGAGAACCATCGCATGATGCTCGACCACTACCAGCAGACCAAGAACCTGCTGGTCAGCTACAGCCCCAACGCGCTCGGGTTCTTCTGACCATGGCGGGCCCGGACACCGCGCCGGCCGCGCTGCCGGTCGAGCGCGTGGTGGCAACGCCGGCCGCGCTGGCACTGATCGCCGAGCTGGCCGCGCGGCACGGCCCGCTGATGTTCCACCAGTCCGGCGGCTGCTGCGACGGCAGCGCGCCGATGTGCTATCCCGCCGGCGAGCTGCTGGTGGGCCCGGGCGATGTCTGCCTGGGCCGGATCGGCGGCGCCGCGTTCTACATGACGCGCGCGCAGTTCGAGTACTGGCGCCACACCCGGCTGGTGATCGACGTGGTGCCGGGCGCGGGCGGGATGTTCTCGCTGGAGGGGCGCACGGGCAGACGGTTCCTGACGCGCTCGGAGCTGTTCAGCGACGCAGAGGCGGCGTGGCTGGCGGCGCAGCCGGAACCGTAATGCGGCGATGGGGTGGCGGGTCGTAACAGGTCGGATCGCTGTGCCATCGCATTTCAGGGCTCAGCGATTTCCCACGCACAAGCGTTTGCGGCAAGCTTCGCCCGCCTGTTCGGAATGCGACAACTCTTATCGCCTGCCTGACTCCGGAAGGGAATACTGGGTACGTCATCGGGTTGCCGGTGACCGGGCGTGGAAACCCGCGGAGTAGATCAAGGACAGGCTTACTTCCATGGCGGGCCACGCGAGGCAGCCGCAAGGCTGGCCGGGTTCTTCCTTGATCTCGCCGGGTTTCCACCCTCGCTGTATGGCCCGCCACCCCTCACTTTCAATTGTCTGGGGGTGGCCTAACCTGGAAGGAGGATGCGTTGCTGGCCGAGGGGCCGGTAGCGGTTTAGCTGACCGCGCTTGTTTGCTCCCCTCTCCCGCGCGCGGGAGAGGGGCCGGGGGTGAGGGCCAGCGCGCCATCGAAGTCAGGCGCCGGGTTTCCACCCTCGCTCTATGGCCCGCCACCCTCGCTAAATGTTGCGTGGTTATGGCTTTAAGACTGTTCGGCGGGCACCGCATTCAGAAGCACGTAGCGCGGACGTCCGCCGCCTACCTGAGTTCGTGCGAAGGTCGACACATAAAGGCTCTGCAAATTGCCAGCAAGCTCAGCAGGATGCTCCAGCCTGGCGGCGATCCTTCCGTAGATGACCTCGTCGGCCCCTTCCGGCACGAACTCAAAGCTTCTATGGTGAGGGAGGACACCGACAAACCTTCCAGTTAACCGCACCTCTTCTTCACGAACATTCTCATTGCTCAAGCGTTCAACACTACGTGCGACTTGATCAAAGTCCTGAAAGCGGAAAACCTCAGCCCCGGTCTCGATCGTGCACGCTGCCTGGTTATCCGCGAGAACAACCAAGAAAGCCTTCACCTTTTCAAGAGCCCGCGGATCAATCTCTGCAAGGGAGTCAGCCAACTCATCGTCTGTACCAGTCGTACTCTCGATCAGACGCACCGTTCGCTTCATGGCTCTGTTAAGGGGAGTTTCGTCATCAGGTGGTAGTTCCAGGCTTCTCGCCTCCTCCAACTCAAAGCCAAAGGAGCCGACGGCCGTACCAGTAATGAGGAGCTGGTTTTGATCTCGGTTAGGAATAGGCCCCATTGGCGCAAGCGGTCCTGAAAACGAAGCCGCGACAGCCGTCACTGCATCCGCAAACGCCTTTGTGGCGGCAACGCCAAACTCTGCAGCGATTCCATGCGTGCCGCGCACAGGGCGGCCGCGAAAGGTCAGACGCGATTTGGCAGGGGAATTCGGATCGAGGCGCTGAGTGGCCAATACAGCCTGGATACCCTTCAGGCGATGTTCAAGGCTTTGCTTGGTGATGCCTGCTCCAGCCGGCAGTCGAGCGAGCTGGTTGGCAAGAAAGCGTTCCTCTGCGAGAAGGCTTGTATGTTCCTGTCGATTCATGGTTGCCCCCCTTGTGCAGCGCCGGCCGGCGGCGCGCGTGGTACAAGGCCGGCCTCGATCTGCGTCAACTCTGCCAGGGCATCGGCGTCTTCCGCCGGATCCAGGTCAAGTTGAAGGAACCCCTTCCACTGGCTGTTTCGCCGATGTGCCCAGATACTGTACCAGTAGGCGGAAAGGGTTACCAGGTTCCGCCCCGGCAGCGTAGTTTCAACCCAATAGCCATCTACGAGGAATGCCTTTTTGACCTCACCGTGATCCGCGAGATCGCCGGGAAATTTCTGTCCGAGGTCACCGTCCGGATCATCCAGAAAGCTGACCACGTCGACATCCCCGGGATTTCTCGCCTCGAGAACCTCAACGTTCTCACTGAAGCTTCCATCCACCCATTGAAATCCTGATGTAATTCCCGCCTGGTGCAACGTGGCACGGAAGCCCAGAAAGCCGCGCAATATCCTGCAGCGCTGCCAGGAGGTTGCAAACCTGACCACGGCAGATACGAGCGAGACTTCGTACGGCGATCTATCCGGGCTGACAGGATCCAGATCGTTGACAGGTGGAAGCACCTGCATTGCATTCCACACGGGGATAGGCACTTGGCTCATATAGGATTCTGCTCAACTTGGGCGCCCACCGCGATCCAACGGCCTGGGCTGTTCGTTCCATCGGCCGCGTCGCGGCGAGCATTACGTTGCATTGGAGGTGTGAACACGATCACGAGAAGTTTTGCACACGGTCGGTACGCGACGCGACGCCATATAGGAACGTGAACGTTCGTGTGCAAGCGGCGGGAAGCGGGAATCCTTGGATCAATTCACTTCCCATACTCCAGCTCCGGATACCAATCCCCCCTCCCCTCCGGCGTGGTATCCAGCAACGTCCACAACGCATCCAGATCCGGCGCCCCGCGCGGATCCTGCCCCGGATCGCACGTCAGCGCATACATCTCGCTACTCCAGAAATGCCGCACCTTGCCATCGCGCCGCGAAAAGACGGTATATCCCGGCACGTCCGCATCCTCCGCACTGACGTAGTCGCGCGTGAAATCGCCGTCCACATCCGCATACACCTTTAGCTGCCTCCACCCTCGCGCCCGCTTGGCCGCGACCAGGCGATCGATCGGCGAGCGCGCCACCATCGCCAGTGCCGTGCGCTGCTCGATATCCGCAACCTTGTGGTCCCAGCCGGCCATGATGGACGTGCACATCGGACAAGGCCGCTCCCGCTGCGGCCCGAACATATAGCTGTAGACCACCAGCGTATCCTTGCCGGCGAACAGGTCTTCGAGCGTTACCGGCCCGTGCTCGCCCTGGAACGTATAGCGCTTCGTCACTTCGCCGCCGGGCGGCAACGCGCGGCGCTGTGCGGCCACGCGTTCGATGTGCCGCCGCAATTCGATTTCTTCCGCCAGCAAGGCGTTGCGCGCCTCGCGGTACGCCTTGCTTTCATTCGGAAAGTGGACGGGATTCTGCCGCGCCAGTTCGGTCGACGGAACCAGCTTTGCCGTGGTGTTCATGTCAGTCCTCCTGGAAGATCGCGTGCCGGGCACGGCTTTTCGCCATGCGGCGATGGCCGCTTCGCACGCCTGTCCTGTTTCGTTCCCGCGCGGCGCCAATCGTTCCAATGCGACAGCTGCACGCCGCCCTCGCTCCACTCAGCGCAAACGGCGGTTCACACTCGCGTGTGACCGCCGTCTCTCTCTGCGTAACGCCGATTCAGCCTTGCTGGGACCTGGCCGTGCGCGCGGCCTGCTCGCGCAGCCGTTCCTCCTGCTCCCGGAGTTCCGGCGTCAGTTCCGCGCCAAAGTCCTCAAGTTCGAACAATGGCCGGATCTCGATGTCGGATTCGCCTTCCATGGGATTGGGACAGCGCTTGACCCATTCCACCGCCTCGTCCATGGACTTGACCTGCCACAGCCAGAAACCGGCAACGAGCTCTTCCGGTCGCGCAAAGGGCCCATCGGTCACGGTGCGCTGGCTGCCCGAGAAGCGCACGCGCTTGCCCTTGGCGCTGGGCTGCAGGCCCTCGCCCGCCAGCATGATGCCGGCCTTGACCAGTTCTTCGTTGAAGTTGCCAATCGCTGCCAGCAGCTCGGTGCCGGGCATCTTGCCGGCTTCCGACTCGCTGGTTGCCTTGACGATCACCATTACACGCATCGACATGCCTCCTCAGGTACGTGTGTGGCGATATGCGCGCCGGGTGGCGCGCTCCACGCACCCGCGATGGGGCGTGTCGCACACCGGTCCAGCATAGACGCTGTGGGGCAGAACCCTATCAGGCAGAAGCTATTGCTGCATCGACCAGGACGACTGCCGGCGCAGGTCCTCCTGTCCCGGCTGCCGCGGTGGCTTGCCAAGGTCATCGTCGTGCCGCGGCGGAAGCTGCTCTTCGCTCTTGCGCGAGGGATCGGCCGGCGGCACCTCGGGTACGTGCGGCCCTTCCTCTGGCCGTGGAATTTGATGTGCCATGATGCCCTCCTGCTTGCAGAGTACGACACCCTTGACGATGCAACCGCCATGCCAAGCCGCGCTGCGCGTTTTTGTGCGCCCCGGCGATCCCGCGCGCCGCGCCGTGCTGCGCTGGCGGGTGCGCCGCGCAATCTCGGCGCGCAAATCTGCCTGACTTTGTAATGCGGCATGCGGGTGCGCCGTCGATGCGCCGCGGTGGCGCCCCGTCCGGCATGGCGCGGAGGCGGTCACGCCGGCAGCCAGCGCCCGGCACGAAAGGTGCACCGCCCTCCCGTGGCGCGCCGGGTTCACCCGGTGCGCCATGGATACTTCAATGCGGAGGCGCACCATGGAACAGACGGAAACGACAAGCACGCCCACCAGCACATCGGGCCTGCGCCAGCAGGAGACGCGCATGTCTTCGGTATCGGGTTCGGAGACGCGCACCGGCGCGTCGTGGAGAGACACGTCGGCACGATCATCGGCATCGCAGGACCTGGCGCGCGAGCTGGACCGGCTGATCGATCGCCTGCCCACGTTGTCCGGCGATAACCTCGAGCAGGCCAAGGCGGAGTTCGTCCAACTTGCCGCCAGGTCGGGCAGCGCAGCGACGGAACTCGCGGCCAAGTCCGCGGAGGTTGCCCGGCACGTAAAAGGACGCGTCAAGAACGAGTGGGAAACCGGCCTCGAGCGCACTGAATCGTTCGTCCACGCCAACCCAGTGCGTGCGCTGGCGATGGCGCTCGGGATCGGCGTGGTGCTGGGCGCGCGGCTGTTCGGCGGGTCGCACCGGCATCACCACGACATGTGAGCCGGCGCTGGCCGGCATCGGCGCGCCGGCAAGAGCAACGGCTCAGCCGGCGCGCTGGCGCGGCAGCGCGGTGCCGAACTGCTTGCGGTAGGCCGACGGCGACACCGCCAGCGCCTGGGTGAAATGCTGGCGCAGCGAAACGGCCGAGCCGAAGCCGACCAGCTCGGCCACCAGGTCGACGCCCTTGTCGGTGGTCTCAAGCAAACGCCGCGCCGCCGTCAGGCGGTGGTTCAGCAGCCACTGCGTCACGGTGGTGCCGGTCTTCTCCTTGAAGCGCCGCGTGAAATTGCGCCGGCTCATGCCGGCCTTCTCGGCCAGCGTGTCGAGCGTCAGCGGCTCGGCCAGGTGCGCGATGGCCCAGTCCAGCGTCAGGCTGAGCCGGTCGGCGCCGTCCGCCTGCGGCAGCGGGTGCTCGATGTATTGCGCCTGGCCGCCGTGCCGGTGCGGCGCCACCACCATGCGGCGCGCCACCCGGTTGGCCACCTCGGCGCCATGGTCGCGCCGCACCAGGTGCAGGCAGCAGTCGAGCGCGGCGGCGGTGCCGGCCGAGGTCAGGATCACACCATCGTCGATATAAAGCGAATCGCGGTCGAGCCGCACCCGCGGATAGCGCTGCGCGAAGTCGTCGGCCCAGGCCCAGTGCGTGGCCGCGGTGCGGCCGTCCAGCAGGCCGGCCTCGGCCACCACGAAGGTGCCCAGGCACAGGCCGGCGATGCGCGCGCCGCGCGCGCTGGCGGCCCGCAGCGCGTCGAGCAGCGCTTGCGGCGCGCGCTCGCCCGGGTCCCGCCACGCCGGCATGATCACGGTATCGGCCTGCTCCAGCACCGACAGGTCGTGTTCCACCTCGATGCGGAAGCCCGACATGGTGGCAATCAATCCCGGCGTCTCCCCGCAGATCAGCAAGCGGTAGCGCGGCACGCCCAGGCGGTCGAGGTCGTCGCCAAAGACGATGCAGGGCACGGACAGGTGGAAGGGGCTGATGCCTTCGAAGGCAATCACCGCGACGGTGTGCATCGCAATCTCTCTGGGTCGGAGGCTTGGTTAGGGCGGTTTGGAAGACGGCCCCGCATGGCCACGTTGACGTGGTTTGGCCCGATTCTATCGGATGTTGTCCATCGGGCCACTTCCGGCGCTGCCGGCGGCGCCGGAAACTACGCTCCATGCCGCGCCTGCGGCGAACGCAGCGGCCGCCACTGGCACCGCCCACTACTTCCCTGTCGACGAGGACCATCATGCACCACCCGACCCTACGCACCATCGCCGGCGCACCGGCGCGCACCGCCATCGAAGCCGCCAGCACCGCCGTGCTGGTCATCGACTTCCAGAACGAGTATTTCAGCGGCAAGCTGCCGATCCCCGACGGGCCGGCTGCCCTTGGCAACGCGCAGCGCCTGGTCGACCACGCGGATGCCGCCGGCATGCCCGTGTTCCACATCCAGCATGTCACGCCGGCGGGCAGCCCGGTCTTCGCCGAACACGGCGCCACCGTGGCGTTCCACGGCGACCTGCAGCCGGCGCCGCACCACACCGTGGTGCAGAAGACTTCGGTCAGCGCCTTCCCCACCACCGACCTGGACCAGCGCCTCAAGGCGGCCGGCATCAAGACCCTGATCATTACCGGGCTGATGACCCACGCCTGCGTCACCGGCGCGGCGCGCGACGCGGTGCCGCTGGGATACGGCGTGATCGTGGCGGCCGACGCCTGCGCCACGCGCGACCTCGAAACCGCGGCCGGCACGGTGTCGCACCAGGACCTGCACCGCGCCGCGCTGGCCGCGCTCGACGACGCCTTCGGCGATATCCTGAGCACCGAGCAGGTGCTGAAGCTGCCGCTGGCCTGAGCGACTGCGGCCTGGCCTGGCGATACCGGGCCGGCCGCACGGTCCCAATCAGAACCGGTGCCGCATCCCCACCGCCACCGCGGTCATGCTGCGATGGCCGCTGCCGAGGAAATAGCCGTTGGCAAAGCTCACCGCCGAGGTATCGAAATTGATGCCGGCATGCTGCACGTAGGCCGTGGTCAGGTAGACGTCGGTGCGCCGCGACAGGCTGTAGTCGGCGATCAAGCTGACCTGCCAGGGGTTCTTCACATTGCGGCCGGCAAGCGCCTTGACGTCGTCGTAGTAGAACGCCAGCGTCAGGTCCAGCGCCGACGTGGCGCGGTAGTTCACGCCGGCCCAGTAGTAATCGTCGCGCACGATGGTGGCGCCGTTGGCCGCCTTGTTGAGGCCCCAGCGATAGCCGCCCATCAGCTTGACCGGCCCGGCGCGATAGCTGAGCGCGGCGCCGGCCTTGCGGAAGTTGCCGACCGCGCCGCCGGTCCCGAGCGTCGGATTGAATCGGTTGAACGCCAGCGCCGCGCCGAAGCCGCCGGCGAAGTAGTTCAGGCCGGCACCATAGCCGGTATCCCGGCGCGATTGCCCGGCGTTTTCGCCGGCGCCGAGCACGCCATTGCCGAATGAATAATTGCCGATGGCGGTTACCGCGCCGAAGGTGCCCGTGTACTTGACGGTGTTGTCCGAGCGGAAATCCAGACCCAGCTGTGCCGCGATCGGCTCGTACTGGGTGGAATAGCCGCTGGGCGAGAAGTTGGAAAAGGCGTCGAAGATGGCCGTGTACTGGCGCCCGAAGGTAAGGCGGCCGGCACGCTCGCTCAGCAGCCCGACAAAGGCCTGGCGGCCGAACAGCCGGCCGGATTGCGTCTGCCGGCCGTCGTCGATGCCGAAGCCGTTCTCCAGCACGAACAAGGCCTTCAGCGCGCCGCCCAGGTCCTCGGTGCCGCGCAAGCCCCAGCGCGAGCCCGACAGGCCGCCGGAGCCCAGCGCCACGCGGCTCTGGCCCGGCCCGGGAAAGCCCGCCTGCGTCGGCAACGTGGCCGACAGGTGGTTGACGTATTCGATATTGGCATCCGCCACGCCATACAGCGTCACGCTGGCGTGCGCGCCAGCCCCCGGCATGGCCAGCATGGCCAGCGCCGTTGGCAGCATCAGCGGGTAAAGCCTCGTCTTCATGTCTCGCTCCTTCGTTCTGTTTGGTCATCGCCACGGCAGAAGCGCCGTGGCTGGATGGCGGAGGTCGACCGGCGTGCGCAGCCGGCCGCGCCGCAGGCGCGCAGGTTCCCCGCGCACGGCCTGGCGGCGTGCGGGGAAACTCGGTGCCGGGGGAATTTGCCGGGCGGCCCCGGCGAGGATCAGCGGCTGGCCGCGCGCAGCAGGGCGTGCGCCGCCGCCACCATGGCCTCGGAGGACTCCAGCGCGCGCGCCGGATCGTCGCGCTTGCGCACGGCGGCGGCGCTGGTCGCGCGCGCGGCGCCGTCGGGGCTGGCCGAGAACTTCACCACGGTCAGCTCACGGGCAGGATTGATGTAGATCTTCTGGCCGAAGCGGCCGCCGGCCTCGATGCTGCCGTCGCCGTCGTTGCGCTGGAACCAGTAGTTGCGGTAGCCGTAGCCATCGCGGCCCGCGGTGGTGTTGCCGCGCGCGAAGCGGGACTGGTTGCTGGCCGGCTGCAGCGCAATCCGCACCGCCTTCGGCGAAATGCCGAGCGTGGCATCGCCGGCCGCGGCGCGGCGCACGGTCTCGGCGAAGCGGGCGGCATCGCGCAGCGTCGAGTTCATGCCGCCGCTGGCCATTTCAGTGCCCTGGCGGTCTACCTGGGTGTAGGCATCGTCATCGGCAAAGCGCGACCACAGCCGCTCGGTGACGAGGTCCGCCCAGCGCTTGCCGGTGATGCGGCGCAGCGCCCATGCCACCGCTTCCGGCGAGCCGTTCTGGTAATACCAGACGCCGCCCTCCGGGCCTTCGCCCGCGGTGCCGGTGGCGTGCACGACCTTGAGGAAGTCGTAGATGGTGTCGGGCGCATCGGGCTTGCGCGGCACGATGCCCACGGCACCAAACAGCCCCAGGTCCGGCGGCAGTGCCTGCGGATAACCCACCGGCACCTCCATGTCCAGGTTCTGCTGCACCGTGGCCTCGCCGAACGGGTTGCCGGCCAGCTCGGGCACGTACTGCGCCAGCCGCGCCTGCGGATCGAGCTTGCCCTCTTCGACCAGCATCGCCGCCAGCAACCCGGTCACGGACTTGGTCATCGACGCCCAGATATGCGGCTGGTGCGGGCCAAAGCCGGCCAGGTAGCGCTCGTACACGATCCGGCCCTGGTGCAGCACGATAAAGCCATCGGTATGCGTATCGCGCAGGTAGTCCGCCACCTGCACCGTCTGGCCGGCAACGCTAAAGCGGACGGCGTCCAGCTCCGGCGCCGCCTGGCCTGGCAGCGCCAGCGGCTGGCTCGCATGCCGGATACCGACGGTGGGCGACATCTCGCGCGCATGCCGGAAGGCCCAGCGCATATAGGGCGGGCGCAGGCCGGTGCCGCGACTGACCTGCTTGTCCGGCGGCGGCGGAAAGCCCTGCATGACTTCGCTCTCGGCCACTGCCGCGGGCTGGCCCGCGCCCTGCGCCAGCGCCACGCCGGCCGGCGCCGCCATCAATGCCACCAGCGGCACCACCGTCCACCACCCCCGACTGCGCCGGAACCCCGTCCCGCGCGACTTCGCTTGCGCCTGCATGCTGTCTCCATGGCTGTCGAGGCGGCTGCACACGCGCTGCGCCGCCTTCTGTGATCAGATGCCAGCCTGCCGCAGCAGGCCGCGGGCGCCATGTTGCAGGCCAGCGGCCATGGCCACAATCCTCTGTTCGGAATAGAGCCATAACCCTTGGGAATGTCGGCGCAGGCGCAGCCTCAGACAGCCAGTCGCGCTTGCGGCCGCTCCCGCCTGACCACGCCCAGCGAGAACATCGACAGCCCGGCAACCAGCGCCGGCACGCCGATCAAAGCGAACAACGCGGGCAGGCCCAGGCCCATCGACAGCAGGGTCGCCCCGCCGACCGAGCCCACCACCGAGCCCATCCGGCCCACGCCGTTGGCCCAGCTGACGCCGGTGGCGCGGCAGTCGGTCGGATAGAAGCTGGCCGACAGCGCATTGGCGCCCACCTGCGAGCCCGAGACGCAGAAGCCCGCGACGAACACCGCCACGCCCGCGGCAACCGGCTCGGCGGCAACGCTGCCCACCGCGGCAATGCCCAGCGCCGCCAGCGCGTAACTGGTGGCCAGCACATGGTGCGGGTTGAACCGGTCCATCAACCACCCCAGCGCGATCGCGCCGACCGTGCCGCCCACCTGGAACATGGTCGTCACCAGCGCCGCGGTGCGCAGCGAATGGCCGGTGCCGCGCAGCAGCGTCGGCAGCCAGCTCGACAGCAGGTAGATCACCAGCAGGCTCATGAAGAACGTCAGCCAGAACAGCAGCGTGCCGCGCAGCAGCTCGGGCCTGAACAGGTGCCGCACCGGCGAGCTGGCGGCGCGCTGCTCGCTGACGGCAAAGGTGGCGCCGCGCAGGTCTTCATGCGGAGCGATCTTCTGCAACGTGGCAACGATATGCTCGCGCGACTTGCCGGTCATCACCAGGTAGCGCACCGATTCCGGCAGCAGCCACACCAGCGCCACCGCCAGCAGCAGCGGCAGCACGCCGCCCGCCACCAGCACCGAGCGCCAGCCGAAGGCGTCGATCAGCCCGGCCGAGGCCAGCCCGCCCAGGGCCGAGCCCAGCGTGAAGCCGCAGAACATGGTCGTGACCAGGAACGAACGCCGCTTCTCCGGGCAGAACTCCGAGGTCAGCGTGATGGCATTGGGCATGGCCCCGCCCAGCCCCAGGCCGGTGACGAAGCGCAGCAGCACCAGCGTCCACAGGTCCGGCGACCACGCCGACGCCAGGCTGGCCGCGCCGAAGCACAGCACCGACAGCACCAGCACGCTCTTGCGGCCGAACCGGTCCGCCAGCGGGCCGAACAGGAAGGCGCCGGCCATCAGGCCACCCAGCCCGGCGCCGAACAGCGGCGCCAGCTGGGCCGGCGTCAGCTGCCATTGCGCGCGGATGGCGGGCGCGATAAAGCCGATCGCGGCGGTATCGAAGCCATCGACGGCGACGATCAGGAAGCACAGTACGACGATGGTCACCTGGAACGCCGAGAGCGGCTGGCGGTCGATGAACGCGGTGACGTTGAGCGGTTGGCTGGCAGGCATGGTGTCTCCTCCTTGTTGCCAGATTTAGGGCGCGATTGGGCCGGCGGCTTCGTCGGCCGCCGGCTCGCTGTCAGGATTTACGACGCGAGGTTCTCAGCGCGGAAAGAAAGGCGCGTTCAGTGATCTACAGCCACGGCGTGGGGCTCAGGCACCTGTCGGCACGCCAGCCATGCAGCCATTGCAGCGCATCGTAAAACTGCGCCTGCGTGCGGCCGGTCCACAGGCTGTTGCGCACCAGGCGGTCGACCCCCTTCGCGTGGTAGACGCGGCCCATGTCGCGCGCGGCATAGAGCACGCGCGCGGTGCGCGGGATGCGGGCCTGCTCGTACAGGTTGAAGGCGGCGGCGTAGTCGCCAGCCGCGGCTTTGACCGCCGCGCCCAGCGTCACGGCATCCTCCAGCGCCTGGCAGGCGCCCTGCGCCACGTACTGGGTCATCGGGTGCGCGGCATCGCCAAGCAGCGTGGCGCGGCCGAAGCTCCAGCGCTCGACCGGGTCGCGGTCGGCGGTGGCCCAGCGCTTCCATGAGGTCGGGCGGTCCAGCATCTGGTGCGGCAGCGGGTGGATGCCCGCGAAGTACGACAGCACTTCTTCCTTGCTGCCGTCGCGCACGCCCCAGGTTTCCTGCTCGCGGCTGTGGAAGGTCACCACCAGGTTGTACTGCTGGCCGCCGCGCAGCGGGTAATGCACCAGGTGGCAGTGCGGGCCGGCCCACACCACGGGTGCGTTGACCTGCAGGTCCCGCGGCATGTCGGCCACGTCGACCACGGCGCGGTAGACCACGTGCCCGGTCACGCGCGCGTCATCGCCGATCAGCGCCTGGCGGATCGCGGACTTGACGCCGTCGCAGCCGATCACCGCGTCGCCGCGGTGGTGCCCGCCATGCTGGTCGACCACGGTCACGCCGTGCTGGTCCTGCAGCAGCTGCTCCACGCGGGTGCTGGTGCGGAAGGTGATCAGCGGGTGGTCCTGCACCGCCTCCAGGATCGACAGGTGGATGTCGGCGCGATGGATCACCGCGTACGGGTTGCCGAAGCGCTCGCGGTACGCCTGCCCGACATCGACCTGCGCGATCACGCTGGTGTCGATGGCGTCGCGCAGGCTCAGGTAGTCGGTAAAGACCGCACGGCCGCGCGCGGCCTCGCCCACGCCCAGCGCGTCGAGCGCGGCAAACGCATTGGCGGCCAGCTGGATGCCGGCGCCGATCTCGCCAATCTGCCCGGCCTGCTCCAGCAGTTCGATGCGGATGCCCTGGCGTGCCAGCGCCAGCGCCGCGGCCAGGCCGCCGATGCCGCCGCCGATGATCAGGACCTTGCCGGTCGTGTTGCGGGTGTTGCTCATTGCTGTCTCCTGCCTGCGCCGCTGGCGTCAGGCGATGTAGTCCGGCTGGCGCGCGGGCGCGGCCTGGGCGAAGGCGGGATGGGCGCTGGCGTGGGTGAAGACGGCCATCGCCCGCTCGTAGCGATCCAGCTCGCAGCCCATGCGCAGCGCGTTGGCCACCTGCGGCACCAGCGTAACGTCGGCCAGCGTGGGGGCATTGCCGAAGCACCACTTGCCATGGCCGTGGCGCGCCAGCAGCCGTTCGACGCCGGCCATGCCCTCGTCGACCCAGTGGCGGTACCAGGCGTCTTTCTGCTCGGGCGTGACCTTCAGCGTGTCCTGCAGGTAGCGCAGCACGCGCAGGTTGTTGACCGGGTGGATATCGCAGCCGACCAGCATCGACAGCTCCAGCACGCGCGCGCGCTGCTCAGGGTCCTGAGGCAGCAGGCGCGGCTCGGGATGGCGCGCATCCAGGTAGTCGATGATCGCGAACGACTGCCCCAGCGTGAAATCGCCATCGACCAGCGCGGGCACGGAGGCGGACGGGTTGATGCCATCGACATACTCGGCGTGGCGATGCTGGCCGGTGCGGATATTGACGCCGAGGTAGTCGTACGGCAAACCCTTGAGGGCCAGCGCGATGCGCACGCGGTACGACGTCGAGCTGTTGAAGAAGCTGTAGAGCTGCATGATCGGGCTTGCCTGGTTCAGACCACGCGCACGGTCAGTTCGCCCAGGCCGTCGACGCCGGTGACCATGGTGTCGCCGGCCTTGACCGCGCCCACGCCCTCGGGCGTGCCGGTGAAGATGACGTCGCCCGGTTCGAGGCGGAAGAACTGCGAAAGATACGCCACGGTCTCGGCCACCGACCAGATCAGGTGTGATACGTCGCTGCGCTGCCGGGTTTCGCCATTGACCGTCAGCCAGATGCCGGCCCGCTGCGGGTGGCCGATAACGCTGGCGCGGTGGATCGGGCCGACCGGCGCCGAGGCGTCGAAGGCCTTGCCGATTTCCCACGGGCGGCCCATCTCGCGCATCTTCATCTGCAGGTCGCGGCGCGTCATGTCGAGGCCGACGGCGTAGCCCCACACGTGCTCCAGCGCCTGCCCGGCGGGAATATCCGAGCCGCCCTTGCCGATCACGGCGACCAGCTCGGCCTCGTAGTGATAGTTCTGCGTTTGCGCGGGGTACGGCAGCTCGAGCGTGGTGCCGGCCTGCACCGGGACGATGGCGTCGGCGGGCTTGCAGAAGAAGAACGGCGGTTCGCGCTCGGGATCGAAGCCCATTTCGCGGGCGTGGGCGGCGTAGTTGCGGCCGACGCAGTAGACGCGGCGCACGGCGAACTGGTCATCGCTGCCGGCAACGGGAATCGCAACGGTGGCGGGAGGCGTGAAAACGTAAGACATGGTGAGGCTTCCAGTGATTTGGCAGGTAAGCGCCGGCCCGGCAGTACCGGATGGCACCGCCGGGCAGCGGCTTGGTCGGGGTTGCGGGCTCAGGTGCGCGCTTCGCGCAGCAGGTTCAGCGCGGACAGCACCGGCCGGTCGGAATAGCTGAACAGCACGGCATCCTCCAGCGCGCCCAGCTGCACCGGCGCCCACGACGGCGCCACGAACACGTCGCGCGGCTCGAACTGGAACTGCGCATCGCCGATGCGCACCGTGCCGCGCCCCTCCACCACGCTGTACACGGTGGCGTCGGTGCTGCGGTAGGTCTTGCCCTGGAAGCCCGCCGGCAGGTACTGCATGAAGCTGGCGATGGTCGGCATCGGCCAGCCGCCGGTGGCCGGGTTGACGTAGCGCAGCTTGACGCCGTCCCAGGGATCGAGCTCGCCGTTGCGGTAGAGCTGGTCCAGCGCCTCGCGCGAGCGCGCGTACGGGTAGCTGAACACCGGCGACGTGGGATCGGTCACGCGGTGCCGCACCGGCACCATGTTGTGGCCGAAGCGGGCAAAGCTGTCGCCCTCGGCGCGGGTCACCGGCTGCTGCGATTCGGGGTAGTTCTCGGCAAAGCCGGCGTCGAACTGCTGCACCATGGGGATGTCGAGGCCGTCCAGCCACACCACCGGCTCGCCGCCCTGCTCGACCGACGGGTTGCCATGGTCGTGCCAGGTCCACGACGGCGTGATGATGAAATCGCCGGGATGCATGGTGGCGCGCTCGCCGTTGACGGCGGTCCACGCGCCCTTGCCTTCGACGATAAAGCGCAGTGCCGACTGCGTATGGCGGTGGCTGGGCGCGATCTCGCCCGGCAGGATCAGCTGCAGGCCGGCGTACAGCGTCGAGGTGATGCTGGACCTGCCGGGGATGCCGGGGTTCTCCAGCACCAGCACGCGGCGCACCGCCTCCTCGGCGCTGATGATGCCGCCGGCCTGCATCACCAGCGGGCGGATCTGCGCGTACTTCCAGATCGCGGGAACGATCTGCGGCCGCGGCTGCGGCGGCACCAGGGCGTGCAGCGACTCCCACAACGGGGTCATGTGGCTGCGGCCGATGTCTTCGTAGTAGGCCTGGCGGGCCGGGTCTGGGGTGTGCTCGGACATGCTGTCTCCATAACTTTGTACAAGGCGTTCGGGAGCGCTTTGGGTGGGTGCCTGCATCGCTGCGCACCGTCTGTGTTGTCGTTATACGCCCCGGCCTATAAGATCTGAAATGAAGTTTTCATCTTATCGATACGATTTACCGTATAGGTCACGCCCCATGGATTGGACCCAGAGACTGCGCCTGCGCAACCTGCAGATGCTGCTGAGCCTGGCCGAGACCGGCAACATGAGCCAGTCCGCCGCCATGCTGAACACCACCCAGCCCGGGCTTTCCAAGTGGCTGAAGGACCTCGAGGACGATATCGGCCTGCCGCTGTTCGAGCGCCAGGCGCGCGGCCTGCGGCCCACGCCCTACGGCGAGTCGCTGATCGAGCACGCGCGCCGGATCGAGGCCCAGCTCGATACCGCCCGCGACGACCTGCAGGCCATGCGCGACGGCGGCAGCGGCATCGTGGTGGTGGGCACCTCGGGGGCATCGGCGGCGGACACCGTGCCGCTGGCCGCGCTGCAGCTGATGCAGCGCATGCCGCGCGCCAGCGTGCGGCTGCTGGAAACCACCATGGACCGGCTCATGACCCAGCTCGCGCGCAGCGAGCTCGATATCGTGGTGGGCCGCTCCGCGCCGGAGCTGCAGGATGCGCAGATGCGCACCGAATCGCTCTACATGGAGCCGATCCACTTCGTCGCGCGGCCGCGGCACCCGCTGCTGCAGGGCGGCAAGGTGGCGTGGGACGACCTGTACCGCCACCGCTGGGTGGTATGGCCGCGCGGCACGCCGATCCGCAATGCGCTGGAGGGCGCGCTCGCCAGCGCCGGGCGCGCGCTGCCTGCGGACTGCGTGGAAAGCAATTCCACCGTGCTCAACCTGACCCTGTTCAACAACAGCGACATGATCGGGCTGGCCTCGCACCGTACCGCGCGCCGGCTGGAAGAACTGGGCGCGCTGCGCATCGTGCCGCTGCGGCTGGCCGGGTTCGGATCGGTGTCGATGTACTGGCGCGCGGACGGCGAATCGCGTGCCGCGGTGGCGGCGATGCTGGATTGCCTGCGGCGGGCGGCGGGGGCGCAGCAGGTGCCGGCGGAGGCGCCGCTGGCTTAGGGGGATAACCGCCGCTGGCTTAGGGGGATAACCCGTAGGAATGTCGCCCGTGCCCGCGGCGCTCAAGGTTGGGCGGCCGCGGCCGTCATTGGGTGTTGGCGGTCATCCCGCCGTCTCTCCCGACCTTCGCCAAGGAAACCCTCTTCATGGAAATCTCCAACGTTACCGCCGGCCTGGCTGGCGATCCGGGCGCCGATCCGGTAAGCCTGCTGATGCTGCGCAAGTCGCTGGACATGCAGGCACAAGGCGTGGCTGCACTGCTGCAGGCCATGCCCCAGCCGGTCGCGGCCAGCAACCCGCCAAACCTGGGCCAGACCATCGACGTCAAGGTCTGACTTCGCGCGGCGCAAGCCGACGCGGCGCGGGCGTCGCGGCACCGCGGGCCGGGCACTTGGGCGCCCGCCGACGCATAATGTCGGCACCTGCACTCTCCGGTGCCCGCCATGCAGCTTCTCGACGCCCGCGTCCGCGACCTGCTCCGTCATCCGGGGCGCTTCCTGTGGCGCACGCTGGTCCAGTTCCGCGCCAACCAGGGCCTGTTGCTGGCCGGAGCGGTGGCCTACTACGCGCTGCTGTCGATCGTGCCGTTGCTGATCCTGATGGTGATCGCGCTGTCGCATGTGATCGACCCGCAGCTGTTGCTGTCGACGCTGGCGCGCTACCTCGAGTGGGTCGTGCCCGGACAGTCCCGCGCGCTGGTGCCCGAGCTGGCGTCGTTCCTGCGCACCCGCGCCACGGTCGGCTGGGTCTTGCTCGGCACGATGCTGTTCTTCAGTTCGCTGGCGTTCACGGTGCTGGAAAACGCCATGTCGGTGATCTTCGTCCATCGCGTCGCGATCCGGCGCCGGCATTTCCTGATCTCGGCGGTGCTGCCTTACTGCTATATCGCGGTGCTGAGCCTGGGGCTGCTGCTGGTGACAGTGGTCTCTGGCGGGCTGATCGCGATCGGCCAACGGCACGTGGAAGTGCTGGGCCATGAATGGTCGCTCGACCGGCTTTCCACCACGCTGCTTTACCTGCTCGGGTTCCTCGGCGAGATCCTGATGCTGACGTCGATCTACATGGTGATGCCGGTCGGCCGGCTGTCCTTGCGGCATGCCCTGTGCGGCGCGGTGCTTGCCGCGGTGCTGTGGGAGATCTCGCGCCATGCGCTGGTGTGGTACTTCACCACGCTGTCGCAGGTGGGGCGGGTCTATGGCTCGCTCACCACGGCGATCGTGGTGTTGCTGAGCCTGGAGATCGCGGCGACGCTACTGTTGCTCGGCGCGCAGGTGATCGCGGAATTCGAGCGCAGCGGCTGGGAGCGGCCGCCTGCTTCGGACGCTCCCACCGGCGAGTTCCATACCTGACGTGCGCCACGAGGATTGCAGGGGTGCGGCGCGGCGGCTTATGCGAATCCCCCGTTTGCGCGCAGCACCTGCCCGTTGATCCAGCCACCATCCTCGCCGGCAAGGAACGATACGACGCGACCGATATCCTCGGGCGTCCCGAGCCGTTCGAGCGGAGCGAGCCGCGCGATCTGGCCGATCTGCTGCGCACTCTTGCCATCGAGAAACAGCTCGGTGGCCACCGGCCCCGGCGCCACGGCATTGACGGTGATGCCGCGCCCGCGCAGCTCGTTGGCCAGTACGCGGACCAGCCCCTCCACGCCGGCCTTGGACGCAATGTACGGCCCATAGGACGGCAATGACTTGGCGATGACGCTGGTCGACACCGCAATGATCCGCCCACCCGCGCCGACGTTTTCGGCCGCTTGCGCCAGCACCAGGAACGTGCCGCGCAGGTTGGTCGCAATGACCTTGTCAAAGTCGGCCAGGCTGCCGGGCGCGATCGGTGCCAGCGGCATCACGCCGGCGCAGTTGGCGACCACGTCGATGCCGCCGAATGCCGCCTTGGTCTGCGCAAAGAGACGGGCCACATCATCGGGGCTTCCGACATCGCCCTGGATCGCAATGGCCCGGCCGCCGGCCGCTTCGATCGCCGCGACGGTGTCGCGGGCGTGCGCCACATGGCCGGCGTAGCCGACCGCGACGGCAAAGCCGTCGGCCGCGAGACGCAGGGCCACGGCCCGGCCTATGCCGCGCGATCCGCCGGTGACAAGGGCCGCTTTGGTGGTGTTCGTAGTCAGGGTGTTCATGGGAAGGCTCCGGGAGGGACAAGGCGACATGCCGTTGAAGCCAATTGTGGTTGTTCGCCCCGATTAGATAAATGGTGCAGAATCGCCATATCAATTCAACCAGCCTCAACAATAATTGCCTTCCCGTGGACCGCTTCGATTCCCTGCAACTGTTCACCCGCATCGTCGAATTGGGCAGCTTCAGCCACGCCGCCGCCGCGCTCGACATCCCGCGCGCCACTGCCACCCATGCCATCAAGGCGCTCGAGACGCGGCTCGGGGTCCGGCTGCTCGAACGCACGACGCGGCAGGTCAGGCCGACACTCGACGGCCAGGCGTTCTACGAGCGCTGCGTCCACCTGCTGGCTGAACTCGACGACGCCGAGTCGTCTCTGCAGCACGTGGCGGCGAATCCGCGCGGGGTGTTGCGTGTCGACATGCACGGGACCCACGCAACGAAGATCGTGCTGGCGCGAATCGACGAATTCCGGGAGCGGTATCCGCGCATCGATCTGGTGGTATCCGGCGGCGACCGGCTGGTGGATCTGGTAAGGGAAGGCGTCGATTGCGTCATCCGCGCGGGCACGCCGCGGGATTCTTCACTGGTGGCGCGGCGCCTGGCGCTCATGCCGCAGGTAGTGTGCGCCAGTCCCGCCTACCTGAAAGCATTCGGCACGCCGCAACATCCCGACCAGCTCTCCCGGCACGAAGTCGTGAAATTCTTCTCGCGTAGCGGCGCGGCCGGCTATCCGCTGGAGCTGCACGTCAATGGGCAACTCCAGGCCTTTTCACTGGGAGGGTGGATGTCCGTCAATGATGCCGAGAACTATGTCACCGCCGCCCTGCGCGGCTGCGGACTGATCCAGGTGCCGCGCTTCCACGTCGACGACGCCTTGCGCGAGGGGCTACTCGTCGAGGTACTGAGCGACTGGCCCAGCCCGGACCTGCCGGTGTCGGCACTGTATCCGCATCACAGGCAGCTGTCTCCGCGCGTGCGCGTGTTCGTCGACTGGCTGGTGGCTCTTTATGCGGAGGCGTTTGGATAGTGCGAGTTCCATGCCTGACGTCTTCTGTCTCAGGCCAGTGCAGACTCCATGCTGGCGGAAATGGCATCCGCTCCCGCGGCATCGAAGGCGCCGATGAAGACCAGCGCGGAGTCGCTGAATTCGCCGAATCCACCGAAATCGCCGGCTTCGCCGTGCGGCATGGACCGCATCCGCATCCTGCCCCCGACCACGTGTACCTCGTGCAGCCGCGGATCGGCCGCCAGCCTGACCAGGCCCTTCGCGCGCAGCAGCCGCACGGGCAGCTTCAACAGTGCCTGTCGCAGCCGCGCCTTGTCGAAGGCGCGGCCGGTCCGGTAGGCGATGCTACGGATGCCGGCATGTAGCGCAGGCCGGTGCCAGCCGGCATGCGACTGCAGCACGCCGGTGCCGGCCGGTGTCGGCATGGCTGCGTCGATAAAGACTGACAAAGGCAGCTCGCCATCGCACGCTTCCAGCACCGTGGCGCGCGGCGCAAGCGTACCGACGGTCCTGTTCGTTGCCGCAGCGCCACCGGCAGCGCACAGGTCGGTCTTGGTCAGCGCCACCACCGATGCTCCCGCGATCTGCTGCCGCACCATCTCGCCGACCAGCGGGTCGCCCAGGCTGTCGTGCACGGCCGCGGCATCCACCGCCACCAGCACCGCGTTGAGCCGGAACGCCGGATCGAGCAGGCCGATCTGCGCGATGCGCTGCGGGTCCGACACGCCGCTGGCCTCGATCACCAGCAGATCGGGCCGCGCGTCGCGGTCGGCGATTGCCAGCATGGCCTCGGCCAGCCGGCCACCGATGGAACAGCACACGCAACCATTCTCCAGCTGGATCACATCGTCGCTGCGCGTGCGGATCAGCGCGGCGTCGATATTGATCTCGCCGAAGTCGTTCACCAGCACGGCAATGCGCAGCCCTTGCGCATTGGCCAGCAACCGGTTCAGCAGCGTGGTCTTGCCCGCGCCGAGGTAGCCGCCGACGACCACCAGCGGAATCGGAAGCCGGGCGCTCATCGCGCAGGCGCCTCGAACACGCGGCCGCCCAGCACCGTGCCCCACACCCGCACGTCCTTGAGCCGCGCCGGATCCACGCTGGCGGGATCGTCTTCCAGCACGGCAAAGTCGGCCAGCTTCCCGGGCGCGATGCTGCCGATGCGATGGTCGAGCCCAAGCGTGTAAGCCGCGCCCATCGTGACCGCGTGGAGCGCGTCCGCCACCGTCAGCCGCTCGGCTTCGCCCATGTCGCGGCCCGAGGCGCTCTGGCGCTGCACCGCGCACCAGGCAGTGAAGAGCGGGTTCAGCGGCGTGATCGGCGCATCGGAATGGATCGCGAACGGGATGCCGAGGCGCCGCGCGGTGCCTGCCGGGTTCATGCGCGCGGCACGTGCCGGGCCCACGGTCTGCGTGGCATGGGCATCGCCCCAGTAGTAGAGGTGGTTGGCGAAGAAGTTGATGCACAGCCCGAGGCGCTTCGCCCGCGCCAGCTGCGCCGCATCGGCCAGCTGGCAGTGCTGCAAGGTGTGGCGATGGTCGGCGCGCGGATGGCGCGCCAGCAGCGCTTCCAGCGTGTCGAGCACGACCTCGGTGGCTTCGTCGCCGTTGGTGTGGATATGCAGCGGCAGGCCGGCCAGGTGGAACGGCGTGAACGCGTCCAGCAGTTGCTCGGGCGGGATCAGCCACAAGCCGTTGGGCTGGCCGCCGGCGTAGCCAGGTGCGCGCAGCCGCGCGGTAAAGCCCTGGATCGAGCCGTCGACGATGAACTTGACCGGACCGAAGTGGAGCTTGTCGGAGCCAGCGGCGACGGCCTGCTGTACGCGTGCGGGCCCGCCCTGTGCGTCGCGCTGCGGCGCGAAGGCGGGCACCATGCGCAGCGGGAAGCCGTCATCCGACGTCACCGCGCGCAGTGTTTCCAGGCCCCTGGCCGACAAGTCGTTGACCAGGTCCGTAGCGGTGGTCACGCCCGCCAGCTGTGCCACGCGCCCGAAGCGGCGCACCGCCTCCGCGTCCTCCGCCGCAGCCAGCGACAGGCCGCGGCCGATTACGCGCTGCACCGGGAACATCGCCGCGAACTCCTGCAGCTCGCCGGTGGGCTTGCCGCCCGCATCCTTGTGCACGCCGTCGATGTCGGTGTCTTCGTCGATGCCGGCCCGCGCCAGCATCGGCGAATTGACGTTCATCAGATGCACGCTGGCATGCATCACCACCACCGGCCGCGTCGTCGATACGCGATCCAGCTCTCGCACCGACAGCCGTGCGGTGCCGAAGTAGATCGGGTCGAAACCCCACGCCAGCAGCGGCGTGTCGGGGTCTTTCAACTTGCTGGCCGCATCGGCAAGGCGCCCGATGACTTCGTCCAGCGTGCGCAGCCCGCGCCAAAGCCTGCCATCGGGGTCGCGGCGGTCGAAGTAGCCGACGTAGACCGCGTCCCACATCGCGCCTTCCATCAGGTGGCAGTGGCCTTCGACCATGCCGGGCATCAGCACCTTGTCGCGGAAGGTGTCGACTACCACCGCGTCGGGCCATGGCGCCATTTCCGCAGCGCCGCCGACTGCAAGGATCTGGCCATTGCGTGCCGCGACATGAGTCGCTTCCGGCTGCGCCGCTTCCATCGTGAGGATCTTGCGCGCCACGAATACCTGCGTGCGCGCCGTGTCGTTATGGGTCATCGCTTGTTGCATGAGTCGCAAGGATCAGGCCGGCTGCACGCGTGCCAGGCGCGGCGCGTAGTTCGCCACCACGGTCACCAGCAGGTTGACCGCAAGGCTGACCAGGCCGAGGTTGATGCCGCCGAAATCGGCCTGCTGCGCGTACAGCGCGATCGCCAGCCCCTGCCCGCTCAGGATGCCGAGCGCGATCGCCATCGGTCGCACCTTCAGCGAGAACAGGATCACGATGACGCCGGGAAAGAACTGCGTCACGCCGTAGTAGGTGGTGTTGATCAGCGTCAGCATCAGGTTGGGCGTGGCCAGCGTCATCGCAATCGACAACACCAGGTACACCACGATCACCACCTTGGCGCCCTGCTTCTGGCGCTGCTCGGGCATGCCCGGCAGCAGGTTGCGCGTGACGATCGGGCCGATCGCCAGGCAGATGCCGGCCAGCACCAGCAGCCCCGACAGCGCGGCGCCCGCGGTCACCAGGCCGAGCAGCCAGTCCGGCAGCAAGCGCACCGCCGCCGCGAAGAAGGCTTCATTGGGCGAGGCCAGCTGCAGGTTCTGGCTGATCGCGTAGTACGACGCCAGCACCAGGAACGGGTACATCAGCATATACAGCGGCATCGCCACCTGCGTGCGGCGGATGGTGTTGGCGCTCCTGGCTGTGAAGAAGTTCTGCACCGCGAACGGCATCACGTAGAAGCCCAGCGCCTGGAACAGCATGGTGCTCATCGAGAAGCGCAGCTGCGTGTCGCTCATCTGGTTGCTGACCTGCAGGCTGGCGGCATGGAAGACATCGCCCACGCCGGCCTTCCAGCCGACCGCGACGCCGGTGGCGACGATCGCCACCACCATCAGGATGTCTTTCAGGATGGCGATGTAGGCCGACGCACGCACGCCGGAGATGGCGATGTAGGTGAAGGCCAGCGCCGCCGAGATCAGCACCAGGTAGACGGGATCGAACTCCCAGCCCAGCCCCTTGAGCGCCGCCACCAGTCCGGTGAACTGCAACTGGCCCCAGGGCAGCAGGAACAGGATCGAAGAGCCCGCCACGATCAGTTCCAGCGCACGGCTGCCGTAGTGGCCCTTGAACAGGTCCGGCAGCGTGATCGCGTTGTAGCGCGCGCCGGCCTGCCAGATCTTCGGCCCGAGGAAATAGCCGAGCGGGTAAGCCAGCAGGATGTAGCCGAGGAACCAGACGCCATACGTCGGGCCCTTGGCATAGATGCCGCCGGGAAAGCCCACCATGGTGCCGATGCTGTAGATCTCGCCGGCCGCGAGGAAAAACACCAGGTAGGCGCCGAACTGCCGCGAGGCGACGAAGAAGTCATGCACGCTCTGCGCACCGTGGCCCTTCTTCGAGCGGATGGCGAGATAGAGCGAGAAGACGATAAAGCCAAGGAATACCGCTGTGGTCATGGCTGCTCTCCCTCACGCTTCATGCGCCGCGTCGGCGGCATGGCGGTCGTACAGCAGCCAGCACGCCAGCATGCAGCCCGACGTCAGGACGAACCAGGCAAAGATCCAGGCGTAGATAAAGGGCACGCCGAGCACGAAGCGCTCGACGGTCGCCACCCAGGGCAGCAGCCCGATGACGCCGATGTATGGCAGGCCGAGGCCGATAAACAGCTTGAGCATGATGTCTCCGGTTTCCGTTGGACGGTGGATGGCGGGCGCCGTGTGTGTGCTGTCACCGGGCCGCTCTTGTGTTCCGGTCATCATAGGGAGCGCCGATGTATGATTCAAATGCAAATATCGAACCGCTCCCATAACTGACACGCATGGGATTCCGCATGGACACCCAGAAACTTCTGCACCTGCTTGCCATCGTCGAGCACGGCACCTTTTCCGAAGCCGCACGCGCCGTGCACCTGACCCAACCGGCGCTGAGCCGCAGTATCCGCGCGCTGGAGCACGAGCTGAAGGCGCCGCTGTTCGACCGCGGCGCGCGGCGCGCGCGCCTGACAGTGTTCGGCGAACTGGTGGCCGACCGCGCGCGCCGCATGCGGCTGGAAGAACGCCAGCTGCGCCGCGACCTGGAGCTGCTGCGCGGGGGCGAGGAAGGCTCGCTGACGATCGGCGTGGCGCCCGCGCCTGCCGCGCTGCTGCTGACGCCGTTCCTGATCCACATGGCGCAGGCGCACCCGCGCATCAAGGTGCGCACCGAGACCGGCGCTACCAGCGCGCTGCTCGACGCGCTGCGGCGCGAGACCATCGACGCCATCGTCGGCGACGCCTACGTGCTGCGCGCCGCCGACGACATCGAGCTGGAGCCGCTGGGCGAGCTGCCCGCCGGGCTGGTGTGCCGCGCCGGCCATCCGATCCTGCGCAAGCGCCGCATCGATATCGAGACGATCCGCGCCTACCCGGTGGCGACCACCACGCTCAGCACCATCGTCAGCCGCCAGCTGGCCGAGCTATGGGGCCCCGAGGCCGCACCCGACAAGCTCTTCACCCTGCACTGCGACAACCTCGACATGCTGCGCAGCGTGACGCTGGCCACCGACACCCTGCTGTTCGGCGTGTTGTCCATCACCCGGCAGGAACGAGCCGCGGGGCTGATGGCGGAAGTGCCGATGCCACCCGACCCGCGCCGGTGCGGCCGCTACGGCATCGCGCGCATGGCCGCGCGCTCGCTGTCGCCGGCGCTCGAGACGCTCTACGCCTTCACGCGCGAGCACTGGAAGGAATTGTCGTCGGCGCCGGCCAGGCAGGGCGCTCGCCGCTGACCGCCCATGTCCGCTGATGTATGCTCCGGCTGATTCCCAGCTCAAACCCGGCATGACCGATTCCACGCCCGACCGCCCCCGCCGCCTCACCATCCACGACGTCGCCCGCGCCGCCGGCGTGTCGCTGACCACGGTCTCGCACGCGCTGAACGACCGCGGCGTGCTGGACCCGGCCACGCGCGCGCGCGTCAAGCGCGTGGCCGCGGAGCTGGGCTACCGGCCCAGCGTGCGCGCGCAGCGGCTGCAGTCGGGGCGCGCCAACTGCATTGCGCTGCTGTCGTCGATGCCGTTCGCGGTGGCGGGCGGCACCTCGCGGCTGGGCTTCATGATGGAGGTGGCGGCGATCGCCGCCGAGGCGGCCATGGGGCGCGGCCTGGGCGTGGTGCTGGTGCCGCCGCTCGAAGGCGCCGGCGGGCTGCTCGATACGCTCGATATCGACGGTGCCATCGTGATCGAGCCGATTGCCGGCGACCCGCATATCGCGCGGCTGCGCGAGCGCGGCGTCAGCATCGTGTCGATCGGGCGCGAGCCGCTGACCGAGACCCCGGTGCCTTGCGTGGACCTGCAGTCCGCCGCGACCGCGCGCCTGCTGCTGGAACACCTGCACGGCCATGGGCGGCGCCGGATCGGCCTGATGATCGGCGCGGCGCCGCGGCAGTCGTATGTCGAAACGGAACGCGCCTACCGCGAGTTCACGCAGGCGCTGGGGCTGCCCTGCCATGTCGTCAAGGCGGCCGAGGAACATGGCGAAGCCGCGGGCGCCGAGGCCTGCGCGCAACTGCTGGCGCAGATGCCGGGCCTGGATGCGCTGTGCGCGCCGGTGGACGCCTTCGCGGTCGGCGCCATGGCGCACCTGCAAGGGCTGGGCAAGCGCGTGCCCGACGATGTGCTGGTGGTGACGCGCTACGACGGCATCCGCGCGCGCAGCGCGCAGCCGCCGCTGACCGCGGTCAACCTGCACCTGGAACGGGTCGCGTCGCTGGCGGTGGAACTGCTGTTCGCGCACCTGTCGGGCGAGCGCGGCCGCAATGTGATTGCCGGCCCCGCGCCCGAACTGGTGGTGCGGGCCTCGTCCACGCCGGAAGACTAGCCGCGCAACAGCACCACCGCGCCGGACACCAGCGCGAACACCAGCACGCCGATGCGCAGCATGCGCTGGTTGATGCGCTTGTGCACCAGGTGGCTGGCGACCATGCCGACGCCGAGCACCGGCAGCAGGCCGGCGGCGTAGAACACCTGCTCCATGCCGAGCCGGCCGCCCAGCGCCAGCACCACCAGCGAGATCACCTCGCCCACCAGGAAGCACAGCGCCACGGTGGCGCGCAGCGTCGCCACCGGCGCGTGCTGGTAGGCCAGCGCCAGCGGCGGGCCGCCCACGCCGGTGGCGGTCTCGGTCACGCCGGTGATCAGGCCGGTGGAGGCAAAGGTCAGCCGCCCCGGCGAGAACGCCGGCGCCAGCAACGACACCACCGCCGCGGCGATGGTGCTGCCGCCGACCAGCGCGTTGAGCCACGCCATCGGCATCGCCACCAGCACCCACAGGCCGCCGAAGGTGCCGGCCACGCGTCCGGCGCTGATCCAGCCGGCCCCGCGCATATCGATGGCGTGGCGCTCGCGCCAGGCCACGTAGGCGTTGAGCGGCAGCATCGCCAGCAGCAGCGCGCCCGGCAGCATCGCCGGCGCGGCCAGCGCCAGCACCGGCACCACGATCAGCGCAAAGCCCATGCCGGTGGCGCCCTGGACCAGCGCACCGGTAAACACGGCCACGCCGACGCTGAACAAGGTCATGTCCATGCTCATGCCGCCCCCGAGCCGGCATGGCGGGCGCGGTGCACGTCCGCGGCGTCATGCAGCTTGCGGATCGGCGCGCCGGCAACGGTGTGCCCGGCCATGGCATGGATGTCGCGCATCAGCGCGCGCGCGTCCCAGTCGGTGGGCCAGCCCTGCCACAGGCGCAGGTTGCCGTCGACGAAGACCGCGCGGATCTGGTCGCGGTTGGCCAGCCGCACCAGCTCCCAGGTCAGGTCCCACGACGGCGTCAGTTCCGGCACGTCGAGGTCGACCAGCAGGAAGTCGGCGCGCTTGCCGGCGGCGATCTCGCCGGTGAGCGCGCCCAGCCCGGCCACGTCGGCCGCGTCGTGCGTGGCCATGTCGACCCAGCGCCAGCCCGCGCCGCAGGACGAGTCGCCCACGCCGATGCCGAAGGCAAAGCGCTGCGCGGCCTCGGCATAGTCCAGCAGGCGGAAGCCGTCGCTGCGGGTGCCGTCGGTGCCCAGGCCGAGGCGCACGCCGAAGGTGGCCATGGTCTCGGCGGGCGCCACCGCGTTGCCCTTCCAGGCGCTGGCGACGGGGTTGTAAGCCACCGCGGCGCCGCTGTCGGCCAGCAGCCGGATCTCCTGCGGCGTCACCAGCGTGGCGTGCGCCAGCAAGGCGGCCGGCCCGAGTGCGCCGATCGCGGCGAGGTGCTCGATCGGCCGGCGCCCGCACGCGTTGAGCGAGCGCTCCACCGCCACCAGGTGCTCGTTGGCATGGGTCTGGAAGATGCGGCCGGACTCGGCGCACAGCTGGTAGACGTGATGCAGCATCGCGTCCGAGGCCACCTCGGGGATCGAGATCGCCAGCGACGGCGCCACCAGCGCATCGCCGGCGTAGCGGTCCAGGTGCGCGGCGGCGCGGCGCAGGATGGGCGCGGCGTCGAGCGTTTCGGCGCCGGGCTTGTCGTTGCAGATCAGCCCCAGCACGCAGCGCACGCCGGCATCGCTGACCGCGCGCGCGACCGCGTCCAGCCCGGCGTCGCTGCGCGTGCCGGCGTCGACCACGGTGGTAAAGCCGCCACGCAGCGCTTCCAGCGCCGCCAGCTTGGACGACAGGTACAGGTGCTCCGCCTTCAGGCTGCCCTCCAGCGGCACCCACACGCGCCGGAAGATCTCCGACGGCTCGCCGAACACCAGCGACTTGCCGAACGACTGCGTCAGGTGGTGATGGGTGTCGATCATGCCGGGCATCAGCAGCATGCGCGGCAGCGGCTGGGTCTCCAGATGCGGAAAGCGCGCGGCGACGTCTTCGGCGGGGCCGACCGCGGTGAAGCGGCCGCCCTCCACCACCACCGCGTGGCCGCGCACCGCGCCCTGGCGCAGCAGGGTCCATTCCGGCAGCAGGATGCGCTGGCGCTGGAAGCTTTCAGGCGCCAGCGCCGGGTTGAGGTCGCCGGGCCAGGCCGACGTGGAGGCATAAGGTTCAGTCATGGCAATGCAGTAGGCGGGGTCAGTGCGTGGCGGCGGCATCGTCGCGAGCGATCGCGCCCGTATCAGCCGTCGCGCTCCGCAGACCCGTATGGAAAAACAGGAAGTTGAGCAGCGCCGCGGTGATGGCGCCCATCGCCACGCCATTGCCCACCAGGATGCGCAGGTTGGCCGGCAGGCCGCCATAGATGCCCGGCACCAGGATCGGCAGCAAGCCCACGGCCAGCGCCACCGCCACCACGTACATGTTGGCGTGGTCGCGCAGATCCACCTTGCGCAGCATGTCGATGCCCATGGTGCCGACGATGCAGAACACCACCAGCCCGGTGCCGCCGACCACGGCTTCGGGAATCGCGCTGATCAGCGCCGACACCGGCACCAGCAGCCCGAACGCCACCAGGATCGCGCCCGACATCGCCGTGACAAAGCGCGAGCGCACGCCGGTGGCCCGCACGATGCCGATGTTCTCGCCGCTGGTGATGATCAGCGAGGTGCCGAACATCCCGCCCAGCAGCGAGGTCAGCGCGTCGGCGCGGATGGTGCGCGGCACGTCGCGCTGCTGGTCCACCGGCCGGCCCACGGCATCGCTGATCGCCAGGGTCTGGCCGGTGGCCTCGACCATCGAGATCACGGCGAACACCATTAGCGGAATCGCGGCCACCACGTCGAAGGTGGGCCAGCCGAACGGCAACGGCGTGGGCAACGCCAGCACCGGCGACATCGACACCTGGCCAAGGTGGAACGCGCCGGCCAGCCCAGCTACCAGCGCACCGCCCAGCAGGCCGAGCAGGATCGCCAGCTGCGCCAGCATGCCGCTCAGCCAGCGCGACGCCGCCACGGTGCAGGCAATGGTGGCAAAGGCCAGCAGCAGGTTGAGCGGATCCACCGCGCTGCCCGCGGCCGGATGGCCGGCGACCAGCTTGCCCGAGACCTGCGCCAGGTTGATCGCCACCAGCAGCAGCATGGTGCCCACCACCACCGGCGGGAAGTAGCGCAGGCAGCGCCGGAACACCGGCAGCACCAGGAAGTAGAAGACGCCGGTCAGGATCACCGCGCCGGCGGCGGTCTGCACGTCGGTCTGCTGCGCGATCAGGATGAACAGCACGATCGGCGCGCCGCCGGGCAGCATCACGAACGGCAGGCGCGCGCCGATGCCGCGCTTGCCCAGCGACTGCAGCAGCGTGCCCAGGCCGCAGATCACGAAGGTGGCGCTGAGCAGCTGCACCGCCAGCGCGGGCGGGAAGTTGAGCGCCTTGCTCATCAGGAAGACCGACGCGATCGGCGACGCGGCCATGACCAGTACGTGCTGAAGGCCGAAGACAAACAGGCGCCGCCATGGCAGCCGTTCATCCACCGGCGCGGGGGCGGGGTGGGACATTGCTTTGCTCCTCGTTTGGTGTGTCGGGCGTTGTGCCGGTGGCGCTTCGGCCCCTGGCTGCGTCTGTGCGCAATTCGCCGCAGATATTATCGATTT
This sequence comes from Cupriavidus sp. 207A1, assembly GCF_057798955.1. Classification (NCBI taxonomy): domain Bacteria; kingdom Pseudomonadati; phylum Pseudomonadota; class Betaproteobacteria; order Burkholderiales; family Burkholderiaceae; genus Cupriavidus; species Cupriavidus sp. 207A1. Next base: position 24,122 of record NZ_JBYOJO010000009.1, on the reverse strand, counting down.
CCGCTAACAAAAACGTTTTGGTAAGTGTAGGGAAACCCAATTTGCGATGCAAGCGGTTTTGTCGGCGAAGCAGCCGTGGTCTTCCCCTATATCGAATAAATCGATAACGGCTAGCAGCAAAACCCGTTTCACAAGTTGATGGCGTGGCGTCAAAGTACCCGCCACAGCGCCTTGCGCGCCACAACACGCCCCGAAGGAGACGCCCCATGCGAGACAAGAACCGTCCGGCGCAATCTGCCGACCACGACCGGCCGCTATCCAGGCGGCGCCGTTTGGTGCAGGGCGCCGGCCTGCTGGCGCTGGGTGCATCGCCGCTGGGCGCGCTGGCCGCACGCGCGACCGACGGCGTCACACTGGCCGACGGCCCGCGCCCGCTGGTGCGCTATCCGGGCAAGCGCCCGCTGGTTCGCGTGAGCACCCGGCCGCCGCACCTGGAGACGCCCTTCTCCGCCTTCAACGAGGGGCCGATCACCGCCAACGACGCCTTCTTCGTGCGCTACCACCTGGCCAACCTGCCGCTGTCGGTGGACCTGGCCACCTACCGCCTCAGCGTTGGCGGCCACGTCGGCAAGCCGCTGCAGCTGTCGCTCGATGAACTGAAGCGGCTGGCCGAACCGGTGCACGTGGTCGCGGTCAACCAATGCTCGGGCAATAGCCGCGGCTTTTCCGAGCCGCGCGTGTTCGGCGCGCAGCTGGCCAACGGCGCGATGGGCAATGCGCGCTGGACCGGCGTGCCGCTGCGCAAGGTGCTCGAGCATGCGGGCGTCAAGGCCGGGGCCAGGGTGGTCACCTTCAATGGCATGGATACGCCCGTCTTGCCGGGCACGCCGGACTTCCGCAAGTCGCTCGATATCGCCCACGCGATGAACGGCGAGCCGCTGCTGGCGTGGGGCATGAATGGCGAAGACCTGCCGCTGCTCAACGGCTACCCGCTCAAGCTGGTGGTGCCGGGCTACTTCGGCACCTACTGGATCAAGCACCTGCACGAGATCGAGGTGCTCGACCACCCGTTCGAGGGCCATGATGCGTTCTTCATGACCAAGGGCTACCGCGTGCCGGACAACGATTGCCAGTGCGTGGCCCCGGGCACGCCGGCGGCCAAGACGCGGCCGATCTCGACGCTGGCCGTGCGCAGCTTTATCACCAGCGTCGAGAGCGGCGGCAGGTTGCCGGCCGGCCGCGCCGTCGAACTGAAGGGCATTGCCTTCGACGGCGGCTCCGGCATCCGCACGGTCGAGGTGTCGGTCGACGGCGGGCAGAACTGGCAGGCCGCGAAGCTGGGCGAAGACCTGGGCCGGTTCTCGTTCCGCGCCTGGCACTTGCCGGTGAAGTTCGCGCGCAAGGGCCCGGCGGTGCTGATGGTGCGCGCCACCAGCAACAACGGCGAGACCCAGCCGGCAAAAGCCAACTGGAACCCCGCCGGCTATCGCCGCAATGTCATCGAAGCCACGCCGGTCACCATCGCCTGAGGAACGCGCCATGAAAGCAACCATCGCCCCCGCGCTGCTGGCGCTCGCCCTGCTCGGTGCCAGCCATGCCGGCGCCGCGCCAAAAGACATCAAGTTGCCGGCGGAGAACGTCAAGCTCAAGCCGGCCAGTCTTCCTGGCTACGGCATCGCCATGCAGAAATGCGCGATCTGCCATTCGGCCGACTACGTCTCCTACCAGCCGCCCGGGCTGAGCCTGGCGCAGTGGACCACCGAGATGAAGAAGATGCAGCAGGCCTACGGCGCACCGATCGACGATGCCGAGGTCGAGCAGCTGGGCGCCTACCTGGCGGTGGCCTATGGCTCTGCCAAGGCGAAGGATCCCGAGATCGTGGCGATCGCGCAGAAGGCGCTCAAGCCGGCTGCCGAGGCGCCCGCGCCTGCGGCCGCGGCCAGCGTCGACGTGCAGGGGCTGCTGGCGAAGAACGCCTGCCTGAGCTGCCACAGCGCCACGCAGACGATCGTCGGCCCGGCCTATCACGAGGTTGCGGTGCGCTACAAGGGCGACCCGCAGGCCCAGGCCAGGCTGGAAGCCAGCATCCGCGGCGGCAGCAGTGGCAAGTGGGGGGCGGTGCCGATGCCGCCGTTCGCCGGCCTGAAGCCCGAGGAAGTGAAGGCCCTGGCGGCCTATGTCCGCCAGCAATAGGCTCGACCGCACTGCCCTGACGGCAAGACGCCCCGGCTGGTCCGGGGCGTCTTGCATTTCGGCCTTGCAAGTTCCGGCCGGCTTCTTATACTTAGCCGCATGGCTAACCATTGTGCCGAGTTTGCAGACGTGTCCCAGGCTGTCGATCTTTCTCCGCTGTCCGGCGTGTTCTACGCGCTGGCGGACCCGACCCGCCGCGCCATCGTCAGCACGCTCGGGCGTGGGCCGGAAACGGTTTCGGCGCTGGCGGCGCCGTTCGCGATGGCACTGCCCTCGTTCATGAAGCACCTGCAGGTGCTGGAGCGCAGCGGCCTGATCCGCTCGCGCAAGACGGGGCGCGTGCGCACCTGCGAGCTGGTGCCGCAACCGCTGTCCGACGCGCAGCAATGGCTGGCCGACCAGCGCGCCCTGTGGGAGGCCCGTACCGACCGCCTGGCGGCCTTTGTCGAAGCACCTGATCAAGAGGAACAGTCCCATGACGAATGAAAACGCCGCCGGCCCGGAAGGCCACGACCTGGTCATCTCGCGCCTGCTCAAGGCCCCGCGCGCCAAGGTCTGGCGCGCCTGGAGCGATCCGCAGTTGCTCAAGCAATGGTGGTGCCCCAGGCCCTGGACCACCGAGGTCCGCGCCTTCGACATGCGTCCCGGCGGCGCCTTCCATACCTTCATGCAAGGCCCCGATGGCGGCACCAGCGACAACCCCGGCTGCTTCCTCGAGATCGTGCCGATGGAGAAGATCGTCTCCACCTCGGCGCTGGTCGCGGGGTACCGGCCCGGCACGCCGTGGCTGTCGATGACCGCGGTCATCACCATGGCCGACGAGGGCGACGGCACCCGCTACATCGCCCGCGTGATGCATCCCGACGAGGCCACGCGCAAGCAGCATGAGGAGATGGGATTCTATGAGGGCTGGGGGACCTGCATTACGCAGCTGGAGGAGTTTGCGCAGCAGTTGAAGTGAGGGTGGCGGTGCCGGTGCGTCGGCATCGCTGTGGGTGTTCTCCCCTCTCCCGCAAGCGGGAGAGGGAGTACACAAGCGGGAGTTGGAAAGCTTGAGGCAATGATGTCGCTGCGGGTTTTCCGGTGTCCGCTCTTCAAAACCGGTGCCGCAACCCCACGCTCACCGACTTCGCATCATCCCCGCTGCCCGGATCGATCACGATGCTGTTGTTGCTGACGCTGCCGCCGGCGCTGTTGTGCACCAGCACCGCGCGCACGTAGGCCGTGGTGCGCTTGCTCAGGTCGTGGTCCCAGCCCAGCGTGACTGCCAGCGGCCGCTGGCCGCCGCCGAGGATCTGGCGCTTGAGCGCGGCGGCCTTGAAGGTGTCGCGCGGGGTCACGGCCCAGCTGAAGGTCACGCCGTAATGGCGGGCCGAGCGGGTCTCGGGCCGGTCGCTGCTGGCCGCGCTGAACAGCAGCCCGATCTCCACCGGCTTGAAGCGGTACGAGCCGCCGACGAAATGATTCGACGTCAGCGTCGGCTCCACCGGCACATTGGCGCCCGAATACATCCCCTGGTAGCTGTAGAACGCATAGGCGTTGCCCGCCTCCCAGGTCGCGTTCATGCCGAAGTTAAGCCCGGAGCGCGCCGACCCCGGCACCTCGCCCGGCGCCACCGCCGCGCCGAAGGCGAAGCCGCCCCACTTGGGCGAGAAGTACTGCACGGCGTTGTCGAAGCGCGCGCCGTAGGCCACATGTCCGGTGCCTTGCGATGCGGTCGCGCTCAGCAGGTTGAACGGCGACACCGCGCCATTCAGCAGGAACGGGTCCAGCCGCAGCAGCGCATAGAACGACGGCGTGTACTGCCGCCCCAGCCGGACCTCGCCCCAGCCGCCTGACAGGCCCAGGTAGGCCTGCCGCCCGAACAGCCGGTTGTTGCCGAAGAACTCTGTGCCGGTGTCGATATTGAAGCCCGACTCGACCAGGAAGTTGGCCTTGAGCCCGCCGCCGAGGTCTTCGATGCCGCGGATGCCCCAGCGCGACGCGGCCTGCTGGCCTTCGCGCATGCGCACCACGCTGTCCGAGCCCTTGGCGTATTCGATCGATGCGTCGACCACGCCGAACAACTGCATGGTGCCGGCCGCGGCATTGCCCGCGGCCAGGGCCACGCCCATCGCCATCCACTGTGTTGCCTTCACGCTCCCTGTCTCCCGTTCTCGTTGTGGTGTGTCTGCCCTACTTCGCCTGCAGCCCCGCGACCTTCACCACCTCGCCCCATGCAGCCAGGTCGGCGCTGACCAGCTTGCCCAGGTCCGCGGGACTCGACGGCGCGGCCGGCTGCAGGTTCAGCGCGGCGAATCTGGCGCGGTCCGCCGGGCTCTGCAGGATGCGGTTGACCTCGGCGTTGAGCCGCTCGACGATGGGCGCGGGCACGCCCCTGGGCCCGAAGATCGCGACCCAGCTGGCCTGCTGGAACGGCACGCCCTGCTGCGACATGGTGGGCACGTCGGGCGCGGTCAGCAGGCGCTCCGGGCCGGACACCGCGATGCCGCGGATGCGGCCGGACTTCAGGTGCGGCACCGCGGAGATGGCATCGGTAATGCCGATGGTGACGTGGCCCGCGGCCAGGTCGTTGCTGCACTGGGTGGCGGTCTTGTACGGAATGTGGCGCAGATGGATGCCGGCCTTCGCCTTCAGGTATTCCATGGCCAGATGGCCGCCGGAGCCGACGCCCCACGAGCAATAGGCCAGCTCCGTCTTGCTGCTTTTGGCATAGGCGATCAGTTCCCGCAGGTTGTGCACCGGCACGCCGGCGCTGACCGCCAGCAGGTTGCCGCCGGGCTGGCTGGGCCGCGCGATCGGCGTGAAGTCCTTGAGCGGGTCGTACGGCAGCGACGGCGTGGTCCACGGGTTCACCGTCATGGTCGCGGCATAGGTGAACAGCAGCGTGTAGCCGTCGGGGGCGGCGCGCGCCACGGTCTCGTTGGCGATGATGCCGTTGGCGCCGGGACGGTTGTCGACCACCACCGGCTGCTTCAGCCCCGCGGTCAGGCGCTCGGCCACCAGCCGCGCGGTCTGGTCGGTCACGGTGCCCGCGCCCGACGGCAGCACCATGCGGATCGGCTTGCTGGGGTAAGGTGCCTCGGCGTGCGCGCTGGCGGCGCCCGCCAGGATCAGCGCCGCGGCCAGGGCCGTGCGCGTGGCGCGCGCCCGGTGGGCGTGGGCGCCATTGTGCTGGCTGCTCATATTGCTGTCTCCGTTGCGGCGCATTGGCCGCGCATGCCGGTACGTTGCCGGCGTGTCGTCAGCGGGCGCGCCGGATTTCCCGGGCGCCCGCGCTGAACCGGCTCAGGCCTGCGCCTGCGCCGCGTGATCGAGTGCCGCCAGCCGCTCGTAGTGCCAGTCGGCATCGCCGAACAGGTTGGCATGCGCTGCCAGTCGCTTGTAGCAGTGGCCGACTTCGACCTCGTCGGTCATGCCGACGGCGCCGTGCAGCTGCACCGCGTCCTCGCCCAGCGCGCGCCCGGCATCCGAGACAAAGGCCTTGGCGTGGGAGACCGCGCGCATGCGCGCGACCGGATCGCGCTGCAGCGCCTCGGCCGCGGCTTCGGTGATGGCCCGCGCCTGCTCGACGCTGACATAGAGGTCCACCAGCCGGTGCCGGATCACCTGGCTGGCGGTCAGCGGCCGGCCGAACTGCTCGCGCGTCGCCAGGTAGTCGCGGGTCAGGTCGAAGGCGCGCGACATGGTGCCGACGGCCTCGGCGCAGGCCATCACGGTGGCGCGGTCGATGGCGGCCTCCACCAGCGGCCAGGCGCCGTCGCACGCGCCGATGCGCGCGCTGTCCGGCACCACGGCGCGGCGCAGTGTCACGCTGGCGGTCTGGCGGCCGTCGTAGGTCGGCAGCGCCTCGACGCTCACGCCGCGCGTATCGGCCGGCACCGCGAACAGGGTCAGGCCATGGCGCTCGCGGCGCTGGCCACCGGTGCGCGCCAGCACCAGCAGCAGGCCGGCGCTGCCGCCGCCCAGCACCAGCGTCTTGCGGCCGTCCAGGCTCCATTGCCCCGGGGCGTGGGCGTGCGCGGTGGTGCTGATATCGAACGCGTCATAGCGCCCCTGCGTTTCCCAGGCGGCCAGCGCCAGCATGGCGCCGCCTTCGGCCATCGCCGCCGCGGCGGCCGCATGGGCGGGATCGCCGCAAGCTGCCAGCAGCGGCGCGCACAGCGCGGCATTGGCCAGCCACGGCTCGGCGGGCTGGGCGCGGCCCAGTTCTTCCGCCAGCAGCGCCTGGTCGGCGGCGTCGCCCAGGCCGCCGCAGGCTTCCGGCAAACCCAGCGCCAGCCAGCCCATCTCGGCAAACGCCCGCCAGTGCGTACGCGAGAACCCGTCCGGCTCGGCCAGCGCGGCGCGGCGCTGCTCGAAGCCGTAGCCGCGTTCGACATAGCGCCGCACGCTGTCGCGCAGCATGCGGCGATCGTCCGTTGCATCGCTCATCTGTTCGTGTCCTTATGCAGAGGTTGCAGCCACCTTGGCCGCGCTACAGGCCCAGCACCTGCTTGGCCAGCAGCTCGTGCTGGATCTCGCTGGAGCCGCCGGCGATGGTGTAGCCGCGCGTGACGAAGCGGCGCGCCGACGCCGCGGCGGCGTAGGCGGAGCGCCCCGGTTCCGGCGCGGCGGGCTCGAAATGCGCGGCGCGGTCGTAGGCCAGCGTGTCGGGGCCCAGCGCGTCGACCGCCAGGTTCTCGATGTCCTGGATCAGCCGGCTGCCCAGCAGCTTGAGCATGCCGGTCTCGGGCCCCAGCGCCTGGCCCGCGCGCGCCTGCCGGCGAAAGCGCAGCACGGTGGCCGCCAGCGCCTCCAGCCGTACCTCCAGCGCGCGCAGCCGGCGCGCGAACCACGGCCGCTGCAGCAGCGGCTGGCCGCCCTCTTCCAGCTCCGCGCCGATGGCGCGCACCTTGGCCAGGCGGCGGCGGTTCTCGGCCACGCGCGCCAGGTTCAGCCGCTCGTGCTCGAGCAGCGACTTGGCGATGGCCCAGCCGGCGTTCTCGTCGCCGACGCGGTTTGCCACCGGCACTTCCACCTCGTCGAAGAACACCTGGTTGAACAGGTGCCAGCCGTGGATGCCGACCAGCGGCCGCACGCTCACGCCGGGGCTGCGCATGTCGATCAGCAGGAAGCTGATGCCCTGCTGCGCGCGCGCCGCGGTATCGGTGCGCACCAGGCAGAAGATCCAGTCGGCGTACTGCGCGTACGAGGTCCAGATCTTGCTGCCGCTGACCACGTAGACCTCGCTGCCGTCGGCCCGGGTTCTGCGCACCGCGCGCGTCTTCAGCGAAGCCAGGTCGGAACCGGCGTTGGGCTCGGAATAGCCCTGGCACCACCAGTGCTCCTGGTTCAGGATGCGCGGCAGGAAATACTGCTGCTGCGCCGGCGTGCCATAGCGGATCAGGATCGGCCCGATCATCTCGAGGCTGATGCCGCCGCTCTCGGGCGCGTGCGCCAGCACCAGCTCTTCCTGGAACACGGCGCGGCGCTCGGCGCTCCAGTCGCAGCCCTGCCAGGCCGCCGGCCAGTGCGGCACCAGCCAGCCGCGCCCGGCCAGCCGCTGCTGCCAGTCGACCAGCTCCTGCTTGCTGAGTTCCAGCCCGAAGCGGACTTTCTCGCGCACGGCATCGGGCAGCGCGCGCGCGACGAACGCGCGCACCTCGTCGCGGAAGGCCTGCAGCGCGGCCTCGTCGTCGTGGATAAGGGAATCGGTCATGGTGTCTGTCTTCTAAGCGTTCTTGTCGCGCGCAACCGAGGCCGCGCGCATGCCGCCCTTGATCGCGGCCACGCCATCCGCCGGAAAGCCGCCGATGGTGGCCGCCAGCCCGCGCGCGCGGTCCAGCACCTGGGCGTCGTCGACCATCTCGGTGGCGATGCCCAGTCGCAGCAGCTCCGGCGCGGGCACGCGGTCACCCAGCAAACACAGGCGCGCGGCCACGGCTTCGGTGTGGCGCAGCGCCAGCCACTCGGCATTGCGCGGCGCCGCCATGCCCAGGCGGATCTCGCCGATCTGCAGGAAGGCGCCGGCGCCGCACACCAGCAGGTCGCCGGCCAGCGCCAGCGCCGCGCCGCCATTGATGGCATGGCGCTCGAGCGCCACCACCCAGGCCTTGCGGCTGTGCCGCAGGCCCTGATGCACGCGCTCCCACACCGGCGCGAACGCCGCCAGCCCGCCGGCTTCGGCCTGCAGCGCCTGCAGGTCCAGGCCGGAACAGAAGCCGCCGTCGGCGCCGCGCAGCAGCACCGCGCGCACGCTGTCGTCGGCGGCCAGGGTCTCGATCGCGTCGCCCAGCGCGCGCGCCAGCGCCATGTCGATGGCGTTGCGGCGCGCCGGGCGGTTCAGCACCAGCTCGGCCCAGCCGGCGTGACGCTGCAGCAGGACGGCAGGCTGCGGCGCGTTCATGCTGCCTCCTGCTGCACGTGTTCCACGCCGATGTTGCGGGCACGGGCCATGGCGTCGATCTCGGCGGCGCCGTAGCCCAGTTCCGCCAGCACCTCGGCGGTATGCTGGCCAAGCCGCGGCACCGCAGGGAGTCCGCCGGCGGGCAGGCCGGCCATGGTGAAGGGCAGCCCGGGCAGCTCCAGCCGGCCGCCCTCGCCGTCGTCGACCGCCTGCAGGATGCCGCTGGCACGCACGTCGGGGCTGGCCTTGACCTGGTGGTAGTCGCGCACCACGCCCACCACCACCTGGTGCCGCTCCAGCAGCGCGCGCGCGGCATCGCCGCTCAGGTGGCGCAGCGCGTCGTGCAGGATGGCCAGCAGCGCGGCGCGGTGCCGCACCCGCAGGGCATTGCTGGCAAAGCGTGGGTCGTGCGCCAGCGCCGGCTGGCCGATGGCTTCGCACAAGCGCGTCCAGTGTTCGTCGAGATAGGCCGACAGCACGATATGGCCGTCGGCCACCGCGATCACGTCGGCGGCCGGCGCGGCCTTGGGCTGGCTGTTGCCGCTGCGCACGGGCAGCGCGCCGGAGCACTGGTATTCGGCCCACAGTTGGGCCTGCAGCTGCACCCCCACCGACAGCAGCGAAGTCTCGATGGTCGCGCCGGCGCCGGTGCGCTCGCGGCGGAACAGCGCGGCCAGGATGGCATTGCCGGCCGCCAGCGCGGTGGCCGCGTCGATCAGCGCGAAGCCGGCCTTGAGCGGCTGCCCGCCGGACTCGCCGGTGACCGACATCATGCCGCTCTCCGCCTGCGCGGCGATATCCAGCCCGGGCCGCGTGCGCGACGGCCCGCGCGTGCCGAAGCCGCTGATCGAGGCATGGATCAGGTCGGGACGCGCGGCGCGCAGCGTCGCGGCGTCCAGCCCCAGCGCTTCCATCACGCCGGCGCGGGTGTTGTGCAGCACCACGTCGCTGGCCAGCGCCAGGCGGCGCGCCGCATCCAGCCCGCCGGGCGTGCGCAGGTCCAGCGCGATGCCGCGCTTGCCGCGGTTGTAGGCCAGGAACATCGGGCTCTGCGGGCTGGTGCCGTCGAAGCGCCGCGCGCTGTCGCCGCGCAGCGCCTCGACCTTGACCACGTCGGCGCCCAGGTCGGCCAGCATCATGGCCGCGCCCGGCGCCGCGATGAACTGCCCGAACTCCGCCACGCGTATGCCTGCCAGCGGCAGGTCTTGCCGGTTTGCCATGCGGTGTCACTCCTTGAAGTCGCCGGCGCGGCCGGCGGTTGGCGTCGATGCGGAGCGATCATGCGTGAGCACCGCGCCTCACGGCAGATGCCAAAATGGCTGCGGTGCAAACCACGGGTTAGCACCCCGGGTTATCCCGAACCCCGCGGATTGCCGCTATGCTGGGCGCCCTGGCCATCGTCTGTACGGGACCCTCCATGCGTCTGAACCAACTCCAGGACTTCATCGCCGTGGCCGAGCACGGCAGCATCCGCGCCGGCGCCCGTGCCCGCGACGTGTCGGCGCCGGCACTCACCAAGAGCATCCGCCAGCTCGAGGAAGAGCTGCACGTGCCGCTGCTGACCCGCACCACCCGCGGCGTGGTGCTGTCGCGCTATGGCGAGGCCTTCCTGCGGCGCGCGCGGCTGATCGCCACCGAGGCGCGCAAGGCCAGCGACGAGATGCGCCAGATGCTGGGCGCGCGCAACGGCGTGGTGCGCGTGGGCGCCACCGGCGGCCCGGCGCACCTGCTGCTGCCGGCGGTGCTGACGCGCTTCCGGGCCCAGCATCCGGACGTGCTGGTCTGCATCGACAGCGGGGTCTATCCGATGCACCTGGACGACCTGCGCGCGGGCGTGATGGACATGGCGGTGAGCCCGGTGCCGGACGAGGGCATCGAGCGCGAGTTCACTTGCGAGCCGCTCTACAACAACGATTCGGTGGTGGTGGCGCACCGCGAACATCCGCTGCGGCATGCGCGCCGCCTGCGCGAGCTGGTGGGTTCGGACTGGGTGCTGACCGGCCAGCGCATGCAGGGCCCGGGCGCCGCCATCCTCGATGCCTTTCGCGAGCACGACCTGCCGCTGCCGCGCGTGGCGGTGCGCTGCGACACCATCGGCATGATCCAGTCGCTGCTGCAGGACCGCCACCTGCTGTGCATGCTGCCGCGCCAGCTGGTGCCGGGACAGCTCGCCGCCGCCGGGCTGGTGCCCTTGCCGATCGAAGACCGGCTGCCCAGCCACCGGGTCAGCCTGATCTACCGCGCCGATTCGCCGATGACGCCGGTCGCCGCGCAATTTGCCACGCAGCTGCGGCGCGAAGTCCACTACCTGACCCACCTGCCCGACAGCCCGCTGCGCCGCCCCGCCTAGGTCGCGCCTGGCGCGCGTTAGCGCAGCGCGCGGCGCGCGGGAACTGCCAGCAGCGGCTCGGTGCTAACCAGCGGTTTACACCTGAAATTCCCGAACCGCCGCCGGGCCGCGCCGGCGCTGGCTTTGCAGCCGGCGCGCCGCGGCGCGGCGGGATTTTCCCCAATCCCTGCGCAGTGCCTTCTTGCCTGACAGTGGCACCGGACACTAACCGGATAGCAGGGAGGCAAGCATGCAAGACATCGAAGACCGGCCGTCGGCGCTGGTCACGGGCACGGGGATCGACAGCGCCGGCGACGGCGTCTGGCTGCTGCACGGGCAGGGCCAGAGCTTTGTTGCCGATATCGGCGGCGGCCTGCTGGTGGTCGACAGCGGCCCCGGCGGGCGCGTCACGCGGGGCATGATCGAGGCGCTGCGCACGCAGACCAGCCTGCCGGTGCTGGCGATCTGCTACAGCCACGGCCACCTGGGCTACAACGCCGGCCTGCAGCAATGGCTGGACCACGCCGCCGCGCGCGGCGAGCCCGCGCCGCGCGTGCTGGCCCACGTCAACGTGCTGGCGCGCCAGGCGCGTTACCGCGAGACCCAACGCATGCAGCAGCGCATGGCCGAGATCCAGTTCCGCCAGCCGGCCGGCGCGCTCGCGGGCAAGCTGGTCCATGTTGCCCCCACCGAGACCTTTGCCGACGGCGTGACGCTGGGCCACGGCGAGCGCCGCGCCGAAATCCTGTGGGCGCCGTCCGAGACCGACGACGCCGTCGCGGTCTGGCTGCCGGGCCGGCGCGTGCTCTACGGCGGGCCGGCGGTGATCGACTCGATCCCCAACATCGGCACCCCGTTCCGCACCATGCGCGACACCGTGCGCTGGGCCGATACGCTGGAACGCCTGGCGGCGCTGCAGCCGCGCGCGGTGGTGCGCGAATTCGGCGCCACCGTGCAGGGCGAGGCCGAATGCCAGCGCGTGCTGGGCGAAACCGCGCGCGCCCTGCGCTGGCTGCGCGCCGAGGTGGTGCGGCTGATGAACGCGGGCTGCAACGAGCGCCAGATGCTGGCCGCGCTCCAGCCGCCCGCGGCGCTGTTCGACCAGCCCTGGATGCGGCCCACCTACGGCGACCCCAGCTACATCGCGCGCGATATCTACCGCTCGGAGAACGGCTGGTGGGACCGCAACGCGACCACGCTGCACCCGGCGCCGCCGCAGCAGGCCGCGGCGGAGATCGCCGCCGCCGTGGCCGACCACGCCGCGCTGCTGCGCCACGCGCAGGCGCTGGCCGAGCGCGGCGATACGCAACTGGCCCTGCACGTGATCGACGTGCTGGCGCTGGCACCGGATAAAACCCCGAGCGTGCGCGAGGCGCGCCGGCTCAAGGCGGCGTGGCTGCGCCAGCGCGCCACGCAGGTGCGCAGCTATGTGTCGCGCAGCCTGTACGACGCGGCCGCCGATGCGCTGGAGAGCGCAGCGGCGGACAACTTCGGCCTGCATTAGCCATGCCCTCTGCATCAGGGAGACACCATGCCAGACATCGAGCCATGCACCACCCTTGCAGCCCCGGCCACGCTGTGGCCAGACCCACGGCGGCGTGCGCTGCTGCGCGGGCTGGCCGCACTCGGGATGGGCGCCGCGGCGGCTTCGCTATACGCCGGCAACGGCTGGCCCGCGCGGCCGATCCGGCTGGTGGTGCCGACCCCGCCGGGCGGCGGCACCGACCTGTTCGCGCGCACGCTGGCGGCATCGCTGGGCAAGGCGCTGGGCCAGACCATCGTGGTCGACAACAAGCCGGGCGCGAACGGCATCATCGGCAACGATGCCGTGGCCAAGACCAGCCCCGACGGCTACACGCTGCTGTTCACCTACGCCGCCGCGGTGGTGATCAACCAGACCTTGCAGCCGAAGCTGCCGTATGACGGCCTGCGCGACCTGCTGCCGGTGGCGCAGATCGGCGCAGGCGGCAATTTCCTGGTGGTGACGCCGGACTTCCCGGCGCGCACGCTGAAGGAATTCGTCGAGCAAGTGCGCAAGCGCCCGGATGCGTACGACTACGGCTCATGGGGCATCGGCTCGGGCGGCCACCTGACCATGGCGGCGCTCGCCATGCAGACCGGCCTCCGGCTGCGCCACGTGCCGTACAAAGGCGTGGCGCCGATCCTGGCCGACTTGCAGGGCGGCGTGATCAAGGCGGGCTTCGTCGATACCTCGTCGTCGCTGCCGCTGCTCCGCGCCGGCAAGCTGCGCGCGCTGGCGGTCAGCGGCACGCGCCGCGCCCCGGCCACGCCCGAGGTGCCGACCATGACCGAGCAGGGCTATCCGTTCGACACCGACAGCTGGTACGGGCTATTCGCGCCCGCCGGCACCAGCGCCGCGATCGTGCAGCGGCTCAATGCCGAGGTTAACCGGCTGCTGGCGGACGCTTCCATGCGCGAGCGCTTCCTGCAGCTGAACATGGGCATGGCGCCGGCGAAGACCCCGGAGCAGTTCGCGCAGACGGTGCGCGCGGATGTGGGGGTGTGGGGCAAGGTGATACGGGCGAACAACATCAGCGTCGACTGATGCCGGTGGTGCCGTGAGGCGGCGGCGCCGCCAGCCAGTCGACTTCTTCCTATACCGATGTCGGAGCTTCACCGACAGCGCCTGCCCTACCCAGCCACTAGTATCGATTCAGAAAAACAGCACGCCCCACGAAGACCCGGTGCCGCAAGCGGCATCCGGGCACGGCTGCGCGCTGCATGGAGACCGCAATAACAGAAGGAGGAGCGCCATGGACCGCCGCCAGTTTCTCAAGTGGGGCAGTTTCCTGACCGTTACCGTGGCCACCGGCGGGCTCAGCGCCTGCGGCGGTGGCGATGACGATCCGGCGCCGGAACCGGATACCGGCAACCCCGAGAACTTCAACTTCGTGCACGGCGTGGCCTCGGGCGACCCGCGCCCCGACAGCGTGATCGTGTGGACGCGCGTGGAAGGCAGCAACGGCAGGCGCCCGGTGGTGGTGCGGCTGCAGGTGTCGACGCAGCAGGATTTCGCGCCGCCGACGCTGCTGGTCAACCAGCCGCTGATGGCCCTGCCGGACTGGGACTACACCATCCGCAACAAGGTCACGGGCCTGAGCCCGGGCACGCGCTACTTCTACCGCTTCCTGCTGGGCAACCGCCCCAGCACCACCGGCCGCACCCGCACCGCCGCCGCGGCGGGCACCCCGCTGGAACAGCTGCGCTTCGCCTTTGTCAGCTGCCAGGACTGGAATGCCAACCACTGGGCCGGCATGGAAGAGCTGGTGCAGCAGGACCTGGACTTTATCGTCCACGTCGGCGACTACATCTACGAAGCGGTGCCGGGCGGTTCGCGCGCCGGCAACGTCGAGGATCGCCACACCGTGCTGCAGCTGCCCAACGGCACCGTGCTGCCGGATGGCAGCGTCTACGCCACCACGCTGGACGACTACCGCTTCCTGTACCGCAGCTACCGCAGCGACGCGCGCCTGCAGGCGCTGCACGCGGCGTTCCCGATGATTGCGATCTGGGACGACCACGAGTTCTCGGATAACTGCTGGCAGGACCGCCAGACCTACAACATCACCGACGACCAGACCCCGCGCAGCGCGCGCCGGCGCGCCGCCAACCAGGCCTGGTTCGAGTTCATGCCGGCCGACGTGACGCTGGACCAGAACAACCCGTCGTTCCAGAACATACAGATCTACCGCGCCTTCACCTTCGGCAATCTCGCCACGCTGCTGATGACCGATGAGCGCCTGTACCGCGCCGACCACATCATTCCCGAGGCCTCGGTCGGCCGCTCGATCGGCAGCCTGTATTTCGTGCCGACGGCAACGCTGGCCGCGGCCGAGGCGCAGAAGATCGCGGCCGCCGGCAACGCGCTGACGCCGGTGTCGATGCTGGGCGACACCCAGCGCGCCTGGTGGCAGGACCGCATCGGCGCCGACGCCACCACCTGGAAGCTGTGGGGCAACCAGCTGTCGCTGCTGCGCATGCAGGTCGACGTGCCGCAGGCGGTGGCGCGGCTGATCGCGCGCGCGCTGGTGCTGGCCAACAACGCGCTGGCCTCGCTCGAGACCGCGATCGCCAACGCGCTGGCCGACGACCTGCGCGCGGCGCGCATCGCCGGCACCTATGCCAACCTGGCCTATACCGCGCTGCGCAACGTGCTGGTGCAGGCCGGCATCGACAGCGCCGCGTTCGACGCCAGCATCAAGCCGCTGATCGAAGCGCGGCTGCCGGCGATTACGCTGCTCGAACGCTTTATCCTCAATGCCGACCAGTGGGACGGCTTCAACGCCGAGCGCAAGAACCTGATGGCGTTCCTGAAGACCAACGGCATCCGCAACGTGGTGGCGCTGAGCGGCGACATCCACGCCTTCTTCGGCGGCCAGGTGATGGACGACTACGATGCCGCGGCGCCGGCGCCGGTGATGGTGGACCTGGTGACGGCCGGCCTGTCGAGCAACACGCTGCTCAGCTCCTTCCGCACCGTGGTCGACACCGATCCGGCCTTTGCCGCGCTGCGCGAGCTGATCTACAGCAACGTCGGCGGCACCCTCGTCAATACCTTCGATGCCACGCTGCGCGCCTTCAACCCGTGGCTGCGGCATGCCGACACCAATGCCGAGGGCTATGCGCTGGTCACGCTGACGCCGCAGAAACTGAGCTGCACCTTCCACACCCTGAAGGCGCTCGCCGGCGGCACGGCGCCGGCGCTGCCGGCCACCGCCAGCACGCGGCTGCTGGAAGTGGCGGCAGGCACGGCCGATGTGACCGTGACCTAGTGACCGTGACCCCGTGGCCGTGACCTAGTATCCGGCCTGCCGGTCCACCAGGTTCAGCAGCGCGCGCCCCTCGCGCGCGCGCCGCAGGTTGTCCAGGCATTGCCGTGCCACCAGCGGGTACGACGGATCGGCCGCGATATGCGGCGTGGCCTCGATGCGCGGATGGTTCCAGACCGGGTCGTCCGCTGCCGGCGGTTCCTTGGCGAATACATCCAGCGCCGCGCCCGCCAGGTGCCCTGCATCGATCAGCGCCACCAGGTCGGGCTCGACCACATGCTCGCCGCGGCCGACGTTGATCAGGTAGGCGCCCCGCGGCAGGCGCGACAAGGTGCGCCGGTCGAGCAGCCCCTCGGTGCGCGGCGTCAGCGGCAGCGTGCAGACCAGGATATCGCTCTGCGCCAGCATGGCGTCCAGGCCATCGTCGCCGGTGAAGTCCGTCACGCCGGGCAAGTGCTTGGCGGCGCGGCTCCAGCCGCTGACCGGGTAGCCGATGGCGGCGAACATGCGCGCCACCTCGCTGCCGATCTCTCCCAGCCCCAGCACGCCCACGCGGCACTGCGCGGCATCGCGCCCCGCGTGGCGCTTCCATTCGCCGCGGCGCTGCTGTTCGGCGTACAGGCCCAGCGCGCGGGTATGGCGCAGTGCCATCGCCAGCACGAAGCGGGCGATGCCGGCCTGCTGGCCGGGATCGACGATGCGCGTCACCGGGATATGCGCGGGCAGGTCGGGCGCGGCCAGCAGCTTGTCGACGCCGGCGGTGGCAGCGCACACCAGCCGCAGGTTGGGATAGGCCGGCACCACGCCGGGCTTCAGGCCCCACGCGATGATGGCCTCGACCTGTTCCGCGACGGCGGCCTCGCGGCCGTTCCACACGGTGATGTCGGGCGCGGCCTCGCGCAGCAGCGCGGTGATGGGAACCGCCATGAACGACGGCAGGTGGACGAGGATGGCCATGGTCAGTTGCGGTAGTCGGGGTTGATGCGGTCGAGGCGGCGCAGCAGGCCCGGCCAGGCCAGGTTGGAACCCTTGCCCTTGGTGGCCTGGCGTGCCTGCTGGCCCATGTTGGCGCTGGCGGCCTGCGGCACCCGCGTCAGCGGCGTGCCGCCGCTTTGCGCCAGGATCTGGATGCGGCACGCCGACTCCAGCGTGTACATGGTCAGGAACGCATCCGCCACGGTGCGCCCGCAGGTGAGCAGCCCGTGGTTGCGCAGGATCATCTGCTTGCAGCGGCCCAGGTCGGCCACCAGCCGCGCCTTTTCGTCCTCGCGCAGCGCCACGCCTTCATAGTCGTGATAGGCGAGCCCGGTCAGCGCGAACATCGCCTGCTGCGAGATCGGCAGCAGCCCCTCCTGCTGCGCGGAGACGGCGACGCCGTGCGCGGTATGCGTGTGCATCACGCAGCCGACTTCGGGCCGCGCCTCGTGCACGGCGCTGTGGATGATGAAGCCGGCCGGGTTGACGTCATACGGCGTGTCCAGCACGGGCTCGCCGTGGTGGTCCACCTTGACCAGGCTCGAGGCCGTGATCTCGTCGAACATCATGCCGTACGGGTTGATCAGGAACTGGTCCGGCGCGTCCGGCACGCGCGCCGAGATATGCGTGAAGATCAGGTCGTCCCAGCCGAAATGGGCCACCAGCCGGTACGCGGCCGCCAGGTCGACGCGCATCTGCCATTCGGCGTCGGAGACGCGGTCTTTTATGGATTCGACGAGCTGGACTTGCGCCATGTACGGCCTCCCGGGGCATGTGAGTGAGTCATTGGACCGCTGCATTGTCCCGGCGCCCCGCGCCAAAGTCTGTTAAGTGTTAGACAATCTCGGCTCCGGCAAGGAGGGCGATGTGGGACGTCAGGTGAAGGCCAGGGTAAAGCATGCGTTGAAAGCGGATGAACCGGTGCGCGCGCTGCCGCGCGGCGTGCTGGCCAGCGGCTGGCTGCGCAACGCGCCGCCGCGCGTGCTGGACGCCGTGGCGCTTGCCGCACGCCGCCAGCGTTTTGGCGACGGCGCGATGATCTTCGCACGCGGCGACCCGCCGACGTATTTCTGCATGGTGGTGTCCGGCCGGGTGCGCATGAGCCGGGTCAGCAGCGGCGGGCGCGAGTCGGTGTACTCGGTGATCGGGCGCGGGCGCTGGTTCGGCGAAATCTCGCTGCTCGACGGCAAGCCGCGCACGCATGATGCCTTTGCCGTCGGCAACACCGAGCTGCTGGTGCTGGGCCAGCGCGATTTCCACCGCATCCTGGCTACGCACCCGGAAGGCATGCAGCTGATCGTGCAGCAGATCTGCGCGCGCCTGCGGGTAGCCTTCGACCATGCGCAAAGCGCGGCGCAGGCCCCGGTCGACGCGCGCATGGCGGCGCGCCTGCTGGAGCTGGCCGACCGCACCGACCACGTGGTGCGCATCAGCGCGGAAGAACTCGGCGACATGGTCAGCCGCTCGCGCCAGACCGTGGCCAAGACGCTGCAGGCGTGGCAGGACGCCGGGCTGATCCGCCGCGCCTATCGCCAGATCGAACTGCTGGACCCGGCCGCGCTGAAGCGCATTGCCAGGCGATGACGCCGCGCACGGCCACCCGCGTGCGCAAATAACCTGCCTTGGCCGCGATGGCAAGACTGGTTAACGACCGTTGCAAAAACAAACAGAATGTCAGGTGCCCCGGCGCTACAGTGGTCACTCCCTGCCTGTAGGCGTTTCTAGGAGGTACACGAATGAAGCAACATCTGGCGAAATCCCTGGTCATGGCTGGCGCGATGATCGCGTCCTATCCGCTGTTCGCGCAGCAGGCCCAGCCGCTGCAGCCGGGCCAGCCGATGCCGATGACCCAGCCGACGCAATCCGCGCAACCGGTGCAGGCGATGCCTGCGGCCCCGTCGGCTCCCATGGCCCAGATGGCCCCCGCTGCCCCGGCGGCCGGTGGCAGCTACGCGCAGGCCCCCATGCCCCCGGTCCAGCCCGGCATGGCGCCGGCGCCCGCCGATGCGTCGCTGGCAGGCGGCACGATGTCGGCAGTGGATCCCGCCAGCATGAGCCTCGCGCCCGATGCCCTCGGCAGTCGCCTGGGCCAGCGCAGCACCTTCCTCGACGGCGCCTGAGCGCCGGCCGGCGTGGGCCCGCAGCGCGCGGGCCATGCGCCATGCATCCCTGCATCACGACACACGTAACACGCGGGCGCGCCCCGCCTTACTCTTCCCCGGCAGCCGCGCCCTGCTGCTGCAGCCATTCCAGGAAGGCGCGCAGGTGCAGCGGCTTGTCGGCATCGCGCGGCACCAGCGCATGGTAGGTGTTGCCCGGCGCGCGGATCGCGCCGAACGGCGTGGCGATGCGCCCGCCGGCGCGGTCCGCCTCCAGCGTGGGAAAGGTGCCGATGGCAAAGCCCAGGCTGTCCGCCACCGCCTGCAGCGTGACAAAGAAGTGGTCGAAGCGCAGCGTGCGCACCGGCAGCAGCGACGCATGCCCGGCCTGCTGCAGCCATGACTCCCAGCTGCCCGGCCGCGTTTCCGTATAGAGGAACACGCCCTCCACCAGGTCTTCCACCCCTTGCAACGGCAACTGCCGCAGCAACGCCGGGCTGGCGATCACGGTCTGGTACTCGGCAAACACCGGCATCGACTCGAACTGCTCGCCGCGCTCCAGCGTGCGCCGTATCGCCACGTCGAAGGTGCCGTTGAAGCCCGCTTCATTGCTGAAGGCGGTCGAGACCCGCACGTCGACCTCCGGCTGCACGCGTCGGAAATCATCCAGCCTTGGAATCAGCCAGCGCATGGCAAAGGTGGCCGGTGCGTTCACGCGCACCACCTTGCGCGTAGCGATGCGGCCATAGCGCTCGGACGCGGCGCCGATCTGGTCGAACGCCGTGCTGATCTCGCGCGCGAACGCCTGCGCATGGACGGTCGGCACCATGCGCTGGCCCTGGCGGATAAACAGCGGCTGCCCCAGCCATTGCTCCAGGATCTCGATCTGCCGGCTGACCGCGCCGTGGGTCAGGTGCAATTCGCGCGCGGCGGCCGAATAGCTGCCGGCGCGGGCGGCCACCTCGAAGATGCGCAGGGCGTTGAGCGGGGGCAGCTTGTGCGGCATTGTGAGATTTCCTGACAGAATCTGGAAAATAAACTCGTTTGTGAGAGTTTATCGCTTAACTTAGCATCGGTCTCAGGTAAACCCCTTCACAAAACCTGCACCAAGAGACCCCATGAGCACCCAGATCCAGGCCAACGGCCATGCCTACCAGTTGCCCGCCCGCCCCACCGTCATCGTCTGCATCGACGGCTGCGAACAGGAATACATCAACCTTGCGGTGCAGGCCGGCGCCACGCCCTTTTTCGCCAGCCTGGCCAAACGCGGCACCGTGCTGACCGGCGACTGCGTGGTGCCGTCCTTCACCAACCCCAACAACCTGTCGATCGTGACCGGCGTGCCGCCATCGGTGCACGGCATCTGCGGCAACTTCTTCTACGACACCGAAGCCGGCGCCGAGGTGCTGATGAACGATGCCCGCTACCTGCGCGCGCCCACCGTGCTGGCCGCCGCGGCACAAGCCGGCGCAAAGGTCGCGGTGGTCACCGCCAAGGACAAGCTGCGCGCACTGCTGGGCCACGGCCTGCAGGGCATCTGCTTCTCGGCGGAGAAGGCCGACCAGGCCACCATCGAAGAAAACGGCATCGACGACGTGCTGGGCAAGGTCGGCATGCCGCTGCCGTCGGTCTACAGCGCGGACCTGTCCGAGTTCGTGTTTGCCGCCGGCGTGGCCTTGCTGGAAACCGTGCGGCCCGACCTGATGTACCTGTCCACGACGGACTATGTCCAGCACAAGCATGCACCGGGTACGCCGCAGGCCAATGCCTTCTACGCGATGATCGACAGCTACCTGCAGCGCCTGGATGCGCTAGGCGCGGTCATCGGCGTGACCGCCGACCATGGCATGAACGCCAAGACCGATTCGCTCGGCAAGGCCAACATCCTGTTCCTGCAGCAGGTGCTGGACCAGCGCTTCGGCACCGATGCCACCCGCGTGCTGCTGCCGATCACCGATCCCTATGTCGCCCACCACGGCGCACTGGGTTCCTACGCGACCGTGTACCTGCCCGCCGGCACCGACCAGCGCGCCGTGCATGAGGCCATCGCCGCACTGCCCGGCATCGAGCTGGTGCTGGACAAGCGCGCCGCCAGCGAGCGCTTCGAACTGCCGCCCGACCGCATCGGCGACCTGGTGGTGGTCAGTGAACGGCTGACCGTGCTCGGCACCACGCCGGCACGCCATGACCTGAGCGGCCTCGATGCACCGCTGCGCTCGCACGGCGGCTTGTCCGAGCAGAAGGTGCCGCTGCTGTTCAACCGCAAGGTCAGCGTGCCGGCCGGCCAGCGCCTGCGCAACTTCGACATCCTGCGGCTGGCGCTGAACCACGCCGACTGAAGCGGGTGCGTGCCGGCAAGGCCGGCACGCTTCATCAGCAAGGGGTGACGGCCGCCAAGACGGTCACCACCAGGGGGCGGCGCCATGCAAATCCTGCTTTCCCTGATGTCCGGGGTTGCACTGCTGATCTGGGGCGCGCATGTGACGCGCCACGGCATGCTGGAGCTATTGGGGCCGCGCTTGCGGCTGGTGCTGGCCGCGGGCACGGCCAGCCCGGCGCGCGGCTTCCTGGCCGGGCTGGGCGTGACCGCGCTGATCCAGAGCAGCAGCGCCACGGCCTTGATGACAAGCAGCTTTGTGGCGGGAGGCCTGGTGTCGTTGCCGGCGGCACTGCCGATCGTGCTGGGTGCCGACGTCGGCACCAGCCTGATGGCGCGCTTGCTGTCGGTCGACATCTCCTGGCTCTCGCCGCTGCTGCTGGTCATCGGCATTGCCCTGCGTCTGTCCGGCAAGGACAGCCTGCGCGGACAGGCTGGCGAAGTCATGGTGGGGCTGGGGCTGATCACGCTGGCCTTGCAACTGATCCGCCTCTACGCCGCACCGCTGCTGCAGGCTCGGATCGTGCACGCGATCTTCATCTCGCTTGGCAACGACGCCCTGCTGGCACTGGTGATCGGCGCCCTGCTGGCCCTGCTCGCATACTCCAGCCTGGCCGCGGTACTGCTGACCGCAACGCTGGCCATGGGCGGCGTCATCGGCCCGGCAACCGCCTTGCCGCTGGTGCTTGGCGCCAACCTGGGCAGCGGCCTGATTGCCTGCCTCGCCAATTCCGGCGCTGCACCGGCCGCACGGCGGGTATCGCTCGCCAACCTGATGTTCCGGGTGGTGGGGATACTGGCATTCCTGCCGTTGCTGGACGCCATGCCGTGGCTGCTGGCCCGCCTGGGCAGCAGCGCCGCGACCATGGCCATCGACTTTCACATGGCCTTCAACCTGGCCCTGGCGGCAACGCTGATCTGGTTCGTCAAGCCGGTCGCCTCGCTATGCAACCGGTGGCTGCCCGATGCGCACGACCACGCAGCGCCCGGCGGCGCACGCTACCTGAGCCAGGGCGACCTGCGGCACCCGTCCGTCGCGCTGGGCAATGCCACGCGCGAAGTCGTGCGCATCGGCGACGTGATCGAGGAAATGCTCGGTGGCATGAAGCTCTCGGTGGCGGGCAACGACCGCGCCATGAACGCCCGCTGCCGCGCGCTGGACGACCGTATCGACGACCTCTATTCGTCCGTCAAGATGTACCTGACCGGCGTCGACACCGACAGCCTCGACGACGACGATACCGCGCGCTGGGACGAAATCATGCTGGTCAATATCAACCTGGAATATGCCGGCGATATCGTCGAGCGCATCCTGGCCGACCTGGACCAGCGCAAGCTGAGCCGCAACTACCGGTTCTCGGACGAGGGCAGCGCGGAACTGCTTGCGTTGTGCGACATGCTGGTAGCCAACCTGCGTACCCGGCTGTCGCTGTTCGTCGCTGGCGACCGTACCGCTCCGGCCTTGCTGCACGACTGTGCCGCCGGATTCCAGGCCCGTGCCGAGCGCTTCACCGCGCGCCACATTGCGCGTGTGGCGCAGCGGCGCACGGCAAGCGTGGAGACCAGTGCCTTGCACCTGGATATCCTGCGCGAGCTTTCGCAGATGAACTCGCTACTGTGCGCTGCGCCCGCAGGCATGCCAGGCGCCCAGCGCAGCGCCCTCGCCGAGGACCCTCCGTTCCTGCCTGCCGAACACACCGGCACGCTGCACGCACAGGACCGCCTGCTTAATCCGTGACGCCGCAAGCACCGAGAACGCTGACAGTGCGCGCGCGGGCTGCGCGCGCCGCCGCTTCAGCGTGCCTGGCCAAGCTGCTCGAGGATGGCCGGATTCTCCAGCGTCGAGGTGTCCTGCGTAATCTCTTCGCCCTTGGCCAGCGACCGCAGCAGCCGGCGCATGATCTTGCCCGAGCGCGTCTTGGGCAGGTTGTCGCCAAAGCGGATGTCCTTGGGCTTGGCGATCGGGCCGATCTCCTTGCCGACCCAGTTGCGCAGCTCGGTTGCGAGCTTGGCCGCTTCCTCGCCGCTCGGGCGCGAGCGCTTGAGCACGACGAAGGCGCAGATCGCTTCGCCGGTCATGTCGTCCGGGCGGCCCACCACCGCGGCTTCTGCCACCAGCGGGTTGGCCACCAGCGCCGACTCGATCTCCATCGTGCCCATGCGGTGCCCCGACACGTTCAGCACGTCGTCGATGCGGCCCATGATGGTGAAGTAGCCGGTGTCCTTGTCGCGGATCGAGCCGTCGCCGGCCAGGTAGAGCTTGCCGCCGAGCTCTTCGGGGAAATAGCTCTTCTTGAAGCGCTCCGGATCGCCCCAGATGGTGCGGATCATCGCCGGCCACGGGCGCTTGACCACCAGGATGCCGCCGCTGCCGTTGGGCACGTCCTGTCCGGTCTCGTCGACGATGGCGGCCATGATGCCCGGCAGCGGCAGCGTGCACGAGCCCGGCACCAGCGGCGTCGCGCCCGGCAGCGGCGTGATCATGTGGCCGCCGGTCTCGGTCTGCCAGAAGGTGTCGACGATCGGGCAGTTCTCATTGCCGACGTTCTTGTAGTACCACATCCACGCTTCCGGGTTGATCGGCTCGCCCACGGTGCCGAGCAGGCGCAGGCTCGACAGGTCGTACTGCTTGGGGTGGATCTTCTCGTCGGCCTCGGCGGCCTTGATCAGCGAGCGGATCGCGGTCGGCGCGGTGTAGAAGATGCTGACCTTGTGGCGGGCGATCATGTCCCAGAAACGGCCGGCGTTCGGGTAGGTCGGCACGCCCTCGAACACCACCTGGGTGGCGCCGGCCGCCAGCGGGCCGTAGGCGATATAGGTGTGGCCGGTGACCCAGCCGATGTCGGCGGTACACCAGAACAGGTCGTCGGGCTTGATGTCGAACGACCACTTCATCGTCATCAGCGCCCACAGCAGGTAGCCGCCGGTGCTGTGCTGCACGCCCTTGGGCTTGCCGGTGGAGCCCGAGGTGTAGAGCACGAACAGCGGATGCTCGGCGCCGACGGGTTCGGCCTCGCAGGTATCGGGCTGG